>NZ_AOFD01000062.1 GCF_000332815.1 Arthrobacter nitrophenolicus
CTGTTGTAACCACAAAAGATTTCCCCACCCCATAACAGGGTGCGGGTCGAAGGGTTACGGCGGTCATAGCGTGGGGGAAACGCCCGGTCCCATTCCGAACCCGGAAGCTAAGACCCACAGCGCCGATGGTACTGCACCCGGGAGGGTGTGGGAGAGTAGGACACCGCCGGACATAACATTAGTAGGGCCTGACAGCGAATGTCAGGGCCCTACGACTTTAACCACCACACACCCCCCGGCACCGACGCCCAGGGCCACCCCGGTAGAGTTGATCACCATGAACAGCCTCTTCAGCCATGGCCAGGATTCCTGGGACGCCGACACCCAGCCCGCATCGGATCTGCTCGAGCCCGTCGTGAACACCGTCGTGGTACCGGGGACCATAGCCCACGCCTTTGCCGGCTTCACGGACCATACACACTTGTGGTGGCCGCTTGAAGCCCATGGTGTATATGGGGCTGACTCGTACGTTGAGTTTGAAGAGAACCTCATCCTCGAGACGGCTGACGACGGCCGGACAAGCATCTGGGGAACACTTGATGACTGGCAGCCGCCATTTTCCTTCCATGCCACCTGGCACCCAGGCACCACTGCCCTGTGGTCCACCGAGCTCCTTGTTGTCTTTAGAACGGTGGAACAGGGAACGGAGGTACGCGTATTCCACGACGGGTGGGAAGGCGCTGAGGACCCTGCTGCAGTACGTGCCGAATACGCCGGCGCCTGGCCGGAAATCCTGACGAGGTATGCACGCTTCATGGGCGCTGAATGACCAAAATCCGTCGACTGGAACAAGGGGACTGGGCGCTCTACCGGGATATTCGCCTGGAAATGCTCGCAGACACACCTACGGCATATGTTGAGCCGCTCGAATCGGCGTCACGCCAGACCGACGGGCAGTGGCAGGCACGCACGGCGTCGATGGTCAGCCCGGGAAACATTGCTTTCGTTGCTTGCGACGCTCCGGGCCGTGGCCGCTTTGAGGCGCTGATGTGGGTGGCACTAAGAAAACCCCAGGACCCGCAACGGCCCCGCCAGGCGATACTGCTCAGCGTCTTCGTGGCAGGCCGGCAGAGAGGCACCGGACTGGCTGACTCAATGCTGCGCGGGTGCATTGCCGCAGCCAGGGATGAACTGCAGGCGGACCTGCTGGAGCTTGGAGTGCATGAGGACAACATGCGTGCCCAGCGCTTCTACCTGCGCCATGGCTTCAGGGACACGGGAAGGCGGGAGCCCTACCCTTTGGATCCGGCAGCCCGGGAACTGGTGATGGAACTGCAGCTAAAGCCGGCAGCTGATGGCGGCGCAGCTACGCCGTACCGGTAGAGGCCTGCACAGGCGGGACAGCTGTACTCGTCCGGATGATGAAGTCCGTCGGGTATTCGTGGTCGGTGGCACTGTGGGCAGCACCGCCGTCGGACTTCCCCCTGCCGTCGCCCAGCAAGCCAAGAGCGGTACGT
Source organism: Arthrobacter nitrophenolicus (assembly GCF_000332815.1). Lineage (GTDB taxonomy): Bacteria > Actinomycetota > Actinomycetes > Actinomycetales > Micrococcaceae > Arthrobacter > Arthrobacter nitrophenolicus. Next base: position 1,458 of record NZ_AOFD01000062.1, read on the forward strand.
GCGGCCAGCCGGCCCTGCCCCCGCGGGTCCTGGCTGATGGTGGTCAGCCCGAACGTCTCACCAAGCTCGTGCCCGTCCATGCCCAGCACGGAAAGATCGTGCGGAACCTGCAGGCCAAAGTCGCGAGCTGCGAGGATGATGCCAACAGCCATTTCATCGGAAGCAGCGAAAACGGCCGTGGGCCGCTCCGCTGCCGTCCCCAGCAGGCGGCGCGCACCCGCGTAGGCTCCCTGGATGGTGAAATCGGCCGGTACCAGCCACTCCTGGCGCAGCGGCAGGCCGGCAGCTGCCATCGCCTTTTCAAAGCCGCTGCGGCGGATTCCCGGCAGCTTGAAGTCGCGGTCGAGTGCGGCGTCGCCTGTCATGTGCGCTATCCGGGTGTGGCCAAGCCGGATAAGGTGGTCCGTCGCCTCCCGTGCCAGCCGCTCATCGTCGATGCGGATGGTGGAAGCACCCGGCAGCGCACCACCGATGCCCACAATCGGCCGGTGAACGGCCAGCAGTTGCCGGATCTCCTCTTCGCTGAGCACCAGTGCAACCGCAATTACAGCGTCCAGTCGCTTCCGCAGGAGGAAGTCGTTGAGCACGCTGCTGCGCCGTTCAGGCTGCTCGCCCACGTTGTACAGCGTCAGGTCGTAACCGGCGTCCAGCAGTGTCTCCGAGACGCCTTCCAATACCGAGGAGAAGTACCACCGGTGCACGTGTGGCACGACTAGCCCGATGTTGTGGTTGCGCCCCGAAGCGAGGCTGGAAGCGTGGTAAGAGGGGACAAAGCCCAGCTCCTGCGCAGCCTCCTGGGCGAGCCGGCGGGCCCGCGCCGACACGTTGGTCTTCCCGCTCAACGCCCGGGACACGGTGGCAACGGACAGGCCCGCCTTGGCTGCTACCTCCTTGATGCCCGCCATGCTCAGTCTGCTGCGGCGCCGGATCCAAGCTGGATCCAGGCAGTCTCGCCAGAGGCGAGGCGCGTGCCGGACTCCGAGGGAAGGCTGCGGACGATGACCTGCCCGGCGGGCATTTCCAGGGGCTCGTGGTTGAGGTTCATAAGCACCAGCGTAGTGCCGTTCACGTACCCCAATGAGGAGCCGGTGCACCAGTTCTCCGCCCAAGCGAGTGAGCCCCGGCCCAGGTTCAGGTCGCGGCGGATCCGAAGGATGTTCCGGTACAGCGAGAGGTGCGACGACGGCGAAGCGGCCTGGACGTCCCGCGCCAAGGCCGGGAACGACGGCGGAAACGGCAGCCAGGGGGTGTCTCCGGCACCAAAGCGAGATGCTTGTCCGCGGCACGCCAGGGGAGTGGAACGCGGCATCCGTCACGGCCCAGGCGTTCCCCGCCGGTCCGCGCGAACGTGGGGTCCTGCCGTTGGTGCTCGGGGATGTCGACGCCGTCGGGCAGCCCAAGCTCCTCCCCCTGGTACAGGTAGGCGGCGCCGGGCAGGCCCAGCATGAACAGCGAAGCGGCGGCTGCACGGCGCCTGCCGAGGTCATGGTCCGGCTGGGGGTCCGCCGGGCCAATGCCGTCGCCGTCACGCGGGCCAAGCCCGTTATAGCCAAAGCGGGTGGCGTGCCGGACGACGTCGTGGTTGGACAGCACCCACGTGCTGGGTGCGCCCACCCCGTCCAGGACCGTCAGAGAATCCGTGACCACCGAGCGCAGCCGGTATAGGTCCAGGCCTGCGTGGAGGTACGGAAAGTTGAATGCCTGGTGCATTTCGTCCGGGCGGACCCAGTGGGCCAACCGGTGCAGGTCCACGCTGGCCTCGGCGCACAGGATCCGGTCCGGTCCGTACTCGTCCAGGATCCGCCGCCAGTAGCGGTAGATGTCATGGACAGCGGGCTGGCCGAACATGGGTGCCTCGTGGCCTGGGAACCCGTCGCTGCTCCCGCCATCCGCACGTCCGCCCCAGGCCGGCAGCCCGGGAGCCTTGACGAGCGCGTGGGCAACGTCAACGCGGAAACCGGAGACGCCACGGTCCAGCCAGAACCTGAGGACGCGTTCGAACTCGGCGTGCACCGCGGGGTTGTCCCAGTTGAAGTCCGGCTGGGACGAATCGAAGAGGTGAAGGTACCACTGGTCCGGCTGGCCGTCGGGTCCGGCAACACGGGTCCAGGCCGGCCCGCCGAAGTGGGACTGCCAATTGTTGGGCGGCTCGTGGCCGCCGGGGCCGGTGCCGTCGCGGAAAATGAACATCTCGCGCTCCGGGCTGCCGGCGGGCGCCGCCAGGGCAGCCTGGAAAGCGGCGTGCTGGTCGGAGCAATGGTTGGGAACCAGGTCCACGATGACCCGCAGTCCCAGCCGGTGGGACTCGGCCATCATGACGTCAAAGTCGCCGAGGGTGCCGAAAATCGGATCCACGTCGCAGTAGTCGCTGACGTCGTAGCCGGCATCGCGCTGCGGAGAGCGGTAGAAGGGCGAGAGCCAGACCGCGTCCACGCCGAGGTCCGCCAGGTGCGGGAGCTCCTCAGTGATGCCGGCAAGGTCGCCTATGCCATCGCCGTTGAAGTCCCGGAACGATCGCGGGTACACCTGGTAGATCACGGCAGAGCGCCACCAGCCCGGCACGGCGTCCGGAGCGTGGATCAGCGTCAGCGGGCCCGCATCGAGTGAAGTGCCGGGGGTCACAGTTTCGATAGACATGATTGACAGCTTAGACAGGTGAACGCAAAAAATGAAAACGCTTCCATGTGGTTACGTATGGAACCAGCTCCCATAATCTTGTTTCTGCAGGTCACAAGTGGAAGCGCTTGCAAGTGCGGGGGGAAGGTTACGAAGTGCGTGCGCTGCTGCCCCTAGACTGAGGAGACGGATCCGACGCCGGATGGAGGCTTTTGTGGGCAGCGTGGTTGATGAACTCGAGGGCATGCTCGCCCCCGGACAGGTTGACGTCAGGGAAGCCGCGCTTCGCCGGTACGCCGTGGACCAGGCGCCCGTCATCGACTTCCACCTGCCACTCGCCGTCGTATTCCCGCAGTCCGTTGCAGACGTCCAGGCCGTGGTGCGCAGCTGTGCGGCCAGGGGCGTGGCGGTGGTGGCCCGGGGAGCTGGGACCGGCGTATCCGGAGGCGCCCACGCCACGCGCAACTGCATTGTCATGTCGCTGGAGCGGATGGACCACATCCTTGCGCTGAACCCGGATGACGAAACGGCCGTCGTGGAACCCGGAGTGGTCAACGCAGTACTCAATGAGGCCGCCGCCGTACATGGCCTCATGTACGCACCGGATCCTGCGAGCTTCCGCACGTCCACGATCGGCGGCAATGTGGCCACGAACGCCGGCGGGCTGCGCTGCGCAAAGTACGGGGTCACCAGGGATTCGGTGCTGGCCCTCGATGTGGTGCTTGCCGACGGTTCCCTTCTCCATACCGGCCACCAGACCTTCAAGGGCGTGGCGGGCTATGACCTGACGGGCCTGTTTGTCGGCTCGGAAGGGACGCTTGGCATTGTCGTCGGCATCACCGTGCGCCTAAAGTACCTGCCCCACGAGGTGCATACGGTGGCAGCCTTCTACCCCGACTTCCGGGTGGCCGCCGCAGGGGTCCTGGCGGTCGGCAAGGCGCGGGTCCAGCCCGCCATCATGGAACTGCTCGACGGCGGCACGCTGGCCCAGCTGGACGACATCCACGGGTCGAACCTCACCGCCCGGGGCGGCTCCCTCCTCCTGGTCCAGACGGACGGGTTCGGCGCCGAAGCCGAGGCGGAGGTGGTGCGCAGAGTCCTTCGGTCAGGCGGTGCAGTGGTGACTGCGGAAGCCAACGCCGAGGCTGAACGGCTGGTGGAGCTCCGGCGGCACAGCAGGGGCGCCGAGGTTGACGATGAGTACCGGGTAGGCGAGGACGTGGCCGTGCCGCGTTCGCGCCTGGTGGATTATGTCGGCGAGCTGGAGAACATGGCCGCACGCCACAACGTGAACCTCAAGGTGGTGGCCCATGCCGGGGACGGCAACCTGCACCCCACCTTCTGGATTGAGCGGGACGGCCAGGGCGTGGATGCCGGGGCAATGGAGCGGCTCCAGCGGGCCCTGGACGAGTCCATTACGGCAGCATTGGACATGGGCGGCACCATTACGGGCGAACACGGCGTGGGCCAGTACAAGCTGCGGTGGCTGGGGCAGGAGCAGCCGGAGCCGCTGCGGCAGCTTCAGCGCAGGATCAAGGACCTGTTCGACCCTGAGGGCATCCTGAACCCGGGCAAAGCGATCCTGCCTTAGTCGTCCGCGTCCGGGTATTCGTCGATGGACTCCTCGTCGCCATACCGGGACTCCTCGGTCTCCACCTCAAGGATCTTCAGCAGCCCGGTGTCCGGATTCAGCATGATAGCTGCTTCATCCCGGCGGTGGCGGAGGATGGAGTCGATGTAGGACTGGACCGCCTCGGCCAGGGGAATGTGGCGTTCCTGCTTCTCGGACATGTACCAGCGGTGCTCCAGGACTTCGTGGACCACCTCCGCCTGCTCCAGCTTGCCGGACATGTCGCGCGGAATGGAACGGACGATCGGCTCGAAAACCTGGCTGACCCACAGGTGGGCACTGTATTCCTCATCCATGTCCGGGTTGTTGTCGGCCCGGAAGGAGTCCATGTCATTCAGGAGGCGGCGCGCCTGGTTTTCCTGTGCGTCCAGGCCGGTGAGGCGGAGCAGGCGCCGCTGGTGGTGCCCGGCGTCCACCACCTTCGGCTGCAGCTGGATGGTGGACCCGTTCTGCGTGGTCTTGATGGCGTATTCCTCGACGTCGAAGCCGAGTTCGTTGAGCCGGCGGATGCGGGCACCCACACGCCAGCGCTCGCCGAGTTCGAAGGACTCCTTCTCGGTCAGCTCCGCCCAGAGGCGGCGGTAGCTGTCCATGATGAGTTCGCTGGTGGCCACGGGGTCCACCTTTTCCTCGATCAGGCCGCCGTCCAGGAGGTCCATGAGTTCGCCGGCGATGTTGACGCGCGCGATTTCAAGATCGTATTCGCGCTGGCCGGTGGAGAGGTCCGGGTACAGCTCACCGGTTTCCGCGTCCACCAGGTAGGCGGCAAAGGCGCCGGCGTCGCGGCGGAACAGGGTGTTGGAGAGGGACACGTCGCCCCAGTAGAACCCGATCAGGTGCAGCCGCACCAGGAGCAGCGCCTGCGCGTCGATGAGGCGCGTCAGGGTGTCCTTGCGGAGCATCTGGGAGAACAGCGCGCGGTACGGCATGGAGAACTTGAGGTGCCGGGTGACCAGGACCGGGTTGAGCGGCCGGCCGTCCGGGGTTGCACGGCCTGTAATGACCGCCACCGGCTCAACGCAGGGCACGTCCAGCCGGGCGAGCTTGCGGAGCATGTGGTATTCGTGCCGTGCCACGTGCTCGGAGGTTTCCTTGATGGCGATGACGGAGCCGCCGAGGTGCGCGAAGCGGACGATATGCCGGGAGATACCGCGGGGCAGCGCCGCCAGGTATTCAGCCGGCCAGTCCTCCAAAGCGATGTGCCACGGCAGGTCCAGCAACTCGGGGTCCGCGGCAGCGGCGGTGATGTTGAGCGACGAGACCGAGGCGGCTTTCCCGTCATCGGCACTGGCCGCCACGAACCGCGGCAGTTTTCCGATCTGCGCGTAGTCGGTGGGTTCGTCGTGCCACTGGGCGCTGTATTCCTCGGTCATGGTTCAATTCTTCCGTACTTGGCGGTGGGCGCCTAAATCGCCGGCAGGCGCAGTTAAAGGCCGACGGCGGCCCACACCGTTTCCTAAAAGGGTGTGGGCCGCCGTCGGTTAGGACGCGATTTAGTCGCCGAGGCGCAGGCCGGTCTTGGTGTCGAACAGGTGCACGTGGCCCGACTGCGGGCGAACGTAGATGGCCTCGCCCTTCATCGGGGGACGGCGGCCGTCGACGCGTGCCACGATGTCGTGGTCCTTGCCGTCCAGCGTGGTGTGGCCGTAGACGTAGGCGTCGGCGCCGAGCTCTTCGACGACGTCCACCTCAACCTTCAGGCCCTCGCCGTGCGGCGCGGTTTCCAGGTCTTCGGGACGGCTGCCAAGCGTCACGGTGGAGCCGTGAGCCTCTTCGAGAACGTCGCGCGGCACGGGGTAGACGGTGCCGCCGAACTGGACGCCGCCGTCGACGACGGGCAGTTCCAGCAGGTTCATGGCGGGGGAGCCGATGAAGCCGGCAACGAAGACGTTCTTGGGACGGTCGTAGAGGTTGCGCGGGGTGTCAACCTGCTGCAGCAGGCCGTCCTTGAGCACAGCCACGCGGTCACCCATGGTCATGGCCTCGACCTGGTCGTGGGTCACGTAGACCGTGGTGACGCCGAGGCGCCGGGTCAGGGACGCGATCTGCGTACGGGTCTGGACGCGCAGCTTGGCGTCCAGGTTGGAGAGCGGTTCGTCCATGAGGAAGACCTGCGGGTTACGCACGATGGCGCGGCCCATGGCAACACGCTGGCGCTGACCGCCGGAGAGTGCCTTCGGCTTGCGGTCCAGGTACTGCTCGAGGTCGAGGAGCTTGGCTGCTTCGCGAACGCGCTCAGCGCGCTCTTCCTTGGAGACGCCGGCGATCTTGAGGGCGAAGCCCATGTTGTCGGCCACAGTCATGTGCGGGTACAGCGCGTAGTTCTGGAACACCATCGCGATGTCGCGGTCCTTCGGCGGAACATCGGTGACGTCGCGGTCACCGATCAGGATGCGGCCGGCGTTGACGTCCTCGAGGCCCGCGAGCATGCGCAGGGAGGTGGACTTACCGCAACCGGAGGGTCCCACGAGGACCAGGAATTCGCCATCGGCGATGTCGATGTTGAGCTTATCGACGGCGGGCTTTTCTGTGCCCGGGTACAGACGCGTAGCGTTATCAAAAGTAACTGTAGCCACAGTTATCAATCCCTTCACCGGCAGGTACGTGCCGGACGATCCGTTGTGAATGGTTCATGTTTGTTCAGTTTTGTGTTGCAAGGTGAACTGCGGACTGGCCGCAACGCACCGAGTGACGCCGCACGGTGTCTGTGCGCCACATCACAAGCAAGAGTATGTCAGACGCCTTGTTTATTGTTGCAAATGTTACGGACGTCACATGTCGTCCTGGACACCTTTTACCCCTGCGCCTCTTGCGGATCCTCTTCCGCCACGGCAAGGCTCCGCTCCTGGAGCAGCGCCTCAAGCAGCTCCGCCACATGTACCGGCGCCTCCACGCGGTACTGGGCCTGGGTGAAGTCCAGGCCCACTTTCACGCCCACATCGCCGGGCTCCAGCCGTGCCAGCGCGTCCTCGTCAGTGGTGTCGTCGCCCGCGAACAGGACTGCCGTGGCTCCTGTGACCTGCCGCAGGAATGTGACGCCTTCGCCTTTTGAAGCGTTGACGACGGAGGTCTCCAGGACCCGCTTGCCGTCCTTCAGGAACACGCCCTTGCGGTCCTGCAGCAGTGAGCGCGCGGCAGCCACGGCGTCGGCGGCAACGTCGTCCGCTGCCTGGCGCGTGTGCAGCACCACCCCTGCCGGCTTGTCCTCGAGCATGGTTCCGGGGGCGTTGGCCACAATTTCAGCAAGGATGGCGCGGACCTCGGCCAGCAGTTCCTTTTGCTGAACATCAAGCGTGAGCCCGGTGGAGCCGGGCCCCAGCCAGGCTTCCGCCCCGTGGCTGCCAATGAGCAGTGACTCCACCGGCGGCGAAGCGACGGCGCGCAGGCTGGCGAGGGCGCGGCCTGAGATGAGGGCCGTCGTCGTCCGCGGCAGCGCGGCCAGCCCCGCGAACGCTGCGGCCGCACGGGGAAGGGGGCGTGCGTCGTCGGCGTGTGCCACGATGGGCGCCATGGTCCCGTCGAAGTCCATGGCCACCAGCAGATGATCGGTGCCGGCCACGCGCCGGACGGCCTGCCGGAGCTCCGGGGAGAGCGCCAGGAAAGTTCCGGTGCTGCCGTCAGGAGTCATCCCGGACCACCTTTTCGTTCAGGGCCCGGAGGAAATCGGCGGACCAGGCGTCCACGTCGTGTTCAAGAATCTGCTTCCGCATGGCGCGCATCCTCCTGGCGGCGTCGCGGGGCGGCAACTCCACGGCACGCATGATGGTGCTCTTGAGGCCGTCGATATCGTGCGGGTTCATCAGTAGGGCCTGCTTGAGCTGGTCGGCAGCACCCGCAAATTCGCTGAGGACCAGGGCGCCGTCGTTATTGGTCCGGGCGGTCACGTATTCCTTTGCCACGAGGTTCATGCCGTCCCGCAGGGCGGTGACCAGCATGACATCGGCGGCCAGGTACAGGGCCACCATTTCCTCCACCGGGTAGCTGTGGTGCAGGTAGCGGACGGCGGTGTTTTCGATGGTGTCGTAGGTGCCGTTGATGTGCCCCACCGTGCCCTCCACCTCTTCGCGCAGCAGGCGGTACTGTTCCACGCGTTCACGGCTGGGGGAAGCCACCTGGATCAGGGTCGCGTCGCCCACCTTGAGCTTGCCGTCGGCCAGGAGTTCCTCGAATGCCTTGAGCCGGTGCCGGATGCCCTTGGTGTAGTCCAGCCGGTCCACGCCGAGCAGGATGGTCTTGGGATTTCCCAGGTCCTGGCGGATCTGCCGTGCCCGCTCGATGATTTCAGGCTTGGCCGCAAGTTCGCTGATCTGCTGGACGTCGATGGAGATGGGAAACGCCTGTGCCCGGGCGATGTGGGTGATCTCGCCGTCCTGGCCTTTGACATGCACCTGCTGCTGCTTGACGCTGGCCCCCAGGAAGCGCCGTGCCGAGCGCATGAAGTTCCCCGCGTCGCTGACCCGCTGGAAGCCAACCAGGTCGGCGCCGAGGAGGCCGTCAATGATCGCGTGCCGCCAGGGCAACTGCGCGAAAATCTCCGGTGGCGGGAAGGGGATGTGGTTGAAGAACCCGATCCGCAGGTCCGGCCGGGCCCGGCGCAGCATCCGGGGGACCAGTTGCAACTGGTAGTCCTGCACCCACACGGTGGCGCCGTGGTCCGCATGGCGGGCGACGGCGTCGGCGAACCTCTGGTTGACCTTCCGGTAGGTGTCCCACCAGGTGCGGTGGAATTCCGGCGGGGCGATGACGTCGTGGTAGAGCGGCCAGAGGGTGGCGTTGGAGAAGCCTCGTAATACAGCTCCACATCGTCGGTGCTGAGCTGGACGGGCACCAGGTCCATGCCGCCGTGGCTGAAGGCTCTACCGTTTCATCGGGTGCACCGTGCCAGCCCACCCATGCGCCGTCGGTCTTTGTCATCATCGGGGCCAGCGCGGTCACCAGGCCGCCCGGCGAGCGGCGCCAGCCTGAACCGTCATCCCCGCTTTCGCCGGCGGCGCAGCGGTCAACGGGCAGCCTGTTGGAGACCACCATGAAGTCGTATTTCGTCACCCTGCCATGGCTCCTGCCGGCGGCGCCGGCCTCAGCTTTAGCGGCGGGTTTTTCCTGGACGGGTGTTTGCATTGCGGCCCCCTGGGGTTGCTTGTGCCTCTTTCCCCACCCTAACGGGACGGAATCATCGGTGCTATTCGTCCGTTGGTCAAGCCGTAGGAATACTTGAAGGGGCAAGCTCTCAGGTTTCTCCCCTAAAATGGGGGTGTGCCACGAAGTGGACCCCCTACGTCGATCGACCCAAGGAACACATGAGCCCTGCAAACGAAGTACGCAAGTCCAAGGCTGAGCGAACCGCGGAGGCGCGCGAGAAAGCGCGCCTGATCCGGGAGGCGCAGCTCAAGAAGGACAAGCGCAACAAGCTGCTGATCGGCTGGGGCATCGTGGCGGCGGTGGTGGCCATCCTGGCGGTCGTGGCCCTGGTGGTTACCACCAGCATCCGGCAGAACACGCCCATCGCAGACCAGGGCCCGGTGCCGGCAAACGGCAACGTCAACGGCGGTGTGACGCTGCTGGCCAACACCGAGGTGAAGTCCACGGATGCGGCCACGGTGGACATTGCCAACGTTCCGGCCAAGCAGGACGCCCCCAACCCGGTGGTGGCCCCTGGTGCCGAGGCCGAAGAAGGCCAGCCGGTGAAGATCGTTGCCTACATCGACTTCATCTGCCCCGTCTGCAAGCGCTTCGAGGACACCTACAACGACTCGCTCACCGGGCTCCGCAACGAGGGCAAGATCTCCCTTGAATACCGGCCGCTGGGCTTCCTGGACCGCCAGTCCAGCACCAATTACTCTTCCCGCGCAGCGAACGCCGCCGCGTGCGTGGCTGACCAGGCGCCCGACAAGTATGCCGAATACGTCGACGTCCTGTTCACCAACCAGCCTGCCGAAGGCGGTGAGGGCCTCTCGGACGACAAGCTCAAGTCACTGGCCAGTGACATTGGTGCGGACATCAACAGCTGCGTTGATGACAAGACCTTCCGTCCCTACGTGAAGTACTCCACCCAGCTGGCGTCCAACACGGGCATCACCGGCACGCCCACCATCTTCATTGACGGCAAGCAGTGGGACGGCACCACCGACCTCAACGCCGACATCCAGGCTGCGATCGACGCGAAGGCGTAGCACCGCCGGACTGTTGCACGCCGTCGGACTGTTGCACGCCGTCGGACTGTTACAGAAGGGGCCCGTTCCCGGAACATCAAACTGTTCCGGGAACGGGCCCCTTGTTGTCCGCTTCGGTGCGGCCTGCCCCGGCCGCCGGCGTTTTTACCACCGGCGGGAGTTGGGCTAACCTTATCTAGCGCCGTCACGGCGCCCGCCCGCCAGGGCATGCCTCCTTAGCTCAGTTGGCCAGAGCACCGCTCTTGTAAAGCGGGGGTCGTCGGTTCGAATCCGACAGGGGGCTCCACGAGAACCCGCCGAGGGGCCAACTCCTAGCTCCCGGACACCCGGGGGTTGTCAGCCTCCTGAAGTTCCACCTCGGCCGTCGCCTGGATCAGTGCCAGGAGTTCAGGGTCCAGCCCCGGGGAGAACTCCTCCCGGCGTTCAGGCGAAATGGTCATCGGGGCGCCCTCCGGCATGACATCGGTCCGCAGTTCCGTTCCGTCATTGGACGGGGACGCGCCCCGGAAGAGCTTGCCGGCCTCGCTGAGGTTGTCCGCACTGAACGTGTACTGGATGCTCTGGAGGCCCTGGTCCAGCAGCTTCTTCACCTCCGGGAATTGTTCAGCCTTGGTCTTGGGGATGGGCAGGACCTTGCCCCAGTTCACGCCGAGGCTTTCGAGGGCCTTGGCGAAGGCGTTTTCATGGGCCTGGTCCCGGACGATGAGGTAGGCGATGGTGGACCGGGCGGTCTTGTTGTCCGTCATTTCGTAGATCCGGCACTTCTGCAGCCGGCCGGTGGATTCAAGCATCAGGTTGTACAGCAGGTCCAGGACCAGGTTTCCGCTGTTGTACACGTAGGAACCGCTCCAGGGGTTGCCGACGGAGTCGACCGGCAGCGCACCCTGGGCCCCCACGAGGTAGTGGTGGATGTTGCCTGTGTCGAGGGCGATCTTCAGCGGGGTGGCTCCCTTTGCGCCCGGCTCGTCCACGGGGTCGGTCTTCTTGCCCTGGTATCTCGGGGAACCGTCCAGCAACTGGGAAATCGTGGTTCCAATCAGCTCGACGTGGCTGATCTCCTCCGTTCCAACGCCCTGGAGGAGGTCCTTGTAGGGCTTTGCCGCCGCGTCGCCGCGGAAATTCATGCTCTGGAACAGGTACTGCATCATGGTGCGCATTTCGCCGAATTGCCCGCCAAGGCCCTCCTGGAGGGCGTTCGCTGCGGCGGGGTCCGGCTCATCGGCGGCGATTTCATTGATCAGGAGTTGGGTGTGCAGGTACATGGGGCCGTTTCCTCACTGTTGCTCTGATACTGAATGCTGCAGTTCATCGGTTCAACGGCCCTTGGTTCCACGGCCGCAGTAACTCCCGGAGCGCTGTGGCCGTCCGCCCATGGACCCGATGGACAACCAGTGCCCCCATACCATAAGCATGCTTAGTATCTGGCTGGCAAGGGTTCCGGGAAAAGTTGGGGGCATGCTCCTCGGCCGGGCTTAAGCTGGTGTCATCTTCAAATGATCAGCCTGCTGATAAAAGGAGGATGGGTGCCATGCCCAAGACCGGAAAAAACCAGCACGCACGCAAGGACGAGCTTCCGTCCACGCTGCAGCGCTCGGAGCAAAAAGCCCAGGACACGTTCGCCAAGACCTACGATTCGGCGTTGGAGTCCTACAGCAACGATGAGAGCCGCGCCGCCCGCGCCGCCTACGCGTCCCTGAAGCACAGCTACGAGAAGGTGGGGGACCACTGGGAACCCAAGGGCAAGAAGGGCCCTTCTGACAAACGGGCCGAGGAGGGCGTCAAATCCTCCAAGCCCACCGCCGGCGGAGTGGATGCCAATGCCTCCAAGGAGCACCTGCTCCGGCTCGCCAGGAAGCTGGATGTCAAAGGCCGCTCAAAGATGGACAAGGGCGAACTGGTCAAGGCGCTGCAGAAGGCCAATGACGCAGCCACCCGCAAGGCCAGGGAGTAGCCTCTGTACGCATTCATGCCGTAACAGGGCACATTGCGGGTTCCGGGCCGCCGGCGCTCTTGCCGTAACGCGTCCCAGGGTGTCGAATCAGAGGACACGCTAGGACGGGTTGCAGGGCAAAGACGCCAGGAGGATCCCATGTCGGTGAAAGGCACGAAGGACACAGCGAGGACATCCGGCGGCAGGACCGGCCCGGAAACACGCCGCTTGGACGGCTCCGCGGGAATTGCGGCCGAGGATCCGGCCAGGATCCGCAACATTGCGCTGGTCGGCCATTCCGGTGCCGGCAAAACTATGCTCATTGAAGCCCTGCTTGCCGCCAACGGCATGATCACGCGGAAAGGATCCATCGCCGACGGCACAACCGTAAGTGACTCCGATCCTGCCGCCGTCCACCAGCAGCGCTCCGTCACGCTCTCGCTGGTGCCCCTGCTCGTGGACGGCATCAAGGTCAACCTGCTGGACACTCCCGGCTACCCGGACTTCATCGGCGAGATGCGCGCCGGGCTGCGGGCCGCGGATGCCGCACTCTTCGTCGTCTCGGCCGTCGACGGGATCGACGCCACCACCACTGCCCTGTGGGCGGAGTGCGAGCAGGCGAGGCTGCCACGCGCCGTCGTGATTACCCGGACGGACCATCCGCGGGCTGATTACGACGGCGCCCTCGCCGAGTGCCAAAAGGCGTTCGGCGAGGGCGTCCTTCCGCTCTACGTCCCGGTCCGGACGGGCGGCGACGTTACCGGGCTCTTAGGGCTCTTGTCCCGTACCGTCACCGATTATTCGGCAGGGGAGACTCCCGGCAACCGCGAGGCGGACGACGGCGAACTGGCAGGCGTGGAGGCGGCCAGGGGCGAGCTGATCGAGGGAATCATCGCCGAGAGCGAGGATGAGTCCTTGATGGACCGCTATTTGGGCGGCGAGGACATCGACACCGGAGTGTTGATCGATGACCTGGAAACCGCTGTGGCCCGGGGCTCCTTCTTTCCGGTCCTTCCGGCGTCGGCGCTGACCGGCCTGGGAACGGCCGAACTGCTGGAAGTGCTGGTCCGCGCTTTTCCGCCGCCAACGGAGCGCGGCCTGCCGGGGGTGACCGACCTGGCGGGACAACCGGAGGGGTCGCTGGCCTGCGACCCCGCCGGACCGCTGGCCGCCGAGGTGGTCCGGACATCCATCGACCCGTTCCTGGGGCGGATCTGCCTTGTCCGGGTCTTTTCCGGGACGCTGCGTGAAGACTCACCAGTGCATGTTGGCGGGCACGGGCTTGCGGACCGCGGCCACCAGGACCACGACACCGACGAGCGCGTCACCCACATCTACTCGCCTCTCGGTGCAACCCTGCGGCCCGTGCCGTACTGCGTTGCGGGGGACATGTGCGCACTGGCCAAACTGGGAAGCGCCGAAACAGGGGACACCATCTCCTCCCGGGACAAGCCCCTGATCCTCGCCACCTGGGAGATGCCGGAGCCGCTGCTTCCGGTGGCGGTGGAACCGGATTCCCGGAGCGACGAGGACGCGCTGGCGCGGAGCCTGGGCAAGATCGCGGCCGGCGACCCCACCCTTCGGGTGGAACGGAATGCCGAAACCCACCAGCTGGTCCTGTGGGTGATGGGCGAGGCACACGCCGAGGTGGTGCTGGACCGGCTGCGCGAGCAGGGCGTGAAGCTGCACACGGTGGACGTGGTGACCCCGCTTCGGGAAACATTCGCGGCACCCTCCGCCGGGCACGGCCGCCACGTGAAGCAGTCAGGCGGCCACGGGCAGTATGCCGTCTGCGATATCGAGGTGGAACCGCTCGACCGCGGCGGAGGGTTTGAGTTCCTGGACAAGACAGTTGGCGGGGTGATCCCCGGGACCTTCATCCCGTCCGTGGAGAAGGGTGTCCGGGCACAGATGGAGAAGGGAGTATCGGCAGGATTCCCGGTGGTGGATGTGCGGGTAACGCTGGTGGGTGGCAAGGCGCACAGCGTTGACTCCTCCGACGCCGCATTCCAGGCCGCCGGCGCGCTGGCGCTGAGGGAGGCGGCTGCAGCCGGAAAAATCCAGCTCCTGGAGCCAGTGTCATCCGTGGGCATCACCGTTTCGGACGAGCACGTCGGTTCCGTCATGAGCGATCTGTCCGGCCGGCGGGGAAGGCTCACCGGCACCACCTCCACCGGGGACGGGCTGACCGAAATCAGCGCGGAGGTGCCGGACCAGGAACTGCTGCGCTACGCCGTCGAACTCAGGGCGCTGACCGCCGGAACCGGCCGGTTCACCCGCCGCTACCTGCGGCACGATCCCGTTCCCGCCAGTTTCAGCCCCTCCTAAGCCTTTCCTCCCGATGAACGCGGCCGCACGGAAGATCCAGCGGGTCTACCTGACCCTGACACTCGGCAACACCCTTGCGACGTCCTTCATCTGGGGGATCAACACCCTGTTCCTGCTCGACGCCGGGCTCAGCAACCTCGAAGCCTTTGCCGCCAACGCCTTCTTCACGGCCGGCATGGTGCTCTTCGAAGTGCCTACCGGCGTTGTGGCGGACAGCTGGGGCCGGCGGGTGTCATTCCTGCTCGGCACCATCACCCTTGCCTCGTCCACATTCCTGTACTACCTGCTCTGGCAGTGGTCAGCGCCGTTCTTGTGGTGGGCTGTTGTCTCCGTGCTGCTGGGCCTGGGCTTCACCTTCTTTTCCGGCGCGGTGGAAGCCTGGCTGGTGGATGCCCTGCATTATTCCGGCTACGACGGCGGCCTGGAAGCGGTGCTCGGGCGCGGACAGATGGTGTCCGGGGTGGCAATGCTGGGCGGTTCCGTGGCAGGCGGCGTGATCGCCCAGGCCACCGACCTCGGTGTGCCGTTCCTGATCCGCGTGGGCGTCCTGGTGGCCATGTTTGCCGTGGCGTTCCTGCTGATGCGCGACGTCGGCTTCACGCCGGAGCGGTCGGCGCACCCCCTGCGGGCCACCCGGTCCGTCCTCAAGGCTTCGATCGACGGCGGCTTCAAGCACCCGCCGGTGCGGTACATCATGCTGGCAGCCCCATTCACCGAAGGCGTGGGCTTCTATGTGTTCTATGCCCTGCAGCCCTACCTGCTCCAGCTGTTCGGTGACCCCCGGGCCTACGCCGTTGCAGGGCTGGCGGCTGCCATCGTGGCGGGGGCGGACATCGTGGGCGGCTGGATGGCGCCCCGCGTGCGGCAACGGGTGCGCAGGCGCACCACCGTGCTGATCGTGAGCAACGTGGTCAGCTCAGTGATCCTGGTGGTGCTGCTGTTCACCACTACTTTCTGGCTGGCCCTGGTCCTGCTGGCACTGTGGGCAGTGGTGGGCGCGGCAGGCACGCCGGTGCGCCAGGCGTACCTGAACGACATGATTGCGTCCAAGCAGCGCGCCACTGTCCTCAGCTTCGATTCCCTGATGGGTTCCAGCGGCGGCGTGGTGGTGCAGCCCCTGCTCGGCCGGAGCGCAGACCTTTACGGCTACCCGGCATCACTGGCAGTCAGCGGCGCCGTGCAGCTGCTGGCCGCGCCGTTCATCCTGCTCAGCCGCCGGCAGCGCTCGCAGGCGGATACGGCGTCGGACCTCACCGCAGCCACCTAGCCGCACACCGCTCTCTGGCCAGCCCGGAACCGCCGCAGCCTCAGTCCCCGTCCATCAGTTCCAGCAGCTTCCGCGCCGCATCGCGGATGTCGTCGTGGCCGTACTGGGCGGCCCTTCCCTCCAGCGAGATGACCGCGCACCGGTGCACCTTGCTGAAGTCCCCGTAGGAAAGCTGACGCTCCCCTTGGTACCCTCCGACTTTTCGTCGTCGCGGCCCAGGTGCCACGCTGCGAAGTCCTTGAAGCCGTGCTTGTCGATGAACGAATTTTCCTGGTCCGTGGACGGGGCGTGCTCGCTCCAGTCATCCCGGATGTCCCGCTCCACCTTTCCTTCCTTGATCAGCTGGCGGGCCTGGGCAAGTGCCGTGCGGTTGAGCTTCGCTGCCATGATGCCTCCTTCAACGCTGTACTCCGGCTGATGGGGCCGGCGCGCTTTCAGCGTAGGACCACGCCCGGTAAACCGCCACGGATTAACGGCTGCGAGACCGGCGGGAAACGTGCCCACAACAATCGCCGCATAGGTTGCAGGCATGACAGCTGACCTTCTCCTGCGGCTTCGCACCTGGCTGACCGGCACTTTCACCTACGAGTCGCCGGACGAGGCCGCCGGCGCCATGGCCGATGCCACCCGCTGGGGCTGGCTCCCCGCGCTCAGCGGCGTGGCTGTTGGAGCAGGCCAGGCCCGCGCCGCGCACGGCGAATCCGTGGCGGATGCTGCGCCGGCGTCCGAATGAACACACTATTGCGCTGGTGACGGGATCATGCCCTAAACTGCTTCACTGAGGTGCCGGAAATGGCGCTGCGCAGCAACGAAAGTGAAGGCTATGGCTACCGATTACGATGCTCCACGCAAGCAGGAAGAAGAGTCTCCGGCTGACTCGCTCGAGGCCCTCCAGGCGTCACGGGGCGGCAATGCGCAGACCGCGGTCATAGACCTCGATGAGAACGACACCGCCGAAGGTATCGACCTGCCCGGCGCCGACCTTTCGAATGAGGAACTGACCGTCATCGTCGTTCCCGAGCAGCAGGACGAGTTCACCTGTTCATCGTGCTTCCTGGTCCGCCACCGGTCCCAGGTGGCGCTTGAGAAGAACGGCCTGAAGTACTGCATTGAATGTGAAGGCTGACCGCCGTTACCGCCGGTAACGGCCTGATGCAGAAACGGCACCGGAAGGGTCAAGAAAGGCCAGGAATGGGTGCCGCTTTTATGGCCTCTTAATGCTGGCCGCCGGAGGCTAACGGTTGCGCGCCGAAGCGGCCACAGGCCTCGTTTCGCGCGCCCGGGGCTCCTAGTCTTGAGCTATCCAATCGCTCCTTCCCTGGGTGGCTCCACAATGAAAAAACTCTCCATTTGGCTCACGGCTATCCTCATGGCCGTCGGGCTGGGAATCCTGGTTCCGGGGCCCGCCTCGGCAACCACCTCGTATTGCGGGCTGGTGTGGGGGTCACTGGCCAAAGCTGAAGACTCGTTCGGCAAAGCATCCGTCACCAACGTCCGGACCGGGCAGCACTACTGCTTCGACCGCTTGGTGGTGGACCTCAACGGCCCGGAAACGGGCTACAACGTGCGTTACGTCGCGAACGTGGTCCAGGACGGTTCCGGCTTCACGGTCCCCGTCCGGGGCGGCGCCCGGCTGCAGGTCACGGTCAATGCCCCCGCCTATGATCCGGAAACCGGGCAGCCCACGTACAACCCCGCTAATCAGGCTGAACTCACCAACGTTGCCAATTACCAGACCTTCCGCCAGGTGGCTTGGGCCGGCAGCTACGAGGGGTACACCAACCTCGGACTCGGCGTCCGTGCCCGCCTTCCGTTCCGGGTGTTCACCCTGGATGGCCCGGGTTCCGGTTCCCGCCTGGTGGTTGATGTGGCGCACTTCTGGTGACACGTCCGCCGTCGCAAGGCAAAAAGGTGCCGTACTCCCGGATCCGGGGGTACGGCACCTTCTTTAGTGCTGGATGCGGATTCCTACTCGGGGACCACCAGGGCGGGGGTGTCCCGTTTCAGGGTTTCGCCCCGGAAGAAGCCGGGCCGCACCTTGGACATCACCAGCATGAATACCGCGCCCATGGCCAGGATCCCGACGCCCAGCACGAAGACCAGGCCGACGCCGAAGACCTCCGAACCGCTGCCGAACTCGGGTGCGAGGCTGTCCACGGCGGTCTGGAGGAACACCACGTACAGGCCCACCCCGCCAAGAACGGGGCACAGCAGCCGCAGGATGAAGTTGCGTGCGCTGCTGAAGACGCTGTGCCGGAAGTACCAGGCGCAGGCCAGGGCAGTCAGGCCGTAGTAGAAGCAGATCATCAGGCCCAGTGACACGATGGTGTCGTTCAGGACGTTCTCGCTGACCACGTGCATGACGGCATAGAACCCGGCAGAAACAACGCCCGCGATAACGGTGGCGAAGCCCGGCGTCGCGAACTTCCTGCTGACCTTGCCGAACCGCTCCGGCAGGGCCCCGTAGTGGCCCATGGCCAACAGGCCGCGCGCCGGGGACATAAAGGTGGACTGCAGGGAGGCGGCTGAGCTGGACAGCACGGCAAGGGACATCAGGATGGCGAACGGGCCCATGATGGGCGAGGCGAGGGCCGTGAAAATGTTCTCGTGGTTGTCTTCATTGTTCAGCCCGTTGCCCGTATCTCCGAGGCCGGCGAACATCATGGTGGCGATGCTGACCAGGAGGTAGATGGCCAGGACGATGATGGCGGTCAGGGTACCGGCCACACCGGCTGTTTTCTTGCCGTTGGCCGTTTCCTCGTTGAGGGTCAGGCAGACGTCCCATCCCCAGTACACGAAGATGGACAGCGAGATCCCGGCGGCTATCTGGCTGAAGGTTTCGACCTTGGTGATGTCGAACCAGTCCCAGCTGAAGGGGATGGCCGTTTCTGAGGCGGACCAGTTGGCGAATGCCATGGCCACGAATAGGCCAAGGACCAGCAGCTGGAACCCCACAAGGCCGTACTGCACCAGCTTGGTGGCGTGCAGGCCGCGGTAGCTGACCCAGACGGCCAGGGCCACGAACACGAAGCAGGTCAGGACGTTGATTGCCTTGTTGTCGGCAAGGTCGGCCAGTTCGGCGGAGCCTGTGAGCTGGGAGAGGAAGAGGTAGAAGAAATCGACGGCCACGCCCGCGAGGTTGGACAGGACGATGATGCTGGCGGCGAGCAGGCCCCAGCCGCCCATCCAGCCGACCCACGGGCCAAAGGCCTTGGTAACCCACGTGAAGGTGGTGCCGCTGTCAGGGGAGTCGGCGTTGAGTTCCCGGTAGGCGAGCGAGACCAGGATCATGGGGATGAACCCGATCAGGAAGATGACAGGCAGCTGGAGTCCGACTTCATTGACGGTGGGTCCCAGTGCGCTGGTGAGGGTGTAGGCGGGGGCAATGGTGGAAATGCCGAGGACGACGACGGCGAGGAGCCCCAGCTGGCCGCCTTTCAGTCCTTTGGCGGTGATTCCGCGCTGCCGGGAGTGTGTTTGCCGGAGCCGGCCGGGGACGTGCTGGTGCGGAGTGTCTCTGTCATGGCACCACTTTCTGGAAGACTTTATGACCGCGGTCACTATATGAATGACGTTCATTTAGTATGGGGGCACCGGCGTGGAAGCGCAAGGGGAAATATGAATCACATTCGTTTATGACCGCTGGCGGCAAATTAGTAAGCTCACTGAGAAATCTTCCTTCGGCCCTGCTCCAGCCTCCGGCGGGACTGGTACCGTCGCAACTACTGGACCAATCGAGGAGGACCCATGAAAGCTTCACCGACACTGACCAATAACCTGCAGGCTGTGCTCGCGACTTGATCGAGCTGCACATCCAGGGCAAGCAGGCGCACTGGAACATTGTGGGCACCAACTTCCGTGACCTCCACCTCCAGCTTGACGAGATTGTCGACGCCGCGCGCCAGTTCGCCGACGATACGGCCGAGCGCATGCGAGCCCTTCACGCCCTTCCGGACGGCCGCAGTTCGACGGTTTCGGCCTCCACCAGCCTGGCGCAGTTCCCCGACGGCCTGATCAGCACCAAGGATGCGATCGAACGGATCGTCGCCGCCTTGGAAGCTGCCGTGGGCACCATGCGCAAGGTCCATGATGAGGTGGACGAGGAGGATCCCACTACGGCCGACCTGCTGCACGAGTTCATCCTCAAGCTGGAGCAGTTCGCCTGGATGGTGAACGCCGAAACCATGAAGCCCACGGCCAGCGTGACCGCTCCGGATTCCAAGTAGTCCGTCGGCGCGGAGCGCCGGCCCACAGCAAGCGCCCGGCGCTGGAGGTTCATCTCCGGCGCCGGGCGCTTTTTTGTACCCTCCAGGCCTTCCGCCTTAGGCGGCTGTTGGGACTTTGCGAAGTACGACGGCGGCGAGGACCGCCGCCGCGGCCATCAGTACCAGCCCGATTGCCGCGGTGACGTGGACACCGGAGTCGAAGGCGGCCGCCGCGGCCTGTCGCACCGCGTCCGCCAGGGGTGCAGGCAGGGCGGCGGCCACATCCATGGCACCGGCGAGGGTTTCGCCGGCGTTGTGGATGGCGCCCGCGGATGCCGACTCCGCCAGGGCGTCCGGCAGCCGGAGATTGTGCTGGTAGGAAGCCGTCAGGATCGAGCCCAGTACCGCGGTGCCCAGGAGTGCGCCCACTTCGTAGCCGGTCTCCGAGATGGCAGCGGCGGCACCGGACTTCTCCGGCGGCGCGGCCCCCAAAATGAGGTCATTGGAAATGGTCTCGGCCGTGCCTACTCCCAGGGCAAGCACCAGCAGGGCTGCCAGCAGCAGTGAAGGGCCGCCGTCGTGGTTTCCGAAGCTGACCATGCTGTAGCCCGCGGCGCTGAAGGCCAGCCCGGCGGCCACCACGAACCCCGGCCGAACGCGCCGCACGAGCGGAACTACGGCCAGCCCGGCCACCACCGTGGCCACGAGGGCCGGGATCATCGCGATGCCCGCTGCCGAAGGGGACATGCCCTCAAGCAGCTGCAGGTGCTGGGCCAGGAAGAGGATGAATCCGTTGAAGGAAAAGAGGGCCAGGACGTTGGCCGTAATGGCCATGCTGAACACCCTGTTCCGGAACAGGGGCATATCCAGGAGTGGATTGGCCAGCCGCAGCTGCCGGCGCACGAAGACTGCGCCCATGGCCAGGCCGAAGGCGATGCCCGCGATGGCCGCCGGGCCGGCGCCTTCCGTGGCCAGTTCCTTGATGCCGTAGACCAGGGGAACCATCACCAGCAGGGACAGCAGGATACTGGGCACGTCCACGCGGCCCGGGGCGGGATCCTTTGACTCCGGAATGAAGGAAGGGCCGAAGGCCAGGAGGGGCAGCATGAGCGGCACGGCCACCAGGAACACTGCGCCCCACCAGAACTGCTCCACCAGCCAGCCGCCGAAGATCGGTCCCAGGGCCGCGCCGCCGGAGAAACCGGCGGCCCAAATGGCTACCGCCAGCCTGCGGCGGCTGGGCTGCGGAAAGATGTTGCGGATCAGGGAGAGCGTGGATGGCATCAGCATCGCGCCAAAGAATCCCAGGGATGCCCGGCCGGCGATCAGCCAGGCGGGGCTTGGGGCGAAAGCCGTGGCCGCGGACAGGGCGGCAAAGCCGATGCTGCCGATAATCAGCAGCTTCCGCCGGCCGATGCGGTCACCGAGGCTGCCCATGGACACCAGCAGGCCGGCGAGCACCAGCGGGTAAGCGTCCACGATCCAGAGGAGCTGGACGCCGGTGGGTTCCAGGGCGCGGGCGATGGCGGGCAGGGCAAAGGTGAGTGCCGTGTTGTCCACGGCAACCAAGAGGACCGGGAACATCAGTAAGCCCAGGGCCAGCCAGTCGCGCCAGGGCGCCCGGACGGCCGGGCCGCCGGCGGGTGCCGTTGGGGTCCTGGTGGTTGCTGCGGAAGTTGTCATGCGATAACTATACCGTCCAGACGGTATAGTTACGAATCCGGTCCGGTTGGAGGGGCCACCGCTCCAACGGGCATGATTAGACGCATGCCCCGAAAGCCCGTAGCCCGTGAAGCGGTCCTTGACGCCTTTGAAGCCCTCCTGATTGAGGTGGGGGAGCGCGCGGCAACCCTGGACGCCGTCGCGGCGAAGGCCGGAGTGTCCAAAGGCGGACTGCTGTACCACTTCCCGAACAAGGAAGCCCTGATCCAGGTGCTGCTGGACCGGCTGGACGGGCTGGCGGGAGCCGACGCCGATGCGATGGCAGCCGCCGGGGAGGGGGCTGCGGCCTACTTCATCCGCACATCCGTCTGGGCCGACACCCCGCTGGACCGCGCGATCGTCGCGGCAACCCGCCTGGCGGAGGTGGCGCACGAGGAAACGCGCCGCCGGTTTGCAGCGATCCAGCAGCGCTGGCTCGACGAGATCGCGGCCGACGTCGGCCCGGCCCTGGCCAAAGCAGTGCTGTACATGGGGGATGGGCTCTACTTCAACGCCATGCTGTCTGTGGGGCCGGTACCGCCGGGCGGTGCGGCCGCGGATGTGGACGAATTGCTGGCAGCCTTGGAACGCCTGCGGCGGTAGCCGGCCATTTGCCCCAGCCGCGGTGGCGTAGGACAATTGGGGGCTGTGGGAGCTGTCACCGGCCCCCGCACAGCAACCCAAATGAATAGCCCTTGATCTGCGGCGGGAGAGTTCTGCCGGATAGTACAGCAGGCGCCGTAGGAGCAAACCCTCCCCAGGAATCTCACAGGCCCATGTACCGCCGCGGCGAGGCGCCTCTGGAAAGCAGCAGGCAGTCCGCTGGGTGACCCGCAGTGCGGGAAACCCGGGGCTGTTGTGTTCACCGACGGTGCAAGCGGGGCCATGCGCAAGCTGGCAACGCGGAAACTCTCAGGTCCAATACAGAGCGGGGAGGAACCCGAATCGCTGCGGCGTACCCTGCGCCGCCTGACTCATGGAGTTCCCCGTGACCGTTTCCCCGGCCCCTGCCACCGCCACTTTCGTTGACCGGCACATTGGTGCCCGCCGCCAGGCCGATGTCAGCGCCATGCTCAAGGCCGTCGGTTACGACACCGTGGATGCCCTCGTTGACCGGGCCGTGCCCAAGGACATCCGGCAGGATACGCCGCTGAAACTGTCCCCGGCACTGAGCGAGGTGGAGGCGCTCGCCGAGCTGCGCAAGCTTGCGGCCAAGAACAGGACTGCCGTCCAGATGATCGGGCAGGGCTACTACGACACCGTGACGCCG
>NZ_AOFD01000063.1 GCF_000332815.1 Arthrobacter nitrophenolicus
ACCGCCGCGGGGCAACCACCGGATCCGCGGCGGGCGGCGGGGAGATCCTGGCCCGGGACAGCGTGGTGCTGGACGGCTCGGCCACCACGCGGGACGCCGCCATCGACGAAGCCGGCCGGCTGCTGCTGGCCCGCGGCGCCGTGGATGAGGGCTACATCGCGGCCATGCATGAGCGCGAGGCATCGGTGTCCACCTACATGGGCAGCTTCCTGGCCATCCCGCACGGCACCAACGCCGCGAAGGACCACATCCGCAAGTCCGCGGTGTCCGTGGTCCGCTACCCCCAGGGCATCGACTGGAACGGCAAGGAGGTGAAGTTCGTGGTGGGCGTCGCAGGCGTCAACAACGAGCACCTGCACATCCTGTCCTCCATCGCGAAGGTCTTCACCAACAAGGAGCAGGTGGCCCGCCTGGAAGCCGCCCAATCCGTGGATGAAGTCCTGGAGCTCTTCGGAAAGGTCAACGCATAGTGAAGGCTGTACATTTCGGTGCCGGAAACATCGGCCGCGGCTTTGTTGGACTGCTCCTGCATGACGCAGGGTACGAGGTTGTCTTCGCGGACGTGGCTGATGCCCTCATCGCGCAGCTCGCGGAGGCGGACAGCTACCGGGTCCACGAAGTGGGGGAGAACCCCGCCGTCCGGACCGTGGACAACTTCCGCGCCCTGAACTCGAACACGCAGGAAGCGGAACTCGTCGCGGAGATCGCCACGGCGGATATCGTCACCACGGCCGTGGGACCGCACATCCTGAAGTTCGTGGCGCCGGTCATCGCCAGGGGCATCGCCGCGCGCGGGGACGGGATGGCCCCGCTGCAGGTCATGGCCTGCGAGAACGCCATCAATGCCACGGACATCCTGGCCCGGGAGGTGGCCTCCCGTCCGGAGGCCGCCAACGGGGCTTTGGAAGGGCGTGCGGTGTTCGCCAACACGGCGGTGGACCGGATCGTTCCCAACCAGGAGGCGGGCCAGGGCCTCGATGTCACGGTGGAGACCTTCTATGAGTGGGTCATCGACCGGACGCCCTTCGGCGGTGCCGCCCCGTCCATCCCGGGAGCAACCTTCGTGGACGAACTCTCGCCCTACATCGAGCGGAAGCTGTTTACGGTGAACACGGGCCACGCCTCCGCAGCCTATTTCGGGTTCGAGGCAGGCATCGAAAAGATCTCCGACGCGATGGCCGACCAGGACGTGGCAGAGGATGTGCGTGCCGTGCTGGAGGAGACCAAACAGCTGCTGGTGGCCAAGCATGGTTTCAACAACGACGAGCAGGAGGCCTACGTCCAGAAGATCCTGGCCAGGTTCTCCAACCCGCACCTGCCGGACACGGTCAACCGGGTGGGGCGTGCGCCGCTGCGAAAGCTCGGCCGGCACGAGCGGTTCATCGGCCCGGCCGCTGAACTGGCAGAGCGCGGGGTGGTTCCGGAAGCCCTGCTGGGTGCCATCGCCGCTGCGCTGCGCTTCAACGATCCGGCAGACACCGAGGCGGTGGAGCTGGCCGGCATACTGGCAGCCAGCAGCCCGGCGGACGCCACAGCGAAAATTACCGGGCTGGAGCCCGGGCATCCGCTGTTCAGCGCCGTCTCCACCCTGGTGGAGGAACGGCAGGCGGAGGTGGCCCAGGCGCCCGCCTGACCCCTCCTGCTCCCGCAGCTGACGTATTGCATAAACAACGACGCCGGCACTTCCGCAAGTGCCGGCGTCGTACGTGTTGGCCGTCCCCCAAACGCCCGCTCACTTTTGGCGGGTAAACGCTGAACGCGCGCTCACTCCTGTGCAAGGCTGGGCGGGTGACTTCCGCCCCTGATGCCCTGACTCCTTTGCTGACAGCCGCCGTCGACGGCGGCACCTTCCGCCTGCGCCGCGCCACCCGTGGTGACCTTCCCGCCGTCGTACGCCTGCTGGCTGACGACGCACTGGGTGCCGCCCGTGAAACCGGCGGGGACGTGGCACCTTACGAGCGGGCTTTTGAAGCGATCGACGGCGACCCCGCCCACCTGCTGGCGGTGGGCGAGGTAGTGCCGGACGGTGAAACGGCCGGCACGGTCATTGCCACGTTCCAGCTGAGCTTCCTCCCGGGCATATCGCGGCAGGGTGCCTGGCGCTCGCAGCTTGAGGGCGTCCGTGTGGCCGGCGGCTGGCGCGGGCGGGGTGTCGGCGAACTGATGGTGCGGTGGGCTGTTGACGAGTCCCGGCGGCGGGATTGCGCCCTCATGCAGCTGACCACGCACAAGTCCCGTACCGCCGCGCACCGTTTCTATGAGCGCCTCGGCTTCGAAGCCAGCCACGAAGGCATGAAGCTGGCGCTGTAATGCCACCGGAAGTGCAGGGCTTCTAGGCTTTGACGGAGCCCTTGGGCACGAACAGGGTCTCCGCCTGTTCCAGGGACATTCCGTTCGTTTCCGGCACCTTGAACATCACGAAGAAGAACGACGCCGCGGCGAACAGCGCGTACATGGCGTACGTCAGCGGCAGTGAAGCGGCAGCCATCACAGGGAAGCTGAGGGTGATGGCGAAGTTTGCCACCCACTGGGCAGCCGCGGCCAGGCCCAGGGCGCGGGCACGGATCCGGGAGGGGAAGATTTCGCCGAGGAGTACCCATACCAGCGGGCCCCACGAGGCACCGAAGCTGATGACGAACACGTTGGCGGCCACCAGGGCAACCGGGCCCCAGGCGCCGGGAAGCGTGATGTCCGCTCCCGTTCCGGTAGCGGAGGCAAAGGCCAGTGCCATGACGCCCAGGGATACGGCCATGCCCACGGAGCCGGCCAGCAGGATGGGCCGGCGGCCGATCCGGTCCACCAGCGCGATGGCCACCAGGGTCACCAGGATGTTGGTGACGGACGTTGCCACGGAGATGGTCAGCGAGTCTTTCTCCTGGAAGCCCACGGCCTTCCACAGGGTGGTGGAGTAGTAGAAGATGACGTTGATGCCGACGAACTGCTGCAGGACGGAGAGGATGATGCCGACCCAGACGACTGCCTGCAGCCCGAACGCCTTGCCTCGGAGCGAGCCCTTCTGGCCGGCCAGTTTGTCTTCCTCGATGGCTTCCCGGATGTCGCGGATGTGCCGGTCGGTGTCCTCTGTGGGAGCAATCGCGTCAAAGACCTTGCGGGCCTCGTCCTCCTTGCCCAGGAACACCAGGAACCGCGGGGACTCAGGGAGCGTGTAGGCAACCCAGCCGTAGACCACGGCCGGCAGGGCCGCGGCCAGGAACATCCAGCGCCAGGCCTCGATGCCAAGCCAGAAGGCCTGGTCCGCGCCGCCGGCACTGGTGGCAAACAGGGCGTCGGACAGCAGGGCGGCGAAGATGCCGGTGGTGATGGCCAGTTGCTGAAGTGACGCGAGCCGCCCACGGATCTTGCGCGGCGAGATTTCGGAAATGTAGGCCGGGGCGATCACGGACGCCAGGCCGATGCCCAGTCCGCCCACCAGGCGCCAGAAGATCAGGTCCCAGACGCTGAACGCGAACCCGGTGCCGAGGGCGCTGACCAGGAAGAGCAGGGCGCCGAGCTTCATGGCGGGGATGCGGCCGTAGCGGTCTGCCACCTTGCCGGCGAGGTAGGCGCCGGCGGCGCAGCCCAGCAGTGCGATGGCGACGGCAAACCCGGTCACCGCCTCGGACAGCGCAAATTCGTCCTTCATGGCGTCCACGGCGCCGTTCACCACGGACGAGTCGAAGCCGAATAGGAATCCGCCCACCGCCCCTGCAAGCGCCAGCCAGATCACCCGCTGCGGTATCCGGGCGGTGGTCTGCTCCTGTGCAGTGGGCATGGTTCTCCCTGGGTTTGGGGTCTGGTGGAATGCGGTGCGGACATCGTCGGCTGCGGTACCGGCAAGAGGGCCGGCGCACACGCGCTAAACAGTGTGGCACGTCACCGCCCGAGGTTCCACTTGGCGACGACCACCCCGCTTAACCGGGGACGACGACGGCGGGCCGCGCCGCCGTCGTCGTCCCCGGGGCGGTCAGTGCGCTGCCGCGGCAGCCGCCTCCGGGGACGGCCTGTGGTCCGTCAGCTTCTTGTTGGGGAGCGCGAAGCTGATGAGGAACGCGATGCCCGTGAGGGCCGCGGCGGTGAACATCACCACGTCGATGGAGTAGGCAAAGCCCTCCGTGATGGGCCGGGTCAGCACGTTGTTCGCGGTGTGCAGCCAGCTGGTGTCGTTCAGGGACTCGTTGGAGGCGCCGTCACGGAAGAACTCGTACAGCTTGGCGTTTGCCGGGTCCGCCGCGACGGCCGGGTCCTGCAGCACGGCCAGGTACGCGGGATCGGCCATCGCCGACTTCATTCCGTCAGCGATCCGGCTGGCGGCGAGGCTGAACAGGAGGGAGATGAATACGGCTGTTCCCACCGCGCCGCCCATGGACCGGAAGAAGGCCGCGGAGGATGTCCCCACGCCCATGTCCCGCGCCGGAACCGAGGTCTGCATGGCCAGCGTGAGCGGCTGCATGCAGAACCCGAGCCCCACGCCGAAGAAGACCGCGATGACGCCCGGAACCCACAGGGCTGTATCCACGCCAAGCGAGAAGCCCATCACCGTGGCCGCCGCGGTGAGGATGCCGGTGCCTATGACGGGGAAGATCCGGTAGGTTCCCGACGCCGAAATGGTCCGCCCGGCCGTGATGGACCCGGTCAGGATTCCTACAGTGAAGGTGATCATCATGAGGCCGGCCTGGGTGGGTGTCAGCCCCTTCACCAGCTGGAGGTAGAGGGGCAGCATGGCGATGGCGCCGAACATGCCGATGCCGATGATGAAGTTCAGCAGCGAGGACAGCCCGAAGGTGGTGTTTTGGAAGAGCCGCAGCGGGATCAGGGCGGAGTCGCCGGCCCGCTTTTCGGCCAGCAGGAACCAAATGATGCCCACCACGCCGAGTCCGTAGCAGAGGAACGAGTTCAGGGACGTCCAGCCCCAGCTGCGGCCCTGTTCGGCCACGAGCAGCAGCGGCACGATCGCCAGCGTGATGGCGGCGGCGCCCCAGTAGTCGATCTTCTGCTTCGCATGCTTGGCGGGCAGGTGCAGGAACAGGAACACCACGGCCAGTGCCGCCAGGCCGATGGGCAGGTTGATGAAGAACACCCAGCGCCAGCCGTCAAAGCCCAGGATGTTCGCGGAACCGGCGAACGCACCGCCCACCACCGGACCGAGCACGGACGAGATGCCGAACACGCTCATGAAGTAGCCCTGGTACTTGGCCCTGTCCTTGAGCGAGACGATGTCGCCGATGATGGTCAGCGCCAGGGCCAGCAGGCCGCCGGCACCCAGGCCCTGGACGCCCCGGGCGAAGGCCAGTTCGGTCATGGAGTTGACCGAGCCGGCGTACAGCGAGCCCACCAGGAAGATGGCGATCGCCGTGAGGTAGAGGGGCCGCCGGCCAAAGATGTCGCTCAGTTTGCCGTACAGCGGCGTGCTGACGGTGGACGTGATGAGGTATGCGGTGGTTGCCCACGCCTGCAGCGACAGGCCGTCCAGGTCATTGGCGATGGTGTAGATGGAGGTGGACACAATGGTCTGGTCCAGCGAGGCCAGGAACATGCCCAGCATCAGTCCCACCATCACGGTGACAATTTGGCGCTGCGTCAGCGCTTCTCCGGCTGGACGCGCCGCGGGGGTTTTGGGCATGGAAACTCCAGGTGGGGAAAGGGCCGGGCAAGGATAGTTGCTTTCAGTAACTATCGTACGCCTGCCGGTTATTCCCTCCTCCGGAAATTCTTTTGCTAGCGCTCCACGAGGATGCCGTCCGGATCGCACCACACCATGGCGCCGGGGCGGAAAGTCACGCCGTCCACCACCACGTCCACATCCACTTCGCCCGCGCCGGCTTTGGCGCTTTTCCTCGGGTTGCTGCCGAGCGCCTTCACCCCGAGCTCCAGGCGGGCGATGGCCTCACGGTCCCGGATGGCCCCGTGAATCACGACGCCGGCCCAGCCGTTGGCCACTGCGCTTTCGGCGATCATGTCCCCCATCAGGGCCGTGCCCAGGGAGCCGCCGCCGTCCACGACCAGCACGCTGCCGTTGCCCGGCGTGGCCAGGGTGGACTTGACCAGGGCGTTGTCCTGGAAGCAGCGGATGGTCCGGATGGGCCCGCTGAAGTGGGAGCGTCCGCCCAGGGACTGGAACTGCAGCGCCACGGACGCCAGCTCGTCACCGCGCTCGTCGTACAGATCCGCGGTGTTGACGGTGGTGCTTTCGGGGGTGGACGCTGCGCTCATGTGGTTCTCCTCTGGATCCGTCTTGCCGCCCCGCTGAAACGGCGTGGGAATGCGGTACCGCCCACGATAGTCTGACTTCCACCATCATCTGCTGCACCAGGGGAGCCTGACATGAGCCTGTCCGACACGCCCGCTCCGCCGGATCCGCACGCTGCCAAAGCAAGCTCGACGGCGGCGCTCGCCGAGCCCACGCGGAAGGTCACCGCGCGGTGGGTGACCGGCCTCGTCCTGGTCAACGTCGGCATCAACGCCGCGTTCTTCGGACCCATCAACGTCTTTGTCGCCCAGCAGGCCACTGGCATCGACGAAGCCAACAAGGAAGCCATCGCCTCCCTCGTACTTGGGTGCGGGGCCGCCGTATCCCTGGTTGCCAATCCGCTCTTCGGTGCGCTGTCCGACCGGACGGTCTCGGGTTTCGGCCGGCGCTCCCCCTGGGTCCTGGCGGGTACCATCCTGGCCACGGCAGCGTTGCTGGCAATGTCCGGGGCCGCGGCTGTTGCCCTGATGGTCCTGTTCTGGTGCCTTGTCCAGCTGGGCGCCAACGCGGCCTATGCGGCCATTACCGCCGCCATTCCGGACCGCGTGCCGGTGCTGCAGCGCGGCGGCGTGGGGGGACTGGCGGCCCTGGGCCAGACGGTGGGAATCCTCCTCGGCGCGGTTTTCGGTGCGGTAGTTTCCGGCAACTTCATGGTGGGTTACTGGCTGTGTGCGGCCGCCCTGCTGCTCTCCGTGCTGCCATACCTGTTCCACCGGAATGACCCGCCGCTGCCCAGGGAGCTCCGCCCGCCGTTTTCCTTGGGCAATTTCCTCCGCGGCTTCTGGATCAGCCCGGTTCGCCACCCGGACTTCGCGTGGGCCTGGCTCACCCGCTTCCTGGTCAACGTCTGCAACCAGCTAACCATTGTGTACCTGATCTTTTTCCTCGCGGACGTCATCAAGCATGAGAACCCAGCGCTGGGAGTCCTGACCCTTACCGGCATTTATGCGGCGTTGGTGATGATTACTGCGGTGATCGCGGGGCCGTGGAGCGACCGGGTGGGCAAGCGCAAGCCATTCGTGATCGCCTCCTCGGTCATGATCGCCATGGCGGGCCTCACCATGGCGTTCTTCCCCGTATGGACCGGCGCCTTGATTGGGGCCTGCATCCTGGGCATCGGCTTCGGCGCCTACCAGGCCGTTGACTTCGCCCTGCTGACGCAGGTGCTCCCGCAGGCCGCGGACCGTGGCAAGGATATGGGGGTCATCAACGTGGCCGCTTCGCTGCCGCAAGTGTTCGCGACGGGCCTCGCTTTCCTCGCGGTGACGCAATTCGGCGGGTACGGCACGCTCTTCACAACTGCAGCCATCATCGGACTCCTGGGGGCCGTTTTCGTGGTCAAGATCAAGAGCGTCGCCTGACCGGCGGAAGACCGGGTAGTAAGGTCACTGACAAATAACGTCACACAACTGTGTCGTATAGTTGATCCCGGACTGCAGGCGGATTCGGGATGGGGACGCTCCCGGCTGCTGCACTACAGGATCACAACCCCGGAATGCTGATGCCCGAAACCATTTCAGACCATCCGCCCATGGCCGCCAGGCCCTCCGCTCCTCGCCAGCGGCTCCGCTATACCCGCATCCTGGAGTCCGCAGCGGCGTTCGCCCGCAAAGGCCTGGATTCCGTGGAACTTGCCGAAGTTGCCGCCAAGGCCGATGTGCCGCTGGGAACGCTCTACCGGTATTTTCCTTCCCCCACCCACCTGATGCTTGCCCTGTACCGCCACCAGCTGGATGAGCTGCAGGCAGGCGCCCGGACCGGGCCTGCCCGGTTCCGCGGTCGCGCCCTGCCGGGGCTGGTGATGGAAATCTTCCACATGCGCGTCATGCAGCCTGCCGTGGAGCAGTGCTTGAGCCGGGGCGTCTACCTTCCGGACCGCGACACCACTGCGCTGCTGCGGGAGATCGACGCACTGGCCGAAAAGGTGGTGGGCGCGGCAGCCACGGACGCTGTTGCTGCGCGCGTCCTGCTCTTGACCGTCACTGGTCTGGTCCAGTCCGTCCGGAACCGGCGCCTTTCCCTCTTCGAGGCCGAAGAAGACCTCAAAAAGGCCTGCGCCCGCCTCTCTCCGGGCGCCGAAGCCGGGTTCACACTGTCCCAAAGTGCGTAACCGGCCTAGACCAATAACCCAATAAGTACGCCTTTATCACGTGACGTGGGTCACAAGTGCGCTTGCTCAAGCGTTTTGGCGGCCGCAGGCTGTGTCAAATCGTCGGCCGGCCCCGGAAACCGCTGCCTACCATGGAGGAACCGGAGCAACAGGGAGGAACACAACAGCCCCACGCTCCCGCGGACCCGCCACCCCTGGGTTTCCTGTCGCACCATTCCCCTTGCCTGCGCCCGCCCGGGCGCCGGGCTTCCATGTGCCGTGCGCGCACGGCGAGCACCAGGAGACAACGACGTGTCCATTGACGCAATCACCGCCATCGACGATTCCGCTGCCACCCCGCTGACCGAGGACGAGATCTTCAGCGCCCACCAGGGCGGCAAGCTGACCATCGGCACCACCGCCCCGCTGTCCAACAAGCGGGACCTGTCCATCGCCTACACGCCCGGTGTGGCCGAAGTCAGCCGTGCCATCCACAAGCAGCCGGAACTCGCCCGCACCCTGACCTGGGCCGAGCGCCTGGTGGTCGTGGTCAGCGATGGCACCGCCGTGCTGGGCCTGGGCAACATCGGCCCCAGCGCCTCCCTGCCCGTCATGGAGGGCAAGTCGGCCCTGTTCAAGACCTTCGGCGACCTCGACTCCATCCCCTTGGTCCTCAACACCAGCGATGTTGACGAGATCGTGGAAACCCTGGTCCGGCTCCGCCCCAGCTTCGGCGCCGTCAACCTTGAGGACATTTCGGCGCCGCGCTGCTTCGAACTCGAGGAAAAGCTCATCGAAGCACTGGACTGCCCCGTCATGCACGACGACCAGCACGGCACCGCCGTGGTGGCCCTCGCCGCCCTGACCAACGCCGCCAAGGTCACCGGCCGCGGCCTTGCGGGCCTCCGCGTGGTGGTGTCCGGCGCAGGTGCCGCCGGCATCGCCGTCGCCGAAATCCTGCTGGCCGCCGGCATCAGCGATGTTGTCCTGCTGGACTCCCGCGGCGTCATCAACAGCCAGCGCCCGGACCTGGCCGCGGACGCCACCAGCAAGAAGGCCGATATCGCCGGCCGCAGCAACCCGCGCGGCGTGGCCGGGGGGCCGGCCGAGGCACTCGCCGGCGCTGACGTCTTCATCGGCGTCTCCTCCTCCAAGCTGGACGAGGACCACCTCGCGCTCATGAACCAGGACTCCATCGTGTTCGCGCTCTCCAACCCGGACCCCGAAGTCCTCCCGGAGGTGGCCGTGAAGTACGCCGCCGTGGTGGCCACCGGGCGCAGCGACTTCCCCAACCAGATCAACAACGTCCTGGCCTTCCCCGGCATCTTCCGGGGTGCCCTGGACGCCGGTGCCCGCCGCATCACCCCCGCCATGAAACTGGCGGCAGCCCGGGCCATCGCCGAACTTGCGGCCGAGGACCTGTCCGCGGACTACATCGTTCCCAGCCCGCTGGATCCGCGGGTTGCCCCCGCCGTCACCGCAGCCGTTGCCGCCGCGGCGGCAGCACAGTAGCTCCCCTGAAATTACGACGCGGTGCCTCCTTGCGACAGGAGGCGCCGCCGTCGGGGGTTAAGGGCGGCGGCCATACACTGGGGTGCATGAACTCCGAGACCGTGGTGACCGTCCTGTGCGGCCTGGCGATCCTCGTGGGGGTGGCCGGCACCGTCATCCCGGTCCTTCCGGGCAGCATCCTGATCGGAGCCAGCCTCCTGGCCTGGGCCATCTGGGGCGGCGCGGGGACGGCAGGCTGGGTGGTCTTCGCCGTCGCCATGCTGTTCGTCGCCGCCGGCATGGCCGCCAGTGCCGTGCTCACCGGCAGGAAACTCAAGCAACACGCCATTCCAAGCCACAGCATCGTGGCTGCCCTCGTGGCCGGGGTGATCGGCATGTTCATCATCCCGGTCGTGGGACTCTTCGTCGGCTTCGCGGCCGGCCTGCTGCTCAGCGAATTCCTTCGCACCCGCAACATCGGCCGGGCGGCCACCTCCAGCTGGGCAGCCCTCAAAGCCACGGGGCTGGGCATGCTGGCCGAATTCGGGCTCGCGTCCCTTGCGGCCAGCACGTGGGTCATCGGGGTGTGGATTGCCGCCGCCGGCGGTTGAACGGCTTGCAGCCAGGAATACTGCCGCGTAAAACCGGAGGCATGATCGAGCCAAGTTCAGCTTTGGAACAGGTCCAGGCCTGGATGGAAAAGTACCAGGCGGCCTGGAGCAGCAACCTGCCCGAGGACATCAGCGCCCTGTTCACACCAGACGCCCGGTACGAGACCCGGCCCGCGGACCCGGACCCCTGGGTGGGCCGCGACGACATTGTGGACCGCTGGCTGGCCGCCCGGGACGAGCCCGGGGACTGGACGTTCAGCTGGGAGCTGCTGGGAACCGACGGCAATACCGCCTTCGTCCAGGGGCTTACCACCTATTCGGGTGACCGGCCCACCTATGACAACCTGTGGGTGATCCGGTTTGACGGCACCGGCCGTGCCGCCTCCTTCACCGAATGGTTCATGCAACGGTCCGGTTAGCATGGAAAGATGACCGCCGGGGACACTGCACCGATCTACTGGGACAGCCGGGACCTCACCCCTTTCGGGAACCCGCAGCTCCGTACGCCCGTCCACGACCTGGCCGGGGGAGTGGGGGGCCTGCTCACCGGCGTGCTGGGTGGCCGGAACCCTGCCCTGCTGTCCATCGACGGCGACGTCCCCCGCCTGAAGCTCCTCCTGCCCAAGCCGGCCAAGGCCGTCCACGAAGCCGTCTTCACCAGCCGGGAGCCCGAGCGGTTGATCACGCTGGCCCGCGCCCACCCCGGCTGGGCGGGACTGTGCTACCTGATGGCCGGGCTGCTCGCGTACAAGCACGGTGGCTACCTGCGCGCCTCCGAGCTGCTGCACCGCGGGCTCACCATCCGCAATGACGAGGATGCGAACCGCTACTCGTCCACCTACCTCACCAGGATCGTCACCCGGATCGAACTTGCCGAGCGAGTGGAGATACCGGTCCTCTTCAGCGAAGAATCCGTGTTCCTTGCCCTGTCCCACTCGCTGCGCGAAACCGGCCGGACGGAAGCGGCGCTGGACGCGCTGACCGGCCTGCCGCCGTCGCTCCCCATGGCCCTGACGCGCTGCTCGCTGGCGCTGACGCTGGGACGCAGCCGGACCGTGATCGACTGGACGGAAGGGCTGCTGAACGCGGATGACCTCTCCGCGGCGCTGCTCCTCGTGCGGGCGCGCGCTGCGCAGGGAGGGGCGCTATGAGGCCGCCCATGAGGCAATCGGTGAGGTCCTGCGCCGCCGCAAGACGCACATGGTGCTGCGGAACGATGCCATGACGGACCGGGCACTGCTGGTGCTGGAGTCCAGCCGCCGGTCCCTGAACCCGCGCGACTGGGGCAGGCGCCGGCCGGATCCCGAGCCGCAGCGTGAGATCGCCGCACCCATTCCCATCCGCAAGGACGAGGAGATGCGCCGCATCTGGGAACAGGACTGGAAGAAGCTCAGCGGGGACTAGCTGCGGCGGCGAGCAGCGGCACCAGCTGCTCGCCCAGCAGGACCACGGCAAGCAGCACCATGATGACACCGCTTGCCAGGGTCACGGCGCGTGCTGCCCCGGGCCGGCTCTGCAGCAGCGTCCGGGAGAGCAGTGCGACGGCGGTGTACACCAGGCCCGCCAGCGCCACGAAGGTCATGCCCAGCAGCCCGGACTGCACGGGCACGGGCAGGGATGCCTCGGCGCTGACGAACTGCGGGATCAGGGCCACATAGAAAAGGAGGCCCTTCGGGTTGATCCCGCTGGTGCCCATGCCCTGGAAGAATGCGCGGAGCTGGCTTCCGGCGGGAGGGACGACGGCGCCTGCCGCACTGAAGGACGCGCCGCGCCACGAGCGCAGGGTGCTGACGCCCAGCCACATCAGGTAGGCGGCGCCGGCCAGGGTGATCCATCCCAGGACCCCGGGCATTCCGGCCAGCAGCGCCGCCAGTCCCGCGACCAGCAGGACGGTATGGAGGACGTACCCGCCGCAGAGGCCGGCCACCGCGGGAACGAAGCTGCGCTGCCTTAAGCCGGCGGTGATGGTGTAGGCCCAGTCCACGCCTGGAGTGCACGCCAGGGCGGCCGCTACCAGTATGAAGGCCAGGAACAGCTCCGGATTCATGGGGTTTCTCCTGTCGGTTCTCTCAGGAGAAACGATAGGGACTTCCGGCCCGGAAGTGCTGTCCTCTTTTCGCCCGCCACCCGGCATGGGCAGTAGGATTATTGCGTGATTGACGCTGTTGACAGGAATATATTGCGCCACCTGAAAGAGGACGGCAGGATGACTGCCACCGCACTCGCCGCAAAGGTGGGCCTGACCGTGGCGCCCTGCCACCGGCGGCTGCGCGACCTGGAGAAGTCGGGCGTGATCCGGGGGTACAAGGCGGACATCGACCCCGCGGCGGTGGGCCTGGGGTTTGAGGCGATCGTGTTCGTGACGCTCCGGCAGGTGGACAGGCCCACCATGGAGATTTTCGAGAACCGGGTGGCGGACCATCCCAACATCGTGGAGGCGCAGCGTCTCTTCGGCTCGCCGGATTACCTGCTCAAGGTCATCGCGGAGGACTTGCCCGCCTACCAGCGCTTCTACGACGCCGAACTGACGTCCCTGCCCGGCGTCGAACGGCTCACCTCAACACTGGTGATGAAGAACCTGAAGTCCAACGCCGGCCCGCCTGTCTAACCGTCCGCTCACTCCGCAGGCAGGACGTGGACGATGATCACCTGGGTGTCCTTGCCGCCGTCGTACCTCAGGTCGTAGTTGACCGTCAGTCCGGTGGCCGTGCCTGGCGTGATGGAGAAGTCGCTTTTTGAATCCGGAGCTGCCTGGGTGCTGCTGATCCAGTCCTCTGCCGAGGCCTCGGAGATCCCGTACCGTTCCACGCCGTCGCGGATGAGTGCCACGTACTCGTCGAGGGAATCCGCGGTGAGGAAGTAGGTCACCTCGCTGAAGTCGGCGCGCCTGGCCGTGGTGTTGAACCTGATCCGGTCCGTCTCCGCGGTGATTTCGCCGTGGGGCGCCGCGATGCTCAGGCTGATCTTGCCGGCGCCGCGGGTGTTGATTTCGGGGCCATAGCTGTCAGCCGCCACCCGGACGGCGGCTTTGTCGAGCCGGCCGGAGCTCATGTCCAGGCGGGCCGCCTGTGTTTCGCGGATGGTGTCCACGCCGGGGGCATCGAGTGTGGAGAATTCTGAAGTTTTCACGGTGCTCCCTGGCGAGGATGAGGCGGAGGTGGGATCGGCGGGTCCGGCGGGCTGGCAGGCGCTGAGGGCAAGTGTTGCGGCCAGCGCGGGCAGGAGGAAGAGAACGACGGCGATGGCGCGCCTTGTGTGGCGGGCCGGTGCTGTGCAGGGTGGAGTCACTGGTGGACCTCCGTGTCAAAGCCGCCCAGGAACCTGTCCATGATTCCCGGGATGTTGTTGGTGGGACGGTACTGGTCCACGCGGGCATCGAAGTCCGAACCGATGATCCGGGCTGCCTGGTCCGGGTCCGTGGCCAGCAGGTCCTGGTAGGCCGGCAGCGTATCCTGCCGGATCAGTTCCCAGCGCTGGTCCGCATTGGCGATGTTGCCGTCCGGGAAGCCGGTGGTGAAGTCGGTGCGGAACTGCGCGGGGTTGTCCCAGCTGGTCAGCGGAATGTTCTCTGGGCCGGGGCTCTCCACGCTGAAGGTGTAAGGGAACACCTCCGGGTAGCTCCTGGCTCCCGGGATGGAGGGGTCGCCGGCCAGGGTCACCATGTACGTCACGGCTTCCCCTCCCGGGTGCCCGCGCATGTTGTCGTAGTCGTCGGCGATGATCTCGTTCTGCTCCCGGTACAGCAGGGCCGTGTTTCCTTCCTGCACGCGGTCCGGGTCACCGGAGTCGATGTCCGCCCACGCATCGGCCGTTCCGGCGTCGATGGCGCCGGAGTCCCTGAGCCGGTTGATTTCGTCCAGTCCGCCGTTGAGGTAGGCCTGGTGCTGCCGGGCCTGGTCCAGGAAGATCTCCTTGTTCATGTCCAGCATGCTGGTTTCGTAAAAGCGGATCTCCTGGTCCGTCATGCCGGCCAACTGCTCGATCTCGTCGAGGACCGGCACGGGGATATCGGCGGCGGGGTTATCGGCGATCTGCTGCGCGAGGTCACGCAGCATGGCCATGTCACGGAAGCCGCCGGCGAAGGACGGACCAATCATGTTCGCCATTCCGGCCCACTGCAGGTCGGGGTTGGCAAGGTAGGCCTGG
Source organism: Arthrobacter nitrophenolicus (assembly GCF_000332815.1). Lineage (GTDB taxonomy): Bacteria > Actinomycetota > Actinomycetes > Actinomycetales > Micrococcaceae > Arthrobacter > Arthrobacter nitrophenolicus. The sequence goes on from NZ_AOFD01000063.1 coordinate 14,585, forward strand.
CCGTAGAAGTCGTAGACGCTCCGGATGGTTTCCCAGTTGGGCTCCGTGCCCCTGGAGGTATCCCAGCTGGCGGGGTCGATGCCCATGTCCAGCATGGCCTGGTTGTTCCAGTAGGAGCTGAGGAAGTCCGCGTATTCCGGCGAGTTCTTGTCGATCAGGCCTGAGTCCGCGGCCGCATCCAGGGCAGCCTTCGCCGCGTCAGGGTTGGCCAGCGCCCACCGTTCGAATTCGCCGCTTTGCAGGTACTCCCGGCGTTCCTCCGGTGTCATGGCGGTGAGGGTATCGGTCAGGTTCTGGCTGTCCCATCGCCGGAACCGCCAGCGCCCCCGGAACCACCGGCGCCCACTGAACCGCCGGCGCCCCCTGAACCGCCCGGGCCGCTGCCCGTGCTGGCCCGCTCCTGTTCGTCTGCATTGGCGAGAAGCACCTTGGATGCCGCCTCGAGCCCGGCTGTCGCGGACTTTAGGAGCTTCACGTGGGATGAGGACCATTCGCCGCGGAACCGGTCGCCGTCGCGCCCCTTCCACAGGCCGGCGCTGATGGTACTGCCCAGCTGCTGGCTCAGGGCGTCCAGTTTGTTGGCCCCGCCCGCCAGCTCCTTGGCCAGCTGCCGGAGCTGCCCAACGTCGCCACCGTAGAACGTCCCCGCCATGATTCCCCCCCGATTGGATATCCCGGCTGTCAGCCTAACCGGGACGGGTGGCAGGCGGCGATGGGGAGAGGTCCCCGGTGCCCGTCGAAGGGGCGGCCGGGGCTTGGTCAGTCTGCTGCGAGCAGCCCGGTGGTGCGGTAAGGGATGACTTCCCGGAGGAACATGCTGGTGGAGGTGCGCACGATGCCCGGGCACAGCCGGATCTCCTCGGAAACCCGGTAAAGGTCGTCCGGGCTGGTGGCGACAACCCTGATCAGCAGGTCGGTATCCCCGGCCGGGGCGTGGCATTCGAGGACTTCGGGGATTTTGCGCAGAGCCGCGATGGCCTCGTTGAGGTGGCTCTGGTCGAGCTCCGCACTGACGGATGCGGCCACCCCGCGTCCCAGGGCGGCGGGGAGCACCCTGCTGCTGTTGGGGCGAAGCGCACCTGACGCCGCCATGCGTTCCAACCGCGTCTGCACCGTTCCGCGCGCCAGTCCCAACCGCTGTGCCAGCACCATGATGGGCACGCGCGGGTCCTCGTCGAGGGCGCGAAGAATCCGCTTGTCGGTCGGGTCCAGTTCCTGCAATCTGATCAGTTCCTGTCTCTGAAGCGGGGAGAGATTGATCGGATTGACCAGTGCAATCCGTGCCGGTTGCACCAACTGTAGGATCTCTGCTGAAATATTGGCAACTGGGCAACGGCTACCGCCGGAACCCGCAGGCCAACGGCATTTCGGCACACCACCCGGACGCTGCAGACCGCTTCCCGCAAGGAGGCCGCCGCTGATTGACTCTTGTTCACGCATCGTCATTCCGCACCTTTCACGGCAAGAGCCCCTGAGCCACCGATCATCGGATTTCCGTAGCAATCGGTAGCTGAGGGGCTCTTGTGTTGTCCGCATAGGCTGGATCCATGACGTCTGCCGGCCGCTTTGCCCCCAGTCCTTCCGGTGAGCTTCACGTGGGCAATCTGCGCACCGCCATGCTGGCGTGGCTGTTTGCCCGCTCCACGGGGCGGAGCTTCCTGCTCCGGGTCGAGGACCTGGACCGTGCGCGGGCCGGTGCGGAGGCAGTGCAGTTGCGGGACCTTGAGGCGGTCGGGGTGACATGGGACGGCGGCGTGGTCCGGCAGACTGCCCGTGGCCGGCTCTACGAGGATGCCATCCGGCGGCTCGGTGATGCCGGCCTTACCTACGAGTGCTTCTGCACCCGCCGGGAAATTCAGGAGGCGCCCTCGGCCCCGCACGCCCCGCAGGGCGCCTACCCCGGCACCTGCCGGAACCTGGACCCCGCGGAGCGGGAGTTCAAGCGCTCCATCCGGCCCGCGGCCATCCGGCTGCGGTCTGCGGTCCAGGAGTTCACCGTCCACGATGTCCTGCACGGCGAATTTCCTGGCGTGGTGGACGACTTTGTCCTGCGCCGAAACGACGGCGTGGTGGCTTACAACCTTGCCGTGGTGGTGGACGATGCGGACCAGGGCGTGGACCAGGTGGTCCGGGGTGACGACCTGCTTCCGTCCACGCCACGGCAGGCCTATCTGGCATCCCTCTTGAATATTCCGCTTCCGGAATATGCCCATGTTCCCTTGGTGGTCAACTCCGACGGCGCCCGGCTGGCAAAGCGGGACGGGGCAGTGACGCTTGCCGACCTTGCCGGGGCGGGCGTCTCCGCTAATGCCGTGCGGGACCGTCTTCTCGCCTCCCTGAACCTTCCCGCCGGCACCCTGGAGCAGGCGTTGGCAGCGTTCAATCCGGCTACGCTCCCGCGGCAGCCATGGGTCTGGAGCGGCCCGTAGGCTTGGGGTATGTCAGATGACCATTTTCCGGCCCACGGTCCGGCCCCAGGGTTCACCGTAGAGACTGCCAAAGTCCTTGCCGAGGTGGCCCACAACCGGCAGAAGGACAAGTTGAAGAGGCCTTACCGGGAACACGTCCTGGCTGTGGGCGACGCCCTGGCCGACTTCGACGACGATATCCGGATCGCGGGATACCTGCACGATATCGCCGAGGACACTCCGATCACCCGGCAGGCCTTGCTGGACATGGGCGTTTCCGAGCGCGCCGTGGAGATTATTGAGCGGGTCACCAACCGGCTTCACAGCAACCCGGACGATTACCAGGCCGGGATTCGCGAGATCGCCGAGGACCACGACGCTGCCCTGGTCAAGATTGCGGACAACGCCCACAACTCCCTGCCGGAAAGGGTCAAAGCCCTTGCTGAGAAATGGCCGGACAAACCGCCGGTCACCAAATACCGCGACGCCCGGCCCGTGCTGTACGCCGCCGTCGAGGTGGAGGAGGTCCGCAAGATCCTGGCCCGGGTGAATCCGTGGCTGCTGGAGGAGCTGGACGACCGCCTGGACGAGGAAGACACCACCGACTACGAGAATCTCTCCTATGGTGAAGCGGGCGCCGGCGCCGCATCGGCTGACGTTAGGGCTGGGGAGCGGTAGTTCCTGCTTCAAGCCGTTGCAGCGCGGTGTGCAGCCGCTCGGCTCCGCGGCGCTCATCGATGACGATGGACGCCGCCAGCCCCAGCACCATGACCAGCATGCACACCGGGACCGAGGCCCCCAAAGCCGCCATGGCAACGGCCCCGGCCAGGACCACCATGATTCCGGCGGCAACCGCAATCACCGTCCGGTCCGGCCCCATCATGGTGCTGTACAGCCAGGTCAGGGCAAGTTTGAAGACAGCAACCGGGACGGCGATGGAGGCGACGGCCGCTGCCGCACTGATGTGTGCCTCATGGTCGATGTAGTACGCCGCCACATGCAGCCCTGCGCCGGTGGCCGCAATCGCCGCGAAGATGGGAATGTGGCCGTAGCCGAAAAGGAATGAGCGGTGCCGCCTCAGGTGCAGGGCCCGTCCGGCCGGCAGCATGAAGTACACCCACCACATCCCGAAGGCCAGGGCCGTACCGCCGAAGCCGACCAGTGCCGCGTCCACGCTCCAGCCGTGTTCGCCACGATCGCCCGCAGGGTTTCAATCGCGCCGATCAGGCACTCGCCCAAGGCGATGATGGCCAGCAGCCCGTACCGCTCGGCGATATGGTGTGCGTGCCATGGGGTCCTCTCATCGCGTTCCGCCGCATAGGGCGTGGCCATTTCCAGTGCCACCAGGGGGATCACCAGAAGGAATGTGGTGGCTACATCGGTGTCCACAACCAGCACGGCGATCCAGCCGAGCTGTACGAGGGCAAGGTATTTGGCGTAGCGCAGGCACGTCTGGCGGCGCGCGGGATCCTGGCGGGACGCCCGGATCCACTGCGTTACCAGGGCAAGCCGCATGATCACGTAGCCGGCCACGATGACGCGGTTGTCCACGTGCCGACCCTCCACAATCGAGTGGAACATCGGTTCGATCCCCATCGTGAGGATCAGCACCCCCACGATCTGGACCATGGTGACCACCCGGAACACCCAGTCGTCCGTGTCATAGGCGCTGGCAAACCAGGTGAAGTTGATCCAGGCCCAGATCACCGCAAACATCGCAAAGGAAAACGCCATGAGGCCCTCCACAAAGTGGGCCTCGGCGATCTCGTGGGCGAACTGGCTGCCCGCCACCCCGAAGGCGATGACAAAGGTCAGGTCAAAGAAGAGTTCCAGGGGCGTCGCGGCCCGATGTTTTTCATGCGGATCACGGCCGCCCATGCGCGCGAAGGCATGCCGGAGAGGGTTCGAGGACATGCCTCAAAGATTACTCTGGACCGCTTTCGGCTCCAGGCCGGCAGCGAAGTCCTCGGCAAACCGCCGGACGCCGTCCCATTCCGTATAGATGTAGTCGCGGGACGTATCGGTGTCCAGGCCGCCTTTGTCCTGAGCGATCTTCTTCATCACCATGCGCTTGAGGAACCCGTACTGTGTATACAGCAGGGCCCCGCTGAAAAGGGCCACCCGGCAGGGTGCCAGCCCGTCTCCTCCTCGAACTGGGCAACGTATTGTTCGGCGTTTTCCATGTCGCCGTGCGCGGCCAGGCTGACGGAGAACAGCGCAGAAGGGATCCCTTCCAGCGCTTCGCGGTTCTTCAGCACGAAGTCCCGGACGTATTCCTCGTGCTTCCCCATGTGGATGGAAGCGCCCACGATGGCGGCGTCATACTTGCCGGCCAGAAGGTGGTCCGAGTGTTTCAGGTCCACGGGCTCCACGTCGTGTCCGTGGGCCCGCAGGACGTCGGCAATAAACTCCGCGATCCGGGCCGTCTGGCCCTCGGAGGTCCCGTAAGGGATAACAATGTGTGCCATACCTCGATACTGGTGCCCGCCCGGTGCGGAGGTAAGGGCAGAAAGTCCCGGGCCTTTCAGACGCGCGCGAGGGCGTCGATGTCCTCGAGGAAGTCCTGGTGGACTTCCTCGCTGACGGTGGTGCGGGTTTCGCCGATGGCATCCAGGTAGTCCTGGGTGGACGGTCCTTTCCGCACCGCTTCCCGGACTGACGGCCGCGCTCCGGAGGCCAGCCCGCCGTCGTCGTACACGGCCTTTTCCAGCGCGCGCTGGGAGGCGCTGCGGGCGGCATACTCGATGTCCGCGGGGGAGAAGCCCTCGGTGCGTTCCACCAGGAGCTCGACGTCCACGTCGTCCACCACGGGTGCGGGGATGAAGCGCTGCCACATGGCTTCGCGTGCGTGGCGGTCGGGCAGGCCGATGGGGATGACGTAATCGAACCGGCCGTGCCGCAGGAACGCCGAATCGAGCGCGCGGATGAAGTTGGTGGCGCACACCAGCAGGCGGCCCGGCTGTTCGCGGAAGGCGGGGATGATCTTCAGGAGTTCGTTGGTGACGCCCTGCAGCGGCGACGGCGGTTCACCGGACCGCTGCGAGGCGATCTCTTCCACTTCATCGATGAACACCACCGCGTGTTCCAGTTCCGCGATCTCCAGGAAAGTTTCGCGCAGCGCCCCGGCCAGGCCCTGGGGATCAGCCGCCAGGCGGGACGGAAAGACTTCGACAAATGGCCATTCCAGGCGGGAAGCGATGGCCTTCGCGAAGGTGGTCTTGCCGGTGCCGGGCGGGCCAAAGAGGACCACGGCGCGTGGCGGGACCACGCCGAATTCATCGGCCAGGTCCGCTTCGGCCAGTGGAAGCACCAGCCGGCGTTCCAGCAGTTCCTTCTCCCGGTGCATGCCGGCCACGTTTTCCCACAGGTCGCGGGCCAGGACGCGGCCACCCAGCTGGCCCAGCGCACCCAGCTCCTGCCGCTGGACGGGGATGGTCCGCTCGAAGTACCGCAGGTTCTTCTTCAGCGCGAAGCCGCGGCCCAGGAATGCCTCCACGCGCGTTTCGGAGTCCGGCATCAGCGCCGAAAGCTTGTTCAGGCCGTGGGGTGCCATCCGGTTTTCGACGGCGGCCAGCAGCGAGGTGCCTATCCCGCGGCCGCGGTATTCGGGGAGGGTGGCCAGGAAGACGATCCAGCCCTGGTCGTGCGCGGCGCGTCCGACGGCGGCGCCCACCACCTGCTCGCCCTGCACCGCCACCACGGCATGGTCCTTCTCGCAGGAGGCAAGCACCTCGGAGAGGGCGTAGACCGGCTCGACGTTGCTCGCCTTAAGGGTTTCCCAGAGATGCAGGATCCCGTCCAGGTCAGCCGAGTGGAAGTCCCTGATTCGCCAGTTGGTCATAGCCGCCTAATCTCCCGGGTGGTTCGTCATTGAGCCGGCATGTTCGTGCCACTGCCGAGCTTAGCGAACGGCGGCGGGCGGAAGGTTGCGGCGGCGTTGCATTACGGCTTCCTGGAAGGATTGCCGCCCGCGTGGATTCAGAGCCCGAGGGTGGAGAGGGTGTTCCGCAGGGTGTCCGCGGAGTGTTGCAGGGCTGCCAGCTCGTCCTGGTCCATTGGGGTGTCCAGGACGCGCAGGACACCCTGGCGCCCCACGATGCTGGGCAATGAGAGCGCCACTCCTGAAATCCCGTACTGGCCGTCAAGAACGGTGGACACAGGCAGGACAGCATTCTCGTCCCGGAGCAGGGCTTCCACGATGCGGGCACCGGACAGGCCTATCGCGTAGTTGGTTGCTCCTTTGCCGGCGATGACCTTGTAGGCCGCCTGGGTCACTTCCCGCGCGGTGTCAGTGAGGTGCTCCTGGGTGAACGTCCGCCCGCTGCCGGACGTCCATTCGCGGATGGGCACCGGCCCGATCCTGGCCCCGGACCACACTGGGAATTCGGTGTCTCCGTGTTCGCCCACCATGCTGGCGTGGACGCTTGCCACCGAAACACCGGCGTGGCGTGCCAGGAGCCAGCGGAGCCGGGACGTATCCAGCACAGTGCCGGACGAGAAGATCCGGCCCGCCGGCAGTCCGGTAATTTGCCGGGCAGCGACGGTGAGCACATCGCAGGGATTGGTGACCAGGACGTAGACCGCATCAGGTGCTCTCTCCAGCAGCTTCGGCATCAGCTGTTCGAGGATGCGGACGTTGGTCCCGGCCAGGTCGAGCCGGGTCTGTCCCGGTTCCTGCTTGGCGCCGGCTGTGATGACCACGACGTCGGCACCCTCCGTCACGCCGATGTCACCTCCGCCCGTGACTGAAGTGGCCCCCGCTGCGAACTGCGTGCCGTGCGCGAGGTCCAGCACTTCTGCTTCCGCTTTGCCGGAGTTGACGTCGAACAGCGCAATGTTGCTGGCCGAACCGCGGATGAGTGCGGCATAGGCCAGGGAGGTTCCCACGCTGCCGGCCCCGACGATGGCAAGTTTGGATCCGGGCATCAGCCTTCCCGCCTTTCCGGGTCCTGGCGCCAGGACCCGCGCTCTTGGTGTAAGCCAACAATGCCAGCATGGCACCGATAAAGGGTAGGGCGGGCCGCCGGCGGGGTAGGCGGAGCCGTTGAGTGTCCCATCCCTGAGGAGTAACGTGTGCCCCACCTCACCCGCACCCCCATCAGGAGCAACCATGCCACATCTGGGACGCCGGCTAGGAGCCGTTACGGCTGCGCTGGCGATGAGCGTGACCACAGGGGCGATCATGAGCCCTGCCTCTGCCCACAAAGCCGACCATCAGTACCAAACCGCCAAGGAACCTGTAGCCGAAGGCCGCGGAGGTGCCGTCAGCACTGTCGACCCCGAGGCTTCGGCTGCCGCCATCGAAGTTCTCAGCAAGGGCGGAAACGCTGTTGACGCCGCCGTCGCAGCTGCCGCCACCCTCGGCGTCACGGAGCCATACAGCGCCGGGATCGGCGGCGGCGGCTATTTTGTCTACTACGACGCGAACAGCGGGAAAATCCACACTATCGACGGCCGAGAGACGGCGCCGGCGGCAATGCCCACCAATGCGTTTATTGATCCCGCCAACGGCAAGCCGTACAACTTCACGCCCGAACTGGTCACCAGCGGAGTCTCGGTGGGCGTCCCGGGAACCCCGGCCACGTGGGAGCGGGCGCTGGAACGCTGGGGCAAATTCAGCCTGGCGAAGGCACTGGAACCGGCCATCGAGGTAGCTGAGCGCGGGTTCGTGGTGGACGAGACCTTCCGCCAGCAGACTGATGACAATGACGAGCGTTTCAGGGCATTCCCGGCCACCACTGAGCTCTTCCTGCCGGGCGGTCAACTTCCGGTTGTTGGCTCAGTACTGAAAAACGAGGACCTCGCCGACACCTACCGGCTGTTGGCAGATGAGGGAACACGGGCGTTCTACGAGGGCCCGCTCGCGGATGAGATCGCCAAGACAGTGCAGAACCCGCCGAAGGACCCGGCCACGAAGCTTCCCGTTCCCAAGGGCTTCATGACCGCGCAGGACCTCGCAAAGTACCGTGCCATCGACCAGGACCCCACGCATGTGAACTACCGCGGCTACGACGTGTACGGGATGGCACCCTCCAGCAGTGGCGGTACTACCGTGGGTGAAGCGTTGAATATCCTCGAGACGTTCGACCTGCCGGCCGTGGCCAAGGCGGACCGGGCCGCTGCCCTCCACCACTATCTCGAGGCAACGGCCTTGGCTTTCGCCGACCGCGGGAAGTACGTGGGTGATCCGGCGTTCGTGGACGTACCAACGGAAGCGCTCCTGGACGAGGTTTTCGGCAAGGAACGGGCCTGCGAAATCAATCCGCTGAAGGCGGCAACCAAGCCGGTCCCCGCTGGCGACGTCACCTCGTACGACGGCGTCTGCCCGGTCAAACCGGCAGCGCTCGCGGATGAGAAGGACACGGAGAACATCTCCACCACCAACCTCACTGTCTCCGACAAATGGGGCAATGTGGTGGAGTACACGCTCACCATCGAGCAGACCGGCGGATCAGGCATCACGGTTCCGGGCCGCGGCTTCATCCTCAACAACGAGCTCACCGACTTCAACACCGTTTACAACCCGACGGAAGCCAACCGCATCGAGCCGGGCAAGCGGCCGCGCTCCTCGATGTCGCCCACCATTGTGCTCAAGGACGGCGAGCCCTTCCTGGCACTCGGTTCGCCGGGTGGTTCCACCATCATCACCACCGTCCTGCAGACGCTGATCAACCGGATCGACTTCGGCATGAGCATCGAGGATGCCTTGGCCGCACCCCGGGCCACGCAGAGGAATACCGCCAACGTGACTGCCGAACCGGCATTTATCGACCAGTACGGAACTGACCTTACGGCCCGGTTTGGACACAAGCTGGTGCCGGCAGGCGATGCCTTTACCTCAGCCGCCGAGATCGGCGCCGCCACGGCCATCGAGTTCGACCTCGACGGAAGAACCGTGACGGCTGTCGCCGAACCGGTCAGGCGTGGCGGAGGCTCGGCGATGGTGGTCAAACCGGAGCGGTAGCTTCCGGCTTACTGCTTAAACCCTGACGGCGGCACCCCGGTTCCATGGTTGTGGAACCCGGGGTGCCGCCGTCGGACGTTCCGAAGGGTTACTTCTTGAACGTCTCCGCGGGCGGGTTCGCGACCACCGGAGATAC
>NZ_AOFD01000064.1 GCF_000332815.1 Arthrobacter nitrophenolicus
ACCTCCGTCCTGGAAGTCCTGCACTCCTTCGAAAAAGCAGTCGGCAAACCCATCCCCTACGAAATCACCACCCGCCGCGCCGGAGACCTGCCCGCCTTCTGGGCAGACGCCACCTCCGCCCTCGCCGACCTCAGCTGGTCCACCACCAAACCCATCGACGAAATGTGCGAAGACCACTGGCGCTGGCAAAAAAACAACCCCAACGGCTACAACAACTGATCGCCAGCCGACGGTTGAGCCCGTCGAAACCCTGCCCTGCTGTGTAAGAATGCACGCCCTGTACTTGGCTGGCGATAGATTGGCACCCATGACTGAAGCTTCCTCCGCCGATATCGGCCGCGGCACCATCCTGGTAATCAACGGCCCCAACCTCAACCTGCTGGGCACGCGGGAGCCGGAAAAGTACGGCACCTCCACCCTTGCCGACGTGGAGGACCTGGCTGCGTCGGCTGCAAAGGCCCACGGCTTCGTGGTGGAGTGCGTGCAGTCAAACCATGAGGGCGTCCTTCTGGACACCATCCACGCCGCCCGCGGAAACGCCGCCGGCATCGTCATCAACGCCGGCGCCTTCACGCACACGTCCGTGGCGCTTCGCGACGCCCTCGCCGCCGTGCAGCTTCCGGCCGTCGAGGTGCACATCACCAACGTGCACCAGCGCGAGGAATTCCGGCACCACTCCTACCTGTCCCCCGTGTGCTCCGCCGTGATTGTCGGAGCAGGTGTCACCGGGTACCGGCTGGCCATCGACTACCTGGCCGAGGTCCTCTAGCCGGTCGGCTCCGGCGGGCCGTCATTTCTGGATGCACTGCCCCGACGAAACGGGTGCAGTCAGCGCGGGGGCCTGCGCAGCCACCGGGTTGAGGTCGTCCATGGTGATGGCGAACCCCATGTCCGTGTCCGACGTTGCCTTGGCGAAGATGACGCCGGCCACCGCACCCCCGGTAGTGAGCAGCGGTCCACCGGAGTTGCCCGGCTGCACGTCGCCGGCCAGCCGGTAGATCTCCTCAGGCGTGGCGTTGCCGCCGTAGATGTCAGGGACCAGCACGGTGGTGATGTCCTGCACGGTGGCCGGCTTGGACTGGAACGGTCCACCGTGGGGGTAGCCAGCGAACGCGGCCGGGCTGCCGCCGGGAAGGTCGGCGCTCAGGGGCAGCGGCTGCGCCGGCAGGTTCTCCACGGCCAGCACGGCGATGTCATGCTTGGTGTCAAAGTAGACAACCCGCCCCGGCATGGCGCCGCCGTCGGGCATTTCCACCACCGGCTGCGACACGCCCGCCACCACGTGCGCGTTGGTGACCACCCTGTCCTCGGAGACCACAAACCCCGAGCCGGTCTGGTTCTGGCCGCATTCGTAGGCGGTCCCGGCGATCCGAAGGACGGATTCTGCCGCCCGGTTGAGCGCAGGCGTGTCAGTGCTCGCGTTGGGCACCGGGACGGCGGGCCCCTGTTCCAGCCCCTCGATGAGAGTGGGAATCCCGTTGCCGATCACCGCGGAGCGCAGCTCCGCCATGGTGGCCTTGACCGGCGTGGGGGTCAGCCCGTCGATGAAGCGGATGACCTTGGACTCGGCCAGCTGCTGGGACACCAGCGGGACACCCAGCGAACTGATGCTGAACGCCAGCATGGACATGACCAGCGCTGACACCACGACATTCACGGCGCCGCCAACCACCCGGTCCACGGCGCGCAGCGGCCGGATCCGCATGGCACCCCGGATCTGCCGCCCCACCATGGTTCCCAGGCCGTGTCCCAGGACCACAAGGACGACGGCGGCCGCCACGATGGCTGTGAGCCGCCAGCCGGAGTCCTCAACAAAGCCGCTGACGAGGGGTACGGCGAAGAATGCGGCGACGGCGCCGGCGGCGAAACCGGCGATGCCGCCTGCCGTGACCAGGAAGCCGTTACGCAGGCCGTAGACCAGGTAGGACAGCAGCGCCAGGATCAGGATCAGGTCCAGGACAGTCAAGCCGACCACGAAGGGCTCCTTATAAACAGTTGAAACCTCATTCTAATGGCGCACCCTGACAATCTTCTGGGGGCGCCTGCGGACGCAATGAGCCCGTCATCACGGCGGATCGGGTGCCAAGTTCGTCACAGAACCTTGAAAATTCTGAAACAATGGCAAAAGCGCCACAGCCGATACTTTTACTCAGGAGATTTCATGGACATCGAGGTACTGCGCCGAGCACCACTTTTCGCCACGCTTGACGACGACGCATTCCGGCTGCTGACGGACGAGCTCACCGAGGTGGACCTCTCCCGCGGCGCCTCGGTCTTCCGCGAGGGCGACCAGGGTGACCAGCTCTACTTCATCGTCTCCGGCAAGGTAAAGCTCGGCCGCACCTCCCCCGACGGCCGCGAATCCCTCCTCGCGATCCTGGGCCCGGGCGAACTGTTCGGCGAAATGGCCCTGTTCGACCCCTCCCCGCGCACCGCCACGGCCACCGCCGTCTCCGAAACGCGGCTGGCAGGCCTGAAGAACGAGAGCCTGAACAACCTGCTGCGCACCCGTCCCGAGGTTTCGGCCCAGCTGTTGCAGGCCCTGGCCCGCCGCCTGCGCCGCACCAACGACTCCCTCTCCGACCTTGTCTTCTCCGACGTTCCGGGCCGCGTTGCCAAGGCCCTGCTGGACCTGGCCGACCGCTTCGGCCGCCCCGCCACCGACGGCGTCCTGGTAGCCCACGAACTCACGCAGGAAGAGCTGGCCCAGCTGGTGGGCGCCTCCCGCGAAACCGTCAACAAGGCCCTCGCAGAATTCGTCCAGCGCGGCTGGCTCCGCCTGGAAGCCCGCGCCGTCGTCATCCTGGACATGCAGCGCCTCCGCCAGCGCTCCCGCTAGGCAAAACCAGTCAAAAGGCCGTCCCCCCGGGGCGGCCTTTTCGCTTTTCCGGTGGTTGAGCCCCGTCGAAACCCAACAGCCCGGTGGTTGAGCCTCGTCGAAACCCAACAGCCCGGTGGTTGAGCCGGCAGTTGGCCCTTTCCACATATGACGACTCAACACTTTCGGGAAGAAAAACCGGAAGAAGAATCGACACATGCCATTCGCCTACATGCTGCGCTGTTCCGACGGTTCTTACTACGTGGGCAGTACAACGAATCTGGAACTCCGACTCGCGCAACACCAAACAGGGGACGGTGCGGCCTATACGCGGCGCAGAAGGCCTGTGAAGCTTGTCTGGTTCGAGGAGTTCAGCCGTGTGGACCAGGCCTTCGCCCGGGAGAAACAAGTGCAGGGTTGGAGCCACAGGAAACGGGAGGCATTGATCACCGGAGATCACCACGCCTTACCAACCCTATCCAAGGGCCCAGCAGCCGGCGCCCCAGGTAGGGTTTCGACAAGCTCAACCACCGAATTAAAATGGGGGCTAGAGGTGCATGGCGGTGTCCGTGGCTGTGGTTGTCCTTTTGATCCTGCTTGGCCTGGCAGCCTTGGCTGCCATCGCTGGAACTTTTGCGCTTGTTATCCGTGACGGACGAGGCGAAATTCCGCCGGAACCCCCAGCCAAACCGTGGACTGCGGGGACACTCCCAAGCGTCCCATACTCGCTGCTCCGGAAGATCTAGCGTTCGCGCTGAGGATCGCCAGGTGTGGTCTTGGCGGCTTCCACTTCGAGCAGCATTTTGCCGTCCTCCACCACCAGCGTGGGCTGGTACACGTGGGCCTTGCGCTTGTAGCTGAGGTAGGCGATGCAGCCGTTAGCCGTGGCCATTTTCTCAAGCATGATCTCGGAACCCGGCACCATCAGTTCGCCGAGGGTGCGGCCCACCGTATTTTCCTGGCCTACTTCTTCACCGAGGACGGTGCTGTTCCGCTCCTCGATGGCCTTGGCCGCGTTCACCCACCGGCCCCAGACGCCCTTGCCTTCCAGCAGGGTGGGCTCCTGGCCAAGGGGCACCGTGGCGGCGAAGTAGCGGGTGTCGAACCTGCGGTGGGCGAAGTCGGGGCTGCGCCAGTTGACGAGGGACTTCAGCAGGTCCGTCCGGAGGGAGAGCCCGCGCTTGTCCAGGACCTGCGCGAGCGTCTTTTCCTGCTCGGCCACGGCGATCCTGGCGCGCATCCATTCCGGGGTGGAGGTGGCTTCGACAGTGCTCGCATTGTCCGGGCCAGCCAGCAGCACGCCGGTCTCCTCGAAAAGCTCGCGGATGGCGCCCACCACGTGCCGGCGGGCCAGCCCGACGTCGTCCGTCCCCATCTGCTCGGCCCAATACTGCGGTGACGGGCCCAGCCAGCTGATGGGATCGTCGTCGGCGGAGTCCAGGGAACCGCCGGGGAACGCAAGGACCCCAGCGGCGAGGAACCCGGCCGGTAGGCCAGCCAGGTTTCCAGGCCGGTGGGGGAATCCCGCAGCAGGACCACGGAGGAGGCAAGGCGCGCGGCACGCGGGGTGCGTTCGCCGTGTTCGAGCCAGCTCTGCGCTGCCCCTTCAAGATCCTGGGGAAGTGCAAAAAGGCGTCGGGCGAGCTGTGGCAAGGGAAGCGACCGGTCCTAGCTGAATTCGGCGATCAGTTCGACTTCAACCGGCGAGTCGAGCGGAAGGACGGCAACGCCGACGGCGGAACGGGCGTGCTGGCCGGCGTCACCAAGGACGCGGCCCAGCAGTTCCGACGCGCCATTGATGACGGCCGGCTGCCCGGTGAAGGACGGGTCCGAGGAGACGAAGCCCACCACCTTGACGATGCGCGTGATCCGGTCCAGGTCGCCGATCACGCTCTTGACGGCAGCCAATGCGTTCACGGCACAGACGGCGGCGTAGCGCTGGGCGTCCTCGGGTGACACGGTGGGCTCGTCCGCGGCCCCCTCGGTGCCCGCCGAAACCTTGCCGGTAGCTTCGAGTTTGCCGTTAATAAAGGGCAGCTGCCCGGAGGTGTAGACGTGGTTGCCGGAGATGACGGCCGGGACGTAGGCGGCCACGGGGGCGGCCACCTGTGGAAGGGTCAATCCGAGTTCTGCGAGGCGCTGCTCGACGGCGGAAACGGGCTGTTTAGCCGCGCCGGACCGGGCTTCTGCGGGGGTGCTCATGCTACTGCTTCTCCCTCTTCAGGTAGGCAACAAGGCCGTTGCCGTCGGGGCCGGGGACAACCTGGACGAGCTCCCAGCCGTCCTCTCCCCACTGGTCCAGGATCTGCTTTGTGGCGTGAATAATGAGCGGAATCGTCGCGTACTCCCATTTGGTCATGAGAGAAAGACTAGTCCTTGCCGGTAAAGTGGAAAACATGGCGACTCGTAAGAACCCCTTATTCGATACTGCCACCACCCTCGGAAAGATCCTAGTTTTCCTTGGCGTGAGTGCGGTTTGCGGTGTCCTGGTAGCCGGCCTGCTTGTCCCGGCGGCCGCCGTTTCGGGCAGCGCGGCAAGCGGTTCCATCGAGTTCTTCGACACCCTTCCGGCGGAGCTCAAGGTTGACCCGCCGAACCAGACCACCAGGATCCTGGCGGCCGACGGCAGCGAGATCGCCAACGTCTACACGGAGAACCGCACCAAGGTTGCCCTGGACCAGATTTCACCGTTCGTGAAGGAAGCTGTCATCGCCGTCGAGGACAGCCGTTTTTATGAGCACGGCGGCGTGGATACCACCGGCATCCTTCGCGCGCTGGTCAGCACCGCGCGCGGCAACCGCCAGGGTGCCTCCACCATCACGCAGCAGTACGTGAACAACGTCCTGAACGCCAACCTCGCGGCCGAGGGCAACGAGGACCAGATCAAGCTCAACGGCGTGAACAAGGGCGTGGGCGACAAGCTCCGCGAAATGAAGCTCGCCATTGCCCTGGAAAAGGAATTCAGCAAGGAACAGATCCTTGAGGGCTACCTGAACATCGTGTTCTTCAATCGGGACGCTACGGCATCGAGGCTGCCTCCCGGTTCTTCTTCAGCACCTCCGCCAAGGACCTCACCCTCCCCCAGGCCGCACTGCTGGCCGCTCGTGAACAGCCCCTCCGCTTTCGATCCCATCAACAACCCGGAGAGCTCCAAGCAGCGCCGCGACCTGGTGCTGGGACTCATGCTGGACCAGGGCAAGATCACCCAGGCGGACTACGACGCCGCGGTGGCTACCCCCGTGGAAACCAAGGTGACCCCGGCCCGCCAGGGCTGTGCCTACGCGTCCACGGCCCCGTACTTCTGTGACTACGTCCTGCACCTGCTGGAGAACAACCCCGCCTACGGCGCGGACCTCAAGGAGCGCCAGCGCCTGATCTACGGCGGCGGCCTGACCATCACCACCACCCTGGACCCGACAGCGCAGGCCGCAGCCCAGGAACAGGTCAACGCGTCCGCCGGCGCCAACCCGGACAAGTGGGGTGCTGCCATGGTTTCCGTGCAGCCCAACTCCGGCAAGATCATATCGATGGCGCAGAACACCACCTTCCTGCCTGCCGAGGGCTCTTTCGACTCGCAGGTGAACTTCAACGTGGACAAGCTGGACAAGGACGGCAACGACCTCAACGGCCTCGGCGGCGCGCAGCCGGGCTCCACCATGAAGCCCTTCACGTTTGCCGAGTGGCTCAACGAGGGCAAGTCGATGAACACTGTGGTGAATTCGGCGCAGCGCGTCTACCCGCTGAGCTTCCCCTGGCGCCACACCTGCGGCAAGGTCACCGGCGGCTACAGCACCGCGCAGAAGAACCAGGGCCTCGGCACGGCAGATGACCTGCAGAACGCCGAGCCACAGTGGTACCGCCCGCTGTCCGTCCTTGAGGGCCTCTACAACTCCATCAACACCGTGACCTTCGCGTCGGCCGCCCAGCTGGACTTCTGCGGCATCCAAAAGATCGTGGACGCCACCGGCCTGCACGGCGGCCTCCCGGCTGAGGGGGATCCGAACCCGAAGATCAACATGTCACTCCTCGGCAACCTGCTGGGCTCCACCCAGACCTCCCCGCTGACAATGGCCAGCGCCTTCGCCACTTTCGCGAACGACGGCAAGTTCTGTGAGGCCATCGCCATCACCTCCGTCACCGACGCAACGGGCAAGCAGCTGCCGGCCCAGTCCACCAGCTGCCGCGATGCGATCAAGCCCGAGGTGGCGCGCGGCGTGAACTACGCGCTGCAGGAAGTCCTCAACCGCGGTTCCGGTTCGCTGATCCAGCCCCGGATCTCCACCCGGACCAGCTTCCCGATCGGCGCCAAGACCGGTACCTCCAACAACAACGGATCCACCTGGGTTGTCGGCCACACCACCGGGCTTGCCACTGCCGCCTGGTTCGGTGACGCCCTGGGTGCCCAGGACCGCCCGGGCCAGAACATCACGGTGAACGGGAAGTTCTACCAGGGCATTGACGGCTACATGATCGCGGGACCGATGTTCTCCAACTTCATGTCCCGCATCGCCCCCGCCTACGGCACCGAGCCGTTCCCGGCGCCGCCGAGCAACCTGCTCAACGGCTCCACCCGCAGCACCACGCCAGCCACCACGGCGCCCCAGGCGAGCCAGGCGCCGGCCCCAGCGCCGACCACGCAGCCGACGCAGCAGCCCGCGCCCCAGCCCACCGGCAACGGAAACGGGAACGACAACGGCAACGGAAACGGCTAGCCGTGACCCTGAATGACCTGGCCGGCCGCGCCCGTACTATCGGGCGCGGCTTTGCCGTCACTGCCGGAGCCGGAGCGGCCGCCGGGCTGGCCGCCGCCGGGTACGGGCTGTGGGAAAAGAACCAGTTCGTGCTGCGGGAAGAGACGCTGCAGATCCTGCCTCCCGGCCGGAACCCGTTCCGTATCCTCCACCTCAGCGATATCCATTTCGTCCCCGGGCAGAAGAAGAAGGCCGCCTGGCTGGAGTCGCTGGCCGGACTCGAGCCGGACCTGGTGGTCAACACCGGAGACAACCTGAGCCACGCCAAGGCCGTGGATCCGCTCCTGGCCGCCCTGCGCCCGCTGCTTGAGTTTCCCGGCGTCTTCGTGCCCGGCTCCAACGACTACTTCGCGCCCAGCCTGAAGAACCCGGCCTCCTACCTGCTGGGCCCGTCCAAGGTTAAGCCCAAGCCCGTCGCCCTGGACTGGCCGCGGCTGCGGTCGGGCTTCGGGATGGCCGGCTGGATCGACCTGACCAACCGCCACCAGTCGGTGGTCCTCAACGGCATGCGCTTCGATTTCTCCGGCGTGGACGATCCCCACCTGAACCGCGAACGCTACGCGGGCTGGCCCCGGGGAACCATCAACCAGGACTCCAACGACCACCTCAAGGTCGCCGTGATCCATGCCCCCTACCAGCGCGTGCTTGACCACTTCACCGAAAGCGGGGCGGACCTCCTGCTCGCCGGCCACACCCACGGCGGCCAGATCTGCATCCCCGGCTACGGGGCGCTGGTGTCCAACTGCGACCTCCCCACCTGGCGCGCGAAGGGCCTGAACGACTGGTCCAGCAACGGAAGCACGACGCCGGTCAACGTCTCGGGCGGCATCGGCACCTCCCGCTTCGCCCCGGTCCGGATCGCCTGCAAACCCGAGGCAGTCCTGCTGACGCTTACCTCCCCTTCCTGAGCCGAGTTGCGGGAGCGCTGCCGGGCCGCCATCGATCACGGACTGTAATAAGTAAGCAAGCGTGGCATCGGGCCGCAAAACCCTGTGAATCGTCTCAGGCCATGGCATAAGGTAGTTGCTAAGGGAAACTACCTTCGATTCAGAGCTTGAGAAGCGGGCATGGCCAGGCAAACTCCATTCTTTCGATCCATCAGCCGTCTCTACCCCCACGTCCGCCCCATCATTCCCCGGCTGCTGCTGGGCCTTCTCTGCGCCCTCCTGGCCAGCGTGGTTGCCCTAGCCATTCCGCAGGTCCTGCGGGTCCTGATCAACGAATCCCTGAAGCCCGGCGGCGCCACGGAAGCAGTCTGGGTCTCCGCCGGCCTCATCCTGGTCCTAGGCGTGGCGGAGGCAGGCCTAGTGGCGCTCCGCCGCCAGTTCGTCATCAACCCGGCCACCACCGTGGAAACCCGGATGCGCGTGTCCCTGTACGGCCACCTGCAGGACCTCACCGTGTCCTTCCACGACCGCTGGGGCTCGGGCCAGCTGCTGTCCCGCGCCATGACGGACCTGAACTTCCTGCGCCGGTGGATGGCATTCGGAGCCATCATGCTGGTGGTCACCACCCTGACCGTCATCATCGGCATCTCCGTCATGTTCGCCATGAGCTGGCAGCTGGCCCTGATCTTCCTGGCGGCCGCGGTGCCCATCATGGCCTATAGCTTCCGGTTCCGGACCCGCTTCAGCAAGGTTGCCCGCCGCAGCCAGGACCAGGCCGGCGACCTCGCCACCACGGTGGAGGAATCTGTCCACGGCATCCGCGTGCTCAAGGCTTTCGGCCGGAGCCGCGAAGCATTGGAAAACTTCAATGAGCAGGCCGAGGAACTCCGCCAGACCGAGATCCAGAAGGCCCGGCACCAGGCGACCTTCACCATGGTGGTCACGCTGCTGCCAGAGCTCGCCCTGGGCGCCGGACTGGTGGTGGGCGTGATGCTCTGCGCCGGCGGCCAGCTGGACATCGGCGCGCTGGTGGCGTTCTTCGCAACCGCTGCCGTCATCGCCTCCCCCGTGGAGTTCTCCGGCATGCTGCTGGCCATGGCACTCACGGCCAAGACCGCCGTCGACCGCCATTACGAGGTGATGGACTCGGAGAACACCATCACCAGTCCGCCCGAACCGCGCGTGCCGGACAGACTGGAGGGTGCACTTCGCTTCAACAACGCATCTTTCGCCTTCGACGACGCCCCGGACAAGCCCATCCTCAAGGACATCAACCTCGAGGTCCGGCCCGGCGAAACCATGGCCCTGGTGGGGATCACGGGCAGCGGCAAGAGCGCCCTGATCCAACTGGTACCCCGGCTGTACGACGTCACCGCCGGCGCCATCACCATCGACGACGTGGACCTGCGCGCGTTCGACGTCGCGGAACTCCGGCGCATCGTCGGCGTGGCGTTCGAGGACACCACGCTGTTCTCCAGCTCCGTCAGGGACAACGTGCTGCTGGGCGCACGGGAGCGGACCGACGATGTCCTTGACGAAGCGCTGGACGTGGCGCAGGCGCATTTCGCGTACTCCCTCCCGGAGGGCGTGGACACCCTGATCGGCGAGGAGGGCCTCAGCCTCTCCGGCGGCCAGCGGCAGCGGATAGCACTGGCCCGCGCCATCGCCGCGCGGCCGCGGATCCTGGTCCTGGACGACCCCCTGTCCGCGCTGGACGTGCACACCGAGGAACTGGTGGAAACGCGCCTGCGGGAGGTCCTCAAGGACACCACCACCCTGATCGTGGCGCACCGGCCGTCCACCGTGGCGCTCGCCGACCGGGTGGCGCTGCTGGAGGAGGGCCGCATCACCGCCGTCGGAACACACACGGAACTGCTGGCAGGCAACCACCACTACCGGTACGTCATCGCCAGCCTGGACCACGAACCCCGGGACCTGGACTCGGAACTGTCGGACCTCGAGGACCATGCAGAGGAAGCCATCCGATGAGCACCGCCACCTTCGGCACCGCCAACGAGGACAACGCCAACCTCAGCAAGAGCGACAGCAGGGCCGTTCGGCGCCGGTCGCTCGCCCTGCTGCGCTCCCTGATCCGCCCGGTCCGGGTACGGTTCTGGCTGACCATTGCCACGGTGGTCCTCTCGCAGGCGGCCCGCGTGGCGGGCCCGGCACTCATCGCCTTCGGCATTGACCACGCGCTGCCCGCGCTGCGCGCCGGGGACAACCTTCCCCTGGTGCTCACCGGCGTCGCGTATCTCCTGGCGGCCATCGCGACGGCGGGACTCACCGCTTTGTACGTCACCTCCACGGCGAGGCTCAGCCAGTCGATGCTGCTGGACCTGCGCGTCAGGGTCTTCCGGCACACGCAGCGGCTGAGCCTGGAGTTCCACGAGAGGTACACCTCCGGACGGATCATCGCGCGGCAGACCTCCGACCTTGAGGCCCTCCGCGAACTCCTCGATTCCGGGGTGAGCTCGCTGGCTTCGGGCCTGCTGTTCATGGTGTTCACCGCCGTCACCGTTTTCGCCCTGGACTGGCGCAGCGGGCTCTTGGTGCTTGCCGCCGGCGTGCCCATGTTCTTCCTGGCCCGCTGGTACCAGAAGCACTCGCAGATCGCGTTCAGGCAGTCCAGGGTCGTGTCCGCACGGCTGATCGTGCACTTCGTGGAAACCATGACCGGCATCCGTGCCGTCAAGGCGTTCCGGAAGGAACGGGAGAACGCCGAACAGTACGGGCAGCTCGCCGAGGACTACCGGCAGGCCACCGTCCGCTCCATCAACCTCAACGGCATCTTCCAGCCCGGGCTGGTGCTGATCGGCAACGTCTGCGTGGCAGTGGTCCTGCTCTTCGGCGGCTTCCGGGTCCTCGTTGGAGACCTCGCCGTGGGCGTGCTGCTGGCACTGATCCTGTCCACCAAGCGCTTTTTCCAGCCGGTGGACCAGATGGCCATGTTCTACAACTCGTTCCAGAGCGCACAGGCCGCCCTCGAGAAAGTCTCGGGCCTGCTCGAAGAGGTGCCAACGGTCCGGCCGCCCAAAAATCCCGTGGCGCTCAAGGACGCCGCCGGCGAGATCGACTTCAGGGATGTGGAGTTCCGCTACGGCGACGGCCCGGTCATCGTCCCCAGGATGAACCTGCATATTCCTGCCGGGCAGACCGTCGCCCTGGTGGGCCAGACCGGCGCCGGGAAGTCCACTCTGGCCAAGCTGATTGCCCGCTTCTACGACGTCACATCGGGCTCGCTGACCCTCGACGGCGTGGATTTGCGGAACCTCAGCACTACGGACCTGCGGCGGAACATCGTGATGGTCACCCAGGAGGCCTTCCTCTTCAGCGGCTCCGTGGCGGACAACATTGCGCTCGGCCGGCCGGAAGCCACCCGCGCGGAGATCGAGGAAGCGGCCAAGGCGGTGGGCGCCCACGCGTTCATCATGGCCCTTCCCGAGGGCTACGACACCGATGTCAACAAGCGAGGCGGGCGGGTGTCCTCCGGGCAGCGCCAACTGATCAGCTTCGCCAGGTCTTTCCTGGCAAAGCCGGCGGTGCTGATCCTGGATGAAGCCACCTCGTCACTGGACATCCCCTCCGAGCGGCTGGTGCAGAACGGGCTGGCCCGGCTGCTGGCCGGTACCGGATCCGCCGAAAGGACAGCGCTGATCATTGCCCACCGGCTCTCCACCGTCGAGACGGCAGACCGGGTCCTGGTGGTTCACGACGGCCGCATCGTGGAGGACGGCAGCCCCGCCGACCTGATCGGCGGCGGGGGCAGGTTTGCCGAACTTCACGGAGCCTGGAAAGAGTCCTTGGTCTAGCCACGGGCGTGCCGCCGGCCCGGATTTCACATCGGGGCAGGGCATCAGCTATCCTTGTAAAGTTGCTTTTGCAGCGGATCGGGATGTAGCGCAGCTTGGTAGCGCGCTTCGTTCGGGACGAAGAGGTCGCAGGTTCAAATCCTGTCATCCCGACCAAAAGAAAAAAGAGGGTCTTCTCAGAAGGCCCTCTTTTTCGTTTCGTTACCTAGCACAATATTCCCGGTATGCAAGTCAAACAGCCCCTACGGCGGGCGGACACCGAATCGTCACTTCGCGCCAAAGGTAAAGCCCCGGAGCCTGGGCTCCGGGGCTTTACCTCGCCTCCTTGGGAAGGAGGTTCCTACATGGGGTTGGGCCAGTTTCCGGTGTACGTGGTGTACGAGGTGTCGCTGGTATCAGTGCTGGTGTCAGTGCTCTTGTCGCCCTTCTTGTCCTTGGTGGACATGGGATTGGGCCAGTTGCCGGTGGCAACAGCAGTACCGGAATTATCCGCCAGAGAACCCGCAGACAGTACGGCCGGAGCCGCGGCAGAAAATGCGAGGGCGCCCGCCAGAAGGGCGGCCGTGACCAATTTCTTGAACATGTTGGTTCCTCAATACGAGTCGGATTCGTTACAAAGTCAGCACTGCCCTTGTTGACATACATTGTAAAATGTTTTCCACAGGCGCTGTCAAGCGCTATTTGTGAGCTGTCCGGAACAAGGAGGAAGTCCCGTGGGCAACGGATTCGGGGAGAAGCTCCGGGCGGAACGCTTGGAGCGTGGCCTCACGCAAGCCGAGCTGGGTAAGGACCTCTACTCCCCCAGCTACATTTCACTGCTCGAAACCGGCCGGCGGGAGCCCACGGCCGAGGTCATCGAGGAGCTTGCCCGCCGGCTGGAGCTGGCCCCCAAGGCGCTGGAGGCCTGGAGCCAGCCGATCTCCGCCAGCGACGCCGAATACGTCCTGGCGGGCTTGTACGCCAGGCAGGCGTGGGACCTCCGGGACTATCCGCTGGCGGCCAGTCACGCGGCCACCGCCGCGCAGCTCGCGCTCGAAGGACGGAACACGAGCGCCTGGTGGAACATGACGTACATGCAGGCCGAGTGCCTGATGAGGCATGACGACCTCGCCGAGTGCCAGCGGATCGTGGAAAGGCTCATCGAGCACCCCATGGCACGGGAATCGGTGGGCCTGGGCGTCCGCGCCCACCAGATGCTCGCGGCAGTCCTGCAGCGGCGCGGGCAGTTGCCGGCCGCCGTCGAGGAAGCAATGGAGGCGGTCAAGCTGTCCGAGCAGCTGCCGAAGAACTCCACCATTATCACCGGCGCCTCCGGGTCCTGATCGGGGCGCTGGCGGAAAGCGGCAGGCTTGAAGAGGCATGGAAGTACTGCCAGAAGCTTCACGAGCAGGTGGATGAAGAGGCCATGACGCAGCTTGCCGGCGAAGTGGCGTGGGTCATCGGCAACGTGGCCTTCATGCGCCACGACTATGTGGAAGGCGTCCGGCACCATGAGCGGGCGGCAAAACTGCTGTCCCCCGCCAACGACATCGAGATGTGGGCCCGCTTCAACAAGGCATCCGCCGCCGTCAGGCTGCAGGCCGGCATCGTCGAGCCGGAGACGCTGTCTTCCATCGAACGCGCGGAACTCGCCTTCTCGATCGTCAGCGGGACCAAGAGCGATGCACTGGAGGTCGCCTTCATCCGTGCCCGGTGGCTGTACCTTACCGGGGACATCGTTGCCGCCGTCGAAAAACTCCGCGAGATCCATGCCGAACGCGCTGCCCTGGCCAAGCACACCGCCGGCGAGGTGTCGCTTCTGCTCGGCAAGTCCCTCAAGCTGCCGGCGAGCCCGACGAAGCCCTGGTGCACCTCGAAGAGGCGCAAAAGGCCTTCAGTGCCGCGGGCGCCGGGGACCGCGTCCAGCAGGCGCTGGACGCGATCCTGGAAATCCGGCTGGCCCAAAAGCGCGCCGGGTCAACCCCCAAACCTGCAAAGCAGGCCGGTTAGCCGCGTAGTCTGCCGGAGCAGCAGGGGCTGCGTCAGGCGAAGGTCTTGCCGGTGATCTTCTCGTACGCCTCAACGTAGCGGCTGCGGGTGCGTTCAACCACCTCAGCGGGAAGCGCCGGCGGAGGGGTGTCGGAGGACTTGTCCCATCCGGATTCGGCAGAGGTCAGCCAGTCCCGGACGTACTGCTTGTCGTAGGACGGCTGCGCCTGTCCGGGCTTGTAGGTGGCGGCATCCCAGAACCGTGAGGAATCCGGCGTCAGCACCTCGTCGCCCAACGTGATTGAACCCGAGACGGCGTCGTACCCGAACTCCACCTTGGTATCGGCGAGGATGATGCCCCGTTCGCGGGCGATCCGTTCCGCCGTCGTGTAGATCTTCAGGGTCAGCTCGCTGAGCCTGCCCGCGATGTCGTCACCCACCAGGGCCACCACCTCGTCATAAGTGATGTTCTCGTCATGCTCGCCGACTTCGGCCTTGGCCGAGGGTGTGAAGATGGCATGCTTCAGCCTGGACCCGTCCACCAGCCCTTCGGGCAGCGGAATGCCGCAGACAGTGCCGGCGGCCCGGTATTCCTGCAGCCCGGACCCGGTGAGGTAGCCGCGCGCGATGCATTCCACCGGGAACATGTCCAGCTTCTTGCAGATCATGGCGCGGCCCTCGACCTCCGCCGGCACGCCGCCCTCAACGGTCGAGGCCAGCACGTGGTGCTCCACGCCCAGCTGGTCGAACCACCACAGGCTCAGCTGGGTGAGGATGCGGCCCTTGTCCGGAATCTCGCTGGACAGCACGTGGTCGTAGGCGCTGATCCGGTCGCTGGCAACCACCAGCACGCACTCCTGGCCCACCTGCTGGATGATGGATTCGTCAGCGGGCTCGTAGAGGTCCCTGACCTTGCCGGAGTAGACGTGTTTCCAGCCCGGCAGGTCCAGGGTGCCGGCGTTGAAGCCGCGGGGTGCGGGGGTGTCCGTCATGTCAGGCCTTCGCTTTCGTCACGGGCAGGGAACCGGTGGCGCCGTAGGGGACGGTAATATCCCCGCGGGCTGCTTTCCCTGCAATGTCAGTGCGGTACTGCGAGCCTTCAAGCTGCACCAGCTCCACGCCGTCGTACGCCCGTTCGCGGGCCTCCACCAGGTCGCTGCCCAGTGCGACGACGGCGAGTACCCGGCCGCCGGCAGAGATGACCTTGCCCTGGTCGTCAAGCGCGGTTCCGGCGTGGATGACGTGCACGCCCTCCAGCTCCTCCGCCTTCTTGAGCCCGCGGATGCGGTCGCCGGTGCGCGGCGTGTCCGGGTAGTTTTCCGAGGCCACGACGACGGCGACGGCGGTTTCCTTCGCCCAGCGCAGCTCCTCCGCCTTGTCCAGTTCGCCCTTGGCGGCTGCCAGGAGCAGGGAACCGAGCGGCGTCTTCAGGCGGGCTAGGACGGCCTGGGTTTCCGGATCGCCGAACCGGACGTTGAACTCGATGACGCGGGTGCCGCGTGACGTCAGGGCGAGTCCCACGAACAGGACGCCCACGAAGGGGGTACCGCGGCGGGCCATCTCGTTGACCGTGGGCTGGGCAACCCGCTCGAGGACTTCCTCCACCAGGCCTTCGGGGGCCCATTCCAGGGGCGTGTACGCTCCCATGCCGCCGGTGTTGGGGCCTTCGTCGTTGTCGAAAATCCGCTTGAAGTCCTGGGCCGGGGACAGCGCCACGGTGTTGTGGCCGTCGCAGAGCACGAAAAGGGAGACTTCGGGCCCGTCAAGGAACTCCTCGATAACCACCGACCCGCCGGCGTCGAAGCAGGACTGCGCGTGGGCGAGGGCCTCGTCTCGGTTCCTGGTGACCACCACGCCCTTGCCGGCCGCAAGCCCGTCGTCCTTGACCACGTACGGGCCCCGAACGTATCGAGCGCCGAGGCCGCTTCCTCAGCGTTGGAGGCCACCATGGCCATGGCTGTTGGAACGCCGGCTTCGGCCATGACCTCTTTGGCGAATGCCTTCGAGGCCTCCAGCTGCGCGGCTGCCTTGCTGGGCCCGAACACGGGGATCCCGGCGTCGCGCACGGCATCCGAGACGCCCGCGGCGAGCGGGGCTTCGGGGCCAACCACCACCAGGTCAACGGCGAGCTTGGTTGCGAGCGCGGCCACGGCGTCGGGATCGTTGCCGTTGATGTTGTACGTGGGGACCAGCTTGCTGATGCCTGCGTTGCCGGGGGCTGCGTGGACCTCGGACACGTTGGGGTCTGCGAGCAGGGAGCGGACAATGGCGTGTTCGCGGCCTCCGGGGCCGATGACGAGTACCTTCACAGTCACCAAGGGTACTTTGTGGACCCTGCCCGCTCCTAAGCTGTGACCGGTTCCGGACGCCGCGACAAGTCCGCCGCCTGCGCCGCTCCGAACAACTGCCATGACGAAGCTTCGGAACTGGCTCAAAGGCCCACCCGCACTGTCCGCGCTGGCAGGGGTGGTGGCGGCCGCCGTCGTCCTTGCCGTGGCGGAGCTGGTCGGGGCATTCTTCACCGCCCGGGCAGCACCGCTGCTCGCCCTGGGCTCAACATTCATCGACTTCACGCCGCCCTGGCTCAAGGATTTCGCCATTGCCACGTTCGGCACCAACGACAAGGCCGCCCTGTTCGTGGGCATGGGGCTGACCATCGCTTTGCTCGCCTGCGTCCTGGGCGTGGTGGCCTATCGGCGGTGGGCCCTGGGCGTCCTGGGCGTCCTGTTCATGGGCGCGGTGATCGTGGCAAGCGTGGTGACCCGCGCCGGCGTCGAACCAATCGATGCGGTGCCCAGCGTGCTCGGAACGCTCGCTGGCCTGGTGGTGCTGCGGCGGCTGCTGGCCCCGCTGCATGGCATGAAACAGTGGCCGGAGGCACCCGCCGATGCTGCCCCAGGCAACCCGGCAACCAGCCGCCGCCGGTTCTTCGCGGCGGCGGGCATCACCGCCGCGGCCGCCGGCATCGCCGCAACGGGAGGGCGCCTTCTCGGTGCCGCCCGCAGCAACATCGCCAAGGCCCGGGAAGCCCTCCAGCTGCCGGCCCCGGCCAAAGCCGCACCCGCCGTTCCCGCCGGCGTACAGTCAGCCGCGGCCGGCGTACCGCCCTGGATAACCCCCAACAACGAGTTCTACCGCATCGACACCGCCCTCAGCGTGCCGGAGATCAACGCCGAGGACTGGGAGCTCCGGGTCCACGGGCTGGTGGAGGAGGAAGTCCGCCTCACCTTCCAGGATCTGCTCGACGCCGACCTGATCGAGTCCCATGTGACCCTCACCTGCGTGTCCAATCCGGTGGGCGGCAACCTGGCGGGCAATGCGAAGTGGCTGGGCCTGCCCATCCGGGAGGTGCTGCGCCGGGCCCGGCCCAAGGACGGGGCCGACATGGTGCTTTCCACCTCCATCGACGGCTTCAGCGCCTCCACGCCGCTGGAGGTCCTGCAGGACGACCGTGACGCCATGCTGGCCATCGGAATGAACGGCGAGCCGCTGCCGCTGGAGCACGGCTATCCCGTGCGGATGGTGGTCCCGGGCCTGTACGGCTTCGTGTCCGCCACCAAATGGGTGGTTGACCTGGAAGTGACCCGCTTCGCTGACAGCAAGGCGTACTGGACCGAGCGCGGCTGGTCCGAGCGCGGCCCCATCAAGACAATGGCGCGGGTGGACGTGCCCAAGTCGTTCGCCAAGGTTCCGGCCGGAAAGGTCGCGGTGGGCGGCACGGCCTGGGCACAGACCCGGGGCATCACCAAGGTGGAGATCCAGATCGACAATGCGGACTGGGTGGAGGTGGAGCTGTCCACCGAGGCGTCACTGGTGACCTGGCGCCAGTGGTCCTACGAGTGGGATGCCGCGCCGGGCGCCCACTACATCAAGGTCCGGGCCACGGACGGCACCGGCGAGGTGCAGACGGACCAGCGGGCCGATCCCGTGCCCGACGGGGCATCCGGCTGGCAGTCCGTGATGGTCACCGTGGAGTAGCCCCTTCCGCCATATTCGTGCGGGCGGCCCCTAGACTGGCACCATGCCGCACAATCCGCACGCCACCTTCACCGTGGACTCCGCCGTCGAACTGGCCGTGATCGAACGCAGCGGCTTCGTGGAGTCCCGGCACATCGGCTCAGCCGTCCTCCTGTCCGCCGACGGATCGGTGGTCACCGAGCTTGGCGACATCAACACGCCCATCTACGCCAGGTCCGCCCTGAAGCCGTTCCAGGCCCTGGCGGCCATGCAGTCCGGCGTCCCGCTGCGCGGAGCCCAGGTGGCGATCGCCTGCGGCAGCCACACCGGTTCTTTGGACCACATGGACGTGGTGGCCGGAATGCTGAAGGCCGCGGGTGTCCGCGAGGACCAGCTCCAGTGCCCGGAGGCGTGGCCGCAGGACGAGACCGCCCGGAACTGGCTGGTGCGCTCGGAAAAGGGCAAGTCGCGGCTGGCGTACAACTGTTCGGGCAAGCACGCCGCGTTCCTCTGGGCCTGCACGGAAAACGGCTGGGACACCCACAGCTACCTCGAGCCCAACCATCCGCTGCAGCAGCGGGTCCGCACTGTGATTGAGGAATACACAGGCGAAAAGATCGCCCACCTGGGCATCGACGGCTGCGGCGCCCCGGTGGCGGCGGTATCCCTGACGGGCGTGGCCCGGGGCTACTCGCAGCTGGCCAAGGCTCCGGGCGACCAGGGATACAGCGCCCGCGCCGCCACCATTGCAACCTCCATGCTGGATTACCCGTGGGCGGTCCAGGGCGTGGGCGAGGCCAACACGCTGGTGATGGACGAGCTGGGCATTATTGCCAAGATCGGGGCCGAAGGGGTCCTGGCCATGGCCACCGCGCAGGGCGTGTCCGTGGCGGTCAAGATCCTGGACGGAAACGTCAGGGCCACCTCGCTGGTGGCCCTGACGCTCCTTGCCGCGGCCGGTGCCGTCGACATTCCGGGCGTGGCCAGTGTCCTGGAGCGGGTGGTGGACCCGGTGCTCGGCGGCGGACGGCCGGTGGGCAAGATCCGGCTCGGACCCGCCGTATCAGCGCTGCTGGACTGACCCAACCCGCCGGAAGGAAGACCTGAAGCATGGCCGTAGCCCGTCGTCGTATTGATGCCCAGGAAGGCAAGGCAGCATTGAAGGCCTGGCTGGAAGCCGGCCAGGCGCCGTCGGGCACTGCCCTGCCGCGGTCCGTCCTCGCCACGGCCGTCAGGTACTCGTTGGAGGAGTTGACGGCGCGGGCCCCCGGGAACTCGGTGGAGGTCCGCGTGCCCCCGTTTGGTGTTACGCAGTGCGTGGAAGGGCCGCGGCACACGCGCGGCACCCCGCCCAACGTCATTGAGTGCGACGCCGCCACCTGGCTGGCGATGGCCACGGGACAGTTGGGCTGGGCGGAGGCCGTCGCTGCAGGCAAGGTGGCGGCATCCGGCCTCCGCGCGGACCTCTCGGCGCTGTTGCCGCTCTAGGAAGGTCGGTCAGCCGCGGCCGATGAAGGGCATGCCCGCGGCGGTGACCACCACTGAACCCACGCTGGCCGTTGCCGGCATGTTGGCCATCATCAGTACGGCCCGGGCAGCGTCGGCCACCGGAAACGTCGGTTCCACCCGGCGGCTGCCGTCCGCCTGGAGGGCCCCCGAACCGACACCGATGGTGTCCATGATCTCCGTGGCCGTGTTGCCGATATCGATCTGGCCGCAGGTGATGCCGAAACCGCGCCCGTCCAGTTCAATGCTCTTGGTCAGGCCCGTCATCGCATGCTTCGTCACGGTGTACGCCACGGTGCGGGGCCGGGGCGAATGCGCGGAGATGGAGCCGTTGTTGATGATCCGCCCGCCCTGCGGCTCCTGGGCCTTCATGGTCCTGACGGCGGCGGCCGCGCACAGCATGGACCCGGTAAGGTTCACGGCCACCGTGGCGTTCCAGTCGTCCACGCTGATCTCATCCACGCTGGCCGCCGGACCGAACACGCCGGCGTTGTTGAACAGCACGTCCACCCGGCCCCATTGCTGCCGCGCGGCCTCGAAAAGGCGCTCGACGTCGTCGGGCCGGGTGACGTCGCACGGCACCACCAGCGCGTCCGGGCTGCCGTCCGCCGTTTCCTTCAGCTGCGCTTCCCGCCGGCCGGCGAGGGCCACCCGGTAGCCGTCCGCCAGCATCTGCCGGGCCACCTCACGGCCGATGCCGGATCCGGCACCCGTAACGACGGCGACGCGGCCGGCGGGACGTGCAGTGTTCACGCTGTTCTCCTGGGATGTTGCTAGAGGGACGCCGGGACGGCGGTGCTGTTCACCGGCCAGCCTATGACGGTCTTGGGCCGCGGCGCAGCGTAGGTCCGGACTTTGGAGGTGGAAAGTCCCATCCGGACCAGGGATTCGGCGATGGTGACTGCTGAGGCAACACCGTCCACCACGGGAACACCAGCGCGCTGCCGGATCTGCTCGTCCAGGCCGGCCATCCCGCCGCAGCCGAGCACGATCACCTCCGCCTTGTCCTGCGTGACCGCCAGGAGGGCCTCGTTGATGATGGCTTCCACCGCCCGTTCCGGCTCCTCCTCGAGTTCCAGCACCGCCATGCCGCTGGCCCGCACTGACGCGCACCGGGCGTCCAGGCCGGCGAGCTTGAGCCGGTCCTCGATCAGGGGAACGGTGCGGTCCAGCGTGGTGACCACGGAGTACTTGTGCCCCAGGAACATGGCGGTGCTGGCGGCGGCTTCGGTGATGTCCACCACCGGGACGTCCAGCAGTTCCTGCAGTCCTTCCCGCCCGTGCTCCCCGTAGCCTGCCTGGATGACGGCGTCGTACGGTTCCGGGTAGGAGGTGATGGCGTCCATGACGGCGATGGCTGCAAGGTAGCTTTCGAAGTTGCCTTCGCAGGAATCGGCGCCAAACCGCGGAGTGATTCCCACGATCTCGGTGCCGGGGGCCGCAACGCTGCGGGCCGAAGCGGCGATGGACTCGGTCATCGAGGCGGTGGTGTTCACGTTGGCTACGAGGATGCGCATGGGATTCCTTAGTGGGTGCTGGCGACGGCGATGGCCTCGCCGTCGCGGTCTTCGAGCGGCTGGGAGCGGTCGGCGATGAAGAAGTACACCGCTGCCGCAATCCCTGCGGCGAAGAACCAGGCGAAGGGTGCAGCTGAGGCCAGCGCCGGCACGAAGGCGATGAGGAGGGCGACGGCGGCCGCGGGCACCATGGCGGTGATCGCGCGGGGATTGACGCCGTTCCGGTAGAAGTAGGCCCCCTCCGGCGAGGCCGTGTACAGCTCGGGAACGTTGACTTTGCCGCGGCGGATCAGCCAGTAGTCCGCCATCACGACGCCGAACAGCGGGCCGAGCAGGGCACCGAGGCCACCCAGGAAGTACACGATGACCAGCGGGTTGTTGTAGAGGTTCCACGGCAGGATGACCAGGCCGATCACGGCGCTGACGATAGCTGCTTTGCGGAAGTTCAGGTGCTTGGGAAACAGGTTGGTCAGGGCGTAGACGGGCGCCACGAAATTGGCCATCAGGTTCACCGCGATGGTGAGGATCAGCAGTGCCAGGCAGGCCAGCACCAGGAACAGGGTATTGGGGATGGTCTGGACAATGTCGGACGGGCTCTCGATGATGGTGCCGTTGATCTTGAACTGCCCGCCGGCCATGACGACGACGATGGCGCCGAACACCAGCATGTTGATGGGGATGCCCCAGAAGTTGCCGCGCACCACGGCCTTCTTGGAGACGGCCGAGCGGGTGAAGTCGCAGAAGTTCAGGACGAACGTGCCGTAGATGGATACCCAGAGCGAGCCGCCCGCGAAGATGGTGAGCCACATCTCGGGCCCCTCGAGGGCGTTGTTCGAGGACCAGGCGATGGCGCCGCCCGCCTCAACAAAGATCCAGATGGCGATGGCCGCCATGGTGGCCAGGATGACGGGACCGGCGAAGGCCTCGTACTTGCGGATCATCTCCATCCCGAAGCTGACGATCACCAGCTGGACCACCCACAGGACCAGGAACGCCATCCAGCCCAGCGTTGAAAGGCCCAGGACCGAATCCTTATCCAGTTCCGCCAGGGCGGGGAACATGGCCACGAGCATGACACGGAAGACCACGGAGGCCAGGTAGGTCTGGATGCCGAACCAGGCCACGGCGACCGCGCCGCGCAGGAGGGCGGCGATCTGCGCGCCCCTGATCCCGAAGCTGATGCGGCTCATGACGGGGAACGGAACGCCTGTCTTGACCCCCATGAAGCCGGAGAGGTTAAGGAGGCCGAACAACAGGGCCGCCCCGATGCCCAGCGCCAGCAGGATCTGCCAGCCGCCGAGGCCCAGCGCGAACAGGCCAATGGCAAAGGCGTAGTTGCCGAGGCTGTGCACATCGTTGGCCCAGAGCGTGAAGATGCTGTAGCCGGACCAGCTGCGCCCGGCGCGCTTGGTAGGGGCGAGATCGATGTTGTAGAGCGTTGGGCTGATGGCCTGCCCGGACGCTGCACTGGCCGATTCGCAGAGGGCTTCAACGCTGACGGAGGGGTGGGTGGAGGCAACTGACGGCGTTGTCAGGTCCGAAGCCGCGTCAACGCCCGCCGGTGGAGGGGTCTGCATAAGAATCTCAATTCTGGGAGGATCCGCGGTGGTGAGGCCGGCTTTGGAAGCCGTTTCTGTTATTCCACCCTGCGGAATCAAGATATTGAATGGTGAAATCAAGGGTATGACTTGGATCACCTTCGGTCAAGGTGTGCGGGCGGGGCCGCCAGTCACAATCGGTCCGCAGGGACCTTGTCCCCGCCCGGCGCGCGGAGCGATGTTGATATCTCCTTCACCGCACCGCTAATCTCGTACTGCAAGAATGTTTTCTCACAATACGAAAACATGAGCCATTCGACGATGAAATGAGGCT
>NZ_AOFD01000065.1 GCF_000332815.1 Arthrobacter nitrophenolicus
GGCCGCGGGAGCCGCGGCTGCAGCGGTGCTCACCGTCTCCCAGGCCGGGGGCAGCGGCGCGGGTACCGTCTTTGCGGCGGCGCTGGCCCATGTTCCTGCGGCGCTGGTTTTTCCGGCGGTGACGGTGCTGGTGTTCGCGCTCGCGTCCCGGTGGAGCAGCGCCGTCGGCTGGGGATTCCTGGCCGTGGGACTGGTGCTGGGGCAGTTCGGGGAACTGCTGGGGCTGCCGGTGTGGATGCAGGACCTGAGCCCGTTCCGCCATTCGTCCGCGATGCCTGCCGAGGCGTTCGATCCCGCCGGCGCCGTGCTGATGGCCGCCATCGCGATCGCCCTGGCCGCGGCAGCCGGCCGCCTGATCCGGGAGCGGGACCTGGCCGGGTACTAAGTCAAAGACCGTTTGTTTGGTCAGTCAGTGCTTCGGCTTGAAGAAGCGGGACGGGAACATCGGGCTCCGGGGCTGGGCGGCCTGCGCTTCCAGGAACCAGTATGCTGCTGCGCATTCGAGCAGGAAGCCGGCGGCGCCGATGACGAGAACCTGCGTTGCCACCCCCATGAGGACAAGCACCAGGCCCGCTAAGAAGGCCAGGGTGGCAAAGACCATCCGGCGGGGGACCTGGTTGTCCTGCTTCCCTTCCTGCAGGTTCCGGGCCAGGGAGGGATCCTGGGCGCTGAGAAGGTTTTCCAGCTCTTCGAGCCGCCGGCGCTCTTCATCGGACAATGGCATTGCACTTCGCCTTCTTGGGCCTGCCCTACCACGCAGGCCTTCACTATTCAGGCTAGGCACCGGACAGGTCCTGACAAAGCGAAGTTACGCACTCGTGATGGCCCTGCTGCATTCTTGATGCCCCTGTAACGGCCCGGGCTCCCGGCAGGGGCCAGACAGCGCTACCGGCCGGAGCAAGCCGGGTGTCAAACTGCCGCTGGCCGGGCCGGGGTGGAAAAGTAATGCAGGTGTGACCTGTCCCACGCGGATACGAAGCTAGGCTGTTTAAGGTGTCCACCAGGAAGTGGTCGATGGCCACGCTCAACTGCACTCCGGAGGGGATCCTTCGCTGCCTTGTATCGGCGCGGAGCCTTTTCGTATGCATCCTCCTGGTCCTCCTTGTGGCGGGGGCGGCCTCCTACACGCACGGCACCCGCTACGCCCTTGTGGGGCATGGACCTTTCCTGACTGCGCCCGCCACTTTGCTGGCGGGACCCGCCCAGCCTGCTGATTCCGGCGCGCCGCCCACTGAGGTACCGCCGCTGCAGGCAACCTTTCCCGGCCCTGGTGCCCCGCCGTCGTCGGACTCTCCGGTTGTACCCGTGACGCACTATGCCAGCGCGCTGCTGGACCCCGAGTCCATGGAGCGGGACTGCTGTGAACGCCGGCAGGCCCCGCGCGGCGAGCCGGCGCCGTTGAGGACGGGCGCTGTGGATGGGCCCTCCCTGCTCCTGCGGGAAGAAGGCGGCGAGGTTCTTTCCCCTGTGCCGTCCGAGCCGGATCTGCCGGCGCTTACGGTCATCCAGCTTTCGGTCAGTCGGACATAAACACTGCCGCTGTTGCACCGAAATCACTACCGGCTACACCTGGAAAGACAGACCAATGACTCATGTTCAATCGATGCTGGACGTCCACCCCCAAGGTGCGGGAAACGTCGATAAAGCCAAACTTACCGAATGTATCCAGGCGTGCTTTGAGTGCGCCCAGACGTGCACTGCGTGCGCGGACGCCTGCCTCAGCGAGGAGATGGTGGCCGAGCTGACCAAGTGCATCCGCACCAACCTTGACTGCGTGGATATCTGCGTGGCCACGGGAAAGATCCTGAGCCGGCAGACCGGCACCGCCCCCGAGATCACCCGGGCTGTGCTGGCGGCTTGCCGGACTGCCTGCAAGGCCTGTGCGGAGGAGTGCGGACAGCATGCCGCCAAGCACAAGCACTGCGAGGTATGCGCCGAAGCGTGCCGGCGCTGCGAGCAGGCCTGCGCCGACCTCCTCGCTTCGCTGGGCTGAAAGGAAGCGGTCATGGCACAGCTAAAAACGGCGGGCCAGGCAAGGCATCCGGAAGACCCGCAGGTGCGGCGGATGCTTGCCACGCACATGCACTGCGGGGAGGAGATGCAGATAGTGGGCCACCCGGGTTCCGCCGGTGTACCGGACGGGACGGACGACGGCGGACTGCTCACCTACCGCTGCGTGTGCGGGTTCTGCTTCGACCAGCGGCGGCCCTGACACCCGCCGACCAGTATGGCACCAGGCCCCGGCCGGTGCGGATTGGGGGGCCGGCCGGGGCCTGGGACGGTGGGCCGTGGGGGGTTCCTCCGTCAGCGCGGATTGTCCAGGGAAATGGTCTCCTGATGCTCCGGGACGCGCGCACGCCATCCGAGTTCGTGCTTGAGGCGCAGCCGGAGGGCATCGGAGGCGTCCGGCTCCCCGTGGGTCACGTAAGTCATGGCCGGGGCCTCGGGGGCGGACTTCATCCATTGGACCAGCTCGTTGGAATCCGCGTGGGCTGAGAGCCCTTCCATCTGGATGACCTCTGCCTCGATCCTGACCTCCTGGCCGTAGACGCGGACGTGCCTTTCCCCGGCGGCCAGGGACGCGCCCCTGGTTCCGCCGGCCTGGTATCCGCTGAGAATGATGGCGTTGCGGCGGTCGGGTCCGTAGGCGGCGAGGTGGTGCAGGATCCGTCCTCCGGTCAGCATCCCGCTGGCGGAGATGATGATCATGGGCCCGCCGCGGAGATTGAGGAGCTTGGAGTCGTCGGGGCTGCGGACGGGCTTGGCTACTTTGTACATGGCCTCGAACTCATGCTGCTTGAGCCGGTGTTCCTCCCTGTGGCGCTGGTACATGTCGGACGCGTCGATGGCCATCGGGCTGTTCAGGTACACGGGGATGGAGGGGATGGCGCCTTTGGCCAGCAGGCGGGACAGGTGCAGCAGGACCGTCTCGGCCCGCCCCACTGCAAACGCTGCGATCATGATGACGCCCTGCCGCTTGGCGACCCGGGTGATGATCTCACCCAGCTCGGCTTCCGGGTTTCCCGCCGGGTGGACCCGGTTGCCGTAAGTGGACTCGGTTACCAGGACGTTGGCCGGTTCCAAACCACGGGGCGGATACATGAGGGGGTCACGCGCGCGGCCGAGGTCTCCGGTGAAGTGGATGGTCCGGCTTCCCAGCCGCAGGCGCACCTGGCGGCGCCAAGGATGTGGCCGGCCGGAACGAAAGTCACTTCGATGCCACCGGCAATCTTGAACGGTGCATCGAAGTCCTGCGCTTTGAAGCTGTTGAGCGACCGGACGGCGTCTTCGGCGGTGTAGAGGGGCACAGCGGGATGGTGCATCGAGGATGCCCGGTGGTCTGCATAACGGGCTTCCTCCTCCTGGAGGTATCCGCTGTCCGGAAGCAGCAGTTTGCACAGTTCCGTTGTCCCGGCCGTCGCGTAGTCCGGGCCGTGGAAGCCGTCCCGCACCAGGGCCGGGATGTAACCGGTGTGGTCCAGGTGGGCATGCGTGAGGACCACTGCATCGAGGCTCCCGGGATTGAGCTGGAGCGGCATGCGGTTGCGGTCGCGGAGCCGTTTGTAGCCCTGGAAAAGCCCGCAGTCCACCAGGATCCGGCTGTTCTGGGAATGGATCAGGTAGCGGGAACCCGTGACGGTATCGGTTGCGCCGAGGAACCTCAGCGTTGGCGGATGCTGTTCCCTCATGCCTGCTCCTTGCACCGGGGTACGGGACGCGGCCCTCGGGGGTGTTGCGGCTGAAGGAACCGCGCGGTGTCTGACAAGTACATACCGTGTCCGGCAGGGGCGACAGGGACAAAAGACCCCTCCGGTGGTTGCAGCAGAAAGAGGGGGACTAAAGCCTCTGAGATCCGGATCTCTACGGGTTGAAGCTTGAACTACACCCTTATGCCGCAGATGCAACGGCGGGGCCGCTTCTGACCTGAAGCCCAATTCAAACGCAATATTTCGAGGGAGCTAAGCATGTCTGCGTCATCAGCACATCCGGGCATAGGTGCCCATCACCATCGCACGGCTATCGAGATCACCGCCCTCACGGCGGGGGCCGTTTTTGCCCTCGTTGGTATCCTCGGGTTCATCCCCGGGATCACAACGAGCTACTCGGAAATGACCTTCGCGGGCCATGAATCCGGGGCCATGCTCCTGGGCGTCTTCCAGGTGTCGATCCTGCACAACATCGTCCACCTCCTGTTCGGTGCAGCCGGCCTGATCATGGGCAGGACTGCAACGCAGTCCAGGTATTTCCTGATCGGTGGCGGCGCCGTCTATCTGGTGCTCTGGCTCTACGGGCTTCTGATCGACCAGGCGTCCACGGCCAACTTCATCCCCGTGAACACCGCGGACAACTGGCTGCATGCGGTACTGGGCCTGGTCATGCTCGCGGCCGGGCTTCTGCTGGGCCGGGGCAGCGCCGAACGCCGGGACGTGTAAAACCGGAGCATTCTTGAGCACCCTGTAGCCGCCCATTGGAGTTTTCGCGGCGGTTGACCCGGTGGAAGGCAGATGCGCCCATAACAAAGGCCCGAAGCCCTGGCCGCTGCAGTTTTCGCAGCCGGCCAGGACCGGGCCTTACGTGCGGGCCCTGCGCTTCACCCAGCCCCAAACGACGGTGGCGGCGAACAGCACCAGGCCGATGAAGGCCAGCCACAGCAGGCCCTCAATGATGAGGCCCAGGATGGACAGAACGAGCCAGATGATAAGCAGTGTGATGATCAGTCCCATGCTGGCATCCTAGCCCCCAAGGCGCGAACTGCCCGGGACCAGCATGCTCCGGGTCCTTTTGCGCAGGCATGTCCCGCTTACGCGCTGGCCGGCTTCTGCTGGTGTGGCGGGCGGTGTTTGGCTGCAAGGTCCGCGAGGTCGTTGATGAGCTGCCGCAACTGGTGTTCGCGGCTGATCGCCTTACGGTTTGGGGCTTGATAGGGCGCGGCTGGCCTGTCCGTGGCGCGCGCTGCTGGCTGCTTCCTTGCGGGCTGCATACTTGGGCTTACCCGGTCCATCAGCTGTTCCTCTTGGCGTACTGGTTGCGGCATGCACTGCCCCTCAGGTCCTCCTGAAGGGGCTTGTGATGGCCACCCTAGAAAGCCGCACGCCAGATGGGAAGGGGTTATCTCCAGCTCCGGGATTTATTGTGCGTTTCTTGAGCTGAGCTGCACTGCCGGGGCCTTTTCCGCTGCGCATATGCCCTGCCGCGGCTTGAATTCCGGTCGCGGCAGGGAGCATGCGCGTCATGAACGCTTATGCGTGCCGGAAACGTTCTGCAGGATGCCTTCCGCCACCAGCCGGACCTTGATGTTCCTGTGGCTTGAGGCCTTGGCCAGGATCTCGAAGGCGGCCTCGTAGGAGCACTTGTTCTGCGCCATGATCACGCCGCAGGCCGCGTCGATGATGGGGCGGCTTTCAAGTGCCGACGTCAACTGGGCGGCGGATGAGCGGGCGGCCCGGAACTCCTCGGCGACCGCATAGCTGTTGCCTGCCCTCTTCCCGAACGCCGTGGCGGCGGCGGTGACTGCCGCCGTGAACACGTTGTCCCGGGCGGAGAGCAGGGTGAGCGCGGCGAATCGTCCGGACCCCAGCGGCACCGGTACGGAGAGCAATGAGCGGTAGCCGGCGTTTTCCAGGACGCGCCAGTAGTCAGGCCAGTCGGGATGCGGGAGGTAGCCGTTGGCGATGATTGCCACCCTTCCGGCAAGAGCCCGGGACACGGGACCGTCCCCGTATTCCTGCTCCTCCCAGGCCAGCCCCAGCGCGCTCGCGTTGGATCCCACCGCCTGCTGGGTTCCACGTCGCCGCGGCAGGGTCATGGCGCAGTCGAACGGGGAGGCCACCATCTCCTGCAGGGTTGATGACGCCGCCGCGAGGAGCAGGTCCAGGGATGCGGCGGAGCTTTCTGCCCGCAGATCCAGCAGGACTCCGGCCGGCGTAGTATGCCTCTTCCGGTACGGCACCGCCTGCCAGCGGGGCCTCGCGGCGTCGCCGCCGCCGTCGCCGGGCGCCGCGGGATGGTGCGCCCTGTGTTTCCTCAGCTCCAATGCCACATGTGCTCCCTGACAGCCCACGACCCACTCACGGGCTGCTGGCTCAACCCTTTTCCGACGGTACGCGGCAGGCATGGCGGATACACGAGTGGTGGCTACTCGTTTTTCGGTTCGCCCATTCGTGCCCCGGGGGTATGGTTGGGCTGGCGGAGCACCTGTCCAAACCGTCGAACATTCCGAAGATGCGGGGTATCAGCGTGAACGAATACGAAGCCTCACTGGTCATCAAATCCGGCGCGGAGCTGCTGCTCTCCGCTTCGTCGGACCCCCGATCGGACGAAGGCTATACCGCTGTCAAAACGAACGTGTCCGAAGCGTTGGAACTCATGGCGGAGGCGCTGGCGAACTTTGAGGCCGGTGTGAGTGGCACCAACCGGTCAACCGGCTGGGTCCAGGACCTGCGCCGCGTGGCGGACGACCTGGCCGAAAAGTAGGGCTCCCCGGCCCGGCCTACATGATGCCCGTAGGCACCAGCAGGGCCCAGGCGAGGACCGGGCCGGCCAGTACGACGGCGCCGGCGTAGATCATCAGTTGGCGGTAGACGCGCTGGCGGTCGTCTTCGCGGGCGTTGGCCACCACGAGGGCGCCGTCGGTGGAGAAGGGCGAGACGTCGACGACGGTGGCGGCGACGGCCAGCGCCGCGACCGTGCCCGAGGCGCTGAGCGAACTGGTGGCCAGCAGCGGACCGGCCATCGGGATGAAAGCGGTCAGCAGCGCGGTGGAGGACGCAAAGGCGGACCCGATGCCGATGACGAAGCAGAGCACCAGGGCGATCAGCAGTGGGGCGCCCAGGGCCAGCGCCATCTCGGCGAGCGTGTCGATGACACCGACGTGCTGCAGCAGCGAGACGTAGGTGATCATGCCGGCCACCAGCAGGACCGTGGACCAGGAAATCCCGCCGATGAAGGTCTGGTGTTCCTTGATGTTGATCAGCGCCAGCACCAGCCCGGCGGAGAGCGCCACGAAGCCGATGGGCATGTGGAACCCCAGCGTGCAGACGAGCATGACGGCGATCAGCACGAGCGTCAGGATCTGCTGGCCGCGGGGCCGGATCGGCGCCGAGGTGTCCAGGTCGGCGTGCTGCCCGGCAGAACCCTCGCGCAGCCGGCCCAGCAGGGCAAAGGCGACGATGGTGAGCACAGACAGGATCAGGTTGATGGCGAAGCTGGCGGCGAAGAGCGCTCCCTGCGAGATGGGGAAGCCGTTCTCTTCGGCGATGTTGTGCACCAGCACGCCCGCCACGGACAGCGGGGAGAAACCGCCGGCGTGGGCGCCGTTGATGATGAACGCGCCCATCACCACGGGGTGGATGCGGGACTCGTAGGCGAAGCCGATGGCCGCGGGTGCGAGCAGCGCGACGGCGGCCGGCGAGAAGGTGCCGAGTGCCGTCAGGGCCGCGGCGAGCAGGAAGAACACCCAGGGCAGCACCATGGTCTTGCCCCGGACCAGGCGCACGCAGGACTGGACGACGATGTCGATGGTCCCGTTCCGCTGCGCCATGCTGAAGAAGTAGGTGACGCCGATAATGGTCAGGACGATGCTCGCGGGGAACTCCGCCAGGATTTCCTTGTCGTTCATGCCGAGCAGGAAGTACCCGACGCCGAACGAGGCCACCAGCCCCATGACGCCAATGTTCAGGGGCCACTTGGTGGCGACGACGAACATCACCACGAGGATGGCGAGCGGGATGATTTGTGTGGCGGTCAAGGTCGGCTCCGGTTCGGTGGCGGCGTCCGGGCCGAAGATGTTCCCGCCCAGCACGAGCGCGGCCAGGCCCAAAATCAGGACACCGGCCACTGCCACCAGTAGCATACGGCGGCGCCGCCCGCTGCCCTGCCCCTTGGTCGCGTCCTTCGCCTGCTCCCGCGTCGCGGGTGCGGTGTCAATCGTGCGTTCCGCTGTCTTGGTCAAGAGTCGCTCCTCGTGGCTTGGGGTGTACGCCGGCAAACTGTGACGCCGTCGCTGTGCAGGAAGAGGGCCCGGCCCTTTCCCTGGTCCCGGTGGATCCACAGCATGCTGCCGTCGAAAGCGAGCAGGTCGATGCGGCCGGTGGCGATGGTCCGGCCGTTCTGCCGGATCTCCACTTCGTCCTTCCTGGACAGGGTGCACCAGTTGGGGACCGGCTGCGGCGTCGCGGGTTGCCTGGCGGTGCCTGGCTGGAGTCGGGTGGTGGGCAAGGTGATTCCTTTTATTGCTGACGTTTTGGACGTGGGGGAAGGAGGCAGGAGGACCATGGGTCCGCCTGCCTCCTTCAGCGGCGTGCCCTTCTCCCGCGCCCGTCCTTCGGGGTTCCTGTTGCGATGGAATGCGGGGTGGGGACACGCCTGCCGGTGGGTGCCGGCTGCCGGTGAGGACCGCCGTCGAACGGTCCGGACTGTTAGTTGAGCCGGTCCGCGCGGACCGCGAGGACCGGGCAGGTGGCATCCAGCAGGATCCGCTGGACCGTGCTGCCCAGGATGAGCTTGCCCACCATCGAGCGGTGCCGCAGGCCGACGACGATCATGTCCACGTCCCTGTCCTGCGCGATCTGGATGACGGCGTCCCCGGGGTCGGAGAGGACAGATGATTCAACCGTCAGTCCGCGTCCGGCAGCCTGCAGCTGGCTTTCGATGTCCTTCATCTCCTGCGGTTCGAGGCCATGGTGGCCGCGGCCCACGTTGACGATCAGGAGGTCGGACTTCCGGAGGACTGCTTCGGCGATGCCCTGGGTGAGGGCTTCCCGGCCTTCGGGGGCCGGGGCGTAGGCAACGAGAACCGTCATTGTCTTGCTTCTTTCGGGTAGATGGGGGTGCAGCTAGATGAGCGTGTTGAGCCAGCCCTGCGGCAGGTCGATCGGGAGGAGCGAGGGCAGGGCGAGCAGCACCACATAGAGCGCCACCGTGTAGATGATGGCCACCTTCAGCCGGGCCCTGGCAACGATCAGCAGGAACGCCGGGATGAACACCGTGACAGCCACGAGGTAGCCGAACCCGGCAGTGAGGGCGAGGAACGCTGTCATCCACAGGAAGGTCTTCATCGCGAAGCCGGCGTCGAGTGTCCATCCTGCCCCGGCGGTCCTGGCCCGAAGCCGGGTCCTGATCTCGATGAAGAGCAGGATGCCGGAGAAGACCAGCCCGCCGATGCTCACCAGCTGCGGCACCAGGCGCGCCTCGGGTGAGAACGACTGCGAGGCGATCAGGGCCGCGGCGAAGGCGGCGGCGAAGATGCCGGCTGCGGCGAGGGACCAGGTGGAGTTCTTCAGCGGGCTCTCGTCGTCTTCGGGACGCTCGTCGCGGTGGCCGTCGTCGAGGTTGGTATTGCGGCGGGCGCGGATGGACTTGATGAAGGCCCAGATCATGGGCAGCACCAGGATGGCCAGGAAGACCAGCACGCCGGGGCGTGCCATCCAGTCGAGGCCGTTGTAGAGGCTGTCCGTGAGGAAGTAGTAGCGCTCCAGCGGGATGGCCAGGACGAAGCCG
The DNA here is from genome assembly GCF_000332815.1 of Arthrobacter nitrophenolicus. GTDB lineage: Bacteria > Actinomycetota > Actinomycetes > Actinomycetales > Micrococcaceae > Arthrobacter > Arthrobacter nitrophenolicus. The sequence continues at coordinate 9,499 of NZ_AOFD01000065.1, forward strand.
ATCAGGAACGGCGCCCGCGGGAAGCCGGTTGACTTCAGCAGCCAGCCGAACACGCCGAGGATGATCATGACCCAGAGGTCGCCGAGCTGTCCGCCCTCCTGGAAGGAGCCCAGCAGCATCACGGCAACGAGGCCTGCAGCCAGGACGGCGAAGGGGACCTTGGTGAGCTTGGCGAGCTGCTTGACGCTCAGGAAGCAGAACAGGGCGCCAAGGATCGAGGCGATGGCGAAGGACCACACGATGAGGTACATCAGGTCCAGGTGCTCGGTGATGATGGACGGGCCCGGCTGGATGCCGTAGGTGAGCAGCATGCCCAGGAGCATGGCCGAGGGGACGCCGCCGGGGATGCCGAACAGCAGGGTGGGGATCAGGTCGCCGGCTTCCACCGAGTTGTTGGCGCTTTCGGGGCCGACGATGCCGCGGGGGTCGCCCTTGCCGAACTTGCGCTTGTCCTTGGCGGTGGCGACGGCCTGGCCGTAGGCCAGCCAAGTGCCGGCGGTGGCACCGACGCCCGGCAGGACGCCGGCCCAGATGCCGATCAGGGCGCCGCGGATTACCTGGCTCCAGTGGGTCAGCCATTCCTTGATGCCCTTGCCCCAGCCGCCGCCGAGGGTGATGTTTTCCTTCTGGCCGCGCCGCTGGCTGGCGCGGGAGGCGATCTCGGCCAGGCCGAAGATGCCCAGCGCCACAGCCACGAGGGAAAGGCCGTCACCCAGGAACAGGCTGCCGAAGGTAAACCGCTCTTCCGCCGTGGTGGGGGAGGTGCCCACCATGCCGAGGACCAGGCCCAGCAGGCCGGCCGAGATGCCCTTAATGATGTTGCCGCGGGACAGCACGGCGGCGAGGGCGACGCCGAGGACCGTCAGCATGAACAGTTCGGGGCTGGCGAACGAGAGGACCAGGGGCCGGGCCAGCGGAATGGCGAGGGTCAGGCCGATGGCGCCAATGATGCCGCCTGCCATGGAGGACAGGAAAGCCAGCGTCAGTGCCCTGGCGGCCTGGCCCTTCCTCGCCATGGAGTAGCCGTCAAGCATGGTGACGCTGGCGGAGGCCGAGCCCGGCGCGCCGAGCAGCACGGCCGAGACGGTATCGGAGGTATGGACGACGGCGAGGGCGCCGATCAGGAGCGCCAGCGCCTGGGGCGGTTCCATGCCGAAGGTGATGGGCAGGAGGATCGCGACGGCGCCGGTGCCGCCCAGTCCCGGGATGAGGCCCATGACCAGGCCGGCGACGACGCCGATCAGGAGCATCAGCAGCAGGGACGGATCAGCAAGTGATGCCAGCGCTGCCATAGCGGAATCAAGCATGGTGGTCCTTATTCAACGTGGATGTTGTATTTGCTCTCGAGCAGGTCCTTGACGTAGGACCTGACGGAGCTGCTGACGGTGTATGCGGCCCTGACGCGGTCTGCCATGTCGGCATCGGCCACCAGGGGGTATCCGCCGAGGACCTTGGCCGCTTTGGCCTGGAAGTCCTTGTCGGCGCCGAGCTTTTCGCTTGATTCGCGGAGCAGCGTCACGGCTTTTTCGGGAGTCTTTTCCGGGACCCAGAGGCCCTTCTGGTACGTGTAGGTCAGGCCCAGGAGGGTTTTGTAGGCCTCGAACTTTTCACCGGAGGGCTTCTTGCCGTGCAGCTGTTCGTAGGCCTCGGGGACGGTGGGGACGTCCGGGAAGTTGGGGTCCCGGACCACTTCGCCGGACCCGTCCAGCTGGCCGAAGGACATCAGGACGGTGGCTTTGCCCTCCTTGGCGATGCCTTCGATGGCGGAGCGTAGGCTGACGTGGTCTGGTAGTCCAGGTCGATTTCGCCGCGCTGCAGCGCCAGGTTCACCGGGCCGCGGCCCTCGAAGCCGAAGGTGGAGGTGACGTCGGCTTCGAGGAGGTCGAACGCCACCAGGGTGGTGATGTCCAGGCCGGTGGCGCTGATGCCGCCGAACTCCAGGGGTTTGTCCCGGTTGATGAGGTCCTGGATGCCGTTGACGCCGGCTTCGGTCCGCGCGTAGATGACACCGCCGGTGCCGTTGACGACGACGGGCTGCAGGTTTTCGAAGGAGTACTTCACCGCGGTGCGTCCCAGGACCCAGGGCACCACCGTCGAGGCGGTGCCTACCAGGATCTCTGTACCGTCGTCCTTCGCGGACCGGCTGAACTTGTTGGTGCCGGAGATGCCTTCGCCGCCGGCTTCGTTGACGGGTGCGAAGCCGGGGCGGCCCGGCACGTAGTTGGTCAGTTCGGTGCCGATGAAGCGGGCCCAAGTGTCGGTTCCGCCGCCGGAAGCCAGCGGGATAAGGAATTCCAGTGTTTCCCCGTCGAAGTTTCCGTCCTCGGTGCTGGACGGCGGGTTCAGGAGCCCTTCGCCGAGGACTGTGGTGCCCAGGCCGAGCACGGCCAGGGCGCCCACTGCGGAGAGGATGGTGCGCCGGGAGTGCTTCGGCGGGTCGGGGAGTTCTGTGGGCTCAGGTGCCTGCAGGTCCCCGGGGGGTTCCAGGGATGATTTTTGGCTCGTCATTGAGGTGTCCTTTGTTGGGGACGGGCGCCCTGCGGCGTCCGCTATGGTGTGGACTGTTACCAGGTGTCGGGGAGCAGGAGTTCGGCGTCGGCCAGCCGGCGGGCACTGCGGAGTGCGCCCACAACCGGGGTTCCTTCGCGGGTCTCGGCCCAGGTCTGGACCAGGCCGGCAGGGGTCCGCATGGTGACGCCGGCGGAGACGTCGCTGCTGATGAGGTTGGAAGCGACCGTTCCCTCGTGCTGCGCAGCCATGGTCAGGGCAACGCTTCCGGTGATGGCCAGGGCCGGGTGCAGGCGCCCCATGGAGAGCATCCGCACTACCAGGTCCGCCTCGTCTCCGTCGTCGGCCTTGGCCACGAGTGCGAGCTTGGGGATGGCGCGTTCGGCGTCCGCCCGGGTTGCGGCGAGTCCCATCTGCACGGCGGCGTCGCGGCGCGTGTCGTCCAGGTGCACCAGCAGCTCGGTACGGGTGTCGATTTCGGCAGCGGTTTCGTGGCCGGTCAGGCCAACCGCTTCGGCTTCGACGATGACCACCGGGGCTCCGGCGTCGATGAACGTGGCGGGTACCTGGCGGCCGTCGAAGGTGACTTTGTCCTGCGGTTCCCCGGTGGGGAAAAGTTTGCCTGTGGTCCTGCCGGCCGGGTCGAAGAAGCCCATGCCCACCGGCATGCCCGGGAACGGAACGCCGGGAATCATCTGGCTGCCTGAGTGCCCCAGTTCGCCGCCCGGTGTGTCCACCTTCTGCAGGATGAGTTGGTTGGTGTTGGTGTTCAGGGTGCGGACCGCCGTCGTTTCCGGGCCTGGCGTAACCCAGCCGCGCTCGATGGCGTAGGGGGCGACGACGGCGGAGCAGTTGCCGCAGTTGCTTCCCCAGTCAACCCGCTGCTCATCGATGCCCACCTGCGCGAAGGTGTAGTCGACGTCGGCGTCCTCGCTGACGGACCGGGACAGGATGACGGCCTTGCTGGTGGTGGAGGTGCCGCCGCCAACGCCGTCGATCTGGCGGTTGTCCGGGCTGCCGAAGAGGCGCAGGAGCACCTCGTCCACGGTCTTGCCCGGAACCTGGAGGCTGTCCCATTCGAAGACCCAGCACTTGCTGGTTCCTCCACGCATCCACGTAGCTGGGATCTTGAACATGTTTGCTTTCACCTTTCCCGCGGCCCCGGATTGGGCCTTCAGCCGTGCTGGCCTAACCCAGTGTGATGCCCGTCCTAGATGAATTACAAACGCCAAAAAGTACACCTGCATTCACTTTTACTTCAATCAAGAGGGTGGCGTTGAGCGTCTAAAGTGGCGTCATTTTCCGCTGCGCGGGAAAGTGGGGGCCAAAAGGCCGCAGAGCGGCAGTCCGGATGAATAGTTTGTATAAAATCAGCAAGGGGGTGTAAGGAATACTTCAAGGAGGAACCGCCGGATGCTGAACATCAGAAGGCTTGAACTGCTGCTGGACGTGGTGGAGCTCGGGTCCATCACCGCAGCCGCAGACAAGCACGTGTACTCTCCGTCTGGAGTCTCCCAGCAGTTGCGCCGGCTGGAGGCGGAAGTGGGCCAGCCGCTTCTGCAGCGCCAGGCCCGGGGGATGGTGCCCACCGACGCCGGCCACGTCCTGACGGCGCACACCCGCAAGATCCTGCGGCAGATGGCGGCTGCGGAAGCGGACCTCGCTGAGATCGCGGGCCTCAACCGGGGCAGCCTCACCATGGGAACCTTCCCCACGCTTGGAGGGTCGTTCCTGCCGCTGGTCATCAGCAGATTCAAGGCGCAGTACCCGGCCATCGACCTGCACGTCCGGAGCAGCCGCTTCAACGAGCTCATCGAGATGCTGGAGAACGGCCAGGTGGGGATGTCGCTGCTGTGGGACTACGAGTGGAACAGGCTCAACCCGGAAAGCTTCGCGCTCACGACTGTCTTCGAGGACGCCACCGCCCTGATCGTCGGCAAGGACCACCGGCTGGCCCGCCGCAAGCAGGTGGACATGGCGGACCTGGCCAAGGAAGAGTGGATCGTCCGGGAAGAGGAGCACCCTGTGCTCGAAGTCCTGCACCGAAGTGCGCAGGCAGCGGGGTTCGTCCCCCGGATCTCCTTCCACGCCAACGACTACCAGGAGGCCCAGGCTATGGTCAGTGTAGGACTGGGCGTAGCCCTTGCCCCGCGGACGGCCGTGGTGAACAAACATCCTGGCGTCAGCATCGTGTCCCTGGGCTCGAGCGCACCGGCCCGGCGGGTGCTTCTGGCGCACCGCCACGACAGGGTGCGTGCCGCCGCTGAAGTCGCGTTCCAGACAACACTGCTGGAGGTTGCCAAGGAAAGCGCCGCCGATTTCCGGTAAAGGGGAGGCGTGGCTTTAGGCGCTCCCGGCCAGCTCTCCCCGGCGGAACCGCAGTTCCCGCAGCGTCCCGCGCAAGGGCGAGCCGGTAAACGGGAGGGCTTCCAGGTCGATCGCCGAAGCTGCGGACAGGGCCACCTTGTTGGCGGCGGCTGCTGCCCTTTCCGGCAGGCCGATGCCGGCGGCGAAGTCCCGCCAATGCCGGGCCTTGAGGTTCTTGACCTTTCCGGCAATGGGCAGGGCCATGGAGTCGTCACCGTAGAGCAGCGTGCAGGGGATGTCGTACATCGGAGCCACCATCCAGCCCCCGTTCCTGCCCTCGAGGATTGCGGCGTTCTTGGCATGCAGGTCACCATTGCCCGTCAGCCAGGCGAAGACGAACTGCAGGTACAGGTTCCTGGCTGCTACAGCCTTTGCCCTGCACAGGCCGCCCAGCGCCAGCGCCACTTCCTCGGAGCTGACCGCGTACTTGGACGCCGGCGGCAGGTTCAGGACCTGGGCTGCGTCCTCCAGGGCAAGGCGGACCAGGCCATTGTCCTGGCCGCGGTCGAAGCGTTCAACAAGCAGCCCGGGAAGGCCGTTCCGGTCGGTGACAACGCTGTGTCTGGCAACGGGGATCTTGAGCCGCTTTGCCCCGGCCAGGTGGGCGGCTTCGTTCACCACCAGGTTCGGGTGCCGGGGTGGATCGAGTTTGAGCAGGTAGCGGTGGTGGGCCAGCGTGAGCGGGGTGGTCAGCATCGAGGCGCTGGCTTTCGCCTGGACCCCGGGCAGCCCGTGGGTATCCACCGCGTGGGCAAGGGCGGCAAAGTCCAGGTCCTCCGGACGGGAGGTGTCCGCCAGGGCCGGAGGATCTGCCGCCGGCGCCCCCTCCGGGACAACCTGGACATCACCGGGTACGTCGGCCCCGACCGCCAGCAGCAGGCTGAGTTCATCGCCGAAGCTCGTCTTCACGGCGTCCTTGAGGGCGGTCAGGCGGTGGCCTTCGGGCAGGAGCCCGGAGAAGAACGCCGGAAGTGCTCCGCTGGGAGCTTCCACCGGTCCGGAGGCGAGGGGGAGTGTGGTGGCCACAGGCTTGCCCTCGGCCTCCAGGTAGCCAGGTGTGTAGGAGAACACCACGCTGCCCCGGTCCGTGCGGTTCAAATGCCCGGCCAGGCGCCCGCCCTTGTACACATCGGCGCTGCGGACGAACTTGAGGTAGCGCAGATCGTCAGGCATCGACTGCCTTGAGGTGAAGCCCCACGGCATTGGCGGCCGCGGCAACCGTGGCCAGGGACGGGTTTCCCCTCCCTGTCTCGATAGCGTGCACCGTCCGCGCGGAGGTGCCAATAAGGTCCGCCAGGGTCTCCTGGGTGATGCCGGCTTCTTTGCGCGCACGCCGGATGCTGGCCCCGATGTCCGCAGCGTCCCCCATCCGTTCACCTTTCCCGCAATATACTGCTGGTTTTACCCCACACCTCTGCCAAGTGTGGCCCGGAATCTCATTCTTCGCAATATATTTCCGAAACTACCGTGGACTGGGCCGCGAGGAGACGCACTGCATCAAACCGGAAATATTCTGCCGATTGCACCCGCGGCTGTCATCACCGTCGGGAGTAACGGGGCAGTAACGCCGCACGTGGTCAGCTTCCTCGGGTTGGACGGAACGCGCAGCCGGACTTTGCGGGGGGATGCTATGCCGTGGGTGGTGGACCTGACAGGCCGGCAGGACTGGGTCCAGGAGGCCCTTGCCGAGCTGCGTGCCGGCACCGTGGACCTGGAGTTGGGGGACGCCGTCGGGACCGGTCCGGCCGGCATCATCTTTGCGGCATCCGATTCCCCGGACCTGAGGGCTGCCCTTGCGGCTGCCGGATACAGCGGCAGCCGGGTCATGGTGATCGGACCCCGGGACGGAAGGCTGAAGCCATGGCCTGTGCTGGAGGCGGGCGCGGCGGAGTGCGTGGCGTGGCTCGGCCAGGTGGCAGCGGCAATGGCGTGGCTGCAACGTGCCGAAGAGGTTGAATCCGTCCTGGACTCTGTTGAGGTCCGGGACCAGTTCTCCGGGCAAAGCCCCGCTTTGAGGGCGGCCCTCCGGGACCTGGTGGTGGCTGCACGTTTTGGGCGGGCCCCATCCTGATCCAGGGCGAGACGGGGACAGGCAAGGAGTTGGCCGCGCGGGTTGCCCATGCCGTCAGCCGCCGGCACGGCAACCTGGTGATCGTCGACTGCACCACCATTGTTCCCACCCTGATGGGCAGCGAGCTGTTCGGCCACGAGCGGGGTGCCTTCACCGGTGCAGTGAGCGTGCGGACGGGCGCCTGTTCCGGCGCCGACCAGGGATCCCTGTTCCTTGACGAGGTGGGCGAACTTCCCCTGGACCTGCAGCCCGAGCTCCTGCGCGTGGTGCAGGAAGGCACGTACAAGCGGGTTGGCGGCGACCGGTGGCAGCACAGCAAGTTCCGGCTGATCTGTGCCACCAACCGCGACCTGGCCGCGGAGGTCGCCGGGGGGAGCTTCCGCACGGACCTCTACCACCGGATCGCGGCGTCGGTGGTCACCATGCCGCCGCTGCGGGAGCGGCTGGAGGATCTCCCGTGCCTGTTCGCCCGTTTCTGCCGGGAAGCCACGGGGGTGCGCACGGACCCGGACGTGGACCCAGCCGTCCAGGATGTCCTGCTCCGGCGCAGCTATCCCGGCAACCTGCGCGACCTCCGGCAGCTGGCCTTCCGGATCGCGGCCCGGCATGTGGGCCCGGGGTCCATCACCCCCGGTGACCTGCCCCGGGAGGACCGTCCCGCCGTCGTCAAGCCCGCTGCGCTCGCCGCCACCGGAATCAGCGCGGCCGACCCCCTCCGGTCCGCGGTGGCCTGGGCCGTGGACATGGGCCTGGGCCTGCGCGAGATCAAGGACCGTGCGGCGGAGGTGGCGGTGGATGTGGCCGTTGAACGCAGCGCAGGAAACGTGCACGCGGCGGCCGCCATGCTCGGCCTTACTGACCGTGCCGTCCAGCAACGGCAGGCCAGGAAGGCCCCCAGCGGCAACTAACCCGCAGACAGTTCACCCGCAACCTCCCGCCAGTAGCCGTCCCCGGTCTCGTCGGCAAGTTCGCGGAAGAGGTCCCCAAGCTCACGCCACAGGACGTCCGGCCCTTTCCTTCGGACCCGCTGGCGCCCGGCCAGGGGCCGCTGGAAGGCGCCGGCGAATCTGTCGCGCACCAGCGGCTCCACCGCCAGCCCGAACAGGCCATGCTTCGATGGGTGAGGAAAGGGCATCACCTTCGGCAGTTCGATTTTGGGAAGTTCACGGCGTGAAACCAGAAGGCGGTCCAGGGCAGGAAGGGGTCCCTTCTTAAGCAGTTCGGTGGCTTTCAGTTCGTGCGCGAATACACGTACGTGGGTGGGCGGGCCCTTCTGCGACCAGGGCGAATATGTCACCAGCCACACGGAGGTCCGTTCAGGCTCGCTGCCAGCAATCCACGCCGGGCGCTTTGCCCCTGCCGACGGCGGCCCGCCGGACGGTTTGCCGGTGCCGCGGGCGGCATTGCTTTGCAGCAGGTAGGCGCGTAGCTGGTACAGGCCCTTCCTGATGGCGGCGTCGTTGTGGGGCTTGATCTCGGCAAGCCCGGCCGCGGTAACGGGTGATCCGGTCAGACCCATGCTGTGTTCCTCCTGGAGATGGAAGGGGTGACGTGGCGGCCGGCCTTCCGCGCCGGGCCGGTCAGCCGGAGCACGTTGCCGGCCAGGACGAGGTCCCGGTCTTCGGGCGCCAGGCCCAGGGCGAGGATCTTGGCGAGCTCCGGCGCCGGATGCAGGTACGGCCCGTCGCTGCCGTACAGCACCTTCCGGGCACCGGCGCGGGCAATGGCTTCTTCCAGCAGGTCGTAGTACCGCACGCCTGACGTGTCCGCGAAGACGTTGGGCTCGCGAACCAGGACATCAATGAGCGCTGCTGTGCACGCCAGTCGTCCGCGAAGGAGGACAGGTGCGGCACGATCCAGGGCACCCCGGGGTGCCGGGCCGCCAGCCGGGCGACAACCTGGACGTCGCCCCGCGGGTCGAAGAGCACGGGCATCCCGAAACGGGACGCGGCCAGTGCCACTTCGTCCGTGGCCATTCCGTCAGACCAGTGCACTTTGATGCCGCAGGCCCCGTGCGTATGGGCCGCAGCTACCACGGCACCAACATGGCCGCGGTCCGCAACGGCATTGACGAACACGTACCAAAGCCAGTTGGACGGTTCCCGCTGTGCCAGCCGGGCAACGGCCCGGTTGGCAGCCGCGTAGGAACCCACCGGCGCCGCCATCAGGACAGCGCGGGAAATTCCGACGGCGGCGGCCCGGCTCCGCCACACAGCGAAGGAGGTCTCCGGGTCTGCGGGGCCCAGCGGAACACCGGCGGTGCCCACATGGACATGTGAATCCACGATCATCAGGCCGCCCGCCTGTCCCGGGCAACCAGGGCAAGTCCCCGCACCAGCCGGTCCAGGTCCGCCTGCGAGTGGTCCGCCCGCACCACCGCTGACAGCAGTGCGCCCGGCCGGCAGCGCGGCAGCTGGACCAGGACCTGCAGTCCGCGCGCGGCTAGGCCGGCCCTCCACTCGCGTGCCAGCAGCGGCGGGTCAACGTGGACTCCCACAACGGGAAAGGGCAGCCCGTGCGGGATCAGACCGAGGTTGCGGAGGGCCTGCCGCAGCCAGCGCGTCAGCCGCCACAGCCGGTCCCGCAGCCCAGGGATGCGGGCGTTGCGGAGGGCGCTGAGGCCGGCGCCCAGATCCGCTGCCGAGGGTGGGCTGCTGTGCAGCCGGTTCCCGCCCCGGCGGGCCACCCTGCTGATGGCGCCCCGGTCCCCGGTGATCACCGTGACCGGCGTGCCGTACGCCTTGGCCAGCGAACCGAGCCACACCACGCCGTCATGGGTCAGCCCCTGCCATCGTGCCGTGCCCGTCCCGTCCCCGAAACCGCCGTCGGAATCCCGTTGCCCCAGTACCCCGAACGCCAGGGAATCATCCACCACCACCTGCCCGCCCGTCCCTTCAACGGCCGCCCTCATCAGGCCGAGGGGCGCGGGCCGGCCGCACCCCTGGCACCAGCCGTCCGTCACCAGCCAGGTGCGGGTGGAAGGCGAAGACCTGGTGGAAGGCACGACGGCGGGAGGACGGAAATGCGGGAACGTCACCACCCGCACGCCCCGGGCCGCGGCGGCGTTGCACGCCCATTGGGTCAGGGGGTAGGCGCCCCCGTCCACCAAAAGCAGGTCCCCGGGACGCGGGAGAGCCTGCAGGACATCCATCATCCCGTGCAGGGCTGAGCGGGCCACCAGGCCTGCCTCTGCCTGCTGCCGCCTGGCTACGGTTGAGGCAAGTTCTTTCGCCGCCGGGAGTTCCCGCAGCACCGCCGGGACGCCCGTGGTGAACTCGTTCCACGGGCGGAGCCCGGCACTGGGATGGTGCTGGCCCAGGAACAGCGCGGAGGTGAAGTCCGGCCAGCCGGATGCTGCACACATGCTCAGTACCGGACAAGCTTCCGGGCCAGCCGGCGCTGCAGCAACGTGGAGGGCATGGTGGTGTCCACGCGCTCGCTCAGATCAACCCCGGTCACTGCCCGGTAGGCGTGGACGTACCGCTGGATTGACGGCTTCCACTTGATGGCCCAGTTCTCTGCGTCATCGCCATCCATGTCGGATTCATTCCAGCGTCCGTGGCGGACGGAAAGCAGCAACTGTTCACCATGGACCGCGAGGTCGTAGAAATGCGTGATGCTCGCGTCGGACCAGCCCTGGAGCTGCTTCATGGCATCCACCCGGTCCATCCAGTCCTCGTCATAGGGGACCATGGTGCGTCCACCCAGGAACTCGCGCATTTCAGGCTGGGCCAGCATCCACTGCACCTCCATGGTTTCGATCCGGGCCGTCACCGACATGTCGGCGTACTGGTTGTTCGCCCCGGTGGCCAGCACCAGGTGAAGCTCCCGCAGGCTGCTGAGCAGCGGGAACGCGTCCGCATCCACGGTCTTGTCGTTGTGCTCCTTGTAGAAGTGGTGGCAGTCGTGGAGCAGGCTGTGGAAGGCGCTGAGGAATTGGGTCCTGCGCTCCACCAGCATCTGCGCCGGAGGTATGGCCCGGCCGATCAGCTGCAGGCCGTACTGGTATTCGTACTCGGCAGCCCGGCGCCGCAGGGAGAGCCGGTCCTTTTCGGCTTCCGCGAGTCCCCACAGGATCCCGCGCAACGGCAGGAGCGGGCTGACCGCCAGCCTGGACAGCGGATCCCCGCCGGTCACAACCCGCCGGTTCTGGAAACGGGCAAGGACCCGGTTCAGGCTCTGGAACAGCATGCCCTCTTCAAGCCAGTAGACGTAGATCAGCTCAGCGAAAGGTACCAGCCGCAAGGGATAGTCCTGGCCCTCCGGGAAGTCCGGCGGGAACGGATCCGCCTGGTCTTTCCGTTCCTCGCTGACGTAGGAGCCGTTGATGGCGGCGTCCCGGCCCTTCTCCGGGTCCCAGTCCGGCGGACTGAACGAATTGCCAGGGACGATTCAGTGACGAACTCCGTTGCCAGCTCGTGCAGCCGCTCGTAGCTCAACGACCCGTAGCCCGGGAACTCCGTCAACCTGCCGGCCCGGTGCCGGGCGAATCCGGCAAAGCGCTCGAACCGGAGGTTCCTGGTGACGTTCTGGATGAAGTTCCACAGGTGCGCATGCTCGCTGCCGGGCCGCGCGTTGGGTTCCAGGGCAACCCGGACAATCGGAGGGGCTTCCTTGCGCCTGGCCGTGAAGGTGTCCAGGACTTCCCAGTTGTCCTTGCCCGCCTCCGCCTTCTTGCCCGCTTCCACCCGGTGGACTGCACGGAACTGGACCTGGTATTCGCCGGGTTCCGGGATGGAGACCATCCGCTCAAACTCCTCACCCGAGCTCAGGTTCCGGGCGACCACGCCGCCCTTGCCGCCATCGATCGGGATGGGCTGCCCGCCACGGGTATTGATGATCTGAAACTCGAATTGTCCTGCCGGCTCCGAGTCCCGCAGTTCAAAACGCAGGGCAACTTCCTGTCCGGCATACACCGGCGTAACCGGCCGTCGGGTGAATTCCATGGCTATCTCCTTGGTAGTGCTGTTGGGGTGAAGTTGTGCATCGTGCGGCTCCCGGCGGGAGCGGGAGAGTCGAGGACGTCCAGGCTGCCCCTGACGGCCCACGCTGTAAGCAGGGAGGACAGCCGGGAGCTTTCGTCGGCCGGCGAGATGCGCCCGGCCGCCTTGGCCTGGCCCAGGACTGCGAATACCAGGGCCGGCCGCTGGCGGGCCATGACCCCGAAGTCGCCGCCCCAGGTTTCGTAGAGGCGCAGCAGCCTTTCCGGCTGCCGCTCCCGTACCGGCCAGATGGTGCCGAGTTCCCGGCCGCCGGCCAGTGGAACCCGGTGGTGCAGGAGCAGGTCCACGAGGTCCCCGATCCGGGATTCGCAGTTCCTGATCCACGCGGCGTGCCCTGCCGGCAGCCCGGCCAGCGGGTACATCGCCCGCCACACGGCCGCCAGCTCGCGCCACTGCGGGTGGGGGTAAAGCGCGTTGCCGATGGCGGCGGAGATCAGCACCCGCAGGTAGGGCATGGGATGCGGGTCGGTGCCGCCGGGCCGGAACACGAAATACCGGGGGAGGCTGACCACGGCCAGGAGCCCGATGGTGGAGGTGATGCCAACCGTGGCCACGGACCACATGTCGGCCACGATCTCGCTGATCCATTGGGACCAGACGTCCCACCCGCCGTCCGGGTCCCGGGCAGTGCGCCGCTCGATCTCCGCCCGGAGGGACGCCACCAGGTCGAGCTGGGCGGACCCCTGGTGCCCCACCTCGTGGACCAGGCTGGAGGCGATTCCGCTGCCGATCATGCGCTCCCGCGGAAGCCGGATGATCCCCACCGGGTTCGGCTTCCCGCCGGCAGGCGCGTCTTCGCCCGCCGGATGGCAGCACCGGCACCCCTGGCGAGGTAAACCACCAGGCGGGTGTCGCCGTCGTCGGCCGTTTCAAGCCGCAACGCATCCTGCGCCACGATGTCCAGCCCGGACAGCCAGACGCCCGTGGCGTGCTCACTGCGCTGGGTAACCACTTCGGTGAACAGGTCGAACTGGGCCAGGACCACGTTGAACTGGAGCCGGATGAGGACAAACCGGCGCTGCTGCTCGGCGGGGGAGGACTCCCGGCCGTCAGTCTCCAGCCAGTCCAGGAAGTGGGCGAGCTGCCCGCGGAGTTCGTTGCGGCCGGTGTGGAGGAAGCGTTCAATCAGCAGCTGGGCGTCCCGGGGCAGGGCGGCGGCGAGGACCATGGTTTCGTGCATGACGAAGGGCTTGATCTGGTCCAGCCGGGCCAGCAGGCCGGTGGCCTCGCTCTCGATGAGCCCGGTACTGATGGTGTTCGTGTCCACCGGATTCGCCTTCCTTCCGCCTCCCCGCGGGCCGGTCACACGCCCAGGAGGATGACGCGGCCGTCGCGGCGGATCCAGCGGCCCTCGTCGGCGCGGCCGTTCGCGCCACCGTTGCCGCCGTCGGACTGGCTGTCCCAGCCCTCGTCGGGTGCACCCCAGACGGCGCCGGCGTACTGGTCGCCGTAGATCCGGGTCCCGCCGCGGTAGCGCCGGCGTGATGCCTGGCGGGCGCGCAGCAGCG
>NZ_AOFD01000066.1 GCF_000332815.1 Arthrobacter nitrophenolicus
GCCCCGGCCCGCGGCCGGAGGAAGCCGCGTCCGGCACCCGGTCCGGGGCCGGTGCTGAAGGAACGGGCATCCTGGTGGGGGACGCTGCGGCGGCGCGTTCGACGTCGGCACGCGTCACCGCACCGTTCCTGCCGCTCCCGTGGAGCGACCCGACGTCGACCCCCAGCGAGTGCGCCAGGTGCCGTACGGGGGGCGGAAGCTTTGCATCCCGGTCAGCGGGAGCCCGGCCACTGGGAGCCTCGTCAGCGGAAGTCCGGTCACTGGCGGGTCGTCCGGAGGGCAGCTGCGCGGGCGTGGCGGTGATCCGGGCGATGGGCGTCCCCACATCCACCGTGTCGCCGATCTCCACGAGGAACTCGGCAACGACGCCTTCCTCAAAGGACTCAATGTCCATCACGGTCTTGTCCGTGTCCACCGCGGCAATGAGATCGCCTTTGCGGACATAGTCGCCGGGCCTGACCAGCCACTCCACCACCTTGCCGTGCTCCATGTCAGCGCCCAGGGACGGCATCCGGAACTCAGCCACGGGTACCCGCAGCTGCCCTTGCTGCAGCCACCACCCGTTCCACCGACGGCAGCGCGGCGAGCTCCATGTGCTTGGCATACGGTACGGGCACCTCCTCGCTGCAGACCCGCTGTACCGGGGCGTCCAGGTCGAAGAACGCGTGTTCGCTGATCCGGGCTGCTATCTCAGCCGAGATGCTGCCGCTGCGCCAGCCCTCGTCCACCACCACTGCCCGGTGCGTCCTGCCGACGCTGCCAAGGATGGTTGCGTCGTCGAGCGGCCGCAGGTCCGCAGGTCGATGACCTCCGCGTCGATGCCTTCCCCTGCCAGCTGGTCAGCGGCTTCAAGCACGGCCGGAAGGGTGCCGCCGTACGTGATGAGCGTGACGCCGGTGCCCGGGCGCCGGATGGCGGCCGTGCCGATGTCCACCGGACCGGCGTCGTCCGCCAGCTCCCCGGCCACGTTGTACAGGGATCCGTGCTCAAAAATCAGGACCGGGTCCGGGTCTTCCAGCGCGGTCCAGAGCATGCCGCGGGCGTCGGCCAGCGTGGCGGGGGTGAGGATCCGCAGGCCGGGGATATGCGCATACCAGCCTTCCAGGCTGTGTGAGTGCTGCGCGCCGAGCTGGCGTCCGGCTCCGGTGGTCATCCGGATGACGAGCGGCACGTTGAACTGTCCGCCGGACATGTGCAGGAGCGTCGCTGCGTTGTTGACGATCTGGTCCAGCGCCAGGAGGCTGAAATTGACCGTCATGATTTCGACGACGGGCCGCATCCCGCCCAGCGCGGCCCCGATGCCGGCGCCCACGAAACCCGACTCGGACAGCGGCGTATCGCGGATGCGTTCCGGCCCGAATTCCTCCAGCAGGCCAAGGCTGACGGCGAAGCCCCCGCCGTAGCGGCCCACATCCTCGCCCATCAGGAAGACCCGCCCGTCGCGTTCCAGGGCGTCGCGGAGGGCCGCGCGCAGGGCCTCCCGATACGTGGTCTTCATCCTGCTGCCCTGCCTGCCTGGTCCGCGCCGGGCGTCCTGTCGCTGTACACGAACCGGGTCAGCTCCTCCACCGGTTCCAGGGTTCCTGCCTCGGCGAACTCGACGCCGGCTGCCATTTCCGCGTCAACGTCCGCCTGCAGGGTTTCCCAGGTTTCCGCGGGCAGTTGGCCCGCAGCGTCCATGGAATCCTTGAGCAGACGGATGGGATCGCGTTCCATCCAGCGGGCCACCTCGGCTTTCTCCCGGTAGAGCTCCGGATCGAACATTGAGTGCGCGCGGAACCGGTAGGTGCGGAGCTCGAGGAAATGCGGCCCGCCGCCGGACCGGACGGCGTCAACGGCGCGTCGGGCAGCCTCCTCGACGGCGAAGACGTCCATCCCGTCCACGGCCCAGGCGGGAATCTCGTAGCCGGCGGCTTTGAGCGCGATGTCCGTTTGCGACTCCGAGCGGGCCAACGCTGTGCCCATGGCATAGAGGTTGTTCTCGCAGCAGAACAGGACGGGCAGCTGCCACAGGGCTGCCAGGTTCAGGCTTTCGTGGAATTCGCCCTCGGCCACCGCACCTTCGCCGAAGAAGCAGGCTGTCACCCGGTGCCGGCCACTCATTTTGTCAGCCAGCGCCAGTCCGACGGCGAGGGGCAGCCCGCCGGCGACGATCGCATTTCCGCCGTAGAACCGGGTAGCGGCATCAAAGAGGTGCATCGAGCCGCCCCGGCCGCGGCAGCATCCTTCAAGCCGGCCGTACATCTCGGCAAGGATGGCCCCGGCGGAGACCCGCAGGAGCGCGTGGCCGTGTTCCCGGTAGGTGGCCACCACGCAGTCCTCCGCTGCCAGCGGTTCAAGGACGCCGGCGGCCACGGCCTCCTCTCCGATGTACACATGCAGGAACCCGCGGATCCTCGCGGCACTGTACAGTTCCACGCACTTTTCCTCGAGCCGGCGGATACGCAGCATCTGGCGCAGGAGGTGGCTGGCGTGGTCGGCGTCGGCGGGGCCCTGGCTGGCGCGCACTGCGGTCATGGCCGTTGCTCCGGGGCCTGCTCCAGGGTGGAGAGATCGCCCTCGGGCAGCCCGAGCTCGCGGGATTTGAGGAGCCGGCGGAGGATTTTTCCGCTGCGTGTCCTGGGCAGGGACGGGGTGAAATCGAGCAGCCGGGGAGCGACGGCGGCGCCCAGCCTCTTGCGGGCAAACCCAATAATGTCCAGGCGAAGTTCCTCCGACTGTCCATACCCCTGCCGGAGCTCCACGAATGCCTTGACCAGTTGGCCGGCCACCGGGTCAGGAACGCCAATGACCCCTGCCTCCGCCACGGCGGGGTGCTCCATCAGGCAGCTTTCCACCTCGAAGGGCCCGATCAGGTGGCCTGAAGACTTGATAACGTCGTCCCCGCGGCCCACGAACCAGTAGTAGCCGTCGGCGTCACGCCGGGCGAGGTCTCCGGTCAGGTACCAGCCCCCGGCGAAACAGCGACGGTAGCGTTCTTCCTCATTCAGGTACCCCCTGAACATCGACGGCCAGCCGGGGCGCAGCGCCAGTTCACCGATGGAGTCCGGGTCGTTGACCAGCAAGGCCTCACCGTCACGGAGCAGCGGTTTTCCGTCGGCGTCCCGCGCCACGAGTCCTGCCTCGATCCCGGGCAAGGGCCGGCCCATGGAGCCGGGGCGGATCGGCATCGCCGGGTAGTTGGCGATCATGATTCCGCCGGTCTCGGTTTGCCACCAGTTGTCGTGGACCGGCAGGCCCAGGACGTCCTGGCCCCACATGACAACCTCCGGATTCAGCGGCTCGCCCACGCTTGCCACGAACCGAAGTGCAGAAAGGTCATGCCCGGCCGCCTTGTCCGGACCCGCCTTCATCAACATACGCAGGGCGGTGGGGGCCGTGTACCAGACGGTCACCCGTTGTTCGGCAAGGATCCGGTACCAGCGTTCCGCGTCCAGTTCTTCCTCATCCACGACGACGGTGACACCGTGCACCAGCGGGGCGATGATGCCGTAGGACATGCCGGTCACCCAGCCCGGATCCGCGGTGCACCAGTAGATGTCATCCGGATGGAGGTCAAGGGCAAAGCGGCCGGTGGCGTAGTGGGCAGTGACGGCGTCATGGACATGGACGGCGCCTTTGGGCGTGCCGGTCGTGCCGCTCGTGAAATGCAGGAGGGCCATGTCGTCCGGCCGGGTCACTTCGATGTCCCGCAGAGGGACGGCAGCCGCCATGAGTTCTGCAAGGTCCAGGGTTTCCGGTTCCGGCGTCCCGTCCGCGTCAACCAGGAGGACCACGTGGAGGTCGGGGAGGCTGTCCCTGAGTGGTGCCACCTTTTTGCGGTAAAGCGCCCTGGTGGTCACCAGGACGCGTGCTGCTCCAAGGTGGAGCCGCTGCCGCACCGGCTCGGGGCCGAAGGCGGAGAACAGCGGGCAGAAGACGCTGCCGTTCTTGAAGGTCCCCAGCACTGCCGCATAGAGGTCGGGGCACCTGCCCAGCAGGGAGAAGACGCGCTCGCCGCGCCGGATGCCAAGCTCCCGGAGGACGGTGGCAAATTTACCTGACTGGCCGGCGAGTTCCAGGTAGGTCAGCGACTGCACGCCGCTGTCGGCCCGGATGAAGCGGAGCGCTTCCCGTCCGCCCTGTCCACGGACCACATGGCGGTCAACGGCTTCATACGCCATGTTCAGCCCCTGGCCCCCGGGCAGCCCGGACAGCTCATTCCGGGCCTGGTCCCATGAAAAGGTTCGTCGGGTTGCCTCGTAGTCGGCGAGGTTTGGCCGCACTGCGAAGGATCCGGTGTCCTTGGTGATCGTGGGCCAGCGGGTGGGACCTGCGGTTCCAGTCCTCATCGTCCCATCAGACTCCTTGTGTGGGCGCGGAGGATAGGGTCATAGGTCCCTGCGCTTCCCTGCCCGTCCCGGGGGACAGGCCGGATAATAGTGGCCCGGCGAGGGGCGCCGTTTGTGGCCACCGGGATCACGATACCGCGGGCGACGAGTCCTGCCAGAGGCCGATGATATTCCCCTCCGTGTCCTGGAAATAGGCGTTCCAGCCAAGACCAGGCACCTCAAGCTTGCCGCGCACCGTCTTGCCGCCCGACTGCACTATGTGCTCCAGCGCCGCGTCAATGTTGTCCACCGCGATGGTGATCAGCGGAAACTTGAGCACGTCCCCGCGCCGGAAGATTAGTACTCTCGGACCAGGGCCGATCTTCCGCGGCTTAGCCTGCCTCGGGAGGGGTGACGGTACCCGCAGTGTCGCCACCGTCGATGACGAACTCGGCTCCGGTGACAAACGAAGACTCGTTGGACGCGAGGTAGAGAACCAGGCTGGCGACTTCACCCGGATGCCCCATCCTGCCGATCGCAACGCGGCTCATATCCGTCTCCACCCCGGCCGTCATTGGTGTGGAAATGACCCCGGGATGAACGGAATTGGCCCTGATCCCGTAGCGACCAAGATCGAGGGCGACACTCTTTGTCAATCCCCGCACTCCGAACTTCGACGCGGTGTAACCAGGAATCTGCTCATACCCCCGCAGGCCGGCAATCGAGGAGATATTGATGATTGATCCTCCCTTTGATTGCTTAAGGGCTGGTATCGATGCCTTGATCCCATTGAAGGTTCCGGTGAGGTTGACGGCGATGACCGCGTTCCATTGATCCAGGGTGTAGTCCTCGATGGACGCGAAATTTACGATCCCGGCATTGTTCACGAGGATGTTCAGGCCGCCAAAAGCCTCGACGGCGGCTTTCACCGCGGCCTCCCACTCCTGCGGGCTTGTCACGTCCAGATGGACGTAGAGGGCGCCGGAGCCCAGGCGTTCAGCGGTTTCCTTTCCTTCACCGTCCAGGACGTCGGCTATGACCACCCGGGCTCCTTCGCCGTGCAGCCTGGCGGCCACGGCGGCCCCAATACCGCGGGCGCCCCCGGTGACGAGGGCTACTTTGTCGATGACTCGTTCCATTGAGTGGTTCCTCCTTGTGATTGCAGCATCAGACCTGGTGCGGGGCCGGTTGCCAAGCCCGGTGTGGACAGGACCTTGTCCTCTCCCGGAAAGCCAAAAAGCTGCTTAGCGTGGATGGAAGAAGGCTGCCGCCAGGGAAGGAGACGCCTTGCGTTGGGATCTGGGGTTGACGGGGATTGCGTTCCTTGCGGCCATGTCCCTGGCATTCGGCGGTGTGGCCCATCTCATCGTCGGGAAGAGGGCGTGGCGCTGGACGTGGCTGCTCGGCGCAGCCGGCTACTTCCTTGGCGGCGTGCTGGTCAGCGAAGTGTGGTTTGGGTGGGCCACGGAAGTGGAACTGCAGCCCAACATTGACGGCCTGTCCTTCGACGAGGTCCAGCTCGTGACCTTGTTCGGAATTGTTGTTGCCGTAGTGCTCAGGTTCGTGGTGCGCCGGAAAGCCCCTCCTCCGCCACCGTCGTATTAGATGGTTGTTTTCAGGGGTGACCGGTCCTGGAAGGGCTTATGGCCTGGACCCGGCCAGGCCATAATCGCCCTTCAGCAGCTAGGCCCGGCTGATGGGGATCTTCGACGAGGTGGACTGTTTGGCCTGGTCGGGCAGGGGGGGCGCGGACCTCGAGAACGCCGTCCTTGTAGGACGCGCTCACGTCACTTTCCTGGACACCGTCGGGCAGCGGGATCCGCCGGACAAAGGACCCGTACCGGAACTCCGAACGATACGTGTCCTTTTCCTTCTGTTCCTTCTTTTCCTCCCGCTTGGCCTTGATCACCAGGGCCCCTTGGGACACCGTCACGTCGACGTCCTTGTCCGGGTCGATGCCTGGCAACTCGGCCCTGACCACCACTGTGTTGCCCTCCACCATCTCCTCCACGCGAATCGCCGAGGCACCCATCTCGCTGTCAAAGAGCCGCTCGAACATGTCGAGGGGGGAGCGGCGGGTATCGAACCACTTCATCAGGTCAGTCATGTCTGCCTCCTGTTGGGTTGGGCCGGGCCGTGGAATGGCCGGCACCTCCACCATCCGCCGGGTGCGCGCCGGGTTCCAGAGCCAAAAGTCCTGACTCCGGCAACGGCGTCAGGACGGGCCGATTTTCAGGACCGCGGAGCCTGTCACCCTGTCCGCGGCAAGATCCGCCAGCGCCCTGTCCGCCGCGTCGAACGGGTAGACCGTCACGGTGGGTGCCAGCGGGATCCGGGCCGCCAGCGCGAGGAATTCCCGGCCGTCTGCGCGGGTATTGGCGGTCACGCTGCGGATTTGCCGTTCATAAAAGAGTTCGGACGCGTAATCCAGAGCGGGTATGGCGCTGAGGTGGATGCCCGCGATAGCGAGGGTTCCTCCACGGTCCAGGGCACGGAGTGCCACCGGCACCAGGTCACCCACAGGGGCAAACAGGATCGCGGCGTCAAGAGGCTCTGGCGGGACATCATAGGCATCGCCCACGAAGACCGCCCCAAGGTCCCGGGCAAGCGAACGCGCCTCCTGTGAGCGGGTCATGACGTATACGCGCGTGCCCTGGAACATTGCCAGCTGTGCGGTCAGGTGGGCCGAACTGCCAAAGCCGTAAATGCCCAGCCGGCCCCCAGGCGGAACGCTGGCCCGCTTCAGCGCGCGATAGCCGATAATGCCTGAACAGAGCAGCGGGGCCGCCTGTTCATCGGTAAAGACGGGCGGAATCGGGTAGGCAAAACTTTGGGATACTGTGAGCTGCTCGGCGTAGCCGCCATCCTTGTCCCAGCCAGTAAAGACGGGGGAGGAACACAGGTTCTCGTCGCCGCGGAGGCAGTAGGCACATTCGCCGCAGACCCCGCCAAGCCAGGCAACCCCCACCCTGTCGCCGGTCCGGTATTCCGAGTTGGCCGCCGCCTCGACGACGAAGCCCACGGCCTCATGCCCGGGCACAACGCGGGGGTGGCGGGGTGCGAGGTCTCCTTCGGCGAGATGCAGGTCGGTCCGGCAGATACCGCAGACGTTGACCTGGAGCAGGATTTCATCGGCTCCGGGAGCCGGGCTGCTTCGATCGCCCAGCACCAGGGGATGGTTGGCCACCGGACCTGGCCGGTCCACCCACCATGCGCGCACGTTCTCCTCCTTCCGGATACCCCCTTCACCCTCGCACCACCGGCGGCACGCAACCAGAGCCGAAGGTCACTCCCGATGCGTCCGCACGGACGGTATGCGCCCCCGCTGGTGGTGTTTCACCCCTTCGACGGCCAGGCTTCCCGTGACTGCCGCCAGGAGGCTGGCCGCCAGGAGGTCCGGGGCGGGCCAGTCAAGCCTGAAGAACTCCACCGCAAGCGGCACGGTGAACAACAGGGCAAGGCCGCCGTACATGCCGGCCAGAATGAGGAACTTCGGCCGGTTGAGCGGGCGGGAAACGGAGACCAGGATCCAGGCTGCAATGAGGCTGAGGGTGAGAGTGGAGGCGGTTTGGACGGCCGCCGTACTGTGTCCGCCGGTTGCGGAAGCGTAGATACTGACGGCCATCACACTGGCGGCGACGCCGACTCCGGCGGGGACAGCAAAGGCCAGGGAACGCTTGAGGAATCCAGGCTCATAACGCTGGCCGGACGGCTGCAGGGCGAGGAAGAACGCGGGCAGGCCTATGGTCAGCCCGTCGATGGCGGAGAGCTGGCGTGGCAGGAACGGGAACGGCAACAGCATGATCCCGGTCGTCAGCGCAATGACTGTTGAATACATGGTCTTGCTCAGGAAGACCATGGACACCCGTTCGATGTTGCTGATGGCCCTGCGGCCCTCGGCAACAATGGCCGGCAGCCTGTCGAAACGGCCATCGAGCAGCACCAGCCTGGCCACGGCCTTGGTTGCGGGGGAGGCCGAGTCCATGGCGATACCCAGGTCGGCTTCCTTCAGTGCCAGGACGTCGTTGACCCCGTCGCCCGTCATGGCCACCGTATGTGCGCGGCGCTTCAGGGCCCGGATCATGTCCTGCTTCTGGGCCGGGGTGACGCTGCCGAAGACGTCGTGGGTCTCCACAACCTGCTCGAGCAGGTCCGGATCCGCGGGCAGTTTCCGTGCGTCGTAGGCCGCGCCCGTTCCGAATCCCACCTTGCCCGCGAGGACACCCACGGTCCGGGGATCGTCACCGGAGATGATCTTCACGGTGACCCCCTGCTGCCGGAAGAAGTCCAGTGTCCTGGGTGCGTCCTTCCGCAGGTTTTCATGAAAGGTCAGCAGCAGTGCCGGTGTCGTGTGGCCGGGCACCCCGGCCGTTCCGGTGCCGGCACCTGGAAGGCGCCAGGGATTATGGACAAGTGCCAGGGTCCGCAAACCGGAAGATGCCAGCGCGGCTGCCCGGCGGTGTGCTTCCCTGGAACCGGCTGATTGACCACCCAGGAGTGCATCGGGTGCCCCCAGGATCCACGTCCCGGCGGCGCCGGATGCCGGTCCGAAGGTCACCGAACTCCACTTTTGTGCGGCAGTAAATGGGACAGAGGACACCTCCGGCAGGGCATTCGACGCCGGAAAGGCTTCACCGATGGCGGCGGCCGTGCTGCTGGTGCCGGCGTTGGCGCCGAACCATTCCAGGGCCGCCCTCCATCCCTCGGCCGGTCCGGCGCCCCCGTCATGGACGGCGTCGAAGGCAACGGAACCGGACGACAGCGTCCCGGTTTTATCAAGGCACAGGACGTCCACCCTTGCCAGCACCTCCACCGCGGCGAGTTCCTGGACGAGCACCTTCTGGCGCGCAAGCCGCAGCCCGCCAACGGCAAAGGCCACGCTGGTGAGCAGCAGCAGGCCCAGGGGGATCATGGCCAGGACACCGGCAACAGCCGCCACTGCCGTCACCGTCCACCGTCCCGGGTCCTGCATACCCGCCCAGCCCCCGTGGGTCTGCACCTGCGCATTGATGACGAGCAGCGCCGTGGGGAGCAACAGCCACGAGACGACGGTGAAGACCCGCTCCAGCCCCCTCCGTATCTCCGACGTCACCAGGGAGAAGCGCCTTGCTTCGGAAGTAAGCCGGTAGGCGAACGTTTCCTCTCCCACTTTGACGACACGGGCCACGCCACCGCCGGCCAGTATCAGGGTCCCGGCCAGCAGCCTGTCGCCGGGATGTTTCCCCACGGGCTCGGATTCTCCGGTCAGGAAGGACTCGTCCACCTCAAGGTAGTCATCGTCAACGAGCTGCAGGTCTGCGGTGACCTGGTCCCCGGCGCCCAGCACAACAAGATCGTCGGGAACCAGGCCTGCCGCCGGAATCTCCTGCCTGACCCCGTCCCGCAGGACCCGGCTCCTCGCGGCATGCAGGACAGCCAGCTGGTCCAGCGAGCGCTTCGCACGGTACTCCTGCACGATACCGATGACGGAATTGCCCACTGCCGACAAGCCAAACAACGCATCGCGCCATTGATCCAGGACGAACAGGAGCAGGAAACTGCACGCCACGATGCCGTTGAACAGCGTCAGGACATTGGCCCGGATAATCTGCCAGACTGTGCGGCTGGCGGCAAACGGCACGCTGTTGACACGGCCCGCCCTGGTCCGCTCCAGGACCTCGGCAGAGGAAAGCCCCCCGGGTCCGGGGTGGGAACCCCGGGCAGGGCCGGCAGCCAGCGGGCGCTTGCCTCCAGCGTCGGACATGGCCTCCTACTGGATCTACTGCTTGTGTTCGGATTTCCGCAGGTGCGTGATGATGGTGGCGCAGGGCGGCCGGGTCAGCACGGCATGGGCGGTGGATCCCAGAAGGAGCCGTCCAACGCTGCCCCTGCCCCGGCTGCCCAGCACCAGGAGCCTGGCGTTCGAGCGGCCTGGATCAGCGCATCCGCCGGTTCCAGGACGGTCTCCAAAACCCCGTGCACCACGATGTCCGGGTACTCCTGCCTGAGCCCTGCCACAGTTTCGGACAGGACAACCTGTTCCTCCTCCAGCACATGGGCGGCAAACCTGCTGGACGGAAGCCCAGCCTTGATCCAGCGGTTGGGGCCGGTAAATGCATAGAGGACTGTCAGTTCCTCGCCCAACGCATCCGCCTCGGCCGCGGCGAATGCCACCGCCTGGGTGGACTCCTGGGATCCGTCGACACCGACCACGACGCCGCGCCCGCCTTCCTGCCCCGGCCCGATCACCGCGACCGGCGACTCCGCCACGGCAGCGGCCTGCAGCGCCCTGTCCGTCAGTGCGCCGCGTGCGTGGCCGCTGGAACCCAGGACCAGCATGGACGCGTTCTTCGAATAATCGCCCAGTGAAGCTCCAATCGCCCCCTCAAGCAGTTCGAGCGAAACCTGCAGCCCCGGCTGCATTTCGTGCACGCGTTCCCCGACTTCCTTGAGCATGTCAAGGCCCGACTGGCGCAGGACGTCAACGTAGGGGAGGGCTTCCCCTACCATCCACCGGTCATCCAGGACATGCAGGACAACCAGGGGAACTTTGTGCTTCTTTGCCCGGGCAGCCGCCCAGGCCACGGCAGCGTTGGAGGCCGAAGATTCGGTGATGCCGACGGCGATCGGCTTGCCTGTTTCCATGATGGATCACTTTCTGGCGTTGATTTGGCGGCGGATGGGGGAATCAGGCAGTTTCGCCAGTTGCTGCGTCGAGGGGCGGCCACCAGTGCGTAGGTGGTGCGATCACAAACCGCCGGCCGCTGATGTCCGCGGGAGTTATGCGGATGAGGATGTTCTTCTGACCCGGCTGCCATGGGGACAGGCCGGCGTCCATGGCGTCCAGGACTTCCTCGGTGTCCGTGACAATGGCAGCCTGTCCCTTCACCACAACGCTCCAGGCGATGGTGCCGTACTGGTTCATGCCGTCAGTTTCCACGGCCACCACTGTCCGGCCGGGAAGCGAACCGAGTTTGGACCCTTCGCCGGTACGGATCAGCAGGGTTCCGTTGGTGGGGACGTAGTTGGCCGGGAAGATTTCCACCGTTTGGCCGCTGGTGAATGCGACCCGGCAGAGGGAAGTGGAGCGGAGGTACCTCCAGCAGTCGTGGACTCCCAGGTTCTCGATTTCAGGTTTGGCTGCAGCTGTATCCATGGCCGTAGCCTAGGTCGCGGAACCGGTCCGGGATAGGGAAGAAGGTCCTGCCGAATCAACCGGCCTGTCAGCACCTTCCGGCGGCGGCCCGGCGGGCTGTATC
This sequence comes from Arthrobacter nitrophenolicus, assembly GCF_000332815.1. Lineage (GTDB taxonomy): Bacteria > Actinomycetota > Actinomycetes > Actinomycetales > Micrococcaceae > Arthrobacter > Arthrobacter nitrophenolicus. The sequence goes on from NZ_AOFD01000066.1 coordinate 11,549, forward strand.
CGGCCGCCACCTGATCTTCTACACTGGTCCCATATATCCCTTCTTGACACAGGAGGGACTGTTCTTCCCGGCGGCGCCGCGCGCTCTACCGGTCTTTTCGATGGGCAAGGGCTGCGACGAGGCAGCTGTTCGCCGCAGGAGGTAAGGGACATGAGCAATGACCGGCCCTGGCAGTCCCCGATCAAGGAAAGAGCGGAGGACCTTCTCCGCGAGTTCGTTGCCCGCGCGGATGAGCTGCTGGATACCCAGGAACGGATCAACGGCCTGCTCGGGGCGGTGGTGGCGCTTGCGGAGGACCTCAGCCTGGAAGCTGTGCTGGACCGCGTGGTGCAGTCCGCCTGCGTTCTGGTTGGGGCAAGGTACGGCGCCCTGGGAGTCATCGGGGAAGACCGCAAGCTGAGCCACTTCATCACGGTGGGGATCGATGAGGAGGGCATCAGGTCCATCGGGGACCTGCCCACGGGCCACGGCGTCCTGGGGCTCCTGATCCGCGAGCCAACGCCGCTGCGGCTGCATGACCTCGGCCAGCATCCCATTGCATCAGGCTTTCCCTCGAACCACCCTCCATGAAGACTTTCCTGGGGGTCCCGGTGCGGGTCAGGGACGAGGTTTTTGGCAACCTCTACCTTACGGAGAAGAACGGCGGCCAGGATTTCACGCCCGAGGATGAAGACCTTGCGGTCGCGTTGGCCGCAGCCGCCGGGGTGGCGATCCAAAACGCACGCCTCTTCGAAGACAGCAAGCGCCGCCAGAAGTGGCTGGAGGCAGGGATGGAGCTCAGCACCCGCCTCATCATGGCCTCCCATGCGGCCGATGAAGCTGCCTTGGACCTCGTCCTGGAAACCGCTTTGGAAGTTTCCGGTTCCTCCCTTGCGGTGGTGGTGGCGGGCCCGGCCGGTGAGGGGGTCCTGAGGTGCAGGGCGTCGCTTGGGGCCCAGAGCCTCCAGGCGGGCCAGGAGCTCAAGGCGTCCGAAGTGGTTGCCAAAGTCCTCGAAACGGGTGAGGCCCTGGTGGCCCGGGACCCGCACGAGGTCTTCGACGAAGAGGTCACGGAAAAACTGGGACCGGTCCTGGTCTGTGCCCTCGGCCATCCAGGCAGTGCCAACGGCGCCCTGCTGCTTGCCCGTCCCAGGGGATCAACGGTCTACGCCCAATCGGACATCGACTCCAGCGCGCTCTTCGGGAGCAGAATCGGCCTGGCACTTGACTTGGCGCGGGTCAACGCCCTCCGCGAACAGAACCTGCTGTTCACTGACCGGGAACGCATCGCCCGGGACCTGCACGACCTCGTGATCCAGCGCCTCTTCGCAGCCGGCCTGAGCATCCAGAGCCTGCGGCGCTACACCCTCGATCCCGTCGCCAACGACCGCATTGCAGCTGTCACCTCGGAACTGGATGACACCATCCGGAAATTGCGGGACACCATCTACTCCCTCCGGACGGGCGAGGAGGAGCGGGAGCCCCTCACCGGCCGGATCCTGCGGATCATCCGGGACAATTCGCTCAGCTACCCTGTGAACCCCGCAGTGTCCCTCATCGGGCCGGTGGATTCGGTGCGGGAGGATCTTGCCGCGCACCTGCTGCCCGTCCTTACCGAGGGCCTGAGCAACGCGTTGAGGCATTCCGGGGCCGGCGCGATCGATGTTGCGGTGACCGTCACGCCGGACCAGGTCCAGCTGGTCATCAGCGACAACGGCCAGGGTTTCGAGGAGCCGGACAAGACGAGCGGACTGGCGAATATGCGGCGCCGGGCCGGGCTGCTGGGCGGCACCTGTTCCATTGAAAGTGCCCCCGGCGAGGGCACCCGGGTGACGTGGTGTGTCTCCCGCACCTGACCGCAGATTGCCACAGTACTAGCGCTTAGGACGCGTCCGAAATGTTCCGGGTGACATAGACCGCGGCCTGGGTCCGCCGTTCAAACCCCAGCTTCGCGAGGATCGAGGAGACGTAGTTCTTCACGGTCTTTTCCGCCAGGAACAGGTCATCCCCTATTTGCCGGTTCGTCAGGCCCTGCCCGATCAGGGCCAGGACTTTCTTCTCCTGCGCGCTGAGGGCCTCCAGGCGGGGGTCTGTCGGCGCATTGGACAGGCCTGCCATGACCCGCTGCTCCACCCCCGGTTCAAAGAGTGACTCACCTGCTGCAGCCCTGCGGATTCCGCTGAGGAGGTCATCGCTCCTGATCTGCTTGAGGATGTAGCCCGAGGCCCCGGCGAGGACCGCGCCGCGAAGTGCCTGCTCGTCGTCGTAGCTTGTCAGGATCAGGCAGCGCAGGCGGGGATCAAGGGAACGCACGTCGCGGCATACCTCAATGCCGGTGCCGTCCGGAAGGCGCCCGTCCAGGATGGCGATGTCCGGGTGCAGGGCGGGTATCCGGCGCGTGGCCTCGGCCGCCGACCCGCTTTCGCCCACCACAAGGAAGCCCTCCCCTTCGAGCAGATCCTTGAGTCCCTGCCTGACGAGTTCGTGGTCATCGAGGATGAACACCCGGACAGGTCCTTGGGGTTCCGGACTGTTTCCCGGCCCCGTCTCTTCCCTTTGCACGCTGCACTCCCAATTGTTCCGGCCCCCAGCCTGCACCTTCTGTGCGGGGCAGCCCTCCCGGAAGGGGCTGATCCCATTCTTTCCTGTACCGGCCACCTCTGGAAGGGACCAAAGTCCAGTCCTATCCCGCGGCGCCTGACAATGGCCGCACCCTGGTCAGCATGACGTCCATGAAGACGTCCTGGTTGTCGGCGCTGCCCAGGCCGTGTCCGCCGTCGAGCCAGACCAGCTCCTTGTGTGGCGCTGCCAGCATGGTGTAATACTCCTCGACCAGGGGTGCCATCGCGTTGACGTCATACCGGCCGACGAAGAAGAACACCGGTATGTCCAGGACCGGAGCGTCTTTGACGAAGTCCAGGTGCTCCAGTTGGGGATATACGGCGTTGAAGGAGTTGACCAGTCCGCGGGTGTGGTTGATCTTGTCGATGTAGCCGTACTCCGGGACAAAGAACGGGATGACCGGCACGATGAGGGAGTAGCGGGGCGTCCCCATGATGTCGTTGAGCACGTCGAGGTAGTCGACGTAAGGGGCCACTAAGTTGTCCCCGCCATAAGGGGGTGGACCGTTGCGGCGCAACTTCTCCGCGCTTCCGGTATCGCCCTGCTCCTCAAGGTGCCGCAGGGCGCGTTCGTAACCCAGGCGGTCGTTTTCGACGGTGTTCACCATCTGGCCGCTGCTGATAAACGCGTGATAGAGCTCTGGATGCTCCTGGACCAGCCAGATGCCGACGATGCTGGACCACGAGACCCCGTAGAGGTAGATCCTTTCCTGGTTGAACCGGTTGCGCAGCAGTTCCGTGAGGGCAGCGGCGTCCGCCACGAACCGCTCCCTGTCCAGCTCCTCAAACGGCACGGCGCCGTAGGACTTGCCCGTCCCCGGCTCGTCCCAGCTGACCACGGTGAAGTGCTCCTCCAGAGTCCGGAACTCCATCGCGTTGAAGAACCCGCCGCCGCCCGGGCCTCCCATCCCCAGGTTGAGGAGCACGGGGTTGGCCGTGTCGTGTCCGCGGATGGTGACCCACTGCCGCGTGCCGTTCAGCTCAACTTCCTCCATGCTGGCTATGCTGCCGGGCAGTGGCCGTCCGTCCCGGTCCAGGATGGGAGGCGTCGCAGCGAAGGCCTGCGACGCGGCCACGGCCGCTGCCGCGAGCAGCGCCGTGGCTGCGAGGCCATAGAGCTTGTCCTTCGCCTTCTGCCGGCGGAGGACGATCCAGGCGACGGCGGCCAGGCAGGCCAGGAGCAGCGCAAGCCACAGCGGGAGCGGCACCGCCGTGGTCAGCGGCAGGAGCAGTACCGGCAAAGACAGGACGACGGCGGCCACCAGCGCCAGGGCCGTGGTCAAGGTGGCAGACCGGCGGGATGCCGGGCCAACCCGTTGAGCATCCATGCTTACTCCTCGAAGAGAACGTTGATCTCCTCAGCCTGCGGCCGGGAGCAGCGCGGCTGTAGGGGCGAAAGTCATCCTGTACGGGTATGCGGGCCAGGTCGGGGCGGTGACCTTCGGCCCTACCCGGGCAAGCCTGGCCTGCGCCAGTCTGGGGGAGAAGCGTCATAAAGGATGGGAAGCTGATGACTGCAACCGAGGGGCCCAGGATCATTGCCGGGGTGGATGGATCCGAGGCGTCCGTTGAGGCGCTGCGCGTTGCGGCCACACTGGCGGAACCACTCGGAGCCACAGTGGAAGCGTGGGCCTGCTGGGATGTCCCGGCCGGGTACGGGGTGTACTTGGCGGTAAGTATTGAAGGTTTCAAATATGCCGCCGAACAAGTGTTGCAGCAGGCGCTCACTGATGCTTTTGGTGACGAGCGGCCCTCCCGGGTCCGCCCGCGGCTGGTGCGTGGCAAACCCGGCCACCTGCTGATTGACGGGAGCCGGAGCGCCCTGCTCCTCGTTGTCGGACGTCGCGGGCACGGAGGCTTCGTACCCGGGTCGGTGAGCTCCGCGTGCGTGAGCCATGCACACTGTCCCGTCCTGGTGGTGCACACACCGGAGACGGCCACTGCCCGGGGGGCGGAAAAGCAAGCCGCAGCCGATGCTCCTCAGTGATGGCCGGCGTCGTGCGCGTGCCCGTGTCCGTGGCGGACGGCGGACTCTCCCGTCAGCTCGTGGAGTCCCTCCACCGACCCGGCAAGCGACAGTCCTGGTGATTCAGCGATGAACGGCAGCAGGAGGCGGTTCTCCTTGTCCAGGTGGAGGGCGAAGATCCGCTGGATGAGGCTTCCGGCAATGGCGGCCTGAACACCGGTGGCTGTCCGCAGTTCGTCCACCAGTTCCACGATGACCCGGTGCTCCGCGAGCATCCCTTCCACCAGGAGCTTTCCCTCCGGCAGTGCTCGCGGCCCCTCATACAGCAGGCCCTCCTCCGCAAGGGCGTGGGGCACCAGGTCGCTGTCGCACCAGTCGAGCAGCGCGGCCTGTGCCCTTTCCCCGGCGGGGGAGTCACCCGCCTCGAGGGCCTCCACCAGGAGGCCAACCAGCCCGTTGAGCTGTTTCAGCATGTCAGCGTGGTGGGTTTCGACATCCTGGAGTGCCCTGGCTTCGACGGCGGCATCCTTGGCTGTATTCATTGCTCGGCGTTCCGTTCCTCGTGATCTTTACGGTGGCCTGGACGTCTGCTGACCCAACGGATGTTCCGGCTGGTCCAGTAGCCGGCGGCACACATGATGCCGAATCCGATGATGCCCAGGAGCGGAACCTGCAACAGCTGGCCGGTCACCAGGATGAGCAGCCCGGCCAGGATCGCTGCCGCTCCGCTGCGAAGGTGCCTCCTGCCGGGAGCGGTAAACGCATCGCTGCCCAGCAGCAGGGCAAGTTTCGGATCGTCCAGCTCCAGCCGGCTGCTGATCCTGTCGAGTTCCCGTTTCTCGAATTCCGAGAGTGCCACGGCGGTCTCCAAGCTTGTGCGTTGTCAGCCGAACACGGCCTGGCGTGCAGGCCGGTTCCCTTCCATCATCGGCCGGAGGGCAAGGGGCGGCAGAGCCATTGGTCCCAACTTGGCCGTAAGGTATCCGGCGCCGGCCGGGGCTTTTGGCACTTGTTGGGCCGGGCGGATGGGGCAACCCTTGGAGAACCGGAAGCACGAGCTCCGGCTGGCGACGTACGCCTTCCGAGGAGGTTCCGTGAAGTCCCGCGTGAACGCGTTCCTGGTCCGCTGGGTGGGATGGGTGACGTTGGGTGAGAGCCTGGGTTTTCTTGGCCCGGTAGTTGCCCAGCTCACCGCGGCCGCGTTCCTGCCGGACGGAATGCTGCTGCTGGTGCTTGGCGGGGTTGTGGAAGGTGCCGTCCTGGGCTGGTTCCAGGCGCACGTGCTCCGCGGCCGGCTTCCGGCCGTTTCCGTCCGCCGGTGGGTGGGCCTCACTGCGCTGGCAGCTGCGATTGCCTGGACACTGGGGCTGTTCCCGGCCGCCACCGATGCCTGGCAGGAATGGCCCGCGGCCGCACAGATCGGCGGCGCGTCCGTGGCAGGAGTCCTCCTGCTGGGGTCAATCGGGTTTGCCCAGTGGATTGAGTTGCGCAGGCACGTGGCGGGAGCCTGGCGGTGGATAGCCGGAAGTGCTGCAGCCTGGGCTGCGGGCCTGGCAGTTTTCTTTGCCGTGTCCACCCCGCTCTGGCAGCCGGGGCAGGAACAGTGGCTTGTGGCGGCGATCGGTGTTGTGGCGGCAGTCCTGATGGCGTTCACCATGGCCGTGATCAGCGGGGTGGTCCTGATGCGGATCCTTCCGGACCGGCCGTGATGGCATCCCGGACAAAGATTGTCCGGCGGGCGGAAGCTGCGGCGTTTACTCGAATCCGGCCCGCGTGACGTCGTCCAGCGTGGTGTGCCACATCATGGGCGCTGTCAAGGAAAAACGCCGGCCGGTCACGGACTCGGGCACTATCCGGACGAGGTGTTCCTGCCCTACGCCCTGCCAAGGAAACAGCCCGCGCCGGATCTCGTCCAGCGCCGCCCCGGTCGGCTGGGTTTCAACCGCTTTCCCCTTGACCACCACGCTCCAGGCCAGGCCGAACTGCGCGCTCACCGCATCCGCCTCCAGGGCAACGGTGGAATCGGACTGGATAGCCTGTTGCTTGGTTCCACCGCCAGTCCTGAAGATCAATGTCTGATCCTCCACTTTGAAGTTGACGGGGAAGACATCAGGGTGGCCGTCCACGATGACGGCCAGCCTGCCCACCGTCGTCTCCGCCAGGAGTGTCCAGCACTCTTCGGGATCGAGTATCTCTGCCTCAGGCACGTTGTTCTTGTCGCTCATGTGGCCCAGCGTAGGCCGTTTTCCCGGCCGCAGACAGGGCCCAAAGGCCCGGAGGCTGCGTCGCCACGGCTTCGTCTAGAAGCCTGTTCGCCGGAAGCGCTTGTCCACGGCAACAACCAGGGAGGCAAGCAGCGCGATGCCGAGGATCCGCAGCCAGGTTTCAGGTTGATGGGGGCGGTATGGAAGAGCCCGTTCATCAGCGGAGAGTAGGTGATGGCAAGCTGGCCCGCCATCTGGAGAACCACGCCCAGTACGATCCACGGATTGGCAAAAACCCCCACCCGCCACGCCGGCCTTGTCAGGGAACGGCAGCTGAACAGGTAGAACAGCTCCACCGCAACGAAGAGGTTGACCGCCGCCGTCCTGGCTTCTGCCAGGGACGCGCCGCCGGCGAGCTCGAGCTCGAAAATCCACCACGTACCGGCAACCAGGAGGACCGAAACCAGGATGATGCGCACGGTCAGCACCCAGGTGAGAAGCGGCCGGTCGGGCTTCCTGGGCGGCCGGGACATGATGCCGGGTTCTTTCGGCTCGAACGCGAGCATCAGGCCCAGTGCCACGGCGGTGGTCATGTTGATCCAGAGGATCTGCGTGGGCAGGATGGGAAGCGTTCCGCCGATCAGGATGGCTACCAGGATCACCAGGCCCTCGCCCATGTTCGTGGGCAAGGTCCAGACGATGAACTTGGTCAGGTTGTCAAAGACGTTCCGGCCTTCTTCGACAGCGGCTTCGATCGTGGCGAAGTCGTCGTCCGTGAGGACGATGTCCGCGGCTTCCTTGGCCGCCTCCGTTCCCGAACGGCCCATGGAGACGCCGACGTCGGCCTGGCGCAAGGCGGGCGCGTCATTGACGCCGTCGCCGGTCATCGCCACCACATGGCCCCTGGACTGGAGCGCCCCAATCAGGCGCAGTTTCTGCTCAGGAGACACGCGTGCGAAGACGTTCGTCTGCTCCACCGCGTCCGGCAGCTGGTGTTCCGGAATGGCGTCCAGCAAGGAACCCGTCAGGGCCCGGCTGCCTTCCCCGCTGGTCCGCAGGCCGACGGCGTCGGCAATGGAGAGCGCCGTGCCCACATGATCGCCGGTGATCATCTTCACCCCCACCCCTGCGTCATGGCAGGCCCGCACGGACGCCGCCGCCGCGTTCCTCGGCGGATCAAGCATTGCCTGGAGCCCGGTGAGGGTAAGGCGGCCCTCCAGGACTTCTTCCGCGAGCGGACCGGCGTCCTTCGGGAGGTGCATCATTGCGGTGGCAAGCACGCGCAGGCCGGTACGGGTCAGGCCATGCACCGCCTCCAGGACTTCCTGCCGGCGGATTGGAGCCGGCCTGCCGCTGGGGTCCAGCTGGGTGCCGCAAAGCTCGAGCACCCGCTCCACGGCCCCCTTGACCAATACTGTCCCGCCCTGGCCCGGAAGGGCGGGGGAGTGGAGGGTCGCCATGTATTGCCGTTCGGAGGTGAACGGCAGGGTTCCGCGGCGGGGGTTTGCCGCCAGGAATTCCGCGACGTCGATGCCGCCCTTGCCGGCCACCACCAGCATCGCCGCCTCGGTGGGGTCGCCCTGGGCCTGCCACAGCTGCCCGTCAAGGACGATTTTGGCGTCGTTGCAGGCGCCTCCAGCCAGGAGGGACCAGTAGAGTGCTGCGTCCTGCGTTGACTCCGGCTCCACGGCGGCCCCTTCGGGCGCGCCTTTCCCCGCTGCGGAGATCCGGCCTGCAGGACCGTAGCCGGAACCGGAGACGTCGTAGCTGGCGGAGGGGGTCCACAGAGCCCGCACCGTCATCTGGTTCTCCGTGAATGTACCGGTCTTGTCGGAGCAGATCACCGTGGTGCTGCCGAGGGTTTCCACCACGGGCAGGCGGCGCACTACCGCCCGCCGCCTGGCCATCCGGCGGACACCAATGGCAAGCGTTACCGTAACGGCGGCCGGCAAGCCTTCGGGGATGGCCCCCACTGCGAGCGCGACGGCGGCGGTGAAGGTTTCCGCCGGCTGCTGGCCGCGCACCACCCCCGCCGCGAACGCCAGCGCGGCGAGGGCCAGGATGGCAACCGTGAGCGTCGAACTGAACCGGGCAAGCTTCCTGGTCAGCGGGGTGGCCACGGTCTGTACCGCCCCCATGAGCCGGTGGATTTCGCCGAGCTCAGTTTCACCGCCGATGGCGACGACGATGCCCTCGCCGGTGCCTGCGGTCACCAGGGTCCCGCTGTAGACCATGTTCCGCCGGTCGGCCACGGGGGTGCCTACCGGCAGCACCACCTCGTCCTTGGACACCGCTTCGGATTCCCCGGTGAGGGCGGACTCATCAACCCGCAGGCCGGAGAGGCGGACAAGGCGCAGGTCCGCCGGCACTTTGTCCCCCGCTTCGAGGAGTACCAGGTCCCCCGGGACGAGGTCCTCGGACGGTATCTCCTGCCTCTGCCCGTCCCGCAACACCACCGCGGCGGTCCGTACCAGCGAATGGAGGGCATCCAGCGCCGCTTCCGCGCGGGTTTCCTGGACAAAGCCGATGAGCGTATTGACGAGCACCACGGCCAGGATCACGCCGGAATCCAGGTATTCGCCCAGGACACCCGTGACGGCGGCTGCGGCCAGCAGCACGTAGACCAGGGGATTGTTGAACTGGCGCAGCAGCTTGCGCCACATCCCTCCCCGTTTGGACCGGGGAAGCATGTTGGCGCCAAACTGCGAGCGCCGCCGCGACACCTGGCCGGGGCCGAGGCCCTTGGTGATATCCGTTTCAAGAAGGAGCACCACTTCGTGCACGGGCAGGGTGTGGTGGTCCGAAACCGGAGCGGCCTTCCTGCCCGCAGAGTTGGCCTGCCTGGCTCTTTCCATGGTTCCCTTCTTCGGGGTCCCGCCGGGTCTTTGGACTTACTGCGCAAGCAACGCGTCGAGGGTGGCAAAGCCGTAACCGGCCGCGCTGATGCGGTCGATCACCTGCGGCAAGGCGTCGGCATCGAGGGTGCTGCGGTCGTCGGGGTTGGAGCCAATATGCATGAGGACAATTTCGCCCGGCTGCAGGGCAGCCATGACCCGGTCGGAGACGATCTGGGCGCTGATGCCCCCGCTGGTGCCCTTCCAGCCAAGCGTGTCCACCGACCATCGGACGGCTGCATAGCCCAGATCGTTGACCGCCTCGATGGTCCGGGCATCCCGTTCACCGAAAGGAAAGCGGAACAACGGCCTCGGGTCGGCGCCGGCGGCCAGGATTGCTTCCTCGGCCCCGCGCACCTGCTGCACGATCTGTGCGTCACTGAGTCCGGTGAAACCGGGATGGGTCATGGAGTGGTTGCCCACGCGGTGCCCTGCGGAGACAATCTGCCGGACGCCGTCCGGATTGTTCGCGGCCCAGTTCCCAGTGAGGAAGAATGTTCCGGCCACTCCTTTGGCTGACAGCGCCGACAGGATCTTCGGCAGGCCTGCCGCGTTGGCCCCGGCGTCAAACGTCAGCGCCACGGTGTTCCCGGCGCCGGGAACAGCTGTCAGGTCCTGGTTGCGCAGCCCTGCAGGGAACGGGTCCTGCGGCGGAACGGTGCCCGGGGCAGGTGGTGTAGTAGCAGGTACGGGAGGCACGGTCACCGGCGGTTGCACCGGAGTCTGTCCTGCCTCCGGGGTCTCGGTCCCGGCTGGCGCAGGGGGGCGGCGGCGTGGCAGAAGGGCTGGACGGCGTGGGGGAGGCGGCGCTGCTGGTGGCCGCGCT
>NZ_AOFD01000067.1 GCF_000332815.1 Arthrobacter nitrophenolicus
CTGATGTGTTTCACGCGGTTGCTGCCGAGATTTCGGCTTATCGGAACTCGCTGATCGTGGAGACGCTCAAGCGGGGACAGTCCCGGGGCGAGGTCCGCAGTGATGCGGACCTTCAGGTAGCCACTGAACTGCTGGTCGGGGCTTTGATGCTTGACGCGCTCTACGCCCCGGGCCCGTATCAGGTCCGCGGCATCGTTGCGAAAACGGTCGACATGCTCCTGAGAGGTCTGGGCAACAATCCCGTGGACCGGGGCACTGCAGAAGCCACCGGCGATCCTGTCTAGGTCTTCGCGAATAACAAAGAACAAGGGCGATCGAGGGAACCGACCTCGTTGAACATGCGGCCTGCGCTACCGGGAAAATACCTGGCCCCGCGTAGGCCATTTTGCCAACGTGCATACCCCCTGCATCTATACTTGAAACTCCCGTGATAACGGCTCGCCAGCGACTGGGGCACCCTGGGCTGCCCCAGTAGAGACATAAGCCGCATCAGGACGCACGCGCGCATCGATGGGATGCATCCGGTTCCTCAAGCCCCGCTTGCCGGCCGAGGCTCAGCCGAAAACAATCACAAGCGGCCAGAAGCTTCCGCTTCTATCCTTCGACTGGTTCCCGCAAGCCTTGCTTGCGGCCCCTGGGCTGTAGTCATCACTGTCTACCCCTTATTTCCACATTCTGATCGCGCCAAGGTGGGCATTGCCTGGAGACCGGACGTGCTCGGCCGCACTGAGGTCCGCTTGGTGCCGTTGACTTACGTACGAATTATGTGCTGAAGTAGGTCTTCAGGGCCGACATATAGGGGAGCAATGTTGCGTTCTCTTTCCGATGGTCGGCTCGTCCGCGCGTCGTGGGTGGCTGCGGCACGGATCTGGGGAATCGACGAAAGCCTTTGCCCCAGCTGCTAACCCCCGCCCAGCAACATCCCATAAGGGACACCAGCCGGGCGCAGGCGACAACGGCTTCAGCCGTGTGGCTGGCGACCCGGTCCACCCGCTTAATGCTGCTGAAAAGGCTTTGCAAGCAGCAAAGCATGCCTTTCACTATCCCTCCCGAAAGCAGCCTATGCCGCGTTCCCTCCCTTCCCGTTCGCGACGCGCCCGTCGCCGATGGCCATCACAGCTGTGCTTGCGCTCAGCGGTACCCTAACGGCGTTGATGCATACACTCGTGATCCCCCTTCTTCCCGACTTCCCCGTGATCCTGGGTGTGACTGCCGATGACGCCTCCTGGTTGGTGACGGCCACACTGCTTTCCAGTGCCGTGGCAACACCCATCGTTTCCCGCAGCGCAGACATGTACGGCAAGCGCAAGATGATGGTTCTGTGCCTGGCCGTCATGGTGGCGGGGTCGGTCGTGGCAGCCGTCGGCGGTTCCTTTCTGTGGCTGGTCATCGGCCGGGCCTTCAGGGGTTGGCGTCAGCCCTGATCCCAGTGGGCATCAGCATCCTGCGCGACGAACTCCCCAAGGAGAAGCTCGGCTCAGCGGTCGCCTTCATGAGTGGGACTGTTGGCATTGGCAGCGCCTTGGGCCTGCCCCTGGCAGGAGTGCTGTACGAAAGCCTGGGGTGGGCCTCGATCTTCTGGGTCTCCGCTGGTGCCGGGACTCTGTTGCTACTTGCCGTGGCGCTGGTAGTTCCCCGATCCATGGTCCGCACGCCCGGACTCTTCGATTTCGTGGGAGCCGCGGTGCTGTCCGGGGCGTTGGCGGCCCTCCTGCTGGCGATCACCAAGGGTGGCGCCTGGGGCTGGGGATCCGGTCCGGTCTTGCTGCTGTTGCTTACCACGGCCGTTCTGCTGGCCGTCTGGGTTCCCTATGAATTGAAAGTCAGGCAACCTATGGTTGACCTGCGAACATCTGCCCGACGCCCCGTACTCATGACCAATATAGCTTCGTTGCTCATTGGCTTTTCCATGTTCATCAACATGCTCGTCACGGCGCAGCAGCTTCAGCTTCCCACCCTCACTGGTTACGGTCTTGGCTGAGTGTGATCACCGCTGGGCTATGCATGGTTCCCTCCGGGCTGGTGATGCTGGTGTTCGCCCCGGCGTCCGGATGCATCATTCGAAGGTTCGGGGGTACAGCGGCGTTCATGGCCGGGGCCTTGGTGATGCTGGGGGGCTATGTGGGTCGTGCGTTCTTCTACGACTCCATCGCTTGGGTGATCATCGGTTCAACCGTGGTCGGATTGGGGACGACGATAGCCTACACGGCTGTCCCCACCGTAATCATGGGTGCAGTCCCGATCACGGAAACGGCATCTGCCAACGGCCTGAACATTCTGGTCCGCGCGATCGGCCAGTCAACCTCAAGTGCTGTAGTCGCTGGAGTCTTCGCCTCGCTCACCATGAGGCTGGGCGACATTTCATTTCCTACATTTGATGCATTCAGGATCATCTTCTGGTTGGCGGCTGCGGCCTCGGCAGCGTCGATGCTTGCCGCGGCATTCATACCCGGGGCCAGGGGGGTCCGGAGTCCACCCCCTACAGCAGGCGGCGCCGACGAACATGTCGTGCCGCCAGTACGCGTGCTGGCATCCGGGCACCGTACTGTCATTCCACCGTTGTGACCGTCCCGGAGGCCACGCGGCCCGCCGCAGTCGGCCTCTAAACCCTGCAGTCCGTCAGTTGCGGTGTAGCTGGACCACATTTGTTGTTGGTCACCCCACCGCTGGGATTGCTGGGCAAGGTAGAGCCGGTCGAGTCTATGAGAGCTGGCAGGCAAGAGCCCCAGAGAACACTCGATGACATGCCTAGGTGAATGGAAGATCCCGAGGACATCTTGTGCGTCCAAAGGCCGGCGGCGGTGTGAGTGTCTGTTCCGGAGGCTAAGGTGCACCAGGCGAAGGGCGGGTGCTGCTCTACCGCGGCAGCAAGCAGCACACCCTTGCATAGTTCATTCTATGGACCCAAGGCCGCTTACATGCACAGAGCGTACGTATATGAAGCACGGCAGAAGCGCCCGCTTGGTGCAGTTATGTCGCAAATCAGGACACATAACCGCGGACTCGTTGACTTACGTACGGTAAGTGTGTGTAATTAAGATCTCAGATGCCACGGGGCATGGCTGCAGGGTTCCAGTTCCTGCAGATGGCCGGAGTGGTCACGGGTGTACCGAAGGGCAAGTGAACTCTTCGTTGCCCGCGCGCCGTGTGGATCACCACTTTCACTGACAGAGACATAGTCGTCTCAGAGGGAGCAGTATCGATGTCCTTTTCAATTGCGGGTAAGAGAATTCTGGTAACCGGCGGTGTTGGCGGTGTCGGTGGCGGCTCCGTTCGGCACTTTGCCCGGGAAGGCGCAAATATCGTTGCCCTCGATATCCGGGATGAGGAAGGAATGCTTCTGGCGAAGGAAGCGACGGAGGCCGGGCCGGGCCAGGTAACTTACCGGCGTATGGATGCCTCGAGCACAATCGATATCCGCGAGAGCATCGAATGGGCCGTTGACCACCTCGGCGGCCTGGACGGTATCCTGACCGCCCATGGTGGACCGATCTTGTCCTGGGCTGCTGAAACCCCCGAATCTGACTGGGACTGGCAGCTGATGGTTAACGCCAAGGCCGTCGGCACGATCTGCCAGGCAGTCTTTCCCCACCTGAAGGATAACGGTGGCGGCTCGATCGTGAACATCGCCGCCGGCGGTGCCCTGAAGGACGGGCCGATCAAGACCTCCTCGTACTCGGCCTCTAAGGGAGCAGTCCTGAGCTACACCCGGTCCATCGCATTGGAGTGGGCCCCGTACAAGATCCGCGCCAACTGCGTGAACCCAGTCGTGGCCACCCCTAAAGATGATCAGATCCAGGCGCTCATGACCCCGGAGGAGCGGGAGAGGTTCCGGCGCCAGATCCACGAGAGCATCCCGCTCGGACACATGGGCGACGTCGAAACCGAACTGGCACCGGCCCTGCAGTTCCTGCTCTCGGACGCCGCGAAATTCGTCACCTCCCAGATCTGGGGAATCGACGGAGGCCTCTGCCCCAGCCGCTAACCCCCCACGCAGCAGCACACTCTGACGCGGCAGAACAACAGGCATAGGACGCGCGGACCGCACTTCTTCCACGCTAATTGCGGCTAGAGCCCACCCTGACTGTTTCCTGCGCCGGGGTGGGGCAGCAGGGGCCGAACCGCACAACCAAATGCTAACTCCGGGACCGACCGCTTCCTAGCTAGCCCGTAATGCGGCTTTCGAGTCCACCCATCAGACAGGTAAACCCATGGCTACACCAATAGATTCCATCGCAAGTACGAGCTCACGGCCCAAGAGAGGAGGTCTTTGGGCAGGCGTAGGTGCACTCCTCACCGCCGGGTTGATCACGGACACCATCTATGGGTCGATGTACGGGCCCTTGGTCACGTCTATCATGCTGAAACGAATTTCACGGCCGCAGAGGTCGGATGGTTCTTCAACGCGACAACCCTTGGTACCGCTGTTTCGGTCGCGCTCAGTTCCCGCATGGGAGATATATACGGTTCGCGGAAGGTCCTTATCGCCGTTTCCATCGTGGCTTTGCTGGGGTCCCTGGTCGTAGGCCTGATGTCCGACTTCTGGCCACTAGTCATCGGACGATTCCTCATCGGCTTCTCGGCCGGTCTTCCACTGAGCTGGGGAATAGTGCGCCCCAGGGCGGACGCAACTCAGACGCAACGCATTTCCGTTTGGCTCGGCACCGTATGCTCGCTCTTCACTCCGATTGCACTAGTGTTGGCCGGCCTATCCGCAACAGTAGGGCTCTCATGGCGCTCAGTGACGTGGTTCATTTTCGGACTGTTTGCTGTGCAACTTTTCTTCGCCTTGGCATCCCGACCTGCGCCTATCCAACCCCGCAGTACGACGAAGACTACCAATAACTTGGACTGGGCCGGAGCCATTGGCCTTGGCCTCTGGGTTACCGCGATCCTACTAGGCGTCAATGCCGGAGCCGAGAACGGGTGGACTTCCCCGATAGTTCTCGCCTACTTTGCGGCCGCTGCTGTGCTATTTGTGGCATGGCTTTTCCAACAGCGGCGAGCCACGTCGCCTGTTATGTCGTTTGAGAATATGGATCTGCGCCAGACTGCGTCGGGCTACCTGGCGATGATGGTCATCGCGTTCCTTGGGCTTTCGTTTTTCGTCGCACTTCCGAACATGATGCAGAACCCGAGCTGGGGCTTGGGCCTTGATCCGCTTACCTCCTCCTATCCTCTCCTGATGGTGTTCCCGGGGACACTGGTCGCAGGCCAGCTGGTCAAGTCCCTTATGCCGCGGATTGGCCCGAAGGCTTTTCTGCCGTTGGCCGCGGTATCCTCGCTTGTTGTCACCTTGGGCATCGCTTTCGCGCACGACAGCTACTGGTTGTTCTTCCTCTGGAGCTTCCTGTATGGGGCACTGGTCATGACCATTTACGTGTCGGGCTACATGCTCGTGGCGGCGTCAACTCGTCAGGACAACACGTCATCTGTGTTCGGCGTCCTTGCCGTCATCCAGTACCTCTCAGTTGCGGTTGCCACCGCGATCGTGTTCATCGTTATTGCACCCGGACCGGACGGTTTCACCCCAGAGTCGTCCTGGACCGGGCTCTGGGTCGGACTTTCCGTCCTCCTGGTGGCCGTGGCAGTTGTAATGCGGCTGCTTGCCCCGCGTGAACTGACGGACCGTCACGCTGTCAGCGCACTTGGCGACCTGACTGACGGCTTGGAAACCGGCGTAGTACCACCCGCTGGCAGCGTCCCTTCGGGCGCTGTCAAATAGATCCCACAGATTGTCGCTCACCTCGCATTCATCCCGAAGATGTGAGTGTCCGTACAGCGTCGGCCATTCCCCACTTGGACGTTTGGGGAATGGCCGGCGCTGACGTCGGGGCAGTCGATCGTCGCCGATAATTGCCCTCAGCTACTCCTAATCCCGTTAATGGACGCCAATAACTGTGATTCTGTATAGCTAATGGGTTCCGCTCAGGCAGGTGGTGATGAGGGTCCGGGGGAGGACCTTCACGCGACCTTGGCATGGAGCTGGTGTGAGTTTTTTCTTCCCGCCTTGTAATCTCCGCGCCGCATGGCAGGGGCAATTCCTTCCCGCTTACATTCTGGATGAGCGGGCGTGCGAATTCGGCAAAGGCACCCATGGCGGAGAGCATAACGATGCCCACGGGGGAGTCCACGCCAGTGAATAAGAAGCTTTCTCAACGAACACGACGCGCGCTACTTTGGGTCAAGCTTTGGACGAGCACACGGAGATCGTCAAGGTTCGGGGCGAGCCGGCCCGTGCTATGCGCCACCAGATGGCCCCACTGCCGTCCGTACGCGGCAGTTCGGCCAGTGGGCGCTTCGCGTTCTAGTCCAGAGGCCTAATCCGCACATACCTGAGCCGCTGTCCGATCACCGTAACGTCCAACCTGGCCTGCGAGGTACGTGTTCTTGGACTGTCCTACAGGAAGTCAAGATCGCTCCGCCAGTTGTCAGGTCGGGGTGTGATTCAGTTTGACGCCGCCAGCGTCTCTGACCGCCCTGCCATTTGGTCGATTCGACGGGTACCAGCCACTTCGCGGCATCTACGTCCAGCATCAACTACAGCCTTAGTCGTGTTTCTCCAAAGAAGAATGGCGTGAAATACGAACTGCTTGGCGCGAGTATGTCTTTAGACGCAGATGGATCGATCCTATGGTGTCTGTAGACCCGGTCCGTATGACCCGCAACACGCAAAAGAGCAGCAGCGCCTTTCAAAGTCGATGGGCGCGACTTCGACTTCCACTCAATAATTCAGTGGCGATGGCAAGCGACAGTGCACATCGCTTCAAGGAAGGATGACACTCATGATTCAGACGCTGATGAGCCGACCCAAAGTGAATTCATTCGGTGACGATCTGGTCGTCCGGAGCGCCTTCGCGCAGTTCCCCTCGGGTGTGTCGGTGCTTGCGGTCGATATCGAGGGTGACAAGCACGCGCTCGTCGCGTCGTCGTTCATGGTCGGCGTATCTCTGGAACCATGCCTCGTTGCCGTCGCTGTGCAGAAGTCCTCCGAGACGTGGGAGATGATCAAGGATGCCGGCTCGCTTGGCGTATCAATCTTCGGCAAAGGACAGGGTCACCTGGCCCGCAAACTCGCTAGTAAGGACCGCGCTGCGCGCTTCGACCAGAGCGCGATCGAAATCAGCGAGACCGGTGCCATCTTTATTGAAGACGCAGCCCTGTGGCTCGAGTGCTCGATCTACGATGTTTCCGAGGCGGGTGACCATTGGATGGCCCTTCTTGAGGTGCAAAAACTAGGCATTGGCGAGAATGAGCCACTGATTTGGCATGATGCGAAGTTCCGTGAACTCAGCGACTCGCAGCAGTATCTCGACCTCCGATAACCAATACGCTTTGCATGTTCTGTCGCGACAGATTTGGATGGCGTTGGTCCGATGAGCGCGGTGCCGCGAGGTTGCTCTGCAGTTTTGGACACACATCGATTCTCAGGACAGAAATTAAACCTAAAGGTCAACAGGCTAGGCCGATACAGCATCAGGCTGGAACCAGCTGTTGAAATCAGCGCTGCGGCGTGGGTGAGGAAAGAGCACAGGTAAGTCTTCTGGACAGGCATAAAGTCTGAGCTTTCACCCCAGGCCGGTGACGGTTTTTAGTATCCGGCAATGAGCTGTCTAGTACGTCAATTTGAATGACTTCGAATACCTGCGTCCCCGGGTCGCGAATGCAGCGCCCGGAATGGCGGGTTCACTCGTCTGGCACAGCAACTAGTTTCGCGCAGGCGGCGAAGAGCGGTACTGCGAGGGAGTGCGTCCGGACCAGCGTTTGAAGGCCAGGGTGAAGCTGGAAGCCTCCTCATAGCCGAGCCGACGCGAAATCTCGGAGACGGAGGCATTCGTCGTTGCCAACATATCCGTTGCCAACTCAAAACGGGCTTGATCCCGCAGTTGGCGAAAAGTCGTACCGTTCTCCTCCAAACGCCGCTGCAACGTGCGGGCAGAAGTGTTCAACGCAGCTGCGACATCCGTCGCGAGTACCCCCTTGTCCACCGTGGTCTTCATTGCATCAACCACACTACGAGCCCAGTCCTGCTCCAGCCGAAATTGCCGGAGCTTCTCCTTTGCCTCACGGAGGTAAGTCTCGTGCTGGAACGAGTCCCCGAAGCAGCGGCTCGGTCGAGAGGCCCTCGTCCCATTCCAAACCGACCGCCGACGCCCCCAAGACGACGGGCGCAGCGAGTATCTTTGCCAGTTCCGGAGACACCTCGTTCAGCGGAAGCTGTGCCACTGTCAGAGGGAATGGATCCTTCATGCTAATCATCATGAGACTTCGCAAAGTGCCAATGACATCACGATAAACGCTGAAGGCGACCAGCTCCGGCGGTGCACCGGTGTGCTCTAGCCGAAGGCCTGTAATCACTCCCTGGCTGTTGATGATAGGTGTGGACTCGATCATCGCGTATGCCAAATCGGTCGCGGTTGAGGCCCTTACAAAATGCTCCAGGGTAGGGGACGTTGTAAGCGCCAGGCCCTGTGTACCAAAGGAAGCAAGGAAATAGCCGTACCCTGCCTTCACCCACAGATCAGTCCGCCCCGCCGTCAACTCCACGAACTTCAACTCGAACGCCAGCTCCTGCTCGCCCGTGACGAAGG
This sequence comes from Arthrobacter nitrophenolicus, assembly GCF_000332815.1. Lineage (GTDB taxonomy): Bacteria > Actinomycetota > Actinomycetes > Actinomycetales > Micrococcaceae > Arthrobacter > Arthrobacter nitrophenolicus. Next base: position 8,592 of record NZ_AOFD01000067.1, read on the forward strand.
AGCCAGGAGTCTCGGCTACATCTGGATGCAGTCCGGCCGCTTGGAAAGCTGCCAGATGATCCAGCCCAGCTCCTATGAGCACATCTCGCAGGATCCTGATGCTGAAACTTGGAACTCGCACATGGCGATACGAGGAACGACGCACGGATTACTCCTTTGGTCGGTTAACTCCTCGGCGGGGTCCGCCTGCTGGCACCGCACGCGGTAAATGCGCTTCGATTTTATACCGTCCGCTGGATTCGACGAAGGCGGCCGCGGTGCTCAAGCGGGATCGGAAAGAATTGCAGCGTCCGGTTAACCTCGTGAACTCCGACTGCTGGCCACGGCCACGGTAATCGACGCATCCCGAATCTTCCCGGTGCGGTTGACTGCGATCGAGCAGATGCACTGGACCGCCCCGGTCTTCGCCGTCGAGTCTCAGGCGCGCGCCTAATGGCCAAGCGGGCAAGAGCACAACGGCGGCGTGCCCCAGTGGTCCCATCTGTTCTCGAAAGGAACACATCCTCATTCATCAAGAGGCAGTCCAAGGGGACCGCGGGACGGCGCGTGCCATACCAAATCACTCAATCTGACCCACTCAGTGTTCAATCTGATCTCAGCGGTGAGGAACAGTTTTGACGAGGCCGATGCATAACGGTCTATGCGAAAAACTTCCGAGAACGCGGTAGCAGGTTGCGCATCCAGCAGCGGTTACCAGACGTGGCGCGAAATCACAATTGATTGGCGGGACTCCGGCTCTTAGGTAAAGCCGCATATCTGTAGCGTGGTGTGTGGCTTCCCTATTGATACAACTCATGAAGGAGGGAGGCGATTTTCATAGTCAAGCAGGAGATTGGAGCCTCGAGATGTCACGTGAAGAAGCGTATTCCCGTTGCCCGTCAGACTCTTACGTAGAGCGCTACGGCAACGAATGGCTGGTTGTGCCGTTTGCCCCGGTGGAGCAACCGTATTTCTTCGACTGCCACCTTGGTGGAACGCCCCTGTTTGGATAGAACTTCCCACCGCGCTCGACGATTCAAGTCCGGAACGGTCTGGCCGGCGAATGATTTGGGCCCTGTCGTGGAAGATTTAACGGCTTACAAAGCACTATTTGGCGAACTGTCCACGGCTGTGCATAAAGAGTCCTGAAAACGACATAAACCGATATATGAAAGAGCAACACCCTAGATGCAAACCATTGAAGACCTTCCAATCGTGGTCACCGCAACCAACCGCGCGAGCATGGAGTCCCAGCTGGAGGAAGCAGTGGCGGCTGCCCAGGCAAAGGCACTGCGTGAAGGGCGCCGAGGGATACTAGTGACTCAACACGACGGCAGCTCCTTTACCGTCGACCTCAGCCATGATGTTCCATTTGGTCTGACCCGCGAACACCAGGCATGGTGAATGTACCCAGGAACGTGGCGGGGCTGGACAGTCCCGACCGTCTTTACCGGCGGGGGCGGGCGTCAGCCTCGTCCTTAACGAGCTGACACAGCTACGCGAACACGCGGCCGCACCGCAACCGCCCCTTTTCCGGTCCTTACGGAGCAGGTGTGACGGCCAGGCTCAGCCGGTCGACGCCGTGCATCGCATCAGCGGCGCGCACTAGCGCTAGATGGGAGAAGGCCTGGGGGTAGTTGCCTGCCATCCGTTGTTGTTCCGGGGCGTACTCTTCGCTGAGCAGGCCTAACTCGTTAGCAAACCCGACGAGCGTGTCCATGAGCGCCGTTGCTTCTGCTTTGCGGTTGGTGCGGGCGTACTGTTCCACGAGCCAAAAGGAGCATGCGAGAAACGGGTGCTCGCCCGGTTCAAGCCCGTCGATGCCCGTCTCGGTCCGATAGCGCATCAGAAGACCTTGCTCTGTGGTGAGTTCCCTTTCCAGTTGCGCGACGGTGCCAAGCATATGTTCGTCGTCGTATGCCAGGAAGCCGACCTGCGGCAGGGTCAACAGGGCTGCGTCTGTTTGTCGGCCGCCATACGTTTGGGTGAAGGAGTTCAGCTCCCGGTTGAAACCCTTCTCCATGATTTCTGTCCGTAGACGCAGCCGCAGTTCGTCCCATCGGTCGGCCGGGCCCGGGAGGCCGTGGTCCCGAACGGCCCTTACGCCGCAGTCGAAGGCCGCCCACATCATGACCCTCGAATGCGTGAAGTACTCGGCTGGTCCTCGAATTTCCCACAGGCCGCAGTCTTTGTCTTCGAAGTGTTTCTCTACATAGCCCAGCAGTGCCCGCTGAAGCGCCCAAGAGAAGGTGTCTTCTTTGCCGCCGGCGAGGCGCAGTCGCTCAAGGGAAACCATGACTTCGCCGATAACATCCGCCTGGTATTGGCCGACGGCAGCGTTTCCGATCCTTACCGGTCTTGCGTCCTGGTATCCGGGGAGGTGATCCAGTTCGCTCTCCGGAAGATCTCGTTCACCGGCTACCCCGTACATGACCTGAATGTCCTCGGGGTCGCCGGCAAGGGCGCGAAGCAGCCAATTGCGCCACTTCAGCGCCTCCGATTCATATCCATGCGTCAACATCGCTTCAAGGGTTAGTGCGGCATCGCGAAGCCAGCAATAGCGGTAGTCCCAGTTACGCGAGCCACCGAAATCCTCAGGCAGGGAGGTCGTGGGTGCGGCTACGATCCCGCCGGTCTCATAGTGGGTTAGTGCGCGCAGAACGAGCAGGGATCGCTTGACGTGAGCGGCGTAGGCACCGTCCTGTCTGCAGTGGCCGCCCCAGCGCGTCCAATAGTCGATCGTGTCCTTGAGAGCTGCATCGAAATCCAGCGTCGGCGGGGTCTCCCGATACGACGGAAACCATGTCAACTCGAAGTCCACCTTTTCGCCGGCAGCGACTGCGAATTCACCGATATGTCCTTGATCATGGGCTTCAGGTAGGTGCTTTCCGTGGAGGGCCCAGGCATCAGGCCCAGCCATGGCCAGGAGGGTTTCCCCACCGGGACTACGGCGCGCCCGGCTCGTCCACGGCGTGATCGCCCCATAACGGGGCCGGAGAAGAAATTCATGACGGAGGGAAACTGTTCCCCGGAGCCCGGTAATCCGTCGCAGGAGCGAGGAGCGGCCTCGTCTGGCTGGCATGAAGTCTGTGACCACGATCTGTCCCGTTGTAGTCTGCCACGTCTCTCAAGGACAAAAGTTGATTCCAAATAATGACGATCCAGGACCACAGCAGGCGTCTCCGCAGGGGCAATTAACCACCTCCCGTGCTGTTCAGTGCCCAAAAGGGCACTGAACACCGAAGGGGAATCAAAACGAGGGAAGCAGAGCCAGTCCGCGCTCCCGGTACGGGAAACGAGCAGCCCGGTTGCGAGGTTTGAAAGTAGCGCATAGTCCTCTATCGGTGCCGCCATGGATATACCTAAGCACGACGGGGGGCGGAACGGTAGGGCTTGAACTACTTGGCCGAAGTCGGACGTTTACGAAGAACCATTCCTTCGGCCAGCTCTATATCAATCCGGTAGCACCAAGCGGCGGGGAATGCGATCGCTAGGGCTTTCGAACGGCAGGCGGATTGCGAGGTCACCGAGTTGGTCGCGTAGCTGCGGGCAGGATCGAACCCTCCGAATTCGACTCCGTGACTGCTTGGGCGGCATCCACCCACCGTTTACGTGTCAACACCAGGATCAAGGCTGCTGTCAGAATTCCGATGCCTAAGTAGGTGATACCCGCATTGGTAGAGCCGGTGTACTTCGTGAGGAGTCCGAAGACGTACGGGGCGACGAGTCCGCCGGTCATGCCCAGCGAGTTTACTGCAGCTATGCTTAGGGCGGCTCGATAGCCAGAAAACTGCTGTTGAATAATTGCCCAGAATCCACCAGTGGAACCGTACAGTCCGGCGGCAGCAACGCACAACAGCAGCATCGAGACGACGAGTGATCCAGACACCAGAGGCACGACCACGAAGATGGCTCCACCGAGGGTCAAAGGTATTACTGTGTGCCAGATTCGTTCCTTCTTCCGGTCCGACAGTCTTCCCACGACGATCAATGATGTGCCACCGATAACATAGGGCACCGCGCTAAGGAAGCCGACAATAGTATTGGATGAGCCTTCGGCCAGGCCTCGGATAATTTGCGGCAGCCAAAATGCAATTCCGAAAAATCCGCAGGCCAGGAAAAATTGGATGAGCGACAGCATCAGAACCTTAGGGTCGGTCAGGGTTTGGCGAAATCCGCCCGTGTGACCAACGGAGCCGCTGACCGCGTCCCGTTCCATGGTGAGCCTGTTCACGAGCCAGGCCTTCTCTCCTTCGCTCAGCCACTTGGCTTGACTCGGCGAGTCCGATATGGCGATGTAAAGGAGGAGTCCCAAGAGGAACGCCGGAATTCCGAAGAGGATGAAGATCCAGCGCCACGAAGACAGTCCGAACCAGTCCGACGAGTCGAGGATCAATCCGGAGAGAGTGCCGCCAATTATGCCGGCGAGCGATGAGCCTAGCAGGAAAATCGCGGCTGAACGGGCTTTGTACGCAGCAGGAAAAAAACTCGCAAAATAAAAGATGACGCCCGGCGCCAGACCCGCCTCAGCAACGCCCAGGAGTATGCGAGAGACGATCAATTGCGTTTCATTTTGGACGAAACCACTCGCAATTGTTACCAAGCCCCAGGTAATAGCTATGCGCGCGAGCCATATCCGAGCGCCGATCCGGTACATTATCGCGTTACTCGGCATTTCGAGGAGAATATAGCCGGCAAAGAAGATACCGGCAGCGAACCCGAAGGCTGCGGGATCAATACCGAGCTCGGTACCCATATCAAGCTGGGCATATCCAAGGCTGATCCGATCCAGAGACGACACGACATAAAGAGTCAGTGCCAGCGGAAGGATCCTCCATGAAACCTTGCGCATCGTTACCTTCTCAACTGCGCTGATTTTCGTGTTAATTAAGTTGGGCATTTTTCCTCCATAAACAGGGAATGGGCGGAATCAAACACAAACAGGGGACGGCACAGCGAAAAAGACTGTGGAACAGGGGCCGCTGCGTCAGCGTGGTAATAACGTGCTAAATGAGCGCGACTTCGGAAATCGCACCGGTACTTCCCGTACGCTTCATCGCAATCTGCTCGAGGGATTTGCGCGTGCTTGTCATTGCGAGTGCCGAAACGGGGTGCACTACGTGGACACGGACACCATGTGGTTAGCCGCTGAATTATTGGCGGAGTAGCCAGCGTTTTTCAGCCAAGCATTCAGTCCTGATGGTCTGCACTCACCGGCTGGATGAAGATAATGGGTCTACGCGACCATCGGTGGCGGTTGCGCGAAAATCACCAACACGTCGAGCGCTTCAACATCAGCTCCGCGAACAACGACTGGATTTGACTCCATCGCCTCGAGGCCAGCCTCGCGCAGGGCCCATGCCGCCCCGGCGAAGGAGAGCACCGCGTCAGCGATCGCCTCGCGGTCGGCCGGTTCGGTTCCTCGCGCTCCGTCAAGGAGCGGTGCGGCCCGCAGCTCACTCAACATCTCGGAGACGTCGTGGCGCGACACCGGCAACGGACGAAGGGCGACGTCCTCGAGTACCTCCACCCAGACGCCTCCCAACCCGAGGGCAAGGACGAGCCCCCACTCCGAATCACGTGTCACACCCATGATCAGCTCGACGCCGGGAGGCCTCATTGGTCCGAGCAGCACGCCCTCGATCCGTGCATCAGGATGATGTTCGCGAGCTCGTTCGGTGAGTGTCTTAAAAGCGGCTCGTGCCTCTTCCTCATCGCGGATGTTGAGGATGACTCCGCCGATGTCGGACTTGTGCACGATCTCGGGCGAGCAGATTTTTGCGACCAGCGGGAAGCCGTAGGCGGCGGACACCTTGCCGATGTCGTCCACCGAGGTCACGAGGGTCGAGGGCGCGATGGGAACGCCGAACTGAGACAGCACCTGACGCGCGGTTGCTTCCGACCAACGCCGGTCGTCGGGGATCGTGATCTCTGGAGTGTCTGTTGAAAGCTCACCTTCGTTGAGAAGCTGACGCCGTCGTTGTGACCATCGGTCGAGTGCGTGAAGCGCTTCGAGGCCACGATCTATCGACTCGATGACCGGTGGGGTGCCCAGCTCCAGGCGCAGTTCCATGTCGGCTGGATCCGCATTCATCGCCATGTCAGCGAATGCAAGAACCGGCTTCGACGTGCTAGCGGCCAGCCGAAGATGCGCCTCGGCGAGCCCGCGCCGATCCGGGTTCAAGTAGGTGGGCGTGGCCAGCCCGATGCCTTGCGTGATGAGGATATCAACCGATGGATCATCGGCGAGGATGCGCGCGAGCTCCGGCAGAATTTCCTTGGCATCGATGGTCACCGCGGCCGTGACATCGAGAGGGTTCTGCGCGGTCGCGAATGTCGGGAGCCCTGCCGCCCTCAGCGCGTCAGCCGTTTCCTCGTTGATCGTCGGCAGATCGAGGCCGAGTCGGTCTGCCCGGTCTGTGAACACTTCGCACGCAGATCCCGCGCCAGTCACGACGGCTGCCCTGACCCCCGGAAGTTCACCATAGCCCTCGAAGAGGGCCGCGGTCGTCACGAGGTCTTCGAGCGATGTGCAGCGGACTGCGCCAACCTGCTGCAGTACCGCCTCAATGATGCGGTCGTCGCCCACCAGTCCGCCCGTATGGGCGACGGCGGCCCGGGCCGACTGCTCACCGAAGCCGGCCTTAAACACGATCACCGGCTTGCCGGCGAGTGCCGCACGACGACAGGCGGTGGCGAATTCGAGAGGTGATCTGATGGCATGAACGTAGAGGCAGATGACCTTCGTGCTGTCCTGGTCAATCAAATAGTCGATGCAGGCAGCCACGTCGAGCACCGCCTCGTTGCCAACGGTGATCACATGATCGAGCCCAACCAACCTCGTGGGCATGTGGGCGATCATCTGATACGCGAGGGCGCCGCTCTGAGAAACGAGACTGATCCCGCCTACGGGGGTTTCAGGAACTGACAGCCCGAAGCCGAACACGCGGCCGCTGAAGTTGACGAACCCCATGTTGTTGGGGCCAAGGAGGACGAGACCTCGCTCGCGGCAGTACTCCGAAATCTCGTGTTCGAGCGTCTTGCCCTCAGTTCCTGCTTCACCGAATCCCGCCGCTAGTACCACGAACCGCGTGACTCCGAAATCTGCAGCCTCCTTCAGCGCGCCGAGCACGAACTCGGCCCGAACGAGGATGAACGCGACGTCAGGAACGATGTCCAGGTCTGCCATCGCCGCGACCGTGGGCAGGCCGAAGACCGTCTCAACCCGTCGACCCACGAGCCTAACCTCGCCACCGTATCCGCCCGCACGAAGGTTACCAAGGACCGTCTTCGCCCAGGCGGAGCGACTGCTTGCGCCCATGATGGCGATCGAGGTCGGTTTGAACAAACCGTCCAGGGCAGGCCGCTTCGCGTGCGGGAAGGACATCGTTGTGCTCCTCTGAAAGAACGTGAATCGAGCGTGAGGCGAATCAACGGGCGCCTGCTGACCTGCAATCCATAATACTCTGATTTTGACACAAACTAGAATGCAAATCTAGTGGAGCAACGCGAGCGCCCTGCGCCGTCCCTGCTCTGTTAAGCGCACATCCCTGAATTGACATGGAATCAACTAGAACACGGAACTAGTCTCCGGGTTGACCCCGGGCGAGGCCGGTGTAGGTCCGCCCGCAGAGCGCTAGTTGCCGGGTCGAGGATTCACTGTCCGCCTGTTTCACTCCTGCGGGCCTGGTCAGCCTGCATGCCGGCGACTGCCCACCGGATTTGCGATTCGGCAAGGGCGAGACCGTCGGTCATGCTGCGCCGACCTGCGTACCAGTGAGTCAGGAGGTCTTGCCAAATCGCCATGACGAGGTCTGTCAGCTTGTTGGCGTCATCCGTCGGAACTCCCTTGAGACTTATCGAAAACGTTTCGCGAATGGACCGACGGAACTCGGTGATCACTTCGCTCACGTACGGGTCGGATGAAGCGCTCGACTGCACATTGATGGCCAGGAGATTCTTCTCGCGCTGATATGCACGCGTGCCGCGTCGGACAGTGGCGATGAGGTGTTCGCTCATGTCTTCGACCACAGGAGAAACGCGCCCAGCGAGGGGCTCGGACCATCGGACAAGCGCCGCTGCGAACATGTGCTCCTTCGAAGCGAAGAACCGATAGATCGTCCCGAGTGCTACGCCCGAATCTGCCGCGACGTCTTTCACGCTCACGCTGGCGACACCGCGTTCGCTGACGAGGTGAATGACGGATCGGAAGATCAGTTCACGCTTTGCGCGCTGTGTCTCAGTCAGGTCGTGAAGGGGGGCTTCGGCGTTGATCGGGCTATCCGGTTGCATGATAAACCATCATAAGTCCGGCCGACCTTAGAATGCTATTCTATTGGCATCTTTCGTTTGAGCACTTGATTAATCGGGACTACTTGACAGAAAATAGATCCCGAATCTACTGTTGTCAGCGGACGCGCCAATCGCCGCGCGTCCCGCAAACACAAAAGCGCTGTCCGATGAGCACTTGCCGCCACAGCGGGGTCATCATCAGCGGTGCCCGCACCCCGTTTGCAAAGAACAACGGGTCACTCGCTTAGGATCGCTGCTTTTCCACTGGGCGCGCACGCCGTGAAGGATGCCTAGGGCGGCGAAGCGCCCGCGTCGGAGATGGACGCAGTGAACATGGGGCAAGTCAGCCAAGGTGGCAGGCGGACAGGGCGACAACAAAAACAACTCTTAGACACGTGAGGAAACCTCCATATGACGGTCCGACTTGGACGCATCTATCACCCGAGCCACCGGACCCCGGATCTTGAACCTGTCGAACGGTTCTTCCGGGAGGTCTTCGGTCGGCACAGTCTTTCACGAAGCAGCCTCGTCATGGCTGGGTTAGTCAAGCAGGCGCCGGAGTACCCGGAGGACTACTGCCTCTTCACGCCCGTTGCTGATCTGTTTTTCGACTCGATAGTGCCGGAAAAATATGTCTGGGATGGGAAGCAGCCGTACGCCAGCGTCGCGCAACCTTACCTGGACGGATATGGCTGGGCGGTAGACGAAGGAATGCAGCAGATCTGGGACGCCTGCCAGGCAAACGGGATCCGGCTCACCGACCAGTGGAACAATGTCGTCGAGGGGCCGGTGATGGCGACCGCGTCGTTCAAGTCAACCCCCCTGTTTTGGACGCTCGAAGACGACACGGGCCTGCGCTACGAGTTCTACCCCACGACGAGCATCTCGAACTACGACCACCGCAGCGTCCCGGGGTGGACACTGCCGTCAGTCCGTGACTTCGACCCGGTCTCCATCATCCGCACGTCCCACCACACGGTGCTCACCCACGATATGCCGCGGGCCAAGAAGTTCTTCGTGGATATTCTTGGGGGCGAGATCTTGGACGAACGTGTGAATCCGGTTTGGAACACTCGGAGCACGTTCATTCGACTTGCCGATGACGTCCACGAGTTGGCCGTTCCGATTGAGGCAGGTTCGCCAGCCGGGGAAGCGCTCGCTAAACGGAGCCCGCTTGACGCATATTACTCGATCGGTTTCCACGTGGCCGACATCGACAAGGTCGTGCGGACTCTTGAACGCAATGAGGTTGGGACGATCTACCGATCCGACACGGCAGTGGTGGCAGACCCTTCGACAGCGATCGGTATCCCCTGGGGATTCTACGCAGAACTTCCTTTCGCCACGACCTAAAAACGCACTCGAATGCATCAACACGTGTAAAGCCCGATCCATCAAGAGGAAAGGAATTTCAATGACAGTGACGCAGCTTACATCTGTCGCCACGACCTACCAGGAGCGGGCCGCCGCTTGGTTGCAAGACTTCGAAAACGCCCTGACGAAACCGGATCCGGGGGCGCTGCATGAACTCTTCGCGGATGACTCGCACTGGCGCGACATCGCCGCGTTCACGTGGGATGTCGTCCAGTTCTCCGGCCTTGATCGGGTCGCGACTGAGTTGCAGCGATCGGCCGCGGCAGTCGTCCCGGTGAACTTCGCGCTTGATGCTGATCGTCCCGCCCCTGGCGTGAGCCGTTTCAACGATCACGAGGTCGTCGAGGCCTTTTTCACCTTTGAGACGCAGTTCGGCCGATGCGCTGGGCTGGCCTACTTTGTGGAGGAGGACGCCCGTGCCAGCCACGGGCTACGGGCGTACGTTCTGTCGACGGTGCTCCGTTCTCTGCACAATGTAGTAGAGAAGCACACGGGCGAACCCGATCCCGGCTACGGTTTTACTCCGGAATGGCCCGGCCAGACGTGGACCCAGTACCGCGCGCGGCAGGTCGCGTACGAAGACCGCGAGCCGGAGGTCCTCGTGGTCGGCGGCGGCCAGGCGGGCATATGCACCGCCGCATTGCTGGACAACCTCGGCGTGGACACACTCGTCATCGACAAGTTCGAGCGCGCGGGGGACAGTTGGCGAACGCGCTACGAGGCGCTGAACCTGCATTCGCCGACGACATTGTCCGATTTCCCGTTCATCCCCTACCCTAAGACATTCCCCAAGTACCTGCCGCGAGACAAGCACGCCGACTGGGTCGAGGCGTACGTGAAGTTGCTTGATCTCAACTATTGGACGAGCAGCACGTTCGTCGACGCCGTTTACGACGACTCCACACAACGCTGGACTGCCCGGATAGAGCGCGGCGACGGCAGCATGCGTGTTCTCAGGCCCGCACATATCGTTATGTCAGTGGGCGGCTCAGGCGGGCGTCCCCTCATGCCAGCCATGAAGGGAATCGACACGTTTCGCGGTACCGTCGTCCACTCCTCGCAGTTCACCAGCGGACGCGACTACCGCTCCAGTAAAGCGCTCGTCGTGGGAGTGGGAACGAGCGCACACGACATCGCGCTCGACCTCTACCGGCACGGTGCCGACGTGGCGATGCTGCAGCGCGGGCCGATCACAGTCGTGAGCCTCGAAGAGGCCAACACCGTCTACGGCAGCTACATGACGGATATGGACCAGAGCGAGGCGGACCACCGTTACTACGCAGGTTACGTGTACCCGTTGATGGTCGAGGCGAGCAAGAGGAACGCTCAACGGAACCTAGAAGTCGATGCCGAGCTTCTCGAGGGACTCGCAAACGCCGGCATGAAACTCGACATCGGCGAAGACGAGACCGGCTGGCAGATGAAGTTCGCGCGCTACGCTGGTGGCTATTACCTCAACGTCGGCGCGTCCGACGTCGTGGTCGAGGGCGGGATCTCGGTCATGCAGTACGAGCACGTGGACGGCTTCGTGCCCGAGGGCGTCGCTCTCGATGACGGGACGGTGCGCGAATTTGACCTCGTCGTCATGGCAACGGGGTATGAAGGACTTGAGGTAGAAGTAGAACGCTACTTCGGCACCGACGTGGCCGAGCGTGTCGGCCCGGTGGGGCGGCTGGGCCCGGACGGAGAGCGGCGCAACTTCTGCAAGCCAACCCCCCAGGAGCATCTCTGGTTCACGTTCGGCGGGATTGTCGAAGGACGGCGCTCGGCCTCGTGGATGGCGCTGATGATCAAAGCTCAACTCGACGGGCTCGTGCCCGCGCTTCATCGTAGTGAGGATGGAAAACTCATCGGGCGTGAGGAAACCTCGACGAACACGTTCATGCGGATTGGCGATGCCTGAGTCACGCGTTCGCGAGCACACGTGGCAGCCGTTCTCGACAGGGCACGGGTTCCTCGAAGCACCGCGATGGTATGAGGGCTCCCTCTGGGCCAGTGACTTCATCTCACGTGAGGTGATCCGCTTCTCACCGGACGGCGAGCACGACACCATCATGAAGATCGCCGGCATGCCCGCGGGCCTGGGCTTCCTGCCCGACGGCAGCATCCTCGTGGTATCCAGCGAAGATCGGCGCGTGCTCCGTCGCCGGCCCCATGGAGAACTGGAGTTTTACGCAGACTTTGCCCACATCGCTGGTGGCCGTGGGAACGACATGATCGTCACCTCGGCTGGACACTGCTATGTCGGCAACTTCGGATTTGAGCGAGGCAAGGACGAGCCTAGGTCCGCCCGACTGACCCATATCGATCCCGAACGCCGGGTGAATCCGGTCGAGGGAGAGTTGATGTTTCCTAACGGCATGGTCGTGGACGGCGAGACCTTGATCGTCGCCGAGACTTATGGGCATCGACTTACCGCTTTTAGGATCGACAACGACGGCAGGCTGATCAGGTCACATGTGTGGGCGCAGTTGGGTGATGATCAGCGTCCGGATGGAATCGCCCTAGATTCTGACGGGGGCGTCTGGTACGCCAACGCTCAGGCCGCTGGGGACACGAGTGGCTTCTATCGCGTCGAGGAAGGCGGACGGATCACGGACCGGATCGTGATGGACGGTGCGTGGGCGGTTGCATGCACGTTCGGCGGGGAGGATCTGAGCGAACTGTACGTTATCGGCGCGCGCACTTCGCTAGAGGAATTTTATGCCGGGCGCAGTGACGGTTTTGTCGGACGGGCTAACGTCGGCCGCCGGGGTGTGTCCGGGTCGCAATAGGCGGCTCGCACCGAAAATACCCTCCTGGCTATACGGCAGGGAGGGAAAAGCAGGCTCAAGCGCGTACTCGGCAGCAGAGGCAGCTGGATCGGCCTAGCGAAATCATTGGTTAAGGAACGTACAACTTATGGATGCTAAAAGAGGACACCATGAATCAACAGCAACCGCATTGCGCTCAAAGTGGGGCGACCGGTCGACGGAGAATGACATGTGCGCCGTAGCCGCGGAGCGCCACTGCGACGACGTTGTGGGCTCGCTGCCGACGTTGACGATTCGTGGTGCGGTGTTGAATTCGTTGGGGGTTGAGGGTCCGTATGCGGGGAGCCGGCCTATAACGGTGGATGAGCTTA
>NZ_AOFD01000068.1 GCF_000332815.1 Arthrobacter nitrophenolicus
CGGCCGTGGCCGCCGGGCCGCCGCCCGCCGTCGCGAAGTCTGTGGCGACGGTGCGGCTGTCCGCCGCGGGGTAGTCCTGCACCAGGGCGATGGAGTCAAGAGTGGCACAGCCTACGAAGAGCAGGGTTCCAGTTGACGGTTGGGGCACGTTCCACCTCGTTGTAGTTCCGGCTGATACTGAAGAAATATACACACGCTATGTTGGAATAACAACACTTTCTGTATAGTTCTGTTTGGGATGCAACGCCGCGGTCCCGCCCACTCAACGTAGAGAAACGGAGCAGCTCATGTCATTGCCTTCTGCGGAAACGGTCCGGACCATCCGTTATGGCCTCATCGGGGCCGGCCACATGGCCCGCGAACATGTCCGGAACCTCGCACTGATCCCGGGAAGCCGGATCACCGCAGTTTCCGACCCCACGCCGGCCTCCCTGGAAGAGACCGCGAAGGAGATCGGATATGAGGTGCAGACCTTCGCCTCTCACCAGGACCTGCTCGCCTCGGGACTCGTGGATGCGCTGGTGATTGCCAGCCCCAATGACACCCATCTGGGCATCCTCAAGGACATCTTCGCCAGCGGGACCAACCTGCCCGTCCTGGTGGAAAAGCCCGTGTGCACCAGCGCCGCGCAGGCGGACGAACTCGAACGGCTGGCTGCGGACTACACCGCGCCGGTGTGGGTGGCCATGGAATACCGCTACATGCCGCCGGTGCAGGAGGTCATCCAGGCCGCGCACAACGGCAAGCTCGGTAACATCTACATGCTGTCCATCGTGGAGCACCGCTTCCCGTTCCTGCACAAGGTGGACGCCTGGAACCGCTTCGCCGAAAGGACCGGCGGCACCCTGGTGGAAAAATGCTGCCACTTCTTCGACCTGATGCGCCTGATCCTGCAGGACGAACCCACCCGCGTCTACGCCAGCGGCGGGCACGACGTGAACCACATGGACGAGGTGTACGACGGCCGGGTCTCGGACATGGTGGACAACGCCTACGTGATCGTCGACTTCAAGGGCGGCAAGCGGGCCATGCTGGAACTGTCCATGTTCGCCGAAGGGTCCAAGTTCCAGGAGCGCATCTCCATCGTGGGGGACGCGGCCAAGATCGAGACCCTGATTCCGGTGGCGGCCAACCACTGGATCCCCGGTGACGAAGCCGAAGCCACAGTGGAATTCAGCCCGCGCTCGCCGCTGGGCCCGGAAAAGCACGAGGTTCCGGTGGACGAGGCGGTCCTGGCCGCCGGCGCGCACCACGGTTCCACGTACTACGAGCACCTGGGGTTCCGGAAGGCCATCCTGGGCGAAGGCCCGGTGGAAGTCACGGTTGCCGACGGCCTGCAGTCGGTCCGGATGGGCCTGGCAGCCGAGCGCTCCATCGCGGAAGGCCGCCCCGTTGAGCTTACGAATGCCGGTGCCGGGGTACGACATTAAGTAGATTTGGTGTTGGAATTGCAACACCCGGCCAGGCTGGTGTCCGGGATCTAGGAAAGAAGGGGCCATGAGCATCGCACGCGAAAAGGCGCCGCTGACATCCCGTCAGCGCAGCATCTTGGACGAGCTCGGCCGGCGGGGGTTCATTTCCACCACTGACCTTGCGGAGAGGTTTGCCGTCTCGGACATGACGGTGCGCCGGGACACCCGGGTGCTGTCCAAGCTGGGGCTGGTCCGGGTGGTGCACGGCGGTGTCAGTGCCGTCCAGGGGCACGGGCAGAACGCTGACTTCGCCGCCCGGGTCCGGGAGGACGCCGACGCCAAGCTCCGGGTGGCCAGGGTGTGCATGTCCATGATCGGTGAGCGTGACGCCATCATCCTGGACGCCGGCACCACCACGTACCAGATCGCCCACGAGCTGCCCGCGTCCTTCACCGGCACCATCATCACCCACTCGGCACCGGCCATCCAACGCTGCCTGCAGCTCACCTCCGCCCGGACAATCTGCCTTGGCGGGGAGCTGCTGCTGGACAGCCAGGCGTTTAACGGCCCCATGACGGTCACAGCCGCCGCCGGGCTTCGCGCCAAGACGGCCTTCATCGGCGTCAGCGGCATTCACGACGAGGCGTTCTACATCGAACGTGACGTGGAACGCGCCACTAAGATCGCCCTTATGGATTCGGCAGAACAGGTGGTGGTGGTGGCTACCCACCAGAAGATGCTCCGGTACGCGCTGGCCCGGCTGGCGGGTTTCGACGCGGTGGACGTGCTGGTGACGGATGCGCCGCCGCCGCGGGAAATCGAAACGGCGCTGAGCGCTGCCGGCGTGAAGCTGATGGTTGCCGCGTGAGCGCGCGGCTGCGGGTTTGCCTGCCCGACCAGAAGCTGCTGGACGCACTCGAGCCGACAGACGGCGTCGACTTTGTCCTCTGGGACCTGACCGGTCCTGCCCCGGAGGGCCGGCTGGACCTGCTGGTCCCCGGCTACATGGGCAAGCCGGCGGCGCTGGCCGCGCTGGAGGGCGTGGACGTCGGGCTGGTGCAGAGCCAGTCCATCGGGTACGACGGCGTGGCGGACGTCCTGCCGGCCGGATGCGTTTTCGCCAACGCAGCCGGCGTCCATGAGACATCGACGGCGGAGCTCGCCGTGGGCATGATGATCGCCAGCCAGCGCGGGATCCCGGACTTCGTGCGGAACCAGGCGTCCGGCACCTGGGACAACACGCAGCGCGCCAGCCTCGCGGACCGGCGCGTGCTGCTGGTGGGCTACGGGGGAGTGGGCAAGGCCATTGAGGCCCGGCTGCTGCCGTTCGAGGCCGAGGTCACCCGGATGGGAAGCCGTACCCGGGAGGACGATCGCGGGACGGTGTACGGCATCGACTCGCTGTACGAGCAGCTGCCGCTGCACGAGATCGTGGTGGTCAGCGTCCCGTTGAGCGAGCAGACCGCGCAGCTGGTGGACGCGAAGTTCCTGGCGGCCATGCCGGACGACGCGCTGCTGGTGAACGTGGCCCGCGGCCCGGTGGCCGATACCGACGCGCTGCTGGCGGAAACCTCATCCGGGCGGCTGCGCGCGGCGCTGGACGTCACGGACCCCGAACCGCTGCCGGCCGGCCACGCGCTGTGGACCACGCCCGGCGTGCTGATCACACCGCACGTGGGCGGAGCCAGCTCGGCAATGTTCCCCCGGATGGTCCGGCTGATCAGGAAGCAGATCGGGCTGCTGCTGGACGGCAAGGAACCCGTCAACGTAGTTCTCCGCTGATCTATCCAGGCTTGGCCCCGGCTCCTAAGCTGGGGCCATGTCCTCATATGAAGTCCGGCGCAGCGCCGTCATTCCTGCCGCCCCCGAAGAGATCTTCCCTCTGGTCAACAACTTCCATGAGTGGACCGCCTGGTCACCGTGGGAGACGGTGGACCCCGGCATGAGCCGGCGCTACTTCGGCCCGGACTCGGGCGTGGGCGCCGGCTACGAGTGGAGCGGCAACCGCAAGGCCGGCAGCGGGAGCATGCAGATCGTCGAGTCGGTGCCGTCCAGCCGCATCAACGTCAGGCTTGAATTCACCAAACCCTTCAAGGCGCTGAACCCCACCACCTTCACGTTCGCCCCGGCGCCTGGCGGCACCGAGGTCAGCTGGGTGATGACCGGGGAAAACAAGGGACTCCCGGCCAAGCTGTTCTCGCTCTTCGTCAATATGGACAAGATGGTGGGGTCCGACTTCGAACGCGGGCTGGCATCGCTGGCCTCCGCCGTCGCCGCGAAGAAGAAGAGCTAGGGCCGTGGGCGTCGTCGACGATGCACTGGCGGAACTGCCGGAGGCGGACCGCGAGTGCCTGCAGCACGTCATTGAGATAGCCCGGCAGTTGGTGCCGGAGGCCACCGAAGGCATGAGCTACGGCATGCCCGCCCTCAAACTGGACGGAAAGCCGCTGCTGGGAGTGGTGGCCGCCGCGAAACACCTCTCGGTATTTCCGTTCTCGCCCGAGGTGGTGGAAGCAGTGGCCGGCAGGCTGGCAGGCTTTTCGCTGTCCAAGGGAACCATCCGCTTCACCGCAGAGCATCCCATCCCGGACGACGTGGTGGAGGACGTCGTCCGGCTGCGGCAGGCGGAAATCAGGAAGTAGGGACCCATGGGAAAGATCATCCTGTCCAACGCCGTGTCCGTGGACGGGTTCTTCGAAGGCCCGGACCGGGACATCAGCTGGCACCGGGTGGACGAGGAACTGCACCGGCACTTCAATGACGAGATTGGTGCTATGGGCGGGATCATCGAGGGCAGGGTCACCTACCAGCTGATGGAGGAATTCTGGCCGACGGCGGACCAGGATCCGGACAGCACCCCGGCCATGGCCGAGTTCGCGGGCATCTGGCGCCGCCTGCCCAAGTTCGTCTTCTCCCGCACCCTCACCACGGCGGGCCCGAACGCGAAGGTGTTTGCCGGCGTCGTTCCCGAAGAGATCCGGGCACTGAAGGCGGAAGCCGGCGGCGACCTCATCATGAGCGGCGCCGACCTTGCCGGAACGTTCATGCGCCACGGCCTGGTGGACGAGTTCCGGATCTACGTCAATCCGGTGGTGGTGGGCCAGGGCCGGCGGGTGTTCCAGTCGTCCGATTTCACCGCGGACCTGGACCTGGCGGAAAGCCGCCGTTTCGGCAACGGGGTGGTCCTGCTGCGGTACCTGAACCGGGGCTGACGCTACGTAGGCAGCAGGGATGGCGGCAGTAGCGGAGCCGGTGCGGGTTCCCCGGCTGCGAGTGCGGCGCCAATAATTCCTGCCTCATTCTGCAAGCGGGCGGCCACGATCGGACTCCGCAGGTTTAGCAACGGGAGGTACAGGTCTGTGCAGGCCGATATCCCGCCGCCCACCACGAACAGTTCAGGGGAGAAGATGAACTCCAGGTGGGAGAAGTAGCGCTGCAGCCTGACGCTGTACTCCGCCCATGTGATGCCGTCGCGCTCGCGGGCCACGGCCGAGGCAGCAATTTCCGCCGCGAAGCCGTCAATGGCAAGGTGGCCCAATTCCGCGTTCGGCACCAGTTTGCCGTCGAACACCAGGGCGGAGCCGATCCCCGTCCCAAGGGTGATGACCAGCACTGTTCCCGGGATTCCCCGGCCCGCACCGCACGTGGCTTCGGCGAGTCCTGCGGCATCGGCATCGTTTAACACCACGACGTCCCGCTGGAGTCCGGCGGAAAAGATCGCAGCCGCGTCGACTCCGATCCATGAGTTGTCCATGTTGGCGGCCGAGCGGGCGATGCCGTTCTGGATGATACCGGGGAAGGTAATTCCCACCGGCTGGCTGCTGTGGGGACAGCCAGGCATGTCCTCGAGTGCGGCAACAAGGATGGACACCACGGCGGCCACAGCGGAGGGGGTCGCGGGCCTGGGTGTCTCCATCCGGATTGAAGGTCCAGCAAGGGTGCCGGAGGCGACGTTGACAATGCCGCCTTTGATGCCGGTTCCGCCTACGTCGATGCCAATGAGATGGCTGGCCGTGCCGGGCTTGACGGTCATGGTGGTCCTTTCCGTAGGGACGCTTGAGCGGAGATCAAAGGGGGCGGTCAGCCGTTTTGTTCGGCTTTCCGCCCCCCCCGAGACGCTGTTGGAACCCAGTCCGTTAGGGCGTGGACTTAAACGCGTTCCAGCTGTCCCAGTTCTCGCCGTCGAAGCCAAGCCGGCCCAGCCGGTAGTCGGCCCAGTTGCCTGCAGATTTCTCGATTACTTCGCCGCCTATCGAGTAGTTCTCCAGGGCAAGGCCGTTGCCGGCAGGAACCTCGTTGCCGATGGTCACCTTTTCACCGGCGGGGTTGGTGTAGCGCTTGAGATGGCTGACCTGGGAGGTCCAGTCGAGTCCGTTCCAGCTATCGATCTTGAGATTCTTGATGTTGATGTTCTCGGTGTTGGACAGGGCGTAGACGCGGATGGCGCAGTTGGCCATGCCCTCAACCGTGAAGTTTTCGAACGACATGTTCTTGACCGTGGTGGTGGGGTCCGCCTTGATGGTGGATCCCATGTCCTCCCAGTGAGAGGAGGAATTGAAGATGCAAGTGTTGTACTTGACGTCCTTCCAGTACATCCGGTTGTGGATGACCGAGGTGTTGGTGACGTTCACGTTGTCGATGTTCCGTGGCGTCCAGCCCCACTGGACCACGGGTCCGTTCTCGTTTTTCCAGATCACGGTGTTATCAATGGTGACGTCGCTGTGGTACATCTTCAGTACGTCGTCGTTGGAGTTGAAGAACGTGTTCTTCATGCTGCTGCCCTTGTACAGCTCGATGCCGTCCGTTTGCCAGTACCAGCTGCCCACCTGCTTGTAGTTCTCCACGTTCATGTGGAAGGTCTGCTCGTTCCCGTAGACCACAAACGAGTGGTAGGGCGGTTCATTGATGGTGACGCCCTGCAGGTCCAGCTTCTGCTCGGCGTCGGCTGACGCGAACTGCAGCATCTTCACGCACGATGAGTGGCAGTTGGACGCCCCGCTGAGATGGTTGTAATCGTTGTTCGTGTCCGCCTCGTATACGTATTGCTCGCCGGAGAGGACGCCATAGCCGGTGACCTTGTACTGGCTTTGGTTGTCGTGGAAGAACCGGAAGGCTCCCTTCACGTAGGCGCCTGGGGCCAGATACACCCACTTGA
Source organism: Arthrobacter nitrophenolicus (assembly GCF_000332815.1). Classification (GTDB taxonomy): domain Bacteria; phylum Actinomycetota; class Actinomycetes; order Actinomycetales; family Micrococcaceae; genus Arthrobacter; species Arthrobacter nitrophenolicus. Next base: position 6,568 of record NZ_AOFD01000068.1, read on the forward strand.
CGTTGGGCGGCAGGACGGCATGGTAGTCCGAGCCCATGCTGTAGGTGCCGGGCTTGAAGTAGATGATGTCTTCGGTAACGGTGTTGAGGTTGGTTACCTCACCTTCGGCCGGGTAGTGGATGCTGCCTGACTCCTCCGTGGGAATCAGCCGCTCCTTCTGCTCGCCCCGGAGCTTGGGCTCGGCGAAGATCATCATCGAGTTGCGAGGCTCAGTGTGGATGGCGCGGTTGCCCTCGGCTTCGGTGGTGAGCTTGCCGCTGTCGCCGCTCATGTCGTTGTACGCCGTGTACAGCTGCGGCTCGAACTCCACCGAGAACCGGTATCCGGCGTCAGAGTATGGCACCTTGATCTTTACGGTGTCCGCGTCCACGAGCTGTTTTTCGAAGTTGTAGCTGCTGGGCCGGATCTGGACCTGGTCGGCCGATGTGATGGTCTGGCCGGTCTTGAGATTGACGTCCACCCAGACGTCCTTGGCATATTCGAAACTGGCCCAGCTCATGGACAGGTTCGCCTGGGAGGAGAACTCGGCGCCGTCCTCCTTGGTGTAGCCGATCTTGCCCTTCCCGCTCCTGGGGATGCTCATGTACGTGAACGCGTCGTACGCCTTGTCAGGCTGCGTTGCCTGTGCCACCTGGACGTCGTAGAAGGACGACCGGCGGACCTCGTTGTCCCCGGTGGGGCCTTCGGTGTTGAAGACCCCGTTGTCATGCCACCAGGTGTGCAGGTTGCCGTTGTCCACGGTGCTGACTTCGGCGGCTTTCTTCGGGTCAGCTGGCGTGCTGCCGGTGGCCTGTGCCGGGATGGCAGTGCCGCTGCCCACAAGCACGGTGGCTGCTGCGGCGATGGTGAAGGTTTTGGCTAGTAGCCTCAGCCTGATCCGGGCATGATAGTTCCTCTCGTCAATCGGGCGTTGTGCCCATGGAGACTGCTCCTTTGAGTAGCAGCACACTCCGTTGTGCGGGTACCGGGGTTTTCCGGCCATGGGTTACTTCAGCTGAGGCGTTTACGGAGGACGATCACCTCCCAGGGCCGCAATTGCTGGGCGAGGTTAGCGTCAGGCTGGTTATTCAGGAGAACGTCCGCATGCGCCCATCCGGTTTCGATTTCCGCGCCCAGAGGAACAGATTCGGCGGAGCAGTTGGCCAGGACCAGCAGACTGGTGTCTTCGTTGGTGCGAGTGTAGGCGAACAGTTGCGGGTCCTCCGGGTACAGCAGGGTGAAGCGCCCGTCGATGAGGACAGTCTCTTCATGCCGGAACCGGACCAGCCGGCGGTACCAGGCGAACACGGAGCCGGGGTCGGTCCTCTGCGCTTCGGCGTTGAGCCAGGTGTGGTTGGGGTTTACCGGGATCCATGGCTCGCCGGTTGTGAAGCCGGCGTTCGGCGTCCTATCCCATTGCACGGGTGTCCGGGCGTTGTCGCGGCCGCCCACAGCGATGCCGGCCAGCAGTTCGGCGGCCTTGCTCCCGTCGCTACCGGCGAGGGCTTCGCGGTAGTAGTTCCGGCTCTCAAGGTCCCGGAAGTCGTCAATGCTGGAAAACAGCATGTTGGTCATCCCCAGCTCTTCGCCCTGATAGATGTAGGGCGTACCGCGCATCAGGTGCAGCACGGTTGCGAGGGCCGTTGCGGATTGGTACCAGTAGTCGGTGTCGTTGCCGAAACGGGAGACGGCGCGGGGCTGATCGTGGTTGTTCCAGTAAAGGCTGTTCCAGCCGACGTCCGCCAGCGCTTCCTGCCACCGGGCGAAGGAGTGTTTTACCGCTACCAGGTCCAGGCGCTTGCGGCTGAATTTGCCGCCGGGCCCATGATCCAGGCCCACATGCTCGAACTGGAAAATCATGTCCAGTTCCTTCCGGGTCTGGTCCGTGTAGAGCCGGGCGCGCTCCGGGGTGGCGTCCACCATCTCGCCCACGGTCATCAGATCCGCGTCCCGGTGGGAGAACACCTCGCGGTGCATCTCCTGAAGGTAGTCATGGACGCGCGGCCCTGACCCGTAGAAGGGGATGCCGTCGCCCCACATTCCGCTGTTACTGACAGGGCCGTCGGGGAGGTCGGGGTGCTTGGAAATAAAGCTGATGACGTCCATCCGGAAGCCGTCAATGCCGCGGTCCAGCCACCAGTTCATCATCTGGTAGACGGCGGTGCGGACCTCCGGGTTGTCCCAATTCAGGTCCGGCTGCTTGCGGGAGAAGAGGTGGAGGAAGTATTGCCCGGTTTTCTGGTCCAGTTCCCAGGCAGAGCCTGAGAAGAAGGAACCCCAGTTGTTAGGTTCGCCTCCGTCGCGCGGGTCGCGCCAGATGTACCAGTCACGTTTGGCACTGCTGCGGCTGGCACGGGATTCCTGGAACCAGGCGTGCTCATCGGAAGTGTGGTTGACCACCAAATCCATAACCAGCTTCATCCCGCGGGCGTGGAGTTCGGCGATGAGTTCGTCGAGGTCCTGCAGGGTCCCGAAGGTGGGGTCCACGGCGTAGTAGTCGCTGATGTCGTACCCGTTGTCATCCTGGGGCGAGGCATAGACGGGGGAGAGCCAGACGACGTCGGTGCCCAAATCCTCGAGGTGGTCCAGGTGGTTGATGATGCCGCGGATGTCGCCGATGCCGTCCCCGTTAGAGTCGGCGAAGCTGCGGGGATAGACCTGGTAGACGACGGCGGCCTTCCACCACTCGTCGTTCGGACGGAGGCTGGGGTGCCGCAGTGCGGGCTGGAGGGTGGTCACTTGATGGCTCCGATGTTTACTCCGCGCATGAGGGTGCGCTGGAAGAGAAGGAAGAAGATCAGGCGGGCAGGATGCCGGCCATGGATGCTGCGGCCAGAGCGGTGGGGTCGCTGGTGTACTGGCCGCTGAGCGCGCCCAGGGACACTGAAACTGTCTGGTTGGAAGCTGATGGCAGCAGGACCAGAGGAAGGAAGAAGTCGTTCCAGGTCCAGATGAAGAAGAACGTCACCAGCACGGCCAGGGTGGAGCGGGTGAGGGGCAGGACGATGAGCCGGAGGATCTGGAAGCGGCTGGCACCGTCCAGGCGGGCGGCTTCGAGGACCTCCATGGGGAAGGAGCCCAGCACTGAGGCGAGCATGTAGGTGCCGAAGGCGCTCTGGAGGACGGCCAGGATGATGGTGACGCCGAGCAGGGAGTCGTAGAGGTTGAGTTCCCGGGAGAGGACGAAGAGCGGGTAGACCAGGGCTTCCTGGGGAATGGTGAAGGCCAGCATGAAGACGGCGAGGATCCAGACCCTGCCCTTGAGCCGGCCGATGCCGATGGCGAAGGCACTGAGCAGGCTCAGGGTAGCGGCGATCAGGGCAACGCTGCCGGAAAGGATGACGCTGTTGAGCAGTTTCTGGTTGAAGTTCACGCCGACCCAGAAATCGATGATCGCGGTGAAGTCGAGCTGGGTCGGGATTCCGATGGGCCCGTCTGCGATGTACTCGGTGGAGGGCTTGAAGGCGTTGATGAGTGCAAGCCAGAACGGGAAGATCATTAGGGCAGCTGCGCCGGCCAGGAGGATCAGGACCGTCCAGCCGCTGATGCCGCGCCGGGACCGGGCGTTCCTGTTGGTGCGGGCCGGCTTTTGCCGGCGTACCGGTGTTGCCGGGACGGTGTCGGGGGCGGGGGCTGTGGTGGTCACTTTTCGAATCCCTCGGCGTTGCGGGTCTGGTAGCGCAGCAGCACGATCGCGATGATGGTGACGAGCAGCGCCAGGAGTGAGGCGACGGCGGCGCCGTAGCCCACCTGGGTGGTGGTGAAGAAGTTTGAGTACGAGAAATAGGCCGGAACGATGGTGCTGGTCCCGGGCCCACCTCTGGTGAGGACGTAGATCGGGGCGAAGACCTTCAGTGCCGCCACGGAGGTGGTAATCAGCACCACGGCGATTTCCGGGCGCAGCTGCGGGATGGTAATGCTCCAAAAGCGCTGGAACCAGCCGGCGCCGTCGATCTCGGCCGCCTCGTAGAGGGCAGGGTCAACACGGGAGAGTCCGGCCATGAACACCACCACGGTGTAGCCGATCTGCAGCCAGATCAGGACATTCATCACCGCGAGCATGCTGGTGTCCGCGTCGCCGAGCCAGTTCTGCCTCAGCCCGCCCAGGCCCACCCCGTCCAGGACTGTATTGAGGATGCCGTACTGAGGCTGGTACAGCCATTTCCACAGAACGCCCGCCACCACGATGGGGAGGATCTGCGGAAGGTAGAACATGGCGCGGAGGATGCTGGCGGCGCGGGTGCCGAACTTTGGGGCAATGTAGTCGAAGAGGACAGCGGCCAGGAATACGCCCAGGGCGGTAGGAATGACGGCCATGGCAACGATGAAGGCGCCGCTGTGCAGAAAGGATGCCCAGAACGCTGGGTCGGCTACCAGCCGTATGTAGTTGTCCAGGCCGACGAACTTGGGGGTGCCCACGCCGCGCCAGCTGGTGAGGCTGTAGTAGAGGTTCATGCCGAACGGGATGGCAACAATGGCGATGAAGCCGACGGCGCCGGGCAGGAGGTAGATCCAGTAGCCGCGCGAGGTCTCCCGTGCAGTCCGCCGCGGCGTTCCTGTTGTACGGGGGGACTTCCGGGATGTGGGGGCCGGAGGGGCCGGGGTGACTGCGGTCATGATGTGTCCTTCGGGGATGTGGCGGCGCATCGGTGTGCGCCGCCACATATTGGAGGGTGGGCTTACTTGCTGGGCTTGCCCTGTTCGTAAGCCGCCTTGATGTTCTCCACTGCCTTTGCCGGAGTGATGTTGCCCTGGACCAGATCGCTTGTCTGGGCGACCAGGACGTCATTGAGTCCCGCGACCGGCCAGTCGGGGTACCAGCAGCCCGCCGTCCTTGCTGTTCAGCAATTCGTTGAACCTTGGGGTGGTGAGCTTGCCGATTGGGGAGGTGATGGCCGCTTCATCGGCAGCGACAGGAACAGCCCCTTCGTTGCCCAGTAGGTTCTGAATTTCCGGGCTCATGGTGATTTCCATGAAGTCGTAGGCCAGTTCCTTGTTCTTGGCCTTCTCGGGAACAACCCAGAGATTGCCGCCGGAGCCGGGGTGCAGGTCGGTGCCCGGGAACAGGAACTGGTCGAACTCGAAGTCCTTGATCTCGTCCGCGAAGCTGCCGGCCCACCAGGTGCCGGAGACGAAGATGGGGTACTGGCCGGCCACGAACGCGTTTCCGGCGTCCTGGGCGGCGATGCCGGTGGAGTCCTTGCTGATGTAGCCACGGGCGGTCCAGTCCTGCACGGTCTGCGCGGCCTTCTCCCACGCGGTCCAGTCCACGTCGCCCTCGAACTGCTGGTAGGCGGACCAGGAGTCCTTGTCCATGTTGGCCAGCGCCAGTTCATAGAGCAGGTGCGTGCCGGGGTAGTCCTGGGAACCCAAAGCCAGAGGAGTGATGCCCACCCCGGCGAACTTGTCCATCGCCTGCTCCAGTTCCTGCACGGAGGAGGGGACCTGGATGTTCTGCTGTGCGAAGAGGTCCTTGTTGTACCAGACGGACACGTACTCGCCGTAGTTGGTGAGGCCGTAGCGCTGGCCAGAGCCCATGACGCCGTCCTGATACAGGCCCACGTCCTGGGCGGTGCTGTCAAGGTCCAGTTGCGTTCCTTGGCGACGTCGGTGAGGTCGGTCAGGAGCCCGGCCTGGGAGACGACGCCTGCGGTGGCGTTGCCCTTCAGGTATTCCAGGACGTCCGGCGCGTCATTGGAATCCAGCAGGAGCTGACCCGACTGCTGCATCTGCTCGTAGGTTTTGAGTTCGAACTCGACCTTCACGTCCGGGTGCTTCTCTTCAAAAAGCTCAATGGCACGGTTCCAGCCGGTGGAGAGAGCACTGTCATCGTTCTCCCACCACCAGACCTTGAGCGTCTTGCCGTCTGCTTCGCCTGCGGGAGCTGAGCATCCGCTCAGTCCTATTGTCGCGATAGCTGCCGCCGCGATGATCGCTGATGCAGCCTTCCACGGTTTGTTCATGCGTTGACCTCCGTTGGTCCATCGTGATTCCCGCCTCCGGGCTGGCATTTATTCTGAATCAAAACTATTTGCGGCGTCAAGACCCTGTAATGCGAACCCTGACCTGATATTTAGTTTTGACTCAGAACTATAAAGTCGTGTCAAGATAGAGAAGTGAAGAGCCCTGCAACCTGGTCCGTTCCGCCGACGGACGCCTCCCTGCCGGTAGCCGTCGAGGTTCTCCGAAGGGGACCAATTTCCCGTGCAGCAGTGGCGCGGCGTCTCCAGCTGTCGCCCGGTTCCCTGAGCCGCCTCACTGCGCCGCTGATCGCAGGCGGGCTGCTGAGGGAAGTGGGGGAACACAATGACGGCCGGGTGGGCAGGCCCACCCGGCTCCTAGACATGGATGTGGACGCCAAACACTTCGTGGGCATGAAGCTGCGCGGGAACGAAATCATCGCCGCCCGCACCAATCTCCGGGGGGAGATCCAGCAGCACCGCTCAGTGCAGATTCACGACCGGAGCCCGAAGACCGTTATTGGTCAGATCGCGGACCTGGCAAAGCAGGTGAGCGAGGGGTTGGACATCGACGGCTTGGGGATCGGCATTGGCGGGCTGATCCGGGACCGTGAGTACGTGGTGGACGCACGGTTCCTTGGCTGGAGCGACCTGCCGCTGGCCCGACTGGTGGGTGAAGCCACCGGGATTCCCACCCTGGTGGACAACGACCTGGTGGCCTTCACGGAGTATGAACACTGGTTCGGCGAGGGACGCGAGGACGACCGGTTCGCCGTCGTAACCCTTGGCGTGGGCACCGGTTTCGGGCTGGTGGCCAACGGGGCCATCGTAACCGGCGACGATTACGGCATAGGCCTCGTGGGGCACTGGCCGCTGGATCCGACGGGACCGTTGTGCTTCGCGGGGCACCGCGGCTGCGCCACCAGCGTCCTGAACTCTGACGCAATAGCCCGGCATGTAGCAGAAGCGCTGAACAGGCCGGTGGATTTCGAGGGTGCACTGGACCTCGCAGCGGACGGCAACCCTGCGGCGAGACGGGTGATCGACGACGCCGGCCGGGGGCTGGGGCGGCTACTGGCTGCCATCTGTAACCTCACCCTGCCGCAGCGCATCATCATTGCGGGTGAAGGTGTCCGGCTTGCCTACATTGCCAGTGAAGCAATCCATGCCGGAATAGCGGCGGACCGGGATCCCCGTGCAACAACTCCGCCGATCGTACTGGGGACCAAGGACAACGTGGACTGGTGCCGGGGCGCCGCGGTACTGGCCATCCAGGCTTACGTCCACGGCAAGCTACCGGTGGTGGGTTGACGCTACGCGCCGCCCTTGATCTTCCGCCAGCCCCCGGCCCGGTTGTCCGCGATCACGGCCCGGAAGATGTCCAGCAGGGCTTCCTCGTTCACGGGATCGCCCTGGTGGAAGGCAATGGTCCGCCCCGTTTGGTTGCCGTGCCCGCCGGTGATGATGTGCTGCGGGTCCGGGGCCAGGCCGCCGTCGTACAGGAACACGTTGACGTGGTCCTTCGCCGCAAGGAGCGCGCAGATATTGCCGTTCAGCACGAAGTAGGGCTGCACGGTGCGCTTGATGGTCTCCTCCACCTCGGGATCCGCGGCATGCACCAGGTCGCGGACCTTTCGGCAGACCGCCTGCTGCCACTCGGGGAGGGCGTCAATGTACTGGTCAACGCGCGGGTCCTTGGCGTAGTCCATGGCCAGGATCATCTCCTGAATTCGATGCGGACGGAGTTGTCGTCCGGGAGGACGATCACCGTTCCATTCTGCGGCGTCCAGCCGTCATGGAGGAAGAAGAAGCGCCCGCCGCTGAGCACCAGCAGGCGCAGCCCGTCGTACCGGTAGAGGGCCGCGTCCGCGGTGCCGACGTTCACCTCCGTGACCGCGGCCGAACCGATGCCCAACGGCGTGGGTGAGTACACTTCGGCGCGGGGCATGAACTGCACCCCCTGTTCGTAGTCCACCGCCAGCCGCCGGCCCAGGCGGCGGAGGTGGACGCCCGTCGTCATTGCTGCCGGCGAAGCACCCGGACAGAAGCAGCGCGAGGACCGCCGCCCATGCTGGGGCGGTCGCGCGGCGCAGGCCCTCGTTCACTGCGGCATTATGCCGCGGCAGGCGCTACTGCGCCGTTACTGGGTGGCCGCCGGCGAGGGGTGTGCCGTGAGCCGCCGGGCCAGGAGGGCAACGGGGATGATCAGGAACCACAGGAACGGAGTGTTGCTGCCCAGCACGAACGCGGCCGGAATGCTGAGCAGGAACACCGCGGGGGCCGTGAGCCTGGCCAGGAACACGCGCCGGTGCTCGGCCTCGTTTACCGTGTCATCGGTCAGCCCCCTGCGCCAGGCGTAGGTCCACATGCCGGCAAGCGTCAGGTAGACGCCGGAGATGGTGGCCGCATACAGCACGCTGGGCCACGGGCTCGGATTTCCGCCGTAGTCACTGAGGATGGCCGTGGGCGCGGGGAGCATCACGATGAAGAAGAGCAGCAGCATATTCAGCCACGCGAGCTGGGGGTTGAAGTCCCGGATGCGGAAGAAGTCGTTGTGGTGGGACATCCACACCCGCGCGATGATCAGGAACGAAAGGGCGAACGCCAGCAGCTCCGGAACGGCGCCCGCCAGCTCGGCGGTCAGGCGCTCGGGAGGGATGCCCAGGGGCAGTTTGAGGTCCAGCGCCAGGAGCGTAAGGGCGATGGCGAACACCGCGTCGCTGAAGAAAACCATGCGTTCGAGCGGCACCGATTTATCCACGCCAAGACCCCCTGAGCCGAAACACCGATGGCCACATTTTGCCCTATCCCCGCCGCCGAATCGGTTCCATAATGGCTACGTAAGCTTCGGGGACTCCCGCGCTGATGATGGCTGGCGCAGCGGTTCGGATCCCAGGTGGCCGCCCCGGTAGTCGGCGCAAAGGGCGGGCACGCGGCCTGTTCCGGAAACGGCACGGCCGGCACAGGGGGAGAGCATCGCCATCAGAAGCGCAGCAAGGAGATTCGCCATGCTCAAGGATCTGGACGCTATGGCTGTACTGCCCGCGAAGGACATCAGCAGGGCCCGGGAGTTCTACCGCGACAAGCTGGGCCTTGAACCGGTCCAGGAAATGGGCCCGGAGAACCTGATCTACAAGTCCGGGAACAGCACGTTCCTCCTTTACCAGACGGACAATGCCGGCACCGCAAAAAACACCCAGATGGGCTGGGTAACGCAGGACTTCGACCGCGAGGTGGAGGAACTGCGGAGCCGCGGCGTGGTCTTCGAGGAGTACGACCAGCCCGGGCTCAAGACTGAAAACGGCGTCGCCACCATGGAAGACGTGGGCAAGGGCGCCTGGTTCCTGGACAGCGAGGGCAACATCCTCAACATCTCGTCCATCTAGCCTCGGCCAGCAAAGAACGTACGACGCCGGCGCCTCCGGCCCGCAGCACCTCACACCCAGGTGCTGGGCCGGCGGAGGTCCGGCGTCGCCGTCGTGCGCTGAAAATTCCGCGGGCAGATGCATAAGCGGCCCTGCCCCGCACAACCGTTGCTTGGCAGCGCCGGTTATGCGGGGGAGGGCCGCTTGTGACCGGCCGGTGCTAGACGGCGGGCTCCCGCCTGCCGCTGAACGCGATCCGGAGGGCGCCGCGGAACGTCAGCCGGCTCCTGCGGCTGACCACCACCACTGCGGCCAGACCGGTCAGCAGGACCACAATGCCGCCTGCCGCCACGGACCAGCGGGCGCCGAATTCGCTGCCGATCCAGCCCATCAGCGGCGCGCCGATGGCGGTGCCGCCCTGCAGGATGGCCAGGTAGAGCGCCAGCACGCGGCCGCGGAACTGCGGCTCCACGGAGAGCTGGATGCTGGTGTTGCAGCTGTTCAGGAATGTGATGGACGCCAGGCCCACGGGGATCAGCACGGCGGCGTAGAGCCAGAACGACGGCGACACGCTGCCCAGGAGCGTGAAGGCACCAAGGCCCAGCGCCCCGCCCAGCAGGAACCGCAGCCGGGGACCAGACCGGCGCGCGGCGAGCAGTGCGCCGGCCAGCGTGCCCACCGCCATGATGGAGCCGAGGAGGCCGAATTCTCCCGGCCCCACTCCGAACTCGGTGGTGGCCATCAGCGCGTTGGTGATGGGGAAGTTCATGCCGAACGCGCCCAGGATGCCAACCAGGACCATGATCAGCATCAGGTCCGGGCGGCGCCGGACGTAGTTGACCCCTTCGGCCACCTGGTGCTTGCCGCGCTCGGCCCGGACGGACGGGACCAGCGCGGAGGTGTTGATCAGGAACAGCGAAATGATGACGGCGGCGTAGCTGGCGGCGTTGAGCAGGAACACCGGTCCGGTGCCCACCCAGGCGATGAGGACGCCGGCGATGGCCGGGCCGGTGAGACGGGCGGTGTTGAACGAGGCGGAGTTCAGGGCCACGGCGTTGGAGATGTTGTCCTGGCCCACGAGTTCGGACACGAAGGACTGCCGGGCGGGGGCGTCGATGGCGCTGGCGATGCCCAGGCAGAGAGCGGCCAGGTAGGCGTGCCAGAGTTCGGCGGTGCCGGTGACCACCAGGAGCCCGATGGCCAGACCGGTGATGCCCATGGCCAGCTGGGTCCAGAGCAGGATCCTGCGCTTGCGGTAGCGGTCGGCCAGGACGCCGCCGTACGGGCCGAGCAGCAGCATGGGCAGGAACTGCAGGCCCGTGGTGATGCCGACGGCGGCGCCGTCATGGTTGGTGAGGACGGTCAGGACCAGCCAGTCCTGGGCGATCCGCTGCATCCAGGTGCCGATGTTGGACACCAGCGCTCCGCCGGCCCAGATCCGGTAGTTGCGGTTTTCGAGGGCACGGAACATGGCGCTCATCGGCCGCTCATCTCCTGCATGATGCGGGCGGCGCGGCTGAGGATCCCGCGGTCCTCTTCGCTGAGACCGGCCACGCGCTGCGCCAGCCAGGCGGTGCGCTGCTCCCTCGCCTCCGCGAGGACCGCCTTTCCGGCGTCGGTGATGTCCACGCGGACCTGGCGGCCGTCGTCGGGATGCGGCGCCCTGGTGACGAAGCCCTGGTCGGCGAGGGCGTTGACGATGCGGGTCATGGACGGTGCCTGCACGTGCTCGCTGTCCGCGAGGGCGCGGAGGGTGCTGGGGCCGTCGCCGTTGAGGAGGGCAAGGACGGTGTACTGGCCGGGGGTGATGACCTCGCCGGTTGCCTCGACGCGGAGCCGGCGCGAGGTGCGCATCACGGCTGTGCGGAGGTCGATAGCGAGGGTGTCGGGGGAGGTGGTGTGCTGGGTGGGGTTTTTCGTTTGGCTGGCGGTCATCTGGTCGGGTGCGCCTCCTGGGCGGTGATCGTTAGCAGTGCTAATTAGTCTTGCTAACGATTATGCTCCCGATTGGTTGCGCAGGGCAAGCATTGTGGGGTTGACGTCCGTCACCCGCGGGTCTGGCTGCTTCTGCCGCGCGGGCGTAGGCTCTGGAGGAATGACCGAGCAGCAGCCCTACGAACTTGTCCGGCGCTACCCGCACTTCGAGCTGCGCCGCTATCCCGATTACGCCGTGGCCGAGGTGAGGGTCAGGGCAGCCTTCGACCGCGCCGGCAACGTCGCGTTCCGCCGCCTGTTCAACTACATCAGCGGGAACAACAGGGCCGTCCGGAAGCTGGCCATGACCGCTCCGGTGATCCAGGAGAGCGGGGCGCCGCAGAAGCTCGCCATGACCGCCCCCGTGCTGCAAAGCGGCCCCTTCGTCGCAGAGCCCAACGCACCTGCGGAATACGTTGTGGCCCTTGTGCTCCCTGCGGGTACGACGGCGGAAACGGCTCCCGCCCCCACGGACCCGAAGGTGACAGTGCGGGCAGTGCCCGGGTCACTAGCTGCGGCGGCGCGCTTCTCCGGCAGCGGCTCACGCCGTGCGTTCGAACGCCATACGGAGGGACTGCAGGCAGCGATCGCCCTGGCCGGGCTGGCTCCGGTGGGCCCTCCCCGGTTCGCCCGCTTTGATCCGCCGTTCAAGCCCTGGTTCCTGCGCCGCAACGAGGTGGTCCAGGACGTCGCGGGTCCCTAGGCGAGGCGCGCTCGCTGGCGGGAAGAACCCTGCGAGACTTGAAGCCGACCCACCGACGAAAGCAGGATCCCTTGATCACTCTCCAGCAGGACGCGGACGGCTTCGTCCGGATGACCCGGCACTACCCGGCCAGCGTCCGCATCCGGATTGCCTTCGCCGACGGCAGCACCGGGGAATTTTCGGGGCAGGCACTCAACAAGGCCTATGACGCCGCACTGGCGGAATTCAGGGCGAAGAACGGCCTCGACGCGCGGGGATTCGACCGGACAAAGGCCGGGCGCAAGAACCCCGGGAACAAGGTGGACTTCGTTCCGGTGCATCCCGGCATGGGGGAGTAGGGAACGTACCGCCGGTCCTCAACCAAGGGAGTAGCCATGCCACCAACCGCCGCTGCTGTCCTGCATGACGGCAGCACCATTCCCGTCACCATCCAGGGGACCGGGCCGGACCTCCTGCTGCCGGTGCCCCTGGCTGGACACTCGGCGGAGGAAGCCGAAACCATCCGGCAGTGGGGCGCGGACCCGGACTTGGGGCCGAACCTGGTCCAGGGGCTTTCCGCGGCGAACCGGGTGATCGCCGTGGACTACGAGGCGCACCGGATGGCCTTCCCGGCCCCGGACACGCTGACCCCTGGGAACGTGACCGCCGACCTTCTTGCCATCGCCGACGCCGCCGTATCAACCACCTTCGCCTACTACGGCTACTCCTGGTTGGGACTGTGCGGCCTCCAGCTCGCCCTCCGGACCGACCGGCTCGGCGCTCTTGCCATGGGAGGGTTTCCGCCCCTCGACGGGCCGTACAAAAGCATGCTGGCCGTGACCCGTGCCGCCCACCAGGCAGCGGTACGGGACGCCGCGGCGCGGACAGCCGGGGAGCCGCCGGTGCCCGCCGCGGAGGTTGAACCCGGCGACTGGGACTCGGCCTCCATCCAAACCAACGCGGACCAGACCCGCCAGTTCCTCACCCTCTACGAGGCCCTGCAGGATTTCGACGACGCCGCGGCCCCGGTCCCGCGCGGCCTGCCGCGGCTGGCCTTCGCCGGAGCGGAAGACCGGATTGACTACTCGCCGCAGTGGGGCGGGGTGCAGGTGCGGATCGGTGACCCGCTGGCCACCCATGAGCACGAGCTCGTCCAGGCCGGCTGGGACGTCCGGGTCCTGCCGGGCCTGGACCACCTCGGGGCGATGCAGAGCTCGGTTGTCCTGCCGCTTCTCACGGACTGGCTCCGGAAAGTGGGCTGGGCAGCCTGAACCGCCCCCGGCCCGCCGCCGTGGAACGCGCCAGTCCACTCGGTTTTGGTCAGGCGCGTTGCACCGGCATCCACAGCTCGCAGGTTGCGGTGCTGAAGTCGGCGGCGCGCTCCAGGACAGCCACGATGGAGGGTCCGGGCCTCAGCTGCCACGGGTTGGAGGGGAACCAGTCGGCGGCGGTCGCCGCCCACGCGGACTGCAGGGCCGCCGGGTAGGGGCCCGCAATGCGGAACACCGCCCAGGTGCCCGCTGAAACCTCGATTGCATCAAGGTCCTCCGGTGCAGGAGTCGCAGTGCCCACGGCGACGCCGTGGAGGTAGGTCAATTCGCTGCCCTCCGTGTAGTCGGGGTCCACGTCCGCGCTCACCTGGAGCAGCCCTGCCGGCTCGGTGTCGCTCAGTGCCTTGAGGCGGAGGTGCTCGGATGCTGGCAGTGAAGCGATGTGCTCCTGGATCCGCGGATTGACGCCATGGTGGATGAGCGGAACGCGGGCCGAGTGGCCCACGAGCCGGAACGCGGGCCGGTCTGTGATGCGGGTGTCCATGGGGTTGTTCCCTTCTACGGTCAGGCGGAACCTGAGCTGCGGTTGTGTGCGAAGGGGGCCGCCGTTCCGGCGGACCTCGCCAGGGCCGGCACCATGTACCGCCCGGAAGGCCCGGCTGAATGCCTCCGTTGAGCCGTAGCCATAGCGGACGGCGATGCCCAGCAGGTCGCCGTCGCCCAGGACCTCGGCGGCGGCGACTGCCATCCGGCGCCGCCGGACATACTCTGACAGAGGCATGCCCGCCAGTGACGAGAACATCCGGCGCAGGTGGTACTCGCTGGTGCCGAGGCTGCCCGACAGGCCGGCGAGGTCCAGTTCCTCGGTCAGGTGGTCCTCAATGAGTCCTACCAGCCGGTTGAGAATTCCGATCACGGTTACCCCTTTCCCTTCAATCCTGTTCACCGGCATCGGCTTCCGCCCGACTATCCGTGCCCGATTCAATCGGGTGGGCTCCTCGCCGTCCACTGTGTTGCAGCCCACAGGAAGTTATTGCGACGGCGGGTGGTGGTTTGGGGGTTGTGGTGGGTGGTTTTGGCGCGTGTTTGCGGGGTTTTGGTGGGGTGGTGGGGCCGGGTTGCGGTGGGGTTGGCGGGGGTGTAATGTTTTCTGAGTCGCCGCGGGGGAGACAGCGAAGAGCTGGTTACCGCGGGCGGCCAAACCCCCTAAAACTAAGACCAATACTGGTGGCTCGTCAGGGCGCCGGAAACTGGTTGGGGCGGTTTGAGAGGGACGCGGATCGCGGAAACGCTGATTTGCAAAGTTCTTTGAAA
>NZ_AOFD01000069.1 GCF_000332815.1 Arthrobacter nitrophenolicus
GGCCTTGCGCGCCCGTTCCACTCGGCTGACGCGGCGCCGCGGCGGACGGCCGAGCGGCCGTCGTCGAGCAGGTTCCTGCCCCTGCCGCTGTACGCCTCGGTATCTCCCCGCCCGGCGATCCATGCTGCCCGGAAGGGCGGCAGCCCCCTCACCGGATCACTGCCTGGCCCGGCAGTCCGGTAGGTGCGGAAAGGCGGGTTCGCGTCTCCGTTGGGGGACGGTTCCAGGGAGATTTCCGTTACGGGAACCCGGATGCCCGATCCATCGTCGATGAAGGCCAGCGCATGCGACGCCAGGGACCGGGTGGCAGTTGCTGGTTTCCCCTCCGGCAGCACGTTCCCGGACTGGTTTTGGGCAGGGCTCAGCTGTTCATTTGGTGTACTCAAGGAATACTCACTTCCTTCGCCGGCATTACCCGGACAGGTTCGACGGTCGCAGGCTGCCTCAGCCCGATCTCAGCCCCTGCAGGGGCACCCGTGTGGTCAGGAACGAAGCTACCACAGCCGGTCCGCCGATCCTTGTCACAACTGCCGGTGTTAGCCTGACTGGCGACGAAAAAGGGGATCCGATGCCGGAAATCATAGAATTCAGCGGCCCTGTGCTGACCGGGCCGGCCAGCGAACACCGCGGCCTGTGGTCCGTGGACGGGGCGCTGACATTTGTCCGCCCGCAGCAGGCTCCGGGCCGGGTGCTGGACGGCTGGGTGCTGCCCGGCCTGGTGGATGCGCACTGCCACATCGGGCTGGGGCCGGAGGGTCCGGTGGACTCCGCTGCCGCGGCGGACCAGGCCCGTGCGGACCTGGCTGCCGGCACGCTGCTGGTGCGTGACGCCGGCTCGCCGGCTGACACCCGGTGGATGCAGGGCGGCCGGGACTTCCCGGTGCTGATCCGGGCCGGGCGCCATGTGGCCCGCACACGCCGCTACCTCCGCGGCTTCGCTGACGAGGTGGAACCGGAGCACCTCGTGGAGGCCGTGCGCAAACAGGCCCGCGACGGCGACGGCTGGGTCAAGCTCGTCGGGGACTGGATCGACCGCGGGGCCGGGGACCTGGCACCCTCGTTTCCTGCCGCCGTCGTCCGGGATGCTGTCCGGGCCGCCCATGA
Source organism: Arthrobacter nitrophenolicus (assembly GCF_000332815.1). Taxonomy (GTDB): domain Bacteria; phylum Actinomycetota; class Actinomycetes; order Actinomycetales; family Micrococcaceae; genus Arthrobacter; species Arthrobacter nitrophenolicus. The sequence goes on from NZ_AOFD01000069.1 coordinate 1,105, forward strand.
CGAAGGCGCCCGGGTGACTGCCCATTGCTTCGCCGAAGACACCCTCGACCAGATGCTGGATGCGGGCATCGACTGCATCGAGCACGCCACCGGCCTCCTGCCCCGGCATCTTCCCCGGTTTGCGGAACAGGGCGTGCCGATCGTCCCCACCCTGGTCAACATCGCCACGTTCCCCGATATCGCTGCGCAGGCACGGCACAAATTCCCGCGCTACGCGGCGCACATGATGGCCCTGTGGGAGCGGCGCCTGGAGCGCGTGGGTGAGGCCTACGACGCCGGCGTGAGGATTTTCGCAGGGACGGACGCCGGCAGCGTCATCAGGCACGGGCGGATCGCCGACGAGATCCTTGCCCTGCACCAGGCAGGCCTGCCCATGGCGGCTGCGCTGGACGCCGCCTGCTGGTCGGCACGGGAGTGGCTCGGAGCGGACGGCGTGGCTGAGGGGGCGCGTGCCGACGTGGTTGTCTGCCGAAAGGATCCGCGTACCCGCCCGGAGGCCGTCCGGGACCTTTCCCACGTGGTGCTGGGAGGCCGCATCATCTCAGGGCCATAAGAAGGCTCTTGGAATAAATTGAAGCTTCAAGTAATTTTAACTGTGACAGGCCGTGTCCTCCGTGCGGCCGCCAGTACAGGGAGCATTCAATGACCGCAGAAGCCACCAGCCAGGACCTTCTTCCTGCCGACCTCACCATGGGCACCGTGATGCTCAAGGTCGGTGACATGAAGGTCATGACCGACTACTACCAGCGCGCCCTCGGCCTCGACGTTGTTGCCGAGCAGGACGGCGGCCTCTACCTCGGCCGCCTCCGGAAGCCGCTTGTCCACCTGGCGCCCGCGCCGGGGCTGAACCTTCCGGGCAGGGGGGAGGCGGGCCTCTTCCACACTGCGCTGCTGTTCGAGGACCAGGCCTCCCTCGCCGCAACCGTCGCCACCGCCGCACGCTTCAACCCGCACTCGTTCACCGGCAGCGCGGACCACCTTGTCAGTGAGGCCTTCTATTTCACCGACCCCGAAGGCAACGGCATCGAGCTGTACTGGGACCGGCCGCGCAGCAACTGGTCCTGGAACGGGACGGACGTGGTGATGGACAGCCTGGCGCTGCCGCCGCAGCGCTACCTTGAGCAGCACCTCACGGAGGAATCCCTGGAAGGACAGCACACCACCGCGGCCGGCGTGGGCCACGTCCACCTCCAGGTGGGCGACGTGCAGTCCGCCCGCGACTTCTACGTTGGCATCCTCGGCTTCGAGAAGACCGCGGGGTGGCACGGGCAGGCCCTCTTCGTCTCAGCGGGCCGGTACCACCACCACATGGCCATGAACGTCTGGAACAGCCGCGGCGCCGGCCCCCGGAAGGACACGCTGGGCCTTGGCGAGGTCCTCATCGAAGTGCCCGCGGGTGACGACGTCGGCGCGCTGGCTGACCGCCTGAAGGTCTCCGGAATACCGTCCAGCCACACCGGGGCGGAGTTGCTGTTCGAGGACCCGTGGCGCAACAACATCCGGGTGGCAGTACGCTGACCCCGGCGCCCCCGTACTAGGCTGAAACCGAAAGGCCGGTGCGGGTGACCGCCCCGTCCGCCGCACTTTCGACGGAAGGTTACCCCAATGGGCTTCACCGAGATCTTTGTCGCCACCCATGATGCAGCTCTCAAGCGCGCCGGTCTCCTGGACGCAGGCGGGGGAGCCCCCGCCGGCCAGGGCGTCCGCATTCCGGACATCACGGACTATGAGGTGGAACAGCTCGGCGACCTGGCCGGCACGGCCGTGCACGCCGGGGGAGCCGACTACGAGCTGACGATGGTCGATGTCACCAGCGATTCGCTGCTTGCCGTACCCCCTGCCATGGTCCGGGCGCTGGCCGACCTGCTGACCTACGAAACCGAGGGCGAAGGCAATGTCCTGGACGACGTCGCCGAACAGTGGGCGGCGCAGGAGGACATGCCATTCGGCGCTGCCCAGGCCCGTGTGTACGTCCAGCAGCTGGCCGAACTGGCCGGTGACGTGGACGATTCAGAACGGACAGGGCTGTACGTCTGGTCCGCGTAAGCGTTTGGCGCAACCTGTCCTGGAGCGCGCTTAATGCCGGCCCTTCCAGGGCCTGCGCCGCGCCAAGTCGAAATCGCGGCGCTCATCTGGCACAATAAACAGGTACTCGATCTGCGTGGCCCCTCTCTCCGCGTCCGGATCCTGTCCTTCGAACCCGCAAGTACGGCCCGCCCCACGGGTGCAGAAAACCGGGCTCTCCCCCTTTTTCTGAAACAGGAGTGACCACAAAAGTGGCCGTAAAGATTCGCCTTAAGCGCCTCGGCAAGATGCGCGCCCCGTACTACCGCATCGTCGTCGCGGACTCACGCACCAAGCGTGACGGCCGCGCCATCGAGGAAATCGGCAAGTACCACCCCACCGAAGAGCCCTCGTACATCGAGGTCAACTCCGAGCGTGCGCAGTACTGGCTGTCCGTCGGCGCCCAGCCGTCCGAGCAGGTTGCCGCGATCCTGAAGATCACCGGTGACTGGCAGAAGTTCAAGGGCCTGCCGGGCCAGGAAGGCACCCTCAAGACCAAGTCTGAGAAGGAAGCCTTCGTTGCCCCGGAAAAGGGTTCCGTGATCATCCCGGAAGCCATCACCAAGAAGGCCTCCAAGTCTGACGCAGCAGAAGCCCCGGCCGAAGCCGAAGCAGAGACCACCGAGGCTGAGTAAATTGCTGGCAGACGCGCTGGAGCACCTGGTCCGCGGGATCGTTGATTCCCCGGACGACGTCAAGGTCAGCTCGAAGAGCAACCGCCGCGGGGACACCCTCGAGGTGCGTGTTCACCAGGATGACCTCGGACGGGTGATCGGCCGCCAGGGCCGCACGGCACGCGCACTGCGCACCGTCGTCGCAGCACTGGCCGGCGGCGAACCGGTCAGGGTCGACGTCGTCGACACCGACCGCCGCCGCTGAGCGCACGGCAACACCAGTTTTTTGCTCCGGCCCCTCCACCAGCAGGTGGAGGGGCCGGAGTCTTTTCCAGAACACCCGCTTTACCGACCCGAACAGAGGAAGACATGCAGCTTCAGGTGGCCCGCATCGGCAAACCCCACGGCATCCGCGGGGAAGTCACGGTCCAGGTCCTGACAGACGCTCCTGAGGACCGCTTTATCCCCGGCACCGAGTTCGTGGTTGAGCCCGCGTCCTCCGGCCCGCTGACGGTGAGCAGCGCACGCTGGAACAAGGACATCCTCCTGTTGGGATTCGAAGAAATAGCCGACCGCAACCAGGCAGAGACGCTGCGTGGAGCCAAGCTCTTCATCGAAACGGCGGACCTGGACGAGGATGACGACGAGGCTGGTACGAGCATGAACTCGTGGGCCTCGAAGCCCGCGTGGGCGACCAGGTGGTGGGCAAAGTCACCGCCCTCAACACGGCCCCGGCCCAGGACCTGCTGATGGTCACCACCCCGGAAGGCGGGGAAATCCTGGTCCCGTTTGTGGAGCAGATCGTCCCGGAAGTGAACATCGGGGAGGGGTACATCCTCCTCACCCCGCCGGACGGCCTCTTCGAGCTGAATTCGGAAGACGCCGCCGCATCCGGTGAGGAAGGCAAAGCGTAGATGCGGATCGACGTCGTCACAATTTTTCCGGAGTACCTGGCACCGCTGGAACTTTCGCTGATCGGAAAGGCCCGGCAGGACGGCCTGCTGGATCTTCGGGTCCATGACCTGCGCGCTTTCACCACCGACAGGCACCGGACGGTGGATGACACTCCCTACGGCGGCGGCGCCGGCATGGTGATGAAGCCCGAGCCCTGGGCGCAGGCGCTTGCGGCCATCGCCGGAGACCGTCCGGAGGGTGCCGGCAAACCGGTCCTCATCGTCCCGTCACCGGCGGGGGAGCGGTTTACGCAGGCCCTTGCCTACGAACTGGCCGAGGAAAAGCACCTGGCCTTCGCATGCGGGCGCTATGAGGGCATCGACGAACGCGTCATTGACTGGTCCCGGGACCACTTCGACGTCCGGCCCGTCAGCCTCGGAGACTACGTCCTGAACGGCGGGGAGGTGGCTGTCCTGGCGATGGTCGAGGCCATCGGCCGGTTGCTGCCCGGCGTGGTGGGCAACCCGGAATCCCTGGTCGAGGAGTCCCACTCGGACGGGCTCCTGGAATACCCCGTCTACACCAAGCCTCAGTCTGGCGGGACCGGGAAGTGCCGGCGGTGCTGCTGAGCGGCAACCATGGCAGGATTGCGCAGTGGCGGCGGCACGAACAGTTCCGCCGGACTGCCCAGCGCCGCCCGGACCTCCTCGAAGGGTTCGACGCCGGCAAGCTGCCACGTGCCGACCGCACCGAACTGCAGGACCTGGGGTACGACGTCGTCGACGGGAAGCTGGTCCGCCGCGCCGGGGCGGCGGAAGAAGCACGCGACTGACGATGCCGCCCCGTCCGCCCGGACTGTGGGCGGATTGGCTGTAATGGCGCTGCTGTGGCAAAATTAGTCCTTGTGTCTGCTGGGCCAGCGCCTGCCACAGGGGGAGCGAAGCCAACAGCCTGACAACCGGCCCCGTCAACAATTGGGGTGGCCGGACTACTTAGCTTTCGGCAGCATTTCCGGCGCTACCTGCGCCGTGCCCTGCTGCCGTGACCCAAAGTGAATGACCTGTGGCGTTCACCAGGAGTGCAATCATGCATATTCTCGATTCCGTAGACGCAGCTTCGCTGCGCACCGATGTTCCCGAATTCCGCGCGGGTGACACCCTCAAGGTTCACGTGAACATCATCGAAGGCAAGAACTCCCGCGTCCAGGTGTTCCAGGGCTTCGTCCTGGGCCGCCAGGGTGACGGCGTCCGCGAGACCTTCACGGTCCGCAAGGTCTCCTTCGGTGTCGGCGTTGAGCGTACCTTCCCGGTACACTCCCCGATCATCGAAAAGATCGAGGTTGTCACCAAGGGCGACGTTCGCCGCGCCAAGCTTTACTACATGCGTGCACTGCGCGGTAAGGCTGCGAAGATCAAGGAAAAGCGCGACTTCAGCACCGCCAAGTAAGTCCTTTTCGGACATACGCAGGCTGGGCCGCAGCCGTATCCGGCCAGCGCCGGAGCCAATCAGCACCAGCGCCAGGATACGGACCATGGACCAGACAAAACGCCAGCCCACAAGAATGGGCTGGCGTTTTGCGTTCCTGGCACTGCTCCTTGCCGTGGCCGTCAGCGGGGTGGTCCGGTCACTGTGGCTCGACGTCTACTTCATTCCGTCCGAGTCCATGGAACCCCTGCTGGAAGGCGGGGACCGGATCCTGGTGTCCCGGACCGACTTCCAGGCAGAACCCATCCGCCGGGGCGACATCGTGGTGTTCGACGGCAGGGGTACGTTCGCACCGCTCAACAGCGGCAGGGGCCCCGTCGTGGATGCGGCCTCAGGCGTCGCCCAGTGGCTTGGACTCACCGGCAGCGACACCACCTATGTCAAACGCGTCATCGGTCTCCCCGGCGACACCGTGGCCTGCTGCGACGCGGCGGGAAAGATTACGGTTAATGGCGGGGCGCTGGACGAGCCCTACCTCTTCAGCGGCGACGCCCCCAGCACGCAGAAATTCACCGCGGTGATCCCGGAGGGGCGGCTGTGCTCATGGGTGACCACCGTTCGCTGTCCGCCGATTCCCGGAGCCTGCTGGGCGCCCCCGGCGGCGGCATGGTGCCGATGGAACGCGTCGTCGGGCGTCCCGTCCAGATCATCTGGCCCCTTGATAGATTTGCTCCAGTACCCCGCCCGTACGCGGCGGAACCAATAACAGAGAACGGACAGTAGATGCCCGAGAATCACGCGCGGACACCGGAACCGCGCCCCGACGGCGCCTCTGAGACTCCGGCAGGCCAGACCGCCGGCGGGCCCGTCCCCGGCCCGGGAAGCGCCTGACCCGGCGCCGGCGGAAAGCCGGTCCGCCGCGAAGGCAGCCGCAAAGCCCGCCGGCAGCCCGGTGTTCGCATGGCTGAAGGAGGTCGCCACGGTGGTGGTGATCGCCGTCGTGCTGTCCTTCCTCATCAAGACTTTCCTTTTCCGGGCGTTCTTCATTCCGTCCGAGTCCATGGTGAACACCCTGGACGTCGACGACCGCATCTTCGTCAACCTCCTGGTGCCGGAGCCCTTCTCGCTCAGCCGCGGAGACATTGTGGTCTTCCGCGATACCAAGGGCTGGCTCCCGCCGGTCGAAGAGAAAGCGGACGGCCCTTTCACCTGGGTGCAGGACGGGCTGACGTTCGTTGGGCTGCTCCCGGACAATTCCGAGCAGCACCTGGTCAAAAGGGTCATCGGGCTGCCCGGCGACCACGTGGTCTGCTGCGATGCCGGCGGTAAACTGACCATTAACGGCTCTGCCGTGGACGAGCCCTACGTCAACCCCGCCGAGGTCCCGCAGGCCCGGAACTTCGACGTTGTGGTTCCCGAAGGAAAGGTGTGGGTGATGGGCGACAACCGGAACCATTCCGCCGATTCGAGGGCGCACATGGACTCCGACGGCGGTTTCATCGACCTTGACGACCTCGAAGGCAAGGCGGCAGTCATTGCGTGGCCGCTGAACCGGATAACAACGCTTGACAACTATCCGGACGTGTTCCGGAACGTACCCGCCGCTCCCTGACATGTCCCCGGCAGTCAAGACAGTCCCGGCAGAGGCCGCTCCGGCCCGTCGCCGGTCCGGTTCCACGAAAGTGCCCGCGGGCACCAGGGCGTCCGCCGGGCGCGCCAAGGCGCCGACGTTGCGGCACGAGCGGTCCTTCAAGGCCCAGGGGGTCCGTTTCCTCGCCGGGATGGACGAGGTGGGCCGCGGCGCACTGGCCGGGCCGGTCAGCGTCGGCATCGCCGTCGTCGACCTTGAACGCCAGCGCAGCCTTGCCGGGGTGCGGGACAGCAAGCTCCTGCCGCCCGCTGAAAGGGAACGCCTGGATCCACTGGTCCGCCGCTGGAGCGTGGCCTCGGCGGTCGGCCACGCCAGCGCCCGGGAAATTGATGACTTCGGCATCATGGCCGCCCTGCGCCTGGCGGGAACCAGGGCCTGGAACGCCGTCCTGGCGGCCGGGGTCACACCGGAACTCGTGCTCCTGGACGGCAACCACAACTGGCTTTCCCCGGCGGAGCAGCCGTCCCTCTTCGAACCGGTTGCCCTCGACGCTGCCTGCCAGGCCCCGGTGCACACCAAAATCAAGGCCGACATGCAATGTTTGAGCGTTGCGGCGGCGAGCGTTATCGCCAAGGTGGAACGGGACAGGGCAATGCGGGAACTGCACGCCGAGTACCCGGACTTTGGCTGGGACATCAACAAGGGCTACGCCACGGCGCTCCACCGCGACGTGCTGCGCGCTGCCGGACCAAGCCCCTACCACCGCGTGAGCTGGAACCTGCTCGGCGGGGAACTCCGGGACAGGGAAGCGGCGGACGGTGAGGTGCCGGACGACGAATGTGCTTTGGACGAACTTTCCCTCGATGAACGGTCCGGCCTGGCGGAATCCGCCGCGGACTGATCCCCGCTCCCGTCCGGGCGCCCGCGGCGGCGGACATGGTGCAAGATGGAAGCATGAGTGCTGAGGATCTTGAAAACTACGAAACCGACATGGAGCTCCAGCTCTACCGTGAATACCGCGACGTCGTCGGACTGTTCAGCTATGTAGTCGAGACCGAACGGCGCTTCTACCTGGCAAACCACGTGGACCTGCAGGCCCGCAGCGCAGACGGCGAGGTCTACTTCGACCTGACGCTGCAGGATGCCTGGGTGTGGGACGTGTACCGCTCCGCCCGGTTCGTCAAGAGCGTCCGGGTCCTCACCTTCAAGGACGTCAACGTGGAAGAGCTTCCGCGCAATGAAGAACTGGCCATGCCCAAGGACGTGGACCTGGGTAACTAGGTCCGGGGCCGCCGCGCCACTTTCCCTTCACAGCCCGCCGTATGCACATACGGCGGGCTGTGCTGTCCGCCGCTACTTCCGCAGGCCCAGGCTGGTTAACGGAGGTAGAAACATGAAATCGAAAGACCTGCTGGGCCGGCACGGCGAGGAACTCGCCGCCGGCTACCTGGAGTCGCTGGGCATGCTGGTGGTGGAACGCAACTGGCGCTGCCCCGAGGGTGAAATCGACATCGTCGCCCTGGACGGCGACGCCCTGGTGATCGCCGAAGTCAAAACACGGCGTTCCCTGGACTACGGCCACCCGTTCGAAGCGGTAGGGCCCGAAAAGCTTGCCCGGCTGCACCGCCTCGGCTCGGCATGGTGCCGCGACCGGGAATTGCGGATGCCCCTGCGGCGGGTGGACGTCATTGCCGTCGTTGATGACGGGGGAGGCCAGCCCACCGTGGAACACCTCAAGGGGGTCGGGTGATGGCACTGGGCCGCACATATTCCATCGCGCTGGTGGGCCTGAACGGGTACATGGTTGAGGTCGAGGCCGACATTGGACAGACCCTGCCGGCCTTCATCATCCTTGGGCTGCCCGATGCCTCCCTCAACGAAGCACGGGAGCGGATCAGGTCCGCTGCCAGGAACTCCGGAATTCCGCTCAGCCGCAGGAAGATCACTGCCAACCTGATTCCGGCCTCGCTTCCCAAGCGCGGTTCCGGCTTCGACCTCGCCGTGACCATGGCCGTGCTCCGCGCCGCCAATGACATCCGGCCCACTGGCCGGACGGTCTTCATCGCCGAGCTTGGGCTTGACGGCCGGCTCCGGCCGGTCCGTGGAATCCTTCCCGCGGTCATGGCCTCGGTGCAGGCAGGATTCCCTGACATTGTGGTGGCGCACGCCAACCTCGCCGAGGCCGCCCTGGTTCCGGGAGCACATGTGCGGGGCTACTGCACCCTTGCCAGGCTGGCACTGGACTTCGGAGCGGATCCGCAGGAGCTCGCCCTTGACTTCGAACCCGAGGACCAGGACGGTGGCGATGACCTTTCCGCCACGGACGGGCCCTGCCCCGACATGGCTGACGTGTCCGGGCAGGCCGATGCCCGCCGTGCCCTGGAGGTCGCAGCTGCCGGCGCCCACCATCTGCTGCTGACCGGCCCGCCCGGCGCCGGCAAAACCATGCTGGCGGAACGGCTGCCCGGCCTGCTGCCAGACCTTGGCGACCATGAATCCATGGAGGTCACCGCCATCCACTCGCTCTGCGGGCTTCCCTCCTCCACGGTCCAGCTGCTTCGGCGGCCGCCCTTCGAAAGCCCACACCATTCGGCAACGGCCGCAGCCATCATCGGCGGGGGGTCGGGGCTGCCGCGGCCCGGGGCAGCCTCGCGGGCGCACCGCGGTGTGTTGTTCCTGGACGAGGCACCCGAATACGAGCGGCGGGTCCTGGACGCGCTGCGGCAGCCGCTGGAAAGCGGGGAACTGGTGATCCACAGGTCGGCCGGGACAGCGGCGTATCCTGCACGCTTCCAGCTGGTGCTCGCAGCCAACCCCTGCCCCTGCGGCAAGGCTTCCGGGAAGGGGCTCGAGTGCACCTGCACACCCATGATGCGGCGCCGCTACCTGGCCAGGATGTCCGGGCCGCTGCTGGACCGGGTGGACATCCAGCTGCAGGTCGAACGGGTATCGCTCGCCGAGTTTGGCCAGTCCGGAGCTGAGGAGGATTCAGCGGCCGTAGCCGGACGGGTGCGGGAAGCCCGACTCCGCCAGTCGGAGCGGCTGCAGCCCTTCGGACTGGAGACCAACTCCCAGGTGCCCGGCCGCATCCTGCGCGGAGAACTGCGGCTGGCGCCGGCGGCAACCCGGATCCTGGACCATTCCCTGGAGCGGGGCATCCTGACTGCACGCGGCTATGACCGCGTGCTGCGCCTGGCCTGGACACTCGCCGACCTGGGCCACCGGGACAAGCCGGACACCGACGATATCGGACAGGCACTCGGACTGCGGCAGGCCGCGGCGGTGTCGGCATGAGGGAAACATCAATGGACCCCGACCGCCTGGCCCGCGCCGCGCTGTCACGCCTGATGGAGCCGCAGGACGCCGCCGGACTTGCCCTCGTACAGGTGGCGGGAGCCGTGGATGCCCTCGGCATCGCTACCGGGGAGTTGAAGGCAGGGCCGGAACTGGAACGCGAAATCACGGCACTCCTCGCGGACAGCGGAGCCGCCACCAGCTGGGCCGGCATGGCGGCTGCGCTCAAGCGGTGGCAGCCCAGGATCCCTGACCTGGCGCCCGAGCGGGACCTCGCCACCATGGCCCGCCTGGGCGGACGGCTCATCATCCCCTCCGACGAGCTGTGGCCCGCCCAGTTGGCAGATCTCGGGATCCAGGAGCCGCTCTGCCTCTGGTGGCGCGGCCAGGAGCAGCCCCTGCCGGCGGTGGACACCAGCATCGCACTGGTGGGTTCCCGGGACAGCACCAGCTACGGGGCCTCGGTGACGGGGGATCTCGCCTACTCGCTGGCCCAGCGCGGCTTTACCGTGGTGTCCGGCGGCGCCTACGGGATCGACGCCCATGCACACCGGGCAGCGCTCGCCGGCGGTGCAGGTGCTGTTCCCACCATCGCGGTCATGGCAGGCGGCGTGGACAGGTTCTATCCGTCCGGCAACGAGGACCTCCTGCGGGCTGTCTGCAACCAGGGTGCTGTCCTCGCGGAGGTGCCGCCGGGATCAGCCCCCACGCGCTACCGGTTCCTGCAGCGCAACCGGCTGATTGCGGCACTGTCCGCCGTCACCGTCGTCGTGGAGGCGCGCTGGCGGTCCGGAGCACTGAACACGGCCCATCACGCCGAATCCCTCGGCCGTGCGGTCGGTGCAGTGCCGGGGTCGGTGCACAGTGCGAATTCGGCAGGATGCCACCGGCTGCTGCGCGACGGGGGAGCCGTGTGTGTTACCGATGCCGCAGAAATTGCCGAACTCGCCTCGCCGAGCGGCAGCGCGCTGCCCGAACAGCGGCAGGCCAGCGCCCAGGTGCAGGACGGATTGACCCTCGAGGACCTGATCCTGCTCGATGCGCTGCCGCTGCGCTCCACCACCTCCGTCGAGAAGCTCGCGGCCGTGGCCGGGCTGGGGCAGGAATCGGTGCGTGCCGGCCTGGGCAGGCTCGGGCTGCTCGGCCTGGCCGTTTCCGAACGGGGCGGCTGGAAGAGAGGCAAGGCTTCCGTCTGATGTACCGCCCTGATGGAGACAAAGTGGTGGCCGGCGCCGTGTCAGCCCACAGGTACGGCTCCAGGAACTGAGACAGTAAGGGAGTGGAAAATGAGGAAATGCCACCAGGACTCAGCGACGCCCTGGACGCGTTCGCCGGCTACCTGTCCGGAGAGCGTGCGGTGTCGGCCCACACGCGGCGTGCCTACCTCGGCGACGTCCGCAGCCTCCTGGCGCATGCCGCCTCGGAAGGTGCCTCCGTGCTTGGGGACCTCGAACTGGGCATGCTCCGCCGCTGGCTGGGTGTCCAGAGCCAGTCCGGCGCCGCCCGGGCAACCCTGGCCAGGAGGTCCGCCACGGTAAGGTCATTCACCGCATGGGCTTTGCGCGAGGAACGGATCGCCGTGGATCCTGCCCTGCGGCTGAAGGCGCCCAAGCGTGAACGGTCCCTGCCCGGTGTCCTGCAGAGTTCGCAGTTGACCCGGCTGCTGGGCCAGCTGGAGCACAGTGCAGCCGACGGCGAGCCCCTGGCCGTCCGCAACCGCGCAATAGTGGAACTTCTCTACGCCACCGGCGTGCGGGTGGGGGAACTTGCGGGGCTGGACATCGATGACCTGGACCCGGACCGGCGAACGCTGCGTGTCCTGGGCAAAGGCAACAAGGAGCGTACCGTTCCCTACGGCGTTCCCGCCGCGGTGGCGGTGGATGACTGGCTGCGCCGTGGACGGCCGCTGCTGGCGCGGGAGAACAGCGGCCCCGCCCTGTTCCTCGGCGCCCGCGGGCGCCGGGTGGACCAGCGGCAGGTGCGCGAATTGGTCAACCGGCTCCTGGAAGCGCTGGGGGATACCTCGGCTTCGGGACCCCACGCCCTGCGCCATTCCGCCGCTACCCACCTGCTGGACGGCGGCGCGGACCTGCGGGCGGTGCAGGAAATACTGGGGCACAGCAGCCTGGCCACGACGCAAATCTACACGCATGTTTCGGTGGACCGGCTGCGCAAAAGCTACCAGCAGGCCCACCCGCGGGCCTAAGTTCCGGAAAGCTAATCGCACTGGCGTAATTCTGCGGCGTACGGCACAATAAGAGTCACGTCCGGCAACTTTCAAGTACCGCTTGAAGCCCTTGGGCTGCAGGCGGTGCGGCAAGTCCGGACGCAGCATTCATATCTGAATAACCAGGCAAGGAGTCCCGCAGGCAGGGCACAGCGGTTCCATCCAGGCAGAGGTCGTTGGGGAAGACGTACCTAGAGCTATGGAGGATGGAATGTCTGTTGCAATGACCCGCGGTGTGCTTTTCGTTCACTCGGCCCCTACGGCCCTGTGCCCTCATGTTGAGTGGGCCATAGGTTCCGTCGTTGACAAGCGCACGGACCTTGAGTGGACCCCTCAGCCTGCCGCGCCCGGAATGTTCCGTGCCGAGTTGTCCTGGACCGGGACGCCCGGCACCGGGGCTAAGTTGGCGTCCTCACTGCGCGGCTGGGCGCACCTCCGCTTCGAAGTGACGGAGGAGCCAAGCCAGGGAGTGGACGGCGGGCGGTGGTCGCACACCCCTGAGCTGGGTATTTTCCATGCGGTGACGGACGTGCACGGCAACATCATGGTGTCCGAGGACCGCATCCGCTACGCCTACGAGTCCGGAGCAGGGGACCCCGCTGCCGTCTACCATGAACTGTCCCTGGCACTCGGTGAAGCCTGGGACGAGGAGCTCGAACCCTTCCGGCACGCCGCGGAAGGCGCGCCCGTGCGCTGGCTCCACCAGGTGGGCTGACCGCCGTCGTACCCCAGCCCGGATTCCCGGACCGAAACACCACTCCATAGCAATGAAGGAGGCCCCGCCAGCCGGCGGGGCCTCCTTCTTGTTCCGGGTATGTCCCGGTGATGTCAGACGCTTCGGACGGCGACGACGGCGTTGTGGCCGCCGAAACCGAACGAGTTGCTGAGCGCCACGATGTTCCCGGCAGGCAGGTCGCGAGCGGAGGTCACCACATCCAGCGGGATCTCCGGGTCCTGGTTTTCGAGGTTGATGGTCACCGGCGCCTTGCGGTCGTATACCGCAAGGACGGTGAGGACCGCCTCGACGGCACCCGATGCGCCCAGCAGGTGGCCCATCTGCGACTTCGTGGCGGAGACCGCCACGTTGTCCACGTGGTTGCCCAGGGCGGCGCGCAGGGCGGTGTACTCGGGCTTGTCACCAACAGGGGTGGAGGTGGCGTGCGCGTTGACGTGGACCACGTCCTCCGCCTGGATCCGGCCGTCGAACATAGCGGCCTTCAGTGCGCGGGTGGCGCCCAGGCCCTCCGGGTCCGGCGCGGTGATGTGGTAGGCGTCGGCGGTGACGGAGGTGCCGGCGAGTTCGCCGTAGATCCGCGCGCCGCGGGCCAGGGCATGCTCCTCGGCTTCAAGGACGAGGGCGCCTGCACCCTCGCCCATGACGAACCCGTCACGGCCGGTGTCGTAGGGCCGGGAAGCACCCTGCGGGTCATCATTGCGCCGGGAGAGCGCCTGCATGGAGGCGAACGCGGCCAGGGGCATCGGATGGATGGCTGCCTCGGCGCCGCCGCACATGACCACGTCAGCCTTGCCGGAGCGGATCAGTTCCAGGCCAAGGTGCATGGCTTCGGTACCGGAGGCGCAGGCGGACACCGGGGTGTGGGCGCCGGCCCGGGCGCCGAGGTCCAGGCTGACGGCCGCGGCAACACCGTTGGGCATCAGCATGGGCACGGTCATGGGCAGGACCCGGCGGGGGCCCTTTTCCTTCAGGGTGTCCCAGGCGTCCAGCAGCGTCCAGACACCGCCGATACCGGTAGCGAAGGCGACAGCCAGGCGGTCCTTGTCGAATTCGGTGATGCCGGAGTCTGCCCACGCCTCGCGGGCGGCAATGACGCCGAACTGGGTGGAGGGGTCCATCCGCTTGGCCTCAACGCGGCTGAGCACGTCAAGGGCAGGGGTGCTGCAGCGGGCAGCGAAATGGACGGGAAGCTCGTACTTGGCGACCCAGTCATCCTCCAGGGTGCGGGCACCGGAGACCCCCTTGAGCGCGTTGCTCCACATTGTGGGAACGTCGCCGCCGATGGGCGTGGTGGCGCCCAGACCGGTAATGACTACTTTGCGTGTCATGGGATCACTCTTTCGTCGGTGGGAATCCGTCTCCGTCTTCCGGAGGGTCCCGCGTGTTGATGGCCGGCCTCGGCCGGGTGGAGAAAATGCAGCGGGGCTGCCGGTCCGGTCATCCGGACCGGCAGCCCCGCCAAGCCAGACGGCGAAGGCCTGGACTAGGCCTGGGCTCCGGCGATGAAGCTGACAGCGTCACCAACGGTCTTGAGGTTCTTGACCTCTTCATCCGGAATGCGCACGCCGAACTTCTCTTCGGCGTTCACCACGATGGTCATCATGGAGATGGAGTCGATGTCCAGGTCCTCGGTGAAGGACTTGTCCAGCTCCACAGCCTCAGGGGCCAGGCCGGTTTCCTCGTTGACGATTTCAGCCAGGCCGGCCAGGATCTCTTCGTTGCTAGCCATTGATGGCTCCTTTTCTTGTATTGCCGGCAGGGGCTGCCGGAAATGGTTCAGGCCGCGGATGCGAACCCTTGGGGACGTTCCTAGGGAAGGACAACTACCTGCGCGCCGAAGACCAGCCCGGCGCCAAAGCCGATCTGCAGGGCCAGCCCGCCGCTGAGCTCCGGGTTTTCCTGCAGCAGCCGGTGCGTTGCCAGCGGAATGGATGCAGCGGACGTGTTGCCGGCGTCGGCAATGTCCCGTGCCACTGTAACCGTCTCCGGCAGCTTCAGCTTCTTCACCATCTCGTCGATGATGCGCATGTTGGCCTGGTGCGGGATGAAGGCCACCAGGTCCTCGGCCTCGACGCCTGCGGCTTCAAGTGCCTGCTGCGCTACCTTGGCCATTTCCCAGACAGCCCAGCGGAAGACGGTCTGGCCGTCCTGGCGAAGCGTGGGGTACAGCTCCTGGGCCTCCTCGAGGAGGGCCAGGTCCCCGGTGGAGTCCGACTGGCGGGCAGCCAGGCCGAGGTCCCGGACATCCAGCATGGAGCGCGTCATGCCGATCGCATCCCACTTGCTGCCGTCCGAGCCCCATACCGAGGGTGCGATGCCCGGGGTTTCGGAAGGACCGATCACGACGGCGCCTGCACCGTCGCCGAGCAGGAAGGAGATGGTGCGTTCACGGTTGTCGATGACGTCGGAGAGCTTCTCCGCGCCGACCACCAGGACGTACTTGGCGGTTCCGGACCGGACCAGGGCGTCACCCTGGGCGATGCCGTAGCAGTAACCGGCGCATGCGGCGGAAATATCGAAGGCCGGTGCCGGCGTGGCTCCCAGGCGGTCAGCCAGGCTGGCTGCGGCGGAAGGGGTGGCGTAGGGGTGGGTCACCGTCGAAACGATGACGGCGCCGAGCTCCGAAGCCTCGATGCCGGCCTTTTCCATCGCCTCGCGGGCAGCGCCCTCGGCCATGTCAATGACGCTTACATCCGCCTTGGCGCGGTGGCGGGTGACGATTCCCGTCCGCTGGCGGATCCACTCGTCGGAGGAGTCGATCCACTGGCAGACGTCCTCGTTGGTCACGATGACGTCCGGCCGGTAGGCGCCCAGGCCGAGGATGCGGGTGTGCTCCTGGATGGGAGCCTGTTTCAGCGTGGGAACGCTCATGCGTTGCCCTCCAGTTCTGCAAAGAGCGCCAGGGCGGCAGATAGGTCGTCGGGGGTCTTGACCGCGACGGTCTTGACGCCGGGCATGCCGCGCTTTGCCAGGCCTGCAAGGGTGCCGGCGGGAGCGAGTTCGATGACTCCGGTCACTCCGCGCTGGACCAGGGTCTCCATGCACAGGTCCCAGCGCACGGGGCGTGACACCTGCGCGATCAGGCTGTCGACGGCGGCACGGCCGTCGGTGACTTCGCCGCCGTCGTAGTTGGACAGCAGGGGAACGGCCGGCGCCTGCGGCTTCAGCTGCGGCTCAAGAGCCTTCAGGGCGCTGACGGCAGGGGACATGTGGCTGGTGTGGAAGGCACCCGCAACCTTGAGCGGAATGACCCGGGCCTTGGCGGGTGGGTTGTCCGCAAGGGCCTTGAGCTGCTCGAAGGTTCCGGCCGCCACGGTCTGGCCCGCGCCGTTGACATTGGCCGGAGTTGCACCGGACGCCTCGATGGCTGCCAGGACTTCGGCAGGATCGCCGCCCACCACGGCACTCATGCCGGTGGGGGTGACGGAGGCTGCGGCCGCCATGCTGTTGGCCCGTTCGCGGACGAACGTCATGGCTTCCTGTTCGGTCAGGACGCCGGCAAGGGCGGAGGCGGTGATTTCACCTACCGAGTGGCCGGCCAGGATGACCGGCAGCGAGTTGAGTTCGACGTCGAAGAGGGACGCCGCGGCCACGAGGCCGGCGGCAACGATCAGGGGCTGCGCAACGGCAGTGTCCTTGATGGTTTCCTCGTCGGAAGTGGTCCCGTGAGCGATCAGGTCGATTCCGGCGATGTCGCTCAAGGTGGCCAGTTGGCCTGCCACCGGGGGCAGTTCCAGCCAGGGGGCCAGAAAACCCGGGGTTTGTGAGCCCTGTCCAGGGCAGACTATTGCAAGCACGTAACCAGCTTTCCAAATTACTTCGTGATCCAGCGGTGTTTGTCCGCACCAAGCTCACGGGGTCAGGTTGTAGGAAGTCTACAACGGTTCAGGGCTGAGTCCGCGACGGCTGACGTTCCGTGGCGGCTTTGGGAGGGGCCGAAAGCCGGCCCACCACCAGTGCTGCCTGCAGGACGAAAGCTTCCCGCGGGAGGAGCGGGTCCCAGCCCGTGACATCACAGACACGCTTGAGCCGGTACCTGACCGTGTTGGCATGGACGAAGAGTTCCCGGGCCGTGGCTTCCAGCGAATGGCCCAGCTCCAGGTAGGTGCCGAGGGTTTCCACGAGGCCGTTGGATGCCGCCAGCAGGGGCCGGTAGATGTTCTTGACCAGGGAGCGGCGTGCGGCGTCGTCGCCCGAGATGACCCGCTCTGGAAGCAGGTCGTCCGCGGCCACCGGCCGCGGCGCGGAAGGCCATGCCTTGGCGGCGGTGAGGCCGGCAAAGGCGGACTGCGCGGAGCCGCTGGCTTCGAGCAGCGATCCCGCCTCGGGACCGTACACAACAGGGCCGGGGGCGAACATGTCGCTGAGTTTGATGTAGGCGGTTTCCCGGTCCTGGACGCCCCCGAGGATGAGGATCAGCCGGTCGCCCTGGATGCCCACCAGTGCGTCCTCGGCATACCGGCCGGCCATGCGCCGCAGCTCGCTGACGTAGCTGGCGCTCGGCTCGGAGGGGGAATTGCCCACCATGACCGTGAAGCGCTCCTGCGCTTTCCAGCCCAGCGCAGCGATCCTTGACCGCAGCGCGTCGGTGTTTTCGCCCCGCAGGATGGCATCCACGATCAGGGCTTCGAGCCGGGTGTCCCACGACCCGCGGGACTCGGCGGCGCGGGCGTAGACGTCCGCGGCGGCAAACGCCACCTCCCGCGAATAGCGCAGCACGGCTTCGCGAAGGGACGGCTGGTCAGCCTCGGGCGCGATGACCGGGACCTGGTCCTCCACCACCTCCACCACGATCCTGATCAGCTGCAGCGCTTTCTGCAGGCTGATGGAGCGCGTGAGTTCGGTGGGAGCGGTGCCGAAAACGTCGGTGAGGATCCACGACGCGAGCTCGGCCGCTCGTACCAGGTGACGAACGCCGCAATGCCGTTCTGGGCCACCATCCCCAGCGCCGACCGTTCGTCCGAGCTCAGCCGGCTGTACCAGGGCAGCGACTTTTCCAGTTCCCGCATGGTGGTGGTGGACAGCTGCCCCACGTTGGCACGCAGTTTCTTGAGGGTTTCCGACTTCTCCGGGGTGACCGCAGGCTGGGCCGGTTTACGCTTCGCGGACGGGGTGGCAGGTGCTGGCATGCTTTGAGCATACGGGCAGCGGGCGGCAACCTCCATTTGTGCGAAGGCTACAATCCGCTTTGTCATGCATCACACGTTCGGGACAGCCTCCCGGGCAACGGACGACGGCGGCCCCCGCCTTTCGGTGGGAGCCGCCGTCGCTGCTGCTGGCCGGGGAGAGGTTACGCCTCGCCTCCGGCGTTGCCGGTGGTTCCGGCATTCACGTTGTGCAGGCGGTACTTCTCGATGGCCTTGACCGGAGCCTGGGCGTCCACTTCACCGCGGCGCGCCAGCATCTCAAGCGCACGCACCACAATGGAGTGGGTGTCGTTCTTGAAGAAGCGGCGGGCTGCGGCGCGGGTGTCCGAGAAGCCGAAGCCGTCGGCGCCCAGGGTGGCGTATTCATTCGGGATGAACTGCCGGATCTGGTCCGGAACAGCCTTCATGTAGTCCGAAACTGCGACGACAGGCCCGGTGGCACCCTCAAGCTGACGGGTGACGAACGGGACCCGGGCGGGCTGTTCGGGGTTGAGGAAGGCTTCCTCTTCGGCGGCGAGGCCGTCGCGGCGGAGTTCGTTCCAGGAGGTGACGGACCAGACGTCGGCGGAGACGGACCAGTCTTCGGCGAGGATCCGCTGGGCTTCGAGGGCCCAGGGGACGGAGACGCCGGAGGCCAGGAGTTGGGTCCGGGGGCCGTCGATCTTGGCGGGCTGGAGCAGGTAGATGCCCTTGATGACGCCCTCGACGTCGAGTTCCTCGGGTTCGGCGGGCTGGACGATGGGCTCGTTGTACACGGTGAGGTAGTACATGAGGTTCTTGTCCGTGCTGTCCGGGCCGTACATCCGCTCGAGGCCGTCGCGGATGATGTGGCCCATTTCGTAGCCGTAGGCGGGGTCGTAGGTGACTACTGCCGGGTTGGTGGAGGCGAGCAGGGGGGAGTGGCCGTCGGCGTGCTGGAGGCCTTCGCCGGTGAGGGTGGTCCGGCCTGCGGTGGCGCCGATGATGAAGCCGCGGGTCATTTGGTCCGCGGCTGCCCAGAAGGCGTCGCCGGTGCGCTGGAAGCCGAACATGGAGTAGAACACGTAGACCGGGACCAGGGGTACGCCGTGGGTGGCGTAGGCGGTGCCGGCGGCGGTGAAGGCTGCCACGGCGCCGGCTTCGTTGATGCCGGGGTGGATCAGCTGGCCGGCGGGGGATTCCTTGTAGGCCAGGACCAGGTCGCGGTCCACGGACAGGTAGTTCTGGCCCTTGGGGTTGTAGATCTTCGCCGTCGGGAAGAACGCATCCATGCCGAAGGTACGTGCCTCGTCCGGGATGATCGGGGCGATGTGCTTGCCGAAGTTCTTGTCCCGCATCAGGTCCTTGAGCAGGCGGACGAATGCCATGGTGGTGGCTGCCTGCTGCTTGCCCGAGCCGCGCTTGGCCACCTCATAGGACTTCGCCTCGGGCAGCGTGATCTCGGCGTGCTTGGAGCGGCGCTCCGGCACGGACCCGCCCAGGGCCGCCCGGCGCTCCATCATGTACTGGATTTCCGGCGCATCGGTGCCCGGGTGGTAGTACGGCGGCCGGTACGGATCCTTCTCCAGCTGCTCGTCGCTGACCGGGATCCGCAGGTGGTCGCGGAACTTCTTCAGGTCATCCAGGGTCAGCTTCTTCATCTGGTGGGTCGCGTTGCGGCCCTCGAAGTGCGGTCCGAGTCCGTAGCCCTTGACGGTTTTGGCGAGGATGACGGTGGGTTTGCCCTTGAATTCGGTGGCTGCCTTGTAC
>NZ_AOFD01000070.1 GCF_000332815.1 Arthrobacter nitrophenolicus
CCAGGGCGCGCCGTCGCAGAGCTCCGGACCCCCTGGCCCTGTGTGTCTACGACGTTTTTGGCTGCTGTCCTTCGGATTGTACGTGCCCGCCCCAACCCGTCTAGCCCCCTCCGGGGGCCTGCGTGCCGAAAATTCTTCAGCCAGGGATCAACGCTCCGCGCCGATCCCGCAAGATTTTTCGGCCCTTGCCCAAAGGGTAGACGGGCCAGTTCGGGCACAGCTCCGCGATGCTTCGCCAGCAGCCAAAAAACAACGGGGGGAAGGGGAAGCTGGCCGGTCACCATTGGTCGCCCCAAACCCCACGTCTCTGCAAGGACACACACCATGAACGCAGCACCCACGCTCGAAATGCTCGACCCGGCAACCCTGACCGTCGATATCAACGTCCGGAAAGATGCCGCCCTGACTCCCGATTTCATCGCCAGCATCAAAGAACACGGCGTGATGGAACCCGTGATCGCCCACCGCAAGGACGACGGCACCGTGCACGTCCTCATGGGTCAGCGGCGCACCCGCGCCGCCGTCGAAGCCGAAAGACCCCTGATTCCGGTGATGATCATCGACAGCCCGGAAGAGGGCGAACGCATCGTCACGCAGGTGGTGGAGAACATCCAGCGCGCCGAACTGACCGAAGCCGACGAGGCCGACGCCTACCACCAGCTGTCCCTGATTGGCGTCTCGGCCGCCGCGATCGCCAAAAAGACAGGACGGACCAAGACCACCGTCGAGTCCGCGCTGAAGGCCAAGTCCTCCGACGCCGGATCAGCCGCCCTGGGCAAAGGCTGGACCATCGAGGAAGCCCTGATCCTGGCCGAGTTCGAAGGAGACGAGGACGCGACCGAGGAACTGGAATCGGTCATCATGGACGAAGCCGACCAGCTTCACCATGTCGCCCAGCGGTTGCGCGACCAGCGCGAAAGCGCCGCCGCCCTCGCGGCTCTGAAAGAGGAGCTGGAAGCCCGGGGCAAGACCATCGTCGAGGACGCTGGATACTACGCCGACGCGGAGAACCTGTACTTCACGTCAGCCAAGCGCGCTGACGGGGAGCCAGCCACCGAAGAGGACACCAACGCCGTCGTGATCAGCACCGACTACCGGGGCCACCACACCACCCACGCGGTGATTGCCGGATGGAAGGACCTCGGCTTCACCCCGAAGTACGAACGCTACGACGGCACCTCCTCGGCCCCCAAAGGCCCCATGACCGACGAGCAGAAGGCCGACCGCAAGACCCTGATCGAGAACAACAAGCTCATGCAGTCAGCGACCACCGTCCGCCGCGAATGGGTCAAGAATCTGCTGGCCAAGAAGCAGGCCCCCAAAGGCTGGCAGTACTTCACCCTCCACGCGATCACCCACCACCCCGAAACCGCCAGCGGCTACGAGGGCAAGGTGGCCGCTGACATGGTCGGGGCGAAGTTCGAAGAATCCACCCAGTGGGCGTGGAACCCGCTCCGGGACCACGTCGCCAAAACAACCGCACGGCCCGAGTTCGGACTGATTGCGCTGGTCTGCGCCGGGTATGAAAAGACCATCCAAAAAGACTCGTGGCGCTCACCCAGCCAAACCCACCGGGACTATCTGAACCAGTTGGTCCTCTGGGGATACACCGCCAGCGAGGTCGAACAAATCATCATCGACAGCGGCCAACCGGCCGAGGAAGAATCGGCAGTATAACAACCCCTTGCCGGGCGGAAGCGAACGCCGCCCGGCAAGGCCCCCGGCCACTCATCATCCGAGGGCCAGGAACCTTCCAGAAGTCGGGCGGTCCGCCGCCCGGCGCGAACCACAGCAACCACTCACCAGCGGCGGACCGCCGTAATCGCGACAACCAGGAATCATCACAAGCGCCGCGCTGCAGCAACGAGGCTGAGCAAGAACACGGCCACCAGTTCAGCTAGACTGACCATAGATTTCTTGCAGAGGAACCAGAAAGGAGCCGGCACATGCCGGCTCCTTTCCGGGTTTACAAAAGAACCCGTGTCCTCGCGTCGGTTCAGCCCGGGACGCTGTGCGGATCGTTGCCGTAACTGTTCTTCCCGGCGATCTGTCCGTCCTGGTTCTTGATGACGTGCTCGACCTTGTCAGCCTTCGCGGTGTCCCGGCCGACGGTGACCGCTTCGTCCTTGGTGCCGTACCCGGACCCAAACGCCCGGCCGGCGCCCTCACGCTTGTTCTTCCACTCGCCGTTCTCGTAAAACGTCTCGATGTCGCCCTGAGCCACTGCACACTCCCTCTGCCGATCGGTTCCCTGACACCTGCCCCCGCCACCGCGGGGAAGCGGAAAAGCCCCGCACCACGAGTCAGTCATGCGGGGCCGCCCCTGGCCAGTTGCTCCGCCTGATGGTGGACAGGCGGAGCAACTGCCACCAAACTAATAGCAAGCATGCTTACTTTTCAAGCGGGCGCGCCGTCACCCTGCACCCGCGGCCGGGTGTGGGCGCCTGCCTGGCCGGCGGCCCCGCCGCCAACCCGGAAGCTCCGTATTCAGCCGTGCTTCCCGGTCCTGCCGGAGCGTCCCGTCCCGGTACGTGATCCGCTGGCTGTGCAGCCACACCCCGAGCAGCCGCTCCTGCTCCGACGGTGCTTCTTTATGGAGTGGCCAGTCATTGCCTGCCGCCCGGAAGTCGAGGAGTTCGGTGAAGCGCTGGTTCCAGAGCTCTTCGCGCTGCTCTTTCTGCCGCCGCGGGGTGTCCCAGCCCGGGATCTCCCGGAGCCCGTCCCGGTAGGCGGGGGAGAGGGTCCCGTTCTGGGATTGCTGCCGCTTGGCCGCCAGCCAGGACTCCAGGGACCGCTCCCGCATGGATGCGGATTTGCTGCTCGGCAACCGGCCCTCGGTCCGGTACAGGGCGACGATGTCGGCCACGTTTTTCAGGCCGCGTTCATCCTGCTTCTTCGGAACCGGCTGCACGGCCCTGGCATGCTCGCCCCGCAGGGACGGCTCCGACCGTGCCGCGATTTGCAGGTGATACCGGACCGTGGCCTCCGCCGCACCGGAAAGGACCGCGATCCTGGACACCGGCACGCCCTGCCGGTACATCTGCACCCACTCCGGATCCGGCGCCTGCCGCCTCACCCCAGCCATCCGCCGCCCCCTTCGCGAACACCAGTGCTCCCGGGGCCGGCCCGGGCTGTGCCGCCCGAATGTCAGGCTACACAACCGGCGCCGCACTCCGGTGCCCCGGTTGAGGGGCTGGGATGGTGGCGGGGTCGGGCAGAATGGGCTCATGTGCGGCCGCTACGTGATGTCCAAAGCTACCGGAGACCTGCTCAGCGCCTTTGAGGCCCGAGAAGTTGAAGGCACCCCGCCCCCGCCGAGCTGGAACGTCGCCCCCACCCAGGACGTGCCGATCGTGGCCGAGCGCTTGGACGAAGGCACCCTCGACCGGCACCTGCTCGTGGCCCACTGGGGCCTCGTGCCCTCCTGGGCCAAGGACATCAAAATCGGCAACAAGCTCATCAACGCCCGCAGCGAAAGTATCCTCGAGAAGCCCTCGTTCCGTAAGGCCGCGGTGAAGCGCCGCTGCCTGGTCCCGGCCGAGGGGTATTACGAATGGCAGAAAACCGAGGACGGGAAGAAGATCCCGAACTACCTGTACTCGGAGCAGGATGAGCTGCTGGCCTTCGCCGGCCTCTACGAATGGTGGGCCGACCCAACCGTTCCCGAAGACGATCCGGGGAAGTGGCTGCTCAGCTGCACCGTACTCACCACCACCACCCAGGACACGCTCGGACACATCCACGACCGGTCGCCGGTCATCATCCCGCACGACCGCATCAACGAATGGCTCGACCCCGGACCTGGCCGACAAAAACGACGTCCAGCACCTGCTCGACACCCTGCCCGATCCCGTCCTCACCCCACGGATCGTCAGCACCAGCGTCAACAGCGTCCGCAACAACGGCCCCGAACTCATCCAACCCGCCCAGTAAGACGGGGTAACCCGCTGGCCGAGCACATGCCAGCCGCCGGTCCGGCCCGATGGCCTGGGAGTGAAACGGTTTGGTTCCCCATGGACCAAGACCGTCCTCGCCGACCCACCCGGGCCAACGGCCGGGTTTCTTTCAGCAGGGACGCCACCCATTCAGCACCCCCACTCCAGCCGGGTGCGCACATCACCCCACCGGTAGGAGCCTTCTCAGGCACAGGGGGGCTGCAGCACTGGCGAACCTGCGGGGATGACCACAGTAACCGGCGGCGAAGCTCACCATCCGTAGCCGTGATCCAGGGGGCGGGAAGGGTGCCTTGAGACACAAAACTGTAAGCAAATAACGCCTAGAAAACGCGGTAAAACAGCTATTCATTCAGTTGAATGATTGGTAGAATTGAAGCAGCAAGTCAGACAGACGAACGAAACTCATTTGATACGAAACCAGGTGCTGAAAATGACTGCAACACCGGCCGCTTACACCGTCTACACCAAGCCTGACTGCCCCAACTGCGAGAAGACGAAGGACTACTTCGACTCCAAGGGCATCACTTACACGGCCGTCGACATCACCGAAGTCCCCGCGGCCCTGGAGTACATCACCGTCTCCCGTGAGTTCACGAATACCGAAGCCCCGAAACGCCCGAACTCAGGGGGCTTGGTGTGTCCTTGCTGCGGAGAGTCCTCGGGTTCGATGAACTTGGTGGGGTCCGGTGAATTTGCTGCGCACTTTGATGGTGATGGATCGCAGTTAGCCATCCGCGAGATCTGTGAGCCCAAGGATCGCCGCGTAGCGTTTGGCTCCGCCGATCGTGAGTCCAAACATGTCGCAGATGCGCCTGAGGTCCCCGTTGCTGGCGATGAGCTCCTGGAGAATGCGGTCTTCGCGGACCTTCTGGGTGGTTGTGCCAATGCGCCGTGTGACCCAGTCATAGCCGACTGGCCTGTGTTCCGTGGCGCTCTGTCTGCTGATGAACAGATGCTGGTTCGCGGTATTGGGCCAGCACTCTTCCCTGTATTCGAGCCAGGCCTTGACCCGATCGCGGACCGGGGTCGCCAGAGGGATCGTCCGCTGGTCCAGGTGCAGGTATCCGCTGTGCAGGTCAGTCAGGAGCAGGCTGCGGAGCTGGCCTGTTCGGAGACCATAGAACGCAGCCAGTGCCGTCACCGCGGCTGTGGACGGGTCGGTGGACTTGAGTGGTTCCCTGAGCTTCGTGGGCGAGAGCGGGAGTGGAATCGTCGTTGCCTCGACGCCGGTCAGGATTCGGTTCAGGGGATTCAGGAACACGAGCTTGTGCGCTTTGAGGACCCGGAAAATGCATCGGAGTCCTCGGCCCATCGTGGCGCGGGGATTGCCTGTGGGAGGCAGGACCGCTCGGATCTCCTCGGCGGTGATTTCCCGGAGCGAGGTGTGGCCACCGGCAGCCCAAGTGCGAAGGGCTGGAAGAGACCATCTGAGGTAGAGGCGGATAGTAGTCTCCGAGCGGGGCTTGCTGCGGGGTGGGGTCTTGCTGCCGGACGCCATAACGGAGTACCAGTGGGCGAGTTCCCTCTGCATTTGCTGGGGCAGGGCGGCGATGGCGCCGGCTACCCAGCGGTCGATCGCTGGCCCTTGGTCGTCGTGGAGCAGCTCAGCGGTCTGACATACTTCCAGCACTCTGGTGCGGTTCAGGCCGAGCTGCTTGAGCAGGAGGACCTCACTGGTCCTGATCGGAGCGCCGGGTGTGTCCTGCAGGGCGAGCACGATCGCCAGTCCTCGCTGGACCTTCTCAACGTTGGCGCTGCTCCATCCTTGGCGGGCGGCGAGTTCCAACATCGTTTGTTTGAGAAAGGCAGCCATTTCCGGGTGCGCGGTGGACGGGAAGCCTTGTATCCGTCCCCTGCGCAGGTCCCTCTCGGAGTCGAACAAGACCAGTTGTCGGTACGGGACAGCAGTAAACGTCAGGACGTCCGGTCGGGACCCCGGAGCTGCGTTGAGCTCGGGGCGCCGGTAGCCCCGACGCTGGCTGGCTGCGACATGTCGGAGGTCCGCAAAGAACAGTTGCTGCCCCGACCGGTTTGCCGCCAACAGTCCCAGGCCCGCAGCCTTGGCACCAGTGACACGGTATTGGTGCCAGCAAAGCCTGCAGGCCTGTTCATCGTTGACCGCCAGAACGGCGTGGCAGGACCGGCAGGTGCCCATCGATTTGGTCTTGCGCCATCCATGGCAGGCGGTGCAGAGCCATTCACG
Source organism: Arthrobacter nitrophenolicus (assembly GCF_000332815.1). Lineage (GTDB taxonomy): Bacteria > Actinomycetota > Actinomycetes > Actinomycetales > Micrococcaceae > Arthrobacter > Arthrobacter nitrophenolicus. The sequence continues at coordinate 6,160 of NZ_AOFD01000070.1, forward strand.
CATCCGGGTTACACCCCAGGCATGGCAGTCGCGGCAGGAAGCCATCGCTTGCGGGGCGCTCGGATGGCAGCGGTCGCACAACCCAGCAGTGTAGTAACCCTCAGTTCGACCGCAGCGTCGGCATGGCGGAGGGACTTGGGGCCCGCCGGGCATACACGGATAGCAGTACTGCGTCCTCGGGTAGGCGCTAAACGCGACTGGGCGTTCGCCGCAGGTGCTGCATATCCGCGGAGTGCTCATGCCGGCGGGCTGGAGCGGTTGCGCCCGAGCCGGGGCACGACAGCTGGTGGCGGAGCGTCGGAAGCGGTTCTGACAGCCTGGGGCCGACGGGCTGAGACCTTCTCGGGTTCGCGGATCATCAGCTCTGCCGGAGAGCAGTCGAGGACCGAACAGATCACGTCGAGGTCGTCCAGCCGTATCATCGTGGGCGTCCCGGTCCACAGACCCGACATTTTGCCGCCGCTGATCTCCAGGCCGGCCTCGGCGAGCCGACGACGCAGCTCGGTCGACTTCCAAATTCCGCGCTCGGCGGCCACCATTCGAAGATTCCAACGCATCGTTTCATTCTCCTGTCAGCCGGGCTGCGACGCGTTGATTCGCGACTGCCCAGGCGTGGTCGATGTGCTCGGAGTGGACATGGATGTATCGCGTCGTGGTCGAAAGCCACTCGTGGCCGAGCAACTCCTGGACAGCTTTCAGGTCCATCCCTCGGGCATAGAGCGAGGAAGCACAATAATGCCGCAAGCCGTGAGGGCCCAGTCGGTCGCCCCACGCCGGGAGCCAGCGCTCCACCGCGGCCGTCAGCCCGCCCCTGAGCGTGTCATCCCCGGCACGCGTGCAACTGCCCGAGACGCGGTCCCGTCGCTCACTCGGCAGCAGGGGAGCGTCGGGGTCGAGATAATCGTCGCCGAACTGATGCCGCACATCCCGCAGCCACCACTCCATCAGGGCATCGACCGAGTCGATGGCTGGGACAAGTCGCGGCTTCGGCCCCTTGCCGCGACTTCCCTTACCGAACCGAACATGCAGCTTGCCGTGCTCTCCGAGGTCCGGCCGCCAGTCCTTGATATCGAGCATCACCGTCTCGTTGATCCGGAGCCCGGCACGTCGCCACAACGAAGCGGCCAAATAATCTCTCGCGGCAGGCAGGTACTTCCGTGCTGCAGGCAGCGCCTCGCGCCATCCCGAAAACAAAGCCTCGACCTCGGGGTCGCTCGGCGGGATACGGGAAGCGGCCGAGGACGAGCTGGCGGGCCGATTGAACTCATCGATCGGCTGGGTGACCACGTAACCGGTGAGGGCGTGGATATCGCCTGATACCGGGCAATGAGGAAGTCGAAAAAGCGCCCAAGCGTCGAGGCTTTGGCCTCCCTGGTCGTCCGCGCCAGGCCTCGTTCCTGCCTCAGATAGGAAAGAAAACGGTCAGCGTCCGACTCCGATGCTGTCCACAAATGCCGACCCAGAAAACGGGCAAACTCGAACACCGTCGTCCGCTCCGTATGGACGAATTTGTCGGTCAGCCCGGCCCCTACTTGCGCCAGGGCATACTGATCGATCAGCTCCTGCTCGAAGTCTTCTTCGTCTTGCTCGGAGCGCAGGGGTTGGGCCATCCCAATCGAGCGGACGGCGGCGAGGCCCACTACCCCTTCCCTGGTTCATCAATGCTGCTCATTGCTCATAAATATCATGACATCGTCACGATTCCTGAAACTTTGTCGGTCTTCAATGAGAGAGTCGCAAGCATGGATTATCCGCAGTACGCGAACCAAGTGCAGATAGGCCCTACGAACGAACTCGCGGGAGTAGGGACAGCAGAGCTCGGCTACTCCCAGGCACCCGTCGTCGTGAACAACGCCGACGACCAGGACCACTGGTCCGGCCTGCGCCGCGACAAACTCGTCCAAGCCCACATGAACCACACCGCCACCATCACTGGAGCAACCGCATGAGCATCGACATCAACGACGTCATCCGCACCCTCACCGCCCACCGCATCCCCGACGAACACCACACCGACCCCGAACTGATGGCCATCGGCTTCAACCTCACCCGCCTCGGCGCCCCCGCGTCCGACCCCGAAGAACGGATCTACAACGCCAGCACGATCATGCCGTCCGACAGCCCCGACGAGGACGGCTACGAGATCCCCACCCGTGACTTGCTCCACGAGCTCTACACCGACCAGCTCACCAACCGCCTCGAGGATCTTCTCGACGCCGATGATGCCCAGGCCGTAGCCCACCTGAACTGACCCCCGCAGCACTACCGCCAATACGAAACCAGAGAGAACAGGAACGAAACCATGTCAGGCGAAACCACTACCACCGTCATCGGCAACCTCACCAGCGACCCAGAGCTCCGGTTCACCCCGGGCGGGTCGGCGGTCGCGAACTTCACCATCGCCTCGACGCCCAGAAGCTTCGACGCTCAGGCGAAGGAATGGAGGGACGGGGATACTCTCTTCCTTCGGTCCACTGTGTGGCGCGAAGCGGCAGAGCACGCCGCGGCGTCGCTGACCAAGGGTAGCCGCGTCGTCGCCAGCGGCCGGCTCAAGCCCCGCACTTACGAAACCAAAACGGGGGAGACACGCACTGTGATCGAGTTCGAGGTCGACGAGATCGGGCTCTCCCTGCGTTACACCGCAGCCCAGGCCGTCGGCTCGCCCGCGAAGCAGCCGGCCGGGGAACAACCCCCGGCACGGCAGGACGCACCCGCACAGGACGAGACGCCGGCAGTGGATGAGGCCCCCCGCATCGGTTGGCGGGACCGGCTCAAAGCCCAGCAGGAACAGGAGGCTGCCGCAGCCGAGACCGGCACTGAAGGGTACGCCGACAATGATCCCTGGTTCGGGAAGAACGCCCCACGCAACGGCTACGTCCAATAAGGACGGTGCCTTACCACCGTTACCCGTTGCAGCCCCGGCCCAGTGGCGACCGGGCTGCAACGGCGTCCGGGGGCGTATCGTCCAATGAGTAAGGAGCCCGATGCCGAAGCCGAAAAAGATTCCTGCCTTCACTCCGTACTTCACAGAGGAACAGGCTGACCAGGTCCGTGCGGCCTTCCTGGAAACAGGGGAGGTGGAAGGTGACGCGAGCGTCTCGGACTTCATTGTCTATGCGACGATGCGTGAGGTGAAACGCCGGCAGCGCAAGTACAACGGCGGGAAGCCGTGGCCGCCGGTGAATGTCGGTGGCGTGCGCCGCGGACAGCGCCGAAGGGAAGAATTGCGGCACCGACGTGAGGAAGCCTGACGTGAGCGTTGTTGCGCGGTTTTTTTGGGGGTGAGTTCTTGTGGGTGAGACGCGATTTTTGACCTTGGCTGATGTCTGCGAGGTGCTGGGGATATCTGCTGATCAGGCCTATGCGTTGGTGCGCTCAGGGGCGTTGCCTGCGTTCCGGGTTGGGCGGGGTCAGTGGCGGGTTGAGACACGCCTTTTGGAGGAGTACGTCGCGCGGCAGTCGCGGGCGGAGTGAGTCCTCGTCGTCTGCCACAAAGGTGAAGGCCGGCACCCGCGGGTGCCGGTCTTCGGTGTCTCCTGGTACGGCTTACTTGGTTGTAAACCTGCACGCTGCCGTGACATGTCCAGCGACCCCCAGAGGCGACACGGCAATGCCGTCACCGGGCAGGTGTGGGGCTAAGCCCAGGACTGGTCCCGGGAGATGCAGTCTGACCCGACCCCGGCGATCTGGATTGAGGAGATGTCGTTTTTGGCGTTGAAGGCAGACAGGTTGTAGCGGGTGCCGGGGAACAGGCCGCCGCCGCCGACCATGCTCCAGGCGTTGCAGTTGGCTTCGGTGTAGAGGTAGAGGGTGTGGCCGCTGTTGTTGATGACCGAGGCTGCGTTGTTGTTGACCTGGACGCCCCATCCGTTCCGCCCTGCGGGGCCGTCGGTGAACAGTTCGTTGCTCATGCCGGCGTCGCTGTAGGCGTAGTCGGCCCGTGCGCCCTGGAAGTCGGAATTGAAGTGGAAGCAGACCCGTCCTGACGGGCACGCAGTCCCGGAGCCTGAAGCGTTGGCAGCGGGCGCGCCCGCGAGAAAGGCACCGGCACCCAGGGCGAGTACGGCGCCAACGGTAGCTGTTTTATGCATCGCGAGTTTCATGAAGTTCCCCAGTCATTTTGTTCGCGGACTTATCATCCGGGCGCCCAAGGAAAGGCGCCGGCATCATTCTCTTGCATCCTTGTCGTACTGCGCCATGGGGACATCTGCCCTAACCACCGCTGACGGCCGGGATCCGCGCACACGTCCGATCAGGTTTCAGGTTCCCAGGCTATAACCAAAGAAGGACCGGAAATCCGGTCCTTCTTTGGGTGTAGCCGGCCTGATCGGTGCCTGCCACCGATCGGTTGGGTTTCAACGCGGGGTGGCTTGCGGTGGTTACTGTTCGCTGAAGGAGCTGCCGGTGTTTTGCTCGGCTTCCTGCTCCGGTTCGGCGGACCGCTTTGCTGTCCGGCGGCGCTTGACCGCCGCCGGTTCGAGGCCAAGTTTCTTCAGTTCTTCCGCGCTCCACCCGTCGCGTGTGGCTTGTACGTAGGCGCGCTTGTCATCGCGTTCGGCGGCGACGAGTTGATCCCTCAACTCACTAATTTTCTGGCGGCTGCGCGCCAGGGCGGTGACGGATTCAATGCGGGAGTCCAGCAGCGCGCGGGCCTGGTTTCGTGTCTGTTCGAGGTCGAGGTTAGCCATGGGATCCAGCCTAGCGAGCATCGCGGCGCCCACTGCGCCGGACGCGCCCATCCCGACATGACCCGTTGACGTTCGCCGGAGGAGTTTCTGCCAGGAGTTCGGCGTTGCGTGGATCGTTGAACCAGTCGCGCAGGTAGTCGTCGGAGTAGCTGATGGTGCGTGCTGTGAACTGGAAGTATTCGGGGCCGACACCGCGCTGCCGCCATTGCCGCAGCTGCGCCGAAGAGATCCCGTATTGCGTGGCCACGGTGGATGGTGAGATGAGAGCCAAGACTGTACCTTTCGCTAACCCTATGCCGCGTTCCTTTCGGCACGCTTGCCGAAACTTGGCCGGTGAGGGAATTGGCCAGTCGGAGTCAGCCGGACCGTGGAATACCGGAGCGGAGCGAGGATATGCCGCGAAAGCCGGCTGTGGAGACTTGCCAAGGAAGGACCGGGCAGTAGCCTCACCAGCCGAAACGGAACGACGCAGTCGTTTGGGCAAGTAAGACGCGCAGCGTCCTGCAGGTCAGTGCCCAGCAACCACACCAACCGCCAAACAGGGGCGCAGGTGATTTGCCGGAGCAAGCTAGGCGGTTATGTGCCATAACCCGCGTGTTGATCCCCGGCCTGCGGACCTGGATGCGGCACACTCGTGAGTGTGGCCCGGAGGTTCCGGGGCGCTGCGCTGGGCATTGGGGGAGGGGATCGGGATGACTGAAGAGCCGAAGTCAGTACGGAAACCCCCGGGCCGGCTCTCCCGCCGCCGCCGGGCGAACATTAACGGTGAGACCCACTACGTGCGGGTGTCGATGTCGACGTTTGAACGTGCTCAGTTGAAGGTGCTGGAGGAACGGACCGGGCGCAGTCCGTCGGAGATTCTGGTCAGTGCTGCCCTGTACGCGGAGAACTCCGAGTCCTTGGCTGAACGCCGGGCGGTGGCCGTGGAATTCATCGCGGCCCGCCGCTACCTTGCCGCCTTGTCGAACAACGTCAACCAGCTGGCCCGGCACGCGAACGCCACGGACGAATTCCCTGAAGCTGCACGCACAGTGTTGACCCGGGTGCGGGCGGTCGCTGACCGGCTCAATACGATGCTGGATGCGATGGTGCGCTGATGATTCCCAACATCACCAAGGGCACACGCATGCACGGGCTCATCGCGTACCTTGCCGGTCCCGGTCGGGCGAACGAGCACACCGACCCGCACCTGGTCACTGGCTCACCGTCGATCATGGCCTGGCACAACGACGACGAACTGAACGCCGACGCCGCCCAGGCCATTGCCAAGGAACTGGACCGTGCCCGCAGCGTCCTGGGCGTGGAGGTTTCCGGCGGGCATGTCTGGCACTGCTCGCTGTCACTGCGCGCCGAGGAAGGCGACCTGACCGATGCGAAGTGGGCTGACATTGCGCAGGACTTCATGGACGAGATGGGATTCACCGAAGCCAGCGGACGCGCCCCGGTCCAGTGGGTGGCGATCCGTCACGGCCACAGCAAAGCCGGGAACGACCACATCCACATCGCCGCGTCCATGGTCCGCGAAGACGGCACGAAGTGGAGCAGCTGGCGGGACTTCCCCCGCGCACAACAAGCCGCCCGTGCACTGGAGAAAAAGTACGGCCTCGAAGAACTCTCGCCCACGCATTCCACCCGCGGTCTGCGGCCCGGTGAACGCGAAGCATCCGAACGGCGGGGAGCCCCGGAACCGGAACGCCGGTCCCTCGAACGCAAGGTCCGTGCCTGCGCCACGTCAGCCCAGGATGAGGCCGAATTCATCCGCCGCCTCCGCCGCACCGGCGCCCTGGTCCGGCCGCGGTACGCGTCCGGCCGCGACGACGTCGTGGTCGGTTACAGCGTGGCCGAATGGCCCCCGAAAGGTGGCCGGCCTGTCTGGTTCGGCGGCGGTCACCTCGCCAAAGACCTCGCCCTGCCCAAGCTCCGTGCCGAATGGCCTGACAGCCCGCAAGGCGCCGGCGATGCGGTCGCCGAATGGCAGGCAGCTGCACGTGGACGCCGCCCGGTCACGATCGGCCGCGAAGCCCACGAACCCGACCCGCAATTGTGGGCACAGTACAGCGACGAGGTTGCCCGGCTCCGTGAAACGCTGCGCTCCGTCCCGCTGGATGACCACGCGACCTGGGCGCACGTTGCACGCGAGACATCCGGTGCCTTCGCAGCGTGGTCAACCGCTACCGAGGCAACGCCTGGACCGCTCGCGGCAGCAGCGGACGAGCTGTCGAAAACGGCACAGCTGCGCCGCTACCCGGTCCGTCCCGTCCGCAGTGTAGGACCATCGGCCCGCGGAGCATCGCTCATGCTTATGGCAGCGTCGATGGGCGGCACCGGAACCGCCGCACAGGCGATCATGTTGCGCCAGCTGCTCAACGTCGCCAAGGCCGTCCACGACATGCACAAGGCATCCAACGACCTGCGCAGGGCACGCCAGATCAGCCATATGGTCAAGCACCACCTCAGCCAGGTCGCCGCGGCACTGCCCAGCGTCCCCGCGGCACAGCCATCGGTAGACGCCGAAGCGGCCGCGGCAGTTCAGGCAAGCACCGCCGGCCAGGTCACGGGACGCTCTGCCGGTTCCGTGCTGCCGCCCAAGCACGTCCCGGCGCGCACCGACACCATCCGAAGCACTACGACCCGCCCGGACATCGAAAGATAACACCAACGAGGGGAACCATGAGCGAATCTGACGGCATCGAAGAAGCAATCGAGGGAATGTCCCGCGTCGGGCTGACCGTCGCAGGCCGGCTCGGCGAGCAGCTGGCCAGGGCACGCGAGCAAGAGCTCCGACGCGCCCAGACAGCGGAGGAACAACAGGCCCGCGAACTGCAGGCCCGGTTCGACGCGGAGCGGTCAGCTGCCCGTGCCCAGCTCGCCCCGGTCATGGACAACCGGTGGTGGGACACAGCCACCGGCCGCGACGTCGAAAGGGCACACGAGACAGCCACCGCGTGGAAGGACCACGACCCGGCAGCCCGCGACGCGGCAGAGGTGATCCGCGACCAGGTCCAGCGCCGCTACGGTCTGGACGTGGACAACCTCGGCGTCGATGAAGCGTCCGTAGCCGAGGCCTTGGCACAAGCCGAACGGGACCGCGAACAGGCAGGCCAGGAACGCCGCGCCGGCCAAGACGAGAACGCCCAAGCCACGCAGCTGCTGGCCGAAGCCGACCGGGAAGACAGGAAACAGGCGGAGGCTGCTGGGAGGCCCTCCAAGGAGGACCTGGACAGCGCGCTGGCCTGGCTCCATGAGACGAACCCTAACGAGGCACACAACTGGGACCTACGGCACGGCTGGGCAGACAGCGTAGCTGTCTCGAATGACATGGAAAGGAAGCTGGTTTCAGACTGGACAACTGCCCGTGACAACCACCAAGGTCCCGGGCAGTTGCGCGACGAAGCAGGAGCCAAATACGACTCAGCCGAACGACGACAGGCATTAGTCACCAGCCTGGAGGGCATAGCCGACCGGGAAGCAGTACAAGCACGGCTCACTGCCGACCAGGATCAGGGCACGCCGCCCAGTGCAGCGGTGGCTAATGGATCAGGGCGCAATCCGAAGGCCCGCAAGACACGCGGAACCAGCGGCCTGACGAAGCTTCTTCAGAAAGGCATGAGCCGGTAGGTTCCGAAGCGCCGGGCACCTGGGAACCGCATGACTTTGGCCTGCCATCTTGTCCTTGTCCCATGTGATCCGGTTGATTACCGGCATTCAAGTCCGTAGAGGGCGAGCACATAGTTGAGATCGGCATCGTTGCGGTGGATTTCGGCCTCGGTTTCGACCAGGACAGGGTCGGGGCCAAGGCGGTCATCCTGCCGGCGCAGCCAGTAGGCCCAGCAAAGGCCACCACCGTACTTGGAGTGGGCCCGGACGCCGGCGGCGTAGTTCCCGTCGTCCAGCACTTGCTCACGCAGCCATTCAGCGATTGCCGTGGTCGGGCCTCGGTCCTCACCGGCAAGCGTGCCCAGGGTGATCGTGCCAATGCCGAAGGCATCGTCGAGTGTTTGGCCAAGGTGGCGGTTCAGGGCGGCGATCGATTCGGCGGCGGTCAGATCGATCCACCGGATGGGCTCGTCGATCCGCAGCGTGTACATCAGGCGCCCGTCCCGCCAGTTTGCCGGCAACCAGCCGGGTACCATGTTCCCGTTCCTGGTCCAGTCGTCGTGGATCATCTTCTGCGCAACCTCTACTGGGAGGTCGAACTGCCGGGCCGCGAAGGTAACGGCGTCGCGGAAGTCCTTGCCGACCCGGGCCATCGCAAGGGTTTCGGCATAGGCTGTGCGGCGATCCCCGGCAAGGTAGATTGTCGACCCCGGGGTGTCGAAGCGTGACCAGGATGAGCGATCGGGTGCTCCGGCGCTGCGCGGCAGCGGGTTCAGGGGACCATAGGACGATTTAGCGATCCGGTATCCAGTGATCGGCCCTTCAATGTAGCAAGGCCGGTACCGGAGCAGATTCCCGTCAACCGGAGAACCTGTCCTCAGTCATGGCTGCTGCGGCTGCCATGACCTCTTTAGCGCGCATGTCCTTGATCGCTTCGACGGGGGAGATTTCACCCAACCATGGGTTGGCACCCACGAACCACAGCCGGGCCACGTGTTCGCCCTCCACGCTCGACACAGCCGTCCAGGCGCGGTGGGCGAGCTGCAGCCGGGCCTGTGCTTCCGGCCGGGGCTCCGGCCCATCGGTGCGGGCCCAGCGATAGCTGATCTTGGAGTCCTTGCTGCCGGCCAGCGCGGCGACCAGTGTGGCGCCGAGCGCGCTGTTCAGCTGCCGGACAATCTCCCGGATGCCCAGGCGTGCTGTACCGCTATGGGCCGCGCCAACATCAATTGAAATGCTCATCCATCCTCCTTCTCCGCTTTAACCCTACCCCTCCACCTACTACTAAAACACCAAAAAACCACTATTTAGCCGCGGGCAGGAGTCTTGGGAAGGGTAGGTGGGGGAGCGGGCCCTTCCTCATACGCCAGGGAGCCCACGAGGGGAAGATCGAGTACCCAGTACTCGTGCGCTTCAACCCGCAACAGCCTGTACTGGTATCTGCACTCCAGTGGTGCCCGCATGCCGACGTGCGGACATCACAACAACAGAAGGAGAACGGCCGCTATGACCTCTCGCGGAGCCCAAGCCCCCGATACTCGTGTCGGGGCAGACATCGACGATCCGCAGTACGAAGCTAGCGGACGGTTGAGACCGCGCCCATGGCCAGTGGGCCCCAGTGAAAGCTACGGGAAAGTCGACTTTGATGACGGCGAGGGACGCTCCGTCCTCACCCTCTACATTCAGCGGGCACCCGAAGAAGGTTACGTCCTGCACATCGAGCACCTGGCCGCGCCGCTGCGTGTGGACGGTACGCTCCTTCGCCTAAGCCCGGCGCCTCACGTGGACAGGAACGCGGCGGATTACCGCCGGATCACAGCTGCCCGTACGGCAGCCGCGAAGGCCGAGGCTGAGCTGGACGCCGCCGTCAGCGCCGCTCGCGCTAACGGGGACTCCTGGGAGGTTATCGGTGCCGCCCTCGGCATGTCCGCTAGAAAAGCCCGGGAGCAGTTCGAACATGCGCAGAAGCGACCGCGAACTGGGCCGTCCACGAGGTGACGAATGTGCGCCTGAGTTTCTGCCGTGCTGGAGGACCAACTGCGCAGGGGCAAGCCCTCAGTTGTCTTCGGTTCGGCCGACCACAGCCGCGGACACGGTCTCCCAGCGCTTTTGGGCCCCTTGTCGACTGATCCCAAACGCCCGACCAATTTTGTCCCAGGAAACGCCCGCCCGTCTGGCGGCCGCCACGGCATCGTCGAGCTGGGCCTCGAGCTCCTTTAGGCTCCGGCTGAGGGTGCCGATGGTGTGCAACGACAGGTCGGGGGCAACATGGCGGCGCCACACGTCAAGGAATACTGGCTCCAAGTCTTCCCGATCGCTGATATCAGCGGCATCGGCGCTGGCCGGCGGCCCGGCGTAGATGCGCCCCGCGGCGACGTCCTCGTCGGCCAGATCCCAGACCCGTATCCAAAACGGGTCCAAGATGACGTGCTCCCGGAAGGGATCACAGCTGCAGGCGACCCGCCAGCCGACCACCTGAGACGGCGACCGCCACGCGCGCCGGTCTGGATCAGTCTCATGCTCCACCGGCCGACCGTCCGGCGTCATCACGTCGATCTCCATCCACCTGCCGCCGGACCCGTACAAGCCGTCGGCGAAGACGCAGACGACGTAGCCTTCATGCTCGGTGCCCTCGGTAAACCAGCCCATCGCGCTTCCCTTCATCACCCATCGATTGCTACAGCGACATTATGAATGCTAGCAACTTCAGTTGACAAACAGGTGATAAATAGCAACTTTCGTTGACATTCTGTTGATCCTAATGTCCTACAGCCTGTGGGACATTTGCCATGGGGCCATCGGCACCCGTAGCGGAACAGAGAGCACTTCCCGACGAGGGTCACCTCGTTGCCGGCTTGGAACGGGCCGAACCGGACTCCGTAGTAACCGGCAGCGCGGAGTAAAGCGCCTGCCTGATCGATGCGCCCACCGTCTGGATAACGACTTCGACGATCAGCAGCGCGGGAACCAGCCTGAATTGTCCAGAGAACTTTGGACAATTCAGCTGTTGTGCGCATCGGCGGCAGAGTGGTCGCCGACATAATTGCTTGTGCAGACACTGTCTGCACAAAGCAGCATCCAGGATCGGGCATCCCGGGGGTAGGAGCGGTGGGCAGCATGACCGCCAGGCTGAAGTCTAGGACCTTTTCAGCGGAGAGTGTCGAAAGCCTGGTTTGACCCTATTCTGACGCTTTTATTCTTGCTTCCTGACGTCAGGTTGGGGTGTGCCTCAGCCTGGACTTTCGGGATGCCGCTGCCGGCGCGTTGGACCAGTTCGGCCGCCCGTTCGGGCGTCAGCGTTTTCTTTCGGCTGCCGTACGCGGATACGCTGGCTTGGGACTGGTCAGCGACCGCTGCCCAACGCCCCCTTGATCCAACCACGTCCCGACCGCACGAAGATTCTGCTGGCCAAGCTGCAGAGTACCCACCGCTTCCGAAAGTCGATTTTCACGGTCCCGCCAGGGGCAGTTCGGAGAGCTGTCCCCGGTCCGCGCCGGGCCGGGCCGGGGCATTTCACAGCCTTTCCTGAGCCCCGCGAGGGCGTTTTACATTCCCTTTTCGCGACAGCTGCATATAAGTTCCCGATTGCAGCCGGCATCCGTTCCCAAGACTATTCAACAAACATGGTCCCAGTCAGGACATCAGGCTGGCTGCAGGCGAGGACTGGTACTCCCAATCATCCTGGAAGGGTGGCAAAGTACCTTGGCTAAGGCCGATTATGGTTGCTTCAAGATCTTCCAGGGACTGCCACATCCAGGTGATCGCCTTGAGGTCCTCGGGGCTTTGGGCAAGCTCGAGCGGGCATCCGTCCACGAGGCCGGCCAGTCGTCTGAGCGCTGCGGCCATCCCGCCATCTGCCTGGCAGTTAACGCCGGCATCATTCCCGGGCGAGAGGGGATGGGAGCGGTTCGTGGCTGGTTTCACAGCAGGTCCAATTCCTGAATAAGCCCGTATTCAACACCGGAGCTGAGGGTGGCAGTGAATGACCTGAAGCTGTATCGGGTGATTAGAATGCCCCGATCCTTTGCCTTTTCGCTGAGCAGGCGGGTGGCCTCCTCGAGCTGCAGATCTCTGGATGCGCGATCGTGGGCTTCGATGATAATTGCGTCGTCGGTCGACATCGTTTGTCTCCATCGTCCAATGCATGAGGGCGGCAAAGCCTTTGACTGACTGGTTGCCGGAACAGTGCTGAGTCCCCACAATCCTCCGGCGGCCCTCCTGTGGCTCCGTCCCTGAGGATTCTGAGGTTGTGCTGTTTGTTTTGACCGCTTGGTCGTTCCACGGGGGTCTGTGGATGCCCGGGCTTGGCTTAGTTTGGCCAGTGGTGCACGCTGGCTTGTCTGGCTGGTTCCAGGGTCTGCCAAGGCGGCTTAGTCAGGTCATGGCGGGTAGCTGGCGACCTAACAACTAGATGAAATGACACACATGATGGGCCCCGCCCGGGTTTGGAAAACCACAAGTCCGACAGGCTTCCCTGTGTCGAAACCTATATTTCAACATTAGGTTTACTCCAGCAAATTGGCAGTAAAGCCTTTCCGGTGCCGCGTATAACCTTGAGCGAATCTTGATCGCCGGCAGGCACTCGCTTGATCCTTTGAGGAAGGGCATGGTCAGGTCATGCAGGCGCCTGGCCATTAACGGGGTTCGGGGTCGTTGGCCGCGCTCGTAATTTACGACGATCCCGCTTGAGTACCACGATCAACAAATTCTGTGCAGAACAACCCGCAGCTACGGAAGTTCGGAACCATCGGGTGCTGAAGCTCCTTCAGCACCAGCATCGCCACGCATCACTGGGGATCACCCGGTTCTCGACCTTCTCGACCTGCAAAGCCTGCGGGACATCGCTGACGATACGGGGGCCCCTGGCACTCCAATTTCTCACGACTTTTTCAGCTGCAGCAGATGCGGCTGTCCCTGCTGTTGGCCGCTCTGACAGCAGAGGATCCCGCGGCATCAAGTGATGCCGTACTTAGTTTGCAGACCGCAGCAGCCATGGCCGGGGCAATGGAAACCGCCAAGCGCTGCGCGATCATTTTGCCGCTTATACCGGCCCGGATTTCGCGCCTGTGCGGACACAGTCAGTCGCCCTGCAGCGCGACGTCGAGGTACTGACCGTTGACTCTCCGAGGCTGCTGGAGCAAGCCGAGGCCGTTCTGGGCACGCCCAGCATGCATCCAACGCTTAGGCGTGTAAAAGTTGCATGCTGCCAGAATGGCTAGACAATAGAGCGCCGCCGGGCACCCAGGATACGGCGCCCACGTTTGAAGTCAGCTGAAGCAGTTATTGCGCGCGACAAGACGATGCATCCGATGAGATACGCAGCCTTTTACT
>NZ_AOFD01000071.1 GCF_000332815.1 Arthrobacter nitrophenolicus
GCCGGCGAAGACGCGTTCGACGGCGGTTTCGTCCACCAGGTCCACGTGGTGGAACTCGGTGGCCTTGCCGCTGAGTTCGGCCACCCGGCGCAGGGACTCTTCGCTGGAGTTGGCCAGGTTGTCGATGACCACCACGTCATGGCCGGCTTCCTGCAGGGAAAGAACAGTGTGGGAACCGATGTAACCGGTGCCCCCGGTAACCAGAATGCGCATGGACTTTCCTTGGGTTTGACGAGGGCTGCCCCGCCGGCCGGTGCTTAAAGCACCCGGAGGGCGGGGCAGCCGCGGAGGAAGCGGAGGCTAGAGCGCCGTGAACTTCAGCAGCAGCGCGTGTTCCGGGTTGAGGATGGGCATCGGGAGTCCCACCTCGGCCAGGAACTTGCCGCCGGCGGTTGCGCCCCCCGCGAGCCAGGCCGGCGGCTGGGTCTGCGTGAAGGTGTGGCTGTAGTCGGCGTCGCCAGCGGTGGGGAAGACGGCCTCCACCCGGTAGTTCCGCTCCGGTTCCAGGCCGGGAATGCCAATCCGCCCCGGTTCCTCGGCTGCGACGTGCGGGTGCTCACCAGGGCGAACAGCGCCGCCGTCGTCCCGGCTGCGGCAGCGGCGCCGGCCACCACGCCGTGCAGCAGCAGCGAGTCGTCGGACACGTCCGCGTGCACCCGGCGGCCGCTGTGGATCAGGTCCCTGTGCTCCTTGTACAGGGCAACCAGGCGCCGGAGTTCCTCGCGGTCCTTGCCCTGCACGCCGCGGACGTCCCACTCCATGCCGAAGTGGCCGAACAGCGCGGTGATGGCGCGGAAGGACAGGTCATGGGTGCGGGCGGTGGTGTGGGATGTGGTGGGCCCGATGTGGCTGCCCACCAGTTCCGGCGGGACCACGGCGCCGGTCCAGCGCTGGATGGTCTGCCGCTCCAGGGCGTCGTTGCAGTCCGACCCCCAGATCCGGTCCGTCCGTTCCAGGATGCCCAGGTCCACGCGCGCCCCACCGGAGGAGCAGGATTCAATTTCGACGCCGGGATGCGCCTTGCGGAGCTCGTCGAACAGCCGGTAGGCGGCCAGGGTCTGCTCATGCACCGAGGACCGGCCCCCGTGGCCGTGCTCCAGCAGGTCGCGGTTCTGGTCCCACTTCAGGTAGCTGATGTTGTTGCCGGCCAGGAGCGCGTCGATGCGGTCGTAGATGTACTGCCAGGCCTCGGGGTTCACCAGGTCGATGACGTGCTGGTTGCGCCACTCGAGGGGCAGCCGGCCGCCGTCCTTGTGCGCCACGGCGGACGGGCCGACGATCCAGTCCGGATGCGCCCGGGCGATGTCCGAGTCAAGGTTGACCATTTCCGGTTCCACCCACAGGCCGAATTCCATGCCGCGGGACGTGACGGCCTCGATGAGCGGGGTCAAACCGTTGGGCCACAGGGTCTCGTCCACGTACCAGTCGCCGAGGCCGGCGTTGTCGTTGCGGCGGCCGCGGAACCAGCCGTCGTCGAGCACGAAGCGCTCCACGCCCAGGTCAGCCGCGGAATCAGCCAGCTCGATCAGGGTGTCCAGGTTGTGGTCGAAGTACACGGCCTCCCAGGTGTTGAGCACCACGGGGCGCGCCTTTCCGGCGGGCAGGCCGGTGACAGCGGCAGGCAGCACATGGTGCGGCCGGGCCCGGAACCAGCTGTAGAACGCCTCGGTGATGCCGTCCAGGCCGCGGTCCGAGTAGGCCGCGAACAGGGCTGGGGTGGTGTAGCTGCCGTCGGGGGCGAGGATGACCTCGGCAGGACCCAGGAGCTCGGAGCCGCCGATCATGGTGCGGCCGTCGCCGAGGGTATCGGCGAACTGTTCGTGGTTGCCGCTCCAGGCCAGGTGCGTGGCCCAGACTCTGCCGTGCCGGTTGCCGAAGCCGGCGGTTCCGGCGGCGAACAGGAGGGAGGAATCGTGTCCGGTCCGGCCGTGCCGGCCGGTGCGGACCCAGGTGCCCTGCTGAATGGGCCGGCGCTGCGGATGGCGTTCCCGGCACCAGCGGCCGGTCAGGTCCAGGAGTTCGACGGCGTCCGGCGCCACCGGCAGGACGGTTGCCAGTTCGTCCACCTGGAAGGGGGCAGTGCCGTCATTGGTGACGGTGTGGCGCAGTTCCAGCAGGCCGCCGTCGTGAAGCGTCAGCGAGGATTCGACGCTGATGCCTGTGTCGCCGTCGGCCTGGATGATTGTGGCGCTGGTGCCGTCAGCCGTCACCGACGTGGTGCGGAGGCGGGAGGAGAAGTCGAGTCCGGCGGCGCCGTCGGTGATCCGGTGGCCGCGCAGCCCCGGCCGGCCGCGCCAGGATGAGGAGGCCTGGGGCAGCAGGCCGGCGGGGACGCGGGCGTCGATGGCCGAGTGCGGGACGGGTGCGGTGAGGATGGCCAGGTCCGGCAGCGTGGCGCCCAGGTCCGCGCCCCAGTGGATGACCTCAGCCTCCCCGCTGTCGAAGCTGATCACCAGGCTGGTGCCGGCGGAACGGAGGTGCAGGGGATCCATAAGGGAAGTCTCTTTCGTTGCTGTGCTGCGGCGTCCGGGGGACGCCTGGTAAAAGTCTGGAGAGGGGGTCCGGGCGCGCCGTCGCGAGGAAGGAACGGCGGCACCCGGCGGGGTGGCTGCGACCACATACGCAGCCACGGCTGGGGAGCGTTACTTGAACAGGGCGTTGACCTGCTCATTCGCGGCGGTCAGGGAGCTGGCCGGCGCCTTGCCGGAGACCACGGCGTCCATGGCGGGTTCCATGATGCCCTTGACCTTGGCCGTGTTGTCCGTGATGGGGTACAGGAACGTGGTCTTGTTCTTGACGTGCTCGGTGAACGCGGACACGTCGACGCCCTTTGCAGCGAAGGCTTCGGCGGCCTTGTCGGAGGAGGCCTTCAGGGCCGGGAACACCACGGCCTGGGAGGCCACCACGTCCTGGCACTCGGCGGAGGCGAGGTACTCAACCCACTTGATGGAGGCGTCCTTTTTCTTAGTGCCGGCCCAGATGGAATCGGCCAGGCCGTTGAACATGGAGGCGCGCTCGCCTTCGGGGCCCACGGGGGTGGGGGCGATGCCCACCTCGATGCCCTTGTAGCCGGTGTACTGCCCGATCATCCAGGAACCGTGCGCGTTGATGGCGGACTTGCCGGCAGCGAAGGTGTCGGCCATGCTGGCGCCGACGGTGGTTTCGAGCTTGGGCATGTAGCCCTTGTCCGCGAGTCCGGCGAACCATTCCATGGAGGACTGGAACTTGGGATCGTCGTAGTTGTACTTGGTGCCCCACGGGTTCTTGTCCGTGTGGGACCAGCCGGTGGTGTTGGTGAGGTAGCTCCACTCGGTCTGGCCGGAGGAGTCACCGCCGCCGTTGAGGCCAAGGCCGTAGACGTCAACGTTGTTCTTGTCGAAGCCGGGCTCGTCACCGCGCTTGCCGTTCTTGTCCACGGTCAGGTGCGCGATCACCTTTTCGTAGGTTCCGCCGTCCTCGGGGTTCCAGGTGAGCTCCTTCATCTGCTCCTCGGTGATGCCGGCCGCAGCGAGCATGGCCTTGTTATAGAAGAGTCCGATGGTGTCCCAGTCCTTGGGCAGGCCGTAACGCTTCCCGTCCTGGCCCACCCACAGCTCGGCGAGGCCTTCGTTGTAGGCGCTGAGGTCCACGCCGTCCTTCTCCACGGCCTCATCGATGGCCAGCAGCTGCTTGTTCTCGGCAAGCTCGCCGTAGCGGCCCAGGTGGTTGGTGAAGACGTCAGGTGCGGTGCCGCCCACAAAGCCGTTGGTGAGGGTGGACCAGTAGTCGTCCCAGCCGCGCTGGGTGATCTTGACCGTAATGTCCGGGTTGGCCTTGGTGAAGTCGTCCGCGCACTGCTGGTAGGCCGGAAGCTGGTTGGCGTCCCACAGCCAGTAGCTGATCTCGCCCTTGGCGGATTCGGCGGAGCCGCCGTTTCCGCAGGCGGAGAGGGCCAGGACTGCGGCAGCGGCAGCAGCGAGGGTGCCGAGTGCTTTCTTTTTCATGACAGGTCCTTTCGGGGGTGCTTTGCGGGCAGGCCGCCATGGCGTGCCCTCAAATCGGGGGATGGGTGCGGGGATTACTTGATGCCGGAGAAGCCGATGGAGTTGACGATCTTTTTGCCGAAGGCGGCGAAGAGGATCAGGACGGGCAGCGCCGAGATGAGGGTGGCGGCCATCAGGCCGGACCAGTCGGGGGCGCCCTGCGGGGATTGCGATTTGAAGACGCCCAGTCCCACCTGGAGGACGCGGACGTCGTCCTGGGAGCCCACCAGCAGCGGCCAGAAGTATTCGTTCCACTGTCCGATGAACGTGAGCAGGGCAAGGGTGGCGATGGGGGCTGCGGCGTTCGGCAGCACGATCTGGAAGAAGATGCGAAGGTGCTTGGCGCCGTCGAGCATTGCCGCCTCTTCCACCTCGCGGGACATGTTCAGGAAGAACTGGCGCAGGAAGAAGATGGCAAAGGGAGTCATGAACACGTAGGGCAGGACCATTCCGAGCATGGTGTTGAGCAGGTCCAGGTTCTTGATGAGCAGGAAGTTGGGCAGCGCCGTGAAGATCGGCGGGACCAGCATGGTGCCCAGGAACAGGCTGAAGACGGCGTTCCGGCCTTTCCAGCGGAGCCGGGCGAAGGCGTAGGCGGCCATCGCGCTGAAGAAGACGGCACCGGCTGTGGTGATCGAAGAGAAGATGAGCGAGTTGCGGAGGTAAAGCCAGAAATCGATGGCGGCGCCGGAGCCGCCCTCTGCCACGGCCTCGGCCGGTGTCTGCAGCCCGAAGACCCGCAGGAAGGCGCCGAACGTGAAGTCCGCCGGCAGCAGGCTGGCAGAGGCCGAAGCCAGGGCACTGTTGGTGGACAGTGCGGTGCGCAGGACCCAGAGGAAGGGGAGCACCGAGACGGCGATGGCAAGGATCAGGAGTGCCCAGGCGCCGGCGCGGCGGGGATTGAACGGACGACGGCGGCGGGCCGGCTTGGCCAGCGGGGCGCGGCTTGCGGTGGTGGTCATGCGGGACTCCTTAGTCCAGGTCCGACTCGTTGCCCTTGAGGAACTTCATCTGGATGAAGGCCACGAGGGCGAGGATGAGGAAAAGAATGACGGCGATGGCGGATCCGTAGCCGAAGTCGGATTCCGTGAAGGCGCGCTGGTAGATGTAGTACTGGATGACGCGGGTGGCGTTGACCGGCCCGCCTTGGGTGGTCACGGCCACCGTGTCGAAGACCTGGAAGGAACCGATCACGGTCACCACCAGCACCAGGACCAGCACCGGGCGCAGCAGCGGGATGGTGATCTTGCGGAACGTCTGCCATGCTGACGCGCCGTCCAGTTTGGCCACCTCGTAGACGTGCCCGGGGATGGCCTGGAGGCCGGCGAAGATCAGCAGCGCGGTGTACCCCATGTGGCGCCAGGTGTTGATCAGGGCCTGGGTGGGGATGGCCCACTCCTCGCTGCCGAAGAATGCGATGCGGGACATGCCGGTCCATTCGATGAACTGGTTCACCACGCCGATCTGGTAGTCGAGCATCCAGAACCAGAGCAGGGCCGCGATGACGTTGGACATCAGGTACGGCAGCAGCAGCGCGCCGCGGATCAGCGTGGACTTGGCCACGTTGTGCATCAGCAGTGCCAGGCCGAGGGCCAGCGCCGTCTGCAGGGCGATGTTCAGCAGGACGTACTGGCCGGTGACGGCGAGCGAGTTCCAGAACAGCGGGTCCTTGGCAATGGCCTGGTAGTTCTCCATGCCGATCCATTCCGGATCGCCCAGGATGTTGTATTCGGTGAAGCTGAGGTAGATCCCGCGGATGGTGGGGACCAGGTAGAAGAAAACAAACCCGATCAATGCCGGTGCGATGAAGAACAGGGCGATCTTCACGTCGCTGTGCCCGGTCCTGCGGCGGAGCGTGCGTGTCAGGCCGTGCTCCCGTGAACCGGGGTTCCTGGTAAGGGTGGTCATCGTCGACCCTTCCTGAGATGTGATGTGTGTAACAACCTGGGAGCAAATCTACACGAGTAGATACGAGGTCCGCAAGAGGTGTTTTTCTCTCGCCAGCTTCTCGCTTTCATCCATCGGTTCGATATTGACTCGAGTAGATGGGGGTGAAACACTGCCATGAGGGGCGGGAAACGCTTACGGAGCCGTGCCCGTCCGTGGCGCGGACCTCCCGCCCGGATCCAGGCGCATGGCGAAAGGCTGACAATGACGTTCTCGATAGGCATCGTGGGAGCCGGCCAGTTCGGCGGGCAGTTCGCGCACCTGTTCAACCTGCACCCCGGAGTCAGCAGCGTGTACGTGGTGGACCAGCTGCCCGAGCGGGCGGCCGGGGCAGCGGACCAGCTGGGCCTGGCCGGTGTCCTGCGGGACTTCGATGAGCTGCTGGCTTCCGACGTCGATGCGGTGGGCATCTTCACCCAGCGCTGGACCCATGGGCCGCTGGTGGAACGGGCACTCCGGGCCGGCAAGCATGTCTACTCCGCAGTGCCCATGGCCGTGACCGAAGAGGAGATCAGCCGCATCATCGATGCCGTCCGCGAGACGGGAAACGTCTACATGATGGGGGAGACCAGCTACTACAACCCCGCAACCGTCTACGCCCGCAGCCAGCACGCCGCCGGCAGGTTCGGCCGGATCTTCTACACCGAGGGTGACTATGTCCACGACATGGACCTGGGCTTCTACGACGCCTACCGGTACAGCGGCGGCGAACGCTGGAAGGAAACTGCCAGCTACCCGCCCATGCTCTACCCCACCCATGCGGTGGGCGGAGTGCTGGGAGCCATTGCAGCCCACGCCGTCAGCGTGAGCTGCGTGGGGGTTCAGGACGACAGGAACGACGGCGTCTTTGACAAGGGCGTCAGCATGTTCGGAAACGACTTCTCCAACGCCACCGCCCTGTTCGAAATGAGCGACGGCGGGGTCATGCGCACCAACGAAATGCGGCGCGTCGGGTACCCCTCGCACATCCGCGAATCCCGCTTCCGCTTCTTCGGCACCGAAGCAAGCCTGGAACAGCTGGCCAGGGTAACCGTCTGGCAGGACAAGCAGGACGTCCACGACATTTCGGACCAGATGCAGACCCGGCCCAGCATTCCCCTCGATGACCCCTCGTTGGCGAACGTGGCTCCATTGCTGCGGGACGCGTTCGTCTCGGGCCTGGCTCCGGTCCACGACAGCAGCCGCCTGCCGGCTGAATTCCGCGGCGCCCCCAACGGACACGAGGGCAGCCACCATTTCCTGGTTGACGACTTCGTCACGGCCGTCAACAAGGGAACCCTGCCGCCCGTCAATGCCTGGGTGGCAGCCCGCTTCACCATGCCCGGCATCGTGGCCCACCAGTCGGCCCTGCGGAACGGCGAACGGCTCCCCATCCGTGACTTCGGCGATGCGCCGGGTACCTGTAGTTAGCATGGACAGCATGACTTCCCCGGCAGTACAGGCACCGCGCGGCGGCCCCGTGACGCGCAAGGACGTGGCGCGGTACGCCGGCGTCAGCACCGCCGTCGTCAGTTACGTCGTCAACGGCGGACCCAAAAAAGTGGCCCCCGCAACGGAAGCCAAGGTGCAGGACGCCATCCGGGTCCTTGGCTACCGGCCCAACGCGGCGGCGCGCGCGCTCAAGCTGGGGTCCAGCGAGACGCTTGGCCTGATCATCCCGGACAACACCAACCCGTTCTTCTCGCTCTTTGCCCATGCCGTGGAGGACGCCGCCGCAGCCTTGGGCTATGCCCTGGTTCTTAGCAACTCGGACGGGAACCTGGCCAAGGAACGGAGGAACATCCGTAACCTGGCCGCCAGGCAGGTGGATGGCGTGCTGCTGGCCAGTGTCCTCTTCGACCCGGATCTTGAAGCACTCGAGACGGCTGAGATTCCGGCCGTACTCCTGAACCAGGAACATGATGCGCCGGGCTTCAACAGCATCGGTGTGGATCTTGCAGCGGGCGCCCGGATTGCGGTGGAACACCTCATCGGCCATGGCCATACCAACATCGGCCTGGCAATGGGTACCAACGTGTCCGGCAGCCTCGACGGCCGTGAGGTGGGCTGGCGCCAGGCGTTGCAGGAGGCTGGACTGCAGGAAGGGCCCATTGCCTACAACGGATTCACCTGGCCCGGAGGCTACCTTGCCGGGCAGCGCCTGCTGGCGTCCGTGAACCGGCCGACGGCAATCTTTGCCACCTCCGATACGCAGGCGGTGGGTCTTTTGCGGGCAATCCATGAGGCAGGAGTGGCTGTCCCCGGAGACATTGCCGTGGTGTCCTTTGACGGTTCCATTGAATCGGAATACTCGTGGCCGCCGCTGACTACGGTGGAACAGCCTGTTGCCGCCATGGCGGAGGCGGCCGTTGCGGCGCTCGTGGGCGCCAGGCGCGGCGAAAAGCCCCGGCACCGGATCTTTCCCACGAAGCTTCTGGTGCGGCAGTCCTGCGGCTGCCCCTGAGCGGCGCAGCCCTCGTTAAAGCAATCCACCACCTCCGCAGGCAGCGGAAGTGGTGGATTGCCTTTGTTGGTACCGGCCGGTTACAGGCGGGAAGTTATTCCTTGACCGGGATTGCCTGAGACTTCAGGGATTCGATGGTCTTCTTCTCGCCGTTCTTGAGGGCATCCAGGAGCGTGCCCTCGCCGCCGGACGCCTTGCCGAATCCGTCAGAGACATCCGTGTAGGTCTGGGTCATGGTCGGGCCCCAAGTGAAGTTGGGATCCACATTGGAGGACGCCTCGGCAAACACGTCATAGATCTTCTGGCCGCCGAAGTAGTCAACGCCGCTGGTGAAGGCGTCAAGTTCCGTAGCCGACTTGGCCGCCGGGTAAAGGCCGCCCAATTCGTTGGCCAGGGCCAGGGCTTCAGGATCGGTGTTTAGCCACAAGGCAAACTTCGCTGCCTCGTAGGGGTGTTCGGAGCCCTTAAGGACAGCAGTGGAGGAGCCGCCCCAGTTGCCTGCGGCCTTGCCGCCGTCTTCCCACTGGGGCATGGGGGCAACGGCCCACTTGCCGGCGGTATCCGGGGCGCCGCTGGCCAGGGTTGACGCGCCCCAGACGGCGGAAACCCAGGTCCACTGCTGGCCCTCGTTGAAGGAGGCGTTCCACTCATCCGAGAACGAGGGAAGTGTTGACACCTGGCCCTTGTCCAGCAGGTCCTGCCAGTAGTTGGCCACCTTCTCGGACTCCTGGCCGGTCAGGTTGACGTCCCACTGGTCGTTGTCGGATGAGAACCACTGCCCGCCGGCCTGCCAGACGTTACCGGCGAACCAGTTGACGTCGCTGCGGGGAAAGTTGGTGATGTAGGAGCCGCGGGCTTTGATCTGCTCAGCGGCGGCGGCGTACTCGTCCCAGGTTGTGGGCACCTCGATGCCGGCCTCCTTAAACAGGTCTGCCCGGTAGAACATCGCCATGGGACCGCTGTCCTGCGGGATTGCGTAGACGGAGTCTTCCTCACCGAAGGTGACCTGGCCCCAGGTCCAGTCAACGAACTTGTCCTTGGCATCGGCCACTCCCTCGCAGGCGGCGATGTTTTCCAGGCCGTCCTGAACGCGGAAGTTGGGCAGGGCATCGTATTCAATCTGGCCGAGGTCAGGTGCGTTGCCTGCCTGCAACTGGTTGAAGAAGTTCTGGTAGGTGCCGGAGTTGCCGTTGGGGCCTGTCTGCACCTTGACCTGGATGTTTTCGTTTTCCTTGTTCCACAGGTCGACTACCTTCTCCATGCCGGGAACCCAGGTGGTGAAGGTCAGTTCAACGGGACCGGAAGCCGGTTCGCAGGATCCGGTGGCCTCGGCGTCCGTCGTGCCCCCGCCGCCGGAGCAGCCGGCGAGGGCCAGCGCTGAAACAATGGCAAAGGCTGCAGTGGCTTTTCCGTAATGCGCGCGCATTTCTTTTCCTATCAATGGGGTGGTGTACCGCGGCGGGCGCCGCGGGACGATGTGGATGGGGGGAGTGGCTATTTGACGCTTCCGGCGCCCAGCCCGCTGCTCCAGAAGCGTTGAAGCCCAAGGAACGTGGCGATCAGGGGGAGGATCGAAACGAGTGCGCCGACGATCACCAGGACGCGGAGCTCGGGTATCTGGCTGATCTGGCTGTTCCACGCGTACAGTCCAAGCGTGACCGGGAACAGTGTCTGGTCGCGGAGCATGATCAGGGGCAGGAAGAAGTTATTCCAGATTGCGACGAACTGGAAAAGGAAGATGGTCACGAGCGCCGGAGCCATCAGGCGGGTGGATACGGTGAAAAAGGTCCGGACTTCCGATGAACCATCGAGGCGGGCCGCCTCCAGCAGTTCCGTGGGAACACTCGCCGCGGCATAGATGCGGGCAAGGTAGACGCCGAAGGGGCTGACCAGGCTGGGCAGGAAGACCGCCCACAGGGTATTGGTGAGTTTCACTTCGCTGAAGATCAGGAACAGGGGCAGTGCCAGGGCCGTTGCGGGAACAAGCACCCCGCTGAGGACGATGTTGAAGATCGCCTCCCGGCCGCGGAACTCGTACTTTGCCAGGGCGTACCCGCACATGGCGGCGATGACGGTGCCGACGAGCGCGCCCAGCCCTGCGTAGAGTGCGCTGTTGGCAAGCCAGCGGCCGAAGACGCCGTCACCGTAGGTGAAGAGGCTCCCCAGGTTCGCGAAGAATGTGGGGATGGAGTCCATGGTGAACCACAGCGGTGCCGTGCCGGTGATCTGCCCGCCGGTCTTGGTGGAGGACACCAGCAGCCACCAGATGGGAATCAGGAAGTACAGGGTGAAGACGCCCATGATGAGCATCGCGGCGCTGCGGGACATGATGCTGTGCCGTGGTCCGCGGCCGGTACTTGAAGCCGGGGCGGACCCGCCGGCAGTTGTGATCGCCGTTGTTGCAGTCACTGGGAAACCTTCCGCTGGGTCGCCTTCAGGAAGACGAAGGAAAGAACGAACGTCGCCAGCGCCAGCACCACGGAGAACGCTGCGGCGAGGTTGTAGTTCGGTACCGATGCGGTGGTGTACACCGCGAGGTTCGGGGTGAACGTGCTGCTGATCGCCGAGCTGAAGCTGCGCAGCGTCTGGGGCTCGGCCAGCAGCTGCAGCGTGCCGATGATCGAGAACACGCCGGTGAGGATAATGGCCGGGACCACCAGCGGGATCTTGATCCGCCAGGCGATCTGCAGGTTGCTGGCACCGTCCAGGCGTGCCGCCTCATAGATCTCCGTGGGGATCGCCAGCAGGGACGAATAGATGATCAGCATGTTGTAGCCGACATAGACCCAGGTGACGATGTTCGCCACGGCCCAGAGCACCAGTTCGGCTGACAGGAAGTTCACTCCGGAGGTAATGGCTTCGAAGGGGGAGAGCGAGGGGGAGTACAGGAAGCCCCACATGATGGCGGCGATGACACCGGGGACGGCGTAGGGCGCGAAGAAGGCGAGCCGGAAGAACTTCTTTCCCTTCAGCAGGGGTGAGTCAAGCAGCAGGGCGAAGATCAGGCGAGCCCGAGCATGATGGGCACCTGGACCACGCCGAAGAGGAGCACGCGTCCTACCGCCTGCCAGAATTCGCTGTTCTGGAATACCTGCTGGTACTGGACGAACCCGCCGAATACCTGCTGCGGAGGGCCGAAGGTCCCTTTGCGCTCCACCGTGAGCAGCGACTGCACCACGGCGAAGATGATGGGAACGGCATAGAAGGCAAGGAACAGGACGCCGAACGGCGCCACGAACAGGAGGATGGCCCGGCGGTGCGGTGATGCGGTCCTGGGTTTCCGGGTCTTCGGCGCCCCCTGGGCCGTTGCCGGAGCAGTGTTTGTACTGGTCACTTTCATTTATCCTTTTGGCCGGTGCTTGGGCCGGTTGGGGGTGTTGGGTTGGAGGTGCGGACAACGCGCACAGCGCCCGCGGGAACGACGACGGCGGACGAGACTTCTTCGCCCACAAGGAGTTCATAGCCGCGCGCCGGATGTTTGTGCTCGTCTGCTGAATGATTGATCAGGAACAGGTAGCTGTGCTTCGTTCCGGACCGGACCACAACCTCAAGGCCTTCGGGACAGGCCAGGGCCTCCATTCCTGCCTCCGCCGCCGCCTCGCTGACCACCTCGCGCAGTGCGGCGGCGGTGAGTACCGTTCCGATGTACCAGGCGTGGCCGGCGCCGTGGCGGTTGCGGGTGACGGCAGGGGAGCCGGCCAGGTGTCCCTCGGCGAAGGACAGCTTTGCTTCGGCGCCTTCAAGGCGCATGGCTTCGGTCCAGAGGGAGGCTGTGGTGCCGTTGTCCAGGGCCCTGGTCTGCCCGGGGGGCAGCGGGTAGAACTCCTCGGCGCGGATGCCGAGCAGGTTCCGGAATGCTCCGGGGTAGCCGCCGGTGAGCACCTTTTCGTTTTCATCGACAATGCCGCTGAAATAGGTGACGACGGCGGTTCCGCCGTTCTTCACGTAGTCGGCCAGTGCGGCGGACTCGGTGTCGCGGACGAGGTAGAGGCCGGGCACGACGGCGAGCTTGTAGCCCGAGAGGTCGGCGCCGGGGGCCACCACGTCCACCGTGATGCCCGCTTCCCGCAGTGCCTTGTGCATGCCGTGGACCTGGTCGAGGTACTTCACGTCCGAGGACGGGTGGGATTCCTGGTCATAGGCCCACCATGCCTCCCAGCTGAACACCAGGGCGGCCTCCGCTTTCACGGTGGTCCCGGCCACCTCAGCCAGTGTTTCGAGGATGCCGCCCAGTTCCACCACCTCACGCCAGATGCGGGAGTCCGTCCCTGCATGGGGAAGCATCGCGGAGTGGAATTTTTCACTGCCCTGCACTGAAGCCCGCCACTGGAAAAAGCAGAGCCCGTCGGCTCCCCGGGCGACATGCGCCAGCGAATTGCGGAGCATTTCCCCGGGTTCCTTGGCAATGTTGCGGGGCTGCCAGTTCACGGCCGAGGTGGAGTGTTCCATCAGCAGCCACGGCTGTCCCTGGCTGAGGCCGCGGGTAGCGTCGGCAGCAAAGGCCAGCTCGGCCGTGGGATCGTCAAGCCGGTGGTCCAGGTAGTGGTCATTCGCGATGACGTCCATATGCGGCGCCCAGGACCAGTAGTCCTGGCTGCGGATGTGCGCGGTGACCATGAAGTTGGTGGTGACCGGAATACTGCTGTGCTGCCTGAGGAGGTCAGCCTCGGCCTGGTAGTAGCCAAGGAGTTCGTCGGAGCTGAAGCGGTGGAAATCGAGCACCTGGGTGGGGTTGTTGGTGGAGACGGTGGTCCGCGGCGGGAGGACCTGTTCCCAGGCCGAGTACCGCTGGGACCAGAACGTGGTGCCCCAGGCACTGTTGAGCGCGTCCAGGCTGCCATAGCGGGCAACGAGCCAACTGCGGAAGGCGGCGGCGGAAACGTCGCAGTAGCAGAGCGCGTTATGGCACCCCAACTCATTTGAGACGTGCCACAGCCGGACGGCAGGATGGGCGCCGTAGCGGCGGACCACTTCGCCCACCAGCCGGAGGGCGTGTTCCCTGTACCGCGGTGAACTGGGGCACCACGCCTGGCGTCCGCCGGGCCATGCGCGGACTCCCGAGGCTGACTCGGGAAGGATTTCCGGGTGGAGGGTGGTCAGCCAGGCGGGGGTGGAGGACGTGCCGGTGCCAAGGTTGACACCGATGCCGCTGGCGTGGAGCAGGCCCAGGATCTCGTCCAGACGCTCAAACGAGTATGTTCCGGGGGAGCTTTCAAGTTCTGCCCAGCCGAAGATATTGACGGCCACCAGGTTCACGCCGGCCTGCTTCATCAGCCGGACGTCTTCCTCCCACACGGTCCTGTCCCACTGCTCCGGGTTGTAATCGCAGCCGTAGACAAATTTTCCGTTGCCGGACAGTTCCGTGACCGGCGTTCTGCTGGGACCCAACCCTGCTCCTTCGACTCGCAGCAGCGTGCAAGCCGAGGATGTGCCTCAGGGTCCTGGACGCTGTTGTCTGTATCTCTGTGAACGTTCCCAGAAGACCGCGCATAACTGTGAGCTGCGCAATCTGGGAACGTTCACAGGCTATCCCGGAGGGTGGCCGGTGTCAATGGCTGAGTTGCGGAACACGGGTGCCTCCGCTCCGCTACAGTACAAATATGTCCTTGACCCGCACCCGTGCCCGCCGTGCCACCATCAACGATGTGGCGCGCGCCGCGGGGCTTTCAAGGGGGACTGTCTCGCGGGTGGTCAACGGCGAAAAGTACGTCTCCGAAGAGGCCCGGCAGGCGGTGGAGGAAGCGATCGCGCAAGTGGGTTACGTCCGCAACAGCGCCGCCCGGAACCTGGTTAAGCAGGAGTCCCGGGCCATTGGCCTGATCATCCACGAGCCGCACTCCCTGCTTTTTGAGGACCCGAATATCGGGTCGATCCTGCTGGGGGCCAATGAGGTTCTTTCCAAGGCTGACTATCAGCTGGTTTCCCTCATCATCGATTCCGACCGGGACAGCCGCCGTGTGGCGGATTACCTCCGCGGCGGACTTGTTGACGGGGCGGTCATCATTTCTGCCCGCGCCTCTGACCCTATCGCTGCCGCGGTTGCCGAGATTGGGCTGCCGGCGGCCTTCGTGGGCCATCCGGACGGGACACCTGACCTGCCGTACGCTGCCATCAACAACGAGGAAGCCGCACGCAACATCACCGGCAGGCTGCTGGGCACGGGGCGGCAGCGGGTGGGCATGATCGCCAGTGCGCTGGACCGCGATTCCGGCCAGGACCGGCTTGCGGGGTTCCGGGCGGCGATGGGCGGGAAGTTCGACCCCGCACTGGTTGTTGAGTACCCGCTGTACACCTATGCCGCCGGGCTGGAGGGCATGCAGGAACTGCTCCGCCGGGAGCCTGCGATTGATGGGGTCTTCGCTGCCTCGGACGCCGTGGCCGCGGGCGCCATGACGGCCCTGCAGGAAGCCGGCAGGCGGGTGCCGGAAGACGTCGGCATTGTCGGGTTCGATGACAGCAGCTGGGCCCTGCGGTGCAGGCCGCAGCTCTCCACGGTCCGCCAACCCGCGGATCTCCTGGGGAGTACGGCTGCAGAACTCGTACTTGCGCAGCTTAACGGGCTTCCGGGCACCCCTCGTGTCCTGGACACCACCATCATGTGGCGTGGCTCGGCCTGACGGCCGGGCGGGGCGCTCGGGTCAAGGACCAGCCGCTAGGCGGGAACGACGACCCGAAGCTTGGTGGTCTCACCCAGGATGCGGCGGGCATCGGCACCCAGGCCCGCATCGCTGATGACCTCATCCACGTCGTCGAGTGCGGCGATGGAGCTGATGCCCAGCATGCCCCACTTGGTGTGGTCGGCCAGGACCACTGTCCTGCGGGCTGCGGCCACGAAAGCGCGGTCCGTCTCCGCTTCGAGAAGGTTGGGCGTGGTGAACCCGGCCTGGGCGTCCATGCCGTGGACGCCCAGGAAAAGGATGTCCAGGTGCAGCTGTTTCAGCGCGCCGGTGGCGATGGGACCCACCAGGGCATCCGAGGGCGTGCGCTCGCCGCCGATCAGGATCACCGTGGACGCGTAGCGCGCCGAACCCGAGGAGGCCGCGTGGTGGAACAGGTCGGCGATCCGCACGGAATTGGTCACCACCGTGATCCGGGGGCCGCCGGCGAGTTCCTTGGCCAGCGCCCAGGTGGTGGTACCTGCGCTCAGGCCCACCGCCATGCCTTCCTGCACCAGTCCTGCGGCCTCCACGGCGATGGCCCGCTTCTCAGCGGTCAGCTGCGTGGACTTCTGTTCGAAACCGGGCTCGTACGCGCTGGCATCGCCCGGCAGCTTGGCACCGCCGTGGATGCGCTCCAGCTTGCCGCCCTCCTCCAGCTGCTCAATATCGCGCCGCACGGTCATGAGGGACACGCCAAGCTGCTGGGCAAGGTCCGACACCCGAACCACCCGTTCGCGCTGGACGGCGTCCACGATTGCCTGGTGACGTGCAGCGGGAAGCATCTGGGCGAATCCTTCGGGGGGCAGGGGGACTGGTCTGCTCCCAGCATACGGCGGCGGCGCCTACCCGCTGCGGGGAAGCGCCGCCGCCGTCGTCCTACTTGCGGAGGCTCGCCGCGATCTGCTGCATGATCGTGGGGTCCGAGAGGGTGGTGGCGTCGCCGGGGTCGCGGCCTTCGGCGACGTCCTTAAGGAGCCGGCGCATGATTTTGCCGGAGCGGGTCTTGGGCAGTTCCGGGACCACCAGGATGTTCTTCGGCTTGGCGATGGGGCCGATTTCCTTGCCGACGTGGTTGCGGAGTTCGGTCACGATGTCCTCGCCGGTGTCCACGGCGTCGCCGCGGAGGATGACGAACGCCACCACGGCCTGGCCGGTGGTTTCGTCGGCGGCGCCCACGACGGCGGCTTCGGCCACGGCGGGGTGGGAGACCAAGGCGGACTCGATCTCCGTGGTGGAGAGCCGGTGCCCGGAGACGTTCATGACATCGTCCACGCGGCCGAGGAGCCAGACGTCGCCGTCTTCGTCTTTTTTGGCGCCGTCGCCAGCGAAGTACATGGTCTCGAAGCGGGACCAGTAGGTGTCCTTGAACCGTTCGGGGTCGCCCCAGATGCCGCGGAGCATCGCGGGCCAGGGTTCGCGGATCACAAGGAATCCGCCGTGCCCGTTGGGCACGGATTCGCCCATTTCATCGACGACGTCCACGGCGATGCCGGGCAGCGGGACCTGCGCGGAGCCGGGCTTGGCGGCGGTGACACCGGGCAGCGGGGCGATCATCTGGGCGCCGGTTTCGGTCTGCCACCAGGTGTCCACGATCGGTGCCTTGCCGCCGCCGATGACCTCCCGGTACCACATCCACGCCTCGGGGTTGATGGGTTCACCCACGGAACCGAGGACGCGCAGGGAGCTCAGGTCGTACTTGTCCGGGATCTCCCGGCCCCACTTCATGAAGGTGCGGATCGCGGTGGGGGCGGTGTAGAGGATGGAGACCTTGTACTTTTCCACGATCTCCCACCAGCGGCCCTGGTGCGGGGAGTCCGGGGTGCCCTCGTACATGACCTGGGTGGCGCCGTTGATGAGCGGGGCGTAGGTGACGTAGGAGTGGCCGGTGACCCAGCCGACGTCGGCGGTGCACCAGTACACGTCCGTGTCCGGGTGCAGGTCGAACACGGCCTTGTGCGTGTAGGCGGTCTGGGTGAGGTACCCGCCGGTGGTGTGCAGAATGCCCTTGGGCTTGCCGGTGGTCCCGGAGGTGTAGAGGATGAACAGCGGGTGCTCGGAATCATGCCCGACGGCGGTGTGCTCGTTCGAGGCGGCGTCCACGGTGTCCGCCCACCAGTGGTCCCGGCCCTCGGTCCAGTCCACGTCCTGGCCGTTGCGCTTGACCACCACCACGTTCTGCACGGTGTGCCCGGCCTTGGACAGTGCCTCGTCCACCGCCGGCTTCAACGCGCTGGGCTTGCCCCGGCGGTAAGTGCCGTCGGCCGTGACAACGAGCTTGGCCTCGGCGTCATCGATCCGGGAACGCAGCGCGTCGGCGGAGAACCCGCCGAACACCACCGAATGCACGGCCCCGATCCGGGCGCACGCCAGGAGGGTGATGACGGCCTCGGGGATCATCGGCAGGTACACGGCCACCCGGTCGCCTTGGCCACGCCGAGGGACTCGAAGGCGTTCGCGGCCTTCTTAACCTCCTCGGTCAGCTCGGCATAAGTGTAGGAGCGGGTGTCGCCCGGTTCGCCTTCGAAGTGGATGGCAACCCTGTCGCCCCGGCCCGCTTCGACGTGCCGGTCCAGCGCGTTGTACGCGGCGTTGACTTCCCCGCCCACGAACCATTTGGCGAAGGGCGGGTTTGACCAGTCCAGCGCCTGGTCGAAGTCCCTGCTCCAGGTGAGCAGCTCCCGTGCCTGCTTCGCCCAGAAAGCCGGCCGGTCGGCGTCGGCCTCCCGGTACTCCTCAGCGGTCACAACCGCGTTGGCCGCGAACTCCGGCGACGGCGGAAAGGCCCGCGTCTCATGGAGCAGGTTTTCGAACGCGTCACCATGCTGGGCTTCCTGTCCTGCGGGGCCGGCAGGAACGGTGGCCGTGGAGCTTGAAGTGTCCTGGGACATGTGAACCTCATCATTCATCGATCTTCGCTGGCGGCATGACCGCCGGCCGGGCTCCGCCCCGTACACGGCATCGGGCACCGGCCCGTCACGGACATACCGCAAAGAGCTGTTCCGGAATCAAGACTAATGCTTGCCCGCGCCGGTATGTGTGCCGTGTCACAAGCCAGCCCGCGAGCGGCATTTATTAAGCGGTGAATGGTCTGCCGCACGGTCTTTCGAACGTCCCGGGCGTCCCCCCTCAGCTAGTGATCAGCCCGGCTGTTGACTAGGCTGAAATGGAATTGTGACTTCACTTCGGGCCGCTGCGGCCGGGCGCTACCAGTGCCGGGCAGCAGCGGATCCGGTGTTACGACGGGACGGTACCGGGGCCTCGCCCCGGTACCGCCACGCTAAGGAGAACAGATGAACCAGCAGAGCTACGGCCAGAAAACAGGCCCCGACACCGCGGCAGCCGCCGGTGCCGAAGGGCCCGCCACCGGAGCCGGCCCGCAGCCGGCGGCCGCTGGCAAGGGCAGCCGCGCAAGCCTTTCCAAGGATGCCAACCAGGCAGTGCTGGGGCCGTTCACCGTGCGGGACCTGGCCGTCTTCGCCGGCACCCTCATCCTGTTCATCGCCTCCCTGCTGCCCATCTTCGGCGGCCGGTACAACCTGTGGAACCTGAACAACCTGTTCTTCCTGGGGCTCGGGATCATCCTTCCCCTGATCGCCAGTGCCCTCTTCGCCGCGCGCCGGCTCGCGCCCGCCACCAGGATCCGCGTCGGTTCCCTGTCCATCGACCAGTTCGGCTCCGTGGTGGCCTGCTTCGCCGTCGCCTTCTTCTTCCTGTCCGTCGCAGGCGCCTATGTGCCAAGCCTGCTTGTGGGCCTGATCGGCTCCCTGGTCCTCTTCGCGGCAACCGTGCTGGGCCGCTTCCTGCCGTATCTCAAGGGTGATTTCCAGGGCCGCGCCGAAGCGCCGGCCCACGTGGTGGCCCGTGAAGCCGCTGTCCCGGTCCAGAAGCCGCGTACACCCAAGGAACCCAGGCCGGAGTCCGCTGCCAAGCCCGGCCCGGGGAAGCTGCTCGGTGCCGCCGGCGGCAAGCTCTTCGGCGGCGCGGGTGCCGGATCCTCGGCTGTCCCGCCGCGGTCAACCGACCACACGCCTGCAACCGACCACACGCCCGCAACCGCCGCCGTCCCGTCTGTTTCCGCGCACCATTCCCCGGCCACC
>NZ_AOFD01000072.1 GCF_000332815.1 Arthrobacter nitrophenolicus
GCAATGTCCGCCGCCCCCTCCCCTCGCCGTCGCCCTCGCCACGGCACTGGGGTTAACATCTGTTGGTGGACACCTGAAGTAGCGGGATCCTGGGATCCTGCGGGAAGGTGTTCGTGTGAGCACGACACGACGTACATTCACTCCGGAGTACCGGCGGGAGGCCGCGCGACTGGGTATCGATACCGGCAGGCCGATCGCGCAGGTGGCCAGGGAACTCGGGCTCGGAGAGCAGTTGCTGGGCCGCTGGGTTGGGCAGGAGCGCCCGCGCTCGGCCGCTCCGGAGGAGTTCGCTGCGGCGGAGTCGGAGAAGTCTGAGCTGGAGCGTCTGCGGCGCGAGAACATTCAGTTGAAGATAGATAACGAGTTCCTGGGAAAAGCTGCGGGCTTCTTCGCCTCCAAGAAGCAGAATCGGAATGCTTCGAACTAATGGAGGCCGAGAAGGCCAACTACCCGATCCAGCGCATGGCCAGGCTTCTGGGAGTATCCGGGTTTTACGCCTGGCGCACGCGCATCCAGTCCGAGGTTTCGGTACGTGCGGTGGAGCGGGTGGCCCTGGACGAGAAAGTGGGAAAGGCCCACACCAAGTCGTACTGGACCTATGGTTCACCGCGGGTCCATGCGAGCTGGCCAGGAACGGGACCTGTGTTGACCGGAAGACAGTGGCCGCGTCCATGCGCCGGCAGGTTTTGGAAGGGGTCTCCCCGCGCCTCTTCCGGCCGGTGACCCCGATCGGTGACACCCGGATGCGTTCCACCCCGGATTTGGTCGCAAGGAGATGGGACACGGGTGTTCTGGACGCGGTCTGGATCTCGGACATCACCTACCTGCGCACCGGCGAGGGCTGGGTGTACTTGTGTGCCGTCCGGGACGCCTGCTCGAGGCCCGTGATCGGCTGGGCCCTGAACTCGTCCCAGACCAGCAGCCTAGTCGAACGGGCCTTGCGCTTGGCCTACATCCTGCGCGGCGGCGGACCCGCCGGAGTCGTCTTCCATGCCGACTGCGGCACCCAGTACACCTCCGCCCAACTCAACGACGTCTGCACCAGAGTGGGCGTTCAGCAGTCCGTCGGCCGGACAGGCGTCTGCCGGGATAACGCGATGCAGGAATCCTTCTGGTCAACCCTGAAGACCGAGTTCTACGACCGCCGGCACTGGGCCACCAGGCACGAAGCGATCAGGGCGACCGGCCGCTGGATCGAGGAGTTTTACAACCGAGCCCGGCTGCACTCAGCCCTGGGCTTACACCACACCAGTGGAACACAAACAATTCCTCACCACGAGAAACCATCAGACGACAAAAGCCGCCTGATCAACTGTCCACGACTTGCGGGCAACCCCAGGCACCGAATAGTCCCCGGCCTACCAGCAACAAACAAACCTGAACCACTCAGGCAGAAGTCCATCGCACGACGAGGTCCAAAGCCAGCCAGGCCACAACGCAATCTCCCCCCTACTCGTGGACACCCTGCCACTCGACGCACTTGGCTGCTTTGACTTATCAGAATGCAGTACCGGTGCCCGGACGGGTGAAGCCGGATATTGAGGAGCCGCAGCCGGACACCGGTACCGCGCAACAGGGCGGTCTCTGTTCCCAGGACGACGATTACCGACCAAGAGAGAAACTCCCTGTGGACGCCAGCCACGATAATGCCCTGACTCGTCCCTTTTATGAATGAGTGGGAGGAAGGCGTGTCTGGGGTTGGGTAAGAAAAGACCGGTCCACTGCTCCTCATATACACCTTCAAAGGAGCAGTCCTGAGTTCCGCCATGCGGGTCGGACAAAGTGAACTCCGAACGGCATCCGTGAAGCGCATGTCGACCCGGTCGGGAAGTCCACGACAAACAGTCTTTCAACCAACTGGATACCTGTGCGACGTTGCGGCCGTTATGGACCTCGCTTCTCGAGTGCTGACGGACGCCCGCCAGCGGAGCCCTTCCGATGGCTGCCTAGTCGGACTTCTCCGGGAGAGCGGCCTTGATGCCCCGGCCGCCCGGTCAAATTCGATTGTGCCTTAGCTTCTCCGGCCTAATGGGAAAGGGCCACGTCATGCTGGTGTACGCGCACAATGGTGAAATCCGATTGGGGCGACCCAGTCGAGATCGCGAAAGGGATTCAGGGTGGTTGCGAACGTGGTCGCGCGCCTCGTCAGCGTGCCGTCCTTGACCCCTCGGTAAAAATTCTTGAGCCAAAGATGGCGACCCGATTTCGGCGCGCACCCGGAGAAAGCCAAGAAGCGGTGGTGACATCAATGACCTTCCCGTAGGTCAAGCTGTCGCACTACCTTCCCAGGTGAGCTCCCATTCCGCCTTCCTGTTCTCTGCACTAATCACCAACCAGATCGCTCCCGATGTGTCGTCTGGGAGTGTTATTGACAGCCGGTCCGAGACTGGCTGGCAGGCTGGTGCTGTGACTTCGGACGGACGTGGCCCTTGTGTCGTTTTGCCCTTTGGTTTGATCGAAAGGTGCGTTAGCAGGGATCTGCCCGTTCATCTGGAGTCCAGCATCGGTTCTGTCTACTGCGATGGCTTGATTAGAAGCCTGCCCAGTCTCAGAGGTTGTGGCTCATCCCAGACTTGCCTCGCTGTATTCCGCTGATACCCGTAATGATCCGAAGGAACTGCAGGAGGTACAAATGGCAGTAGTGGCGCAGTCTTATGACTTTGTTGTTGGCATCGATACGCATTCAAGAACGCATACTTTGGCCATCATTTCCGCGGTAACTGGAGCTGAGGTTGCCAACGAAACGTTCCCGTCAACGAACGCTGGGATGAATCGGGCACTGCGCTGGATATCTCGTCGCAGCACCTGCGATAAGTCGCGAGTACTGGTCTCCATGGAAGGAACTGGATCATACGGTGCCAAACTTCGGCAGCTGGCAACGGAGTCGGACTTCCGAGTTATCGAGGCGCCGTTTCCGGAACGTCGAGTTGGTCGAAAAAGGGGCAAGTCAGACAGTATCGACGCAGCTCGGGCCGCGAGGGCTGTCCTAGAAATCGAGACGGATGAGCTTCGGGAACCACGTGCTGGCCAACACCACACGGCATTACGGGTTCTCACCGTAGCCAGAACTTCAATGGTCCGCGAACGAACCGCGGCTATCAATTCGTTGATCGCGCTGCTGCGAGTCGTCGACCTAGGAATTGATTTACGTAAGTCGTTGACTCCCAAAACAATCGAAACCATCGCAGCATGGAGGACGCGGGATGAAGGTGTCGGCACGCGGGTGAGTCGCTCGGAAGCCACTCGCTTGGCTAAACAAATCCTCGCGCTTGACGACCAGCTCGAACAGAATCGCGCTGATATGGCTCTGTTGGTCCAGCAAACCAGCCACGCACTCCTGGACATGCCAGGTGTGGGCCCGATTAGCGCCGCAGCGATTCTTACCGCTTGGTCACATCCAGGCCGCGTCCGCTCCGAGGCCGCCTTGGCAGCCCTTGCTGGCACCTGCCCAATCCCAGCCTCATCAGGGGGAACGACCAGGTACAGGCTAAATCGAGGCGGGGATCGTCAACTGAACAAGGCCATCCACACGATTGCTGTCGTCAGAATGCGCTGGCACCAGGAGACTAGGGAATATGTGGTCCGCCGAACGCGTGAAGGGCGGAACAAGAAGGAAATCATCCGGAGCTTGAAGCGCTACATCACGCGACAGATCTTTCGAACCCTCAGTACAGCTGGCGAGGTTCTCAGCGGTCACGCGCCCTCTTACTAGACCTTTAGGGTTCGAGTGGGGCAGCCCGTCCGGGTCTACGTGGTTACCGCCACCGGGCGCTATCACAGCAGTGCATGCTTCCCGCCAGAGAGAACTAACCTCAAGTGAGGGATACCCGTAAGACCATGCGATTAAGAACCCTCGACGACTCCCAGAAGCCTACGGAATTCCTCAAGCGCGACGGTGCTCTGGCGATCAACGTCGAACTCATCTTCAACTGTCGCTGTGTTTAGTTCCGCATCGAGCAACACATTGAAGGCGTTGTACGTGAAGTATCGACGCCCAGTCCGCAACTGATCGATCGCTGTGAGGAGCTGAACCCGGACGAATTCGTCGAGCTCCCCGGTCAGAAACTCGTCAAGGGGTGGTCGCAACTTCTCAGCCATGATCAGGCATGGTTTTCAGTGTCAGGATCACGCGTTGATTCAACCACGGACAGTCGAGGAAATTTAACAGGTGCCTGATCCCACCGCGGTCAAAACCGTCACTCAAGAAGCTAATCTGCGCCTGGTAAAAGATCATGTACGCGCGCGCCGGATCGAATAACTCCTGCATAAATGACGGGATGGGGGAACAGTCAGACTCACATGCGCGGCCACGAGTGCGCACCGAAACACAGGCGGCGGCGCGGGGCGTCTGGGTGCGACCCACAACACGCGCTTGACATGGCCCCGATCAGCCAACTGGCGATCGCGTATCCATTCCTTACCGTTCTGTGGTTTGTCTGCATAATGTTGGTCAGCCCTATATATGAGTTCTTGGGCGCCGTCATCTTGCTCGTGGTCGGTCCTATTTTCGTCATGGGGGTAGGGGTTGCGCTTGGCCTTCCTGTTCGCCTGAACCGCCGGTTGAGCCGGTGGTGGCTGGGAAACTGGCGACTGTACATTTGCATTGCGGCAGCGGGAGCAGGGCTCTTGATTTCGGGCTTCAACATATCGGAGCGCCAAGTTGGCACAGTCGACGGCATTCCCTTTGACGTGACGACGCCCCATTCAGGGCTAGTAACGGCCGGCTGTTTCGTCCTTACTTTTCTCGCGGTGAACGCGTCGTTCCGATTTAGCGGCCGGAGCAATACCGAATCGGCATGACGATGTTCAGGCGTCCTCGACCAAACCAGGATAAAGCGCGCGCCTCAAGAGAAGCGGCCGTTAGGCGTTCGCCGATCGAACAAGATCGGCTTGACGTATATAGAAGCATCCCGGCTGCCGCGGGCATACGCCCGGGCTTCGACTGAACGGCTCCCCGAAAGACGGACTGTTTCAATTGTCTGCCTTTCGGGGAGCTGCCTACGAGGCCGCCCTCTTCTCCCTACGCAAAGGACATGTGTGGGGCAGCATCGTCACTGCCGATCGAAGCTCAAGCCAAGGAATGCGGCTTCTTGTAGATCGCATCGTCTGGGTGCCAGCGACCGGGGACGAAGGATTCCACCCCCGGGAACCGCTCGTCCGAGCGCCAGACCGTGCTCCAGTCAATGGCGACGACCCGATCGAGGATTTTCCACTCGCCGTCACGTCGTTCGAGTAGGTCGACATAGCGGCCCGCGAGTGCAGTGACGACGTTCGGGAGCGGCGACCGCCCCCGCTCTGCGTAGTGCACAAAGTAAGTCTCGGCAGATGCCCGGTCGCCGTCGACTGCGATGACGGACTGACCGAGGACATGTTGGTGGCCAGAGTACTCCTTGGCGAGTCCCAGCCCCCAGGTCAAAAACTCTTGGGCGTTGCCATCAAACAAGCCGTGGTTGTCACGCCCGTCATCCCAGTACGCTGCGCGTGCACTGGCCTCATCACAACGATCCATGCCTCGTACATAGCCCTCAACAACCCGCCTGATCGCGTCGCGCTCGAGGATGCCACGTAGCTGAGTGAGCTCCTCTGTCGTCAACGGAGCAGCCTCAATTTTTACATTTTCCAAAATTACGTCCCTTCATGATGAATACTGCGAGTTGAGCACGGAGATCGTACGTAAAGCAATGGTTTCGCGAAAATTATTCAGACCATTACGCCAATTTTCGAATCAAATCGAACGATAAATGTATGTAAATGAGTCAGTTCGAAGGTAGTTCTTGGCGAAGTAGTCCATAAATTCCTCTGCAGAGAGGAACGTTGAGTAAAGGTGAACAGCCGGATAGCAGGCACGTGACGGGATGGCCGCGCATCTCACAGACTGGTGAATTCTCGTACGATCCAAGAATCGACGTGCGCGCGCATCTGATACGGCCGCTGTCGGAGCTTCGCCTGCTCGGAGACCAGGTTGTCAGGCGGATCTTCGGGGATCAGATACCTCTGGGAGAACCCGTCAGACCGCAGCTCACGGAGCT
Source organism: Arthrobacter nitrophenolicus (assembly GCF_000332815.1). Taxonomy (GTDB): domain Bacteria; phylum Actinomycetota; class Actinomycetes; order Actinomycetales; family Micrococcaceae; genus Arthrobacter; species Arthrobacter nitrophenolicus. The sequence goes on from NZ_AOFD01000072.1 coordinate 6,030, forward strand.
CTTTTCTTTCGCCCTTCGTGCACGTAGCGGGTTGTGTTGCACAACAGGAACAGTGAAGGGGGCTAGCAGCAGTTTAGGACTCCGTAATGGTGGAGTTGATCTCCCGACTGCGATCCACACCCTCAATGGTGGCCTGCCCCTCGCGATATGCGTGTCGGTACCGCCATCAGTGCTGGATGCTCCGCTTCAAAGCGATCCTCCATCAGTTCATCAGGATGCGAGTCAATCGTCAGATGAAGCACTCCCCGACCGGGATTCAGGAAAACGTTGCGGGCAATGCAGCACGACTTCCTTGCCGCCCAATTCAAGAACCATATGTCTGCATAATTCCCCGCCTCTAACCCCATAGCGACTCCTATCGCCAAACGGTTGACCCATCGCCCTTTGAAATCAGCACTCGTCCTCTAGCCTGATCAAGCCACACCCAAAAATAGGATGCGTCCTCGGCGACGTCGTCCACACGCGCAGAGTGCACCTGTCCGCCTGGGCGCCTCACCCGGACCCTGTCGCCTTGGTTCAATTCGACCCAGTCGTCATACGGCACTTCCTTCCAGACGTATCCCGCTAAGGACGTCATATCCCGATACGTACCGGGCAGATCCCCGCCAGGCCTGCCCCCACCGTTGGCTACCGCTATCTTCGTTCCGGCAGTGGAAAAGGACATACGCAGAGCCTCCTTCTAAGACGACTGTGTCTCAGTCATTAATGTGGAATCGATGTGTAGTAACCCCACGCTGCGGGCGGTTATTTGGCGATCCCGAATCCTTTATCCGCGCGCGGGAGGTCGAGCGGGCCTGGTATAAAGGCCGCAACTGCGCATCCTTGCTTTAGTGAGTTGCATTACTATTTCAGCACGGCCACCGTTCGTAAGTCAACGGTAATGTTAGGCGGGCTGGCACACGCGCGAAGGATGCTGAGGCAGGTATCGAATGCTTACTATACGTAAGGCGGCGGGCAACGCATCCCGATGCCACATACAACAGACTGCTGACCCGGACGATTACGCGGTCAACTGCTCCCACGGCGGAATGAGCGCGGATGCACAACCTTCCGGACCAACTCAAACTGTTACTTGTGGTCTGGGCCGGCACCCACCCGCCCCGACCGTGTCCGCAATTACGAGGCTAACTCGTCTGCAGCCATCGGATACCGCCCTCCGTAACCGCGGTACCACTGCTGTCATTCAGTGAGGCGCTGGCCGCTTGCGCCAGTTGCGTCAGCATGACGGGCTTGCTGCAACCATTGAGGTGACAGTCCAGCCTAGCGCGCCGACCGCGTTCGGTGGCCTTTGGACCAGCGGCAGGGGAAGTCGTCGTCAGGAGACCTAGCTTGTATTGCAAGGCCCGAAGTGCAGGCACCGCGGGAACGAATGTGCACAAATTGCCCCCAGACTCGCATCAGGATGTCCTGAACGTCGCCGGGGCTTATTCTCCCAGACCGAACGAATTGTTGGACTATCAGGGACTGCGGCACCATAAAATGGCCGTTGCGGTTCCTTGCGAACGGTCATGCAGCGGCAATTTTCGAGTGCCACCACTGAGGTCACTCCCAGAACAAGCCTAGAGCTCCTTCCACCACCTCATCGCACCAGCAGTCTGCCAGCAGGGGCGGCCATCGCCGCCGGATCAGCGCACCCAGTTCTGGACCGTCGGTGTTGGGACGACGTTCTTGATCGAAGCCGTGCCCCTCGTTGATCTGACCCTGCGCCTGGTTCTCAGGGAACTCCAGTAACCCGCACACTCACCTCAGCAAGTGCCGCCGCGATCCGGTGCTGGTCCAACGTTCCTCCCAGAGGATGTCCCTCCACCCAGGCCTCAGCGACACCCATCGCCAACGACATGTACGTCCTGGACGCCAACCGTTCCACCGCAAAATCCAGCGGCGTGGATCCCCCAACACGACGCATACGCCGCCGCGCCCGCCGCACGTAAAACTCCTCAAACCGGTGACGAACCGCCTTGGCCTCAGGAGGACCGGCAACAGCCCACACATACAAAAGCCTGGCCTCCTCACGGTGATGCTCAGCCCAGGTCCACACCAGATTCACCGCCTCCCGGGTCTGCAAAAGCTTCTCCGGAGGCTCCTGCGAACTCGTCGCATTCATGATCCTGCGACTGACCTCAGACACACACGCAGTGAACAACTCAGGCTTGCCCTTGAAGTGATAATAAATCGACGCCAGACTCATCGACGTCTCCTGCGCCACCTCGGCAATAGAAGCCGATATCCCCTTCCGGGCAAAAACAACAATCGCAGCTTCGATAATCTCCTGCCGCCGCGACGGCCGATGAGCAGCACGACGCGGACGCGCCTCCACCGTCATAAACCAACCACAACCAACAAACTAATCATCTCCACCAACACAACGCTACCCACCTTCTGCCCGAGAGCACACACCAACACCAACATCTAACTTGAACTTCGATGCGGTGAGGATACGACATAATGCTGGTGCCGACTGTGGCCAGGGGTTCTTGACTCCCACTCCGAGCGATAGCTGTTATCTTTTCACGATGTATCAGTCCCGGAGGACTACCGGTGGAGCGCTACGCCACGCCGCCGCTGTTGCATATGAAGTACCTGCGCCAGAGTCTCTTCATAGGTTGGTCGGCATCTCATGCGGGGCCTCGCCCTTGCAGCCCGCGGGGACCGGAGGAAAACGACATGACCAGAACTCCAACATCCAGCGACTCGGACTACTTTTGACGCCGGATAACAATGTTGGGCACCAAGAGCTTAGCGACACCCGCACCGGATACCGGGCGGTGCTCACCTGGATCGGAAAGTCTGGTGACCTGGGTGGATCGGCGCATCCAGGGCGCCGGGTCCGGCGGCGCTGGCCTGCTCAGCTCCTCGCCAAAGCCGGCGTCAGGCTGCTGGAGGTCGAACGGCCCGGCCCCATTATTGCCTACCAGGTCCCGCTAAAGTCGTGGGCCGCCGCTATTTGGGATCGATGACGAGATGACGGATGAGCCCAGTAACCGCATCGTCGAAGAGTGCTCACACCCCAACTCCTCGAATGTCTCGGTATTGACATCGACGTCGCCGGACAATTTCTGGTAGCGCCCTAGGACACGCCATCCGGACACGGCGGAATTCGCGTTCGCGATGTTCTTCGGCGTTTCACCGCTGCCTGCCTCCTCGGGAACTACATGGGAAGAAGCATATTTATAGGGCTTATGTTCGGTTCTGACACCGCACGGAACTCGGCAGAACGCGAGGGCGGGAGCCCGTGAACATACCGCCCTCAGGCCGTGCCGCTTACGCTAGGTGGCCAATCCGACCTAGGATCCGGTTCACCTGTGCGCGCTGGGCCGCTTTCCATGCTGCACAACGAAGCCCAGATTCACTGTTCGCGATCAGAACTCCCAGAAAGCGCCTGCCGGCGGGTTTCTCAAAACACTCAAATATCGGCTTCGTCGTTGATGAGGCTGATTCGCCCAGGAACGCGCGTACTACGGAAGCATGGGATGTTGCCAGGTCCGCTGTTCCCTGGAACGCAGTCTCACCACGCTCTATCACTACGACCTCGTCGGCCACTTGGAGTCCGGCGTCGGCGTTCTGTTCGACCATGAGGATGGATATGCCCGTATCGGCGATGTGGCGGGCGCTTTCGAGGATTTGATCCACTACTGCTGGCGCGAGGCCCATGGAGGGCTCGTCCATTAGCATGACTTTGGGCTGTGACATCAGGGCACGTCCGAAGGCGAGCATCTGCTGCTCGCCGCCCGAGAGCAGCCCGGCGGCTCCTTTCCTGCGCTTAGCCAGGATCGGAAACATAGTCAAAACGGAGTTCATCGTTTCCGCCGCGTCTGCCTTTGATGCAGTATAGCCACCGATTTTCAAGTTTTCCTCGACCGTGAGTGGAGCGAAGATACGCCTTCCTTCCGGCACCATGACGAGGCCTCTCTTGACGACTTGATGCGCCCGGAGACCAGTGATCGGGCGTCCGTCCAGGCTGATGGTTCCTGATTTCGGCTGTACCAGGCCGCAGACGGCCCGCAGGATGGTTGTTTTGCCTGCCCCGTTCGGACCAAGGACCAAGGTGATTCGGCCCGGGGTTGCGGTAAGGGTGACGCCTCGGACAGCTTCGACGTGTCCGTAGCTGACGTGCAGACCTTGTATTTCAAGCATGCTTTTTGCTCCCCCGGGTTCCGAGATACGCTTCCTGGACGGCGGCGTCCTTAATGACCGACTCCGGTTCGCCTTCGGCAATCAGAACACCGAAGTTCATGGCGTAGAGGTAGTCACAGGTATCGACCATCATCTGCACATCGTGCTCAATGAGGAGTTGGGTAAGACCGTCCTGGCGCAGCTTCACCATTAGTTCGGAAATCTGGTTGCGCTCTTGCCTGTTCATTCCTGCGGTGGGCTCGTCAAGGAGCAGGACTGTGGGGTTGTTGGCGATGGCCCGGGCAATTTCAACTTTGCGTTGCACCCCGTAGGAGACCTCATCCGGCCTGCGCTTTTGGAGCTGCCCAGCCCCGTCCGCTCGATGGCGACATCGATCTGTTCCTCTAGCTGCTTTCTGGTGGGCGGTTTGTCCACGCGCCGCACGTCAGTTGCAAGGGCGATATTTTCGCGGATAGTCCGGTCCGCGAGCAGCCGGACTGTCTGGAACGTGCGGCTAACGCCGTGACGGGCAACCACATGCGGTGCTTTATGGTGGTAGGGCCGGCCCCCGAGGATCAATTCCCCGCGCGTCAAGGGAACCAACCGGGTCAGCGCTGCGAGTAGGGTGCTCTTCCCCGACCCGTTCGGTCCGACAATGCCGGCAATTTTTCCCGCGGGCAAACTGATGTTCAGCGTCTACTGCCTTGATGCCGCCATAATGGACGGCCACGTCCCGGGCCTCAAGAACCGTTTGCCCGCCCAGTGATCCGCTGTTCGAAGTCGTCATTGGGGTTTGCTCCCTGTAGTAGCCGATGTTCCGGCCGGTTCCGACGCCTGCAGCAGCGCGGGTACCTTATTTTCCTCGTCCTGCCGCGGACGCGTCTGTGGTTTTTCCCGATATCTCCGGAAAAGATCCTTGAGCACGCTGTAGATTCCACCAGGCAGGTAAATCGCAGCGACGACAACGATGACTCCATAGACCACGTTGCGCCATTCCCCGACGGCTGCCAGCAGCAGCGGCAGCCACACGAAGATTACTGTCCCTATCAGGGCCCCGATCCACGAACCCGATCCGCCGATAATGATGATGGTCAGCGCTGTCACTACAAGGTGGAACCCGACTGCCTCAGGCTGGATAGTGGTCGCCACCAGCACCTGCATGCCGCCGGCGCAGCCGCCCAGGGCGCCGCTGACCAGGAACGCCATACGGCGATACCGTGCCACGTGGATGCCCATTGAAGAAGCAAGTTCAGGATCGTTAGCTACCGCCTCGACCCGGCGTCCCATCGCGCCGGACTCGGACCAGGCTATGAGGGCCACAACGAGAACCGTTATGAGGACGATATGCAGCAGATTCAGGGTGCCCACGACCCCATACAAGCCCGTGTGCCCGCCGGTGAACTCACCGCCGTTGCCGGCAAGCACACCGATAATCAACACGAAAGCGACTGTGGCCATGGCAAGATACAGGCCGGTCAGCCGCTGAACCATCAGTCCGAGCAGGTATCCGACGACGGCCGAGACCGCAATGCCCAGCAGCAGTCCGGGCCAGGTGGTCCAGCCGAACCGGGCGATGGCGATGCCGCAGACGTAGCCCCCGATTCCAAAGCTGCCGACGCCGGCGAAGGACAAAACGCCCATCCGCATCGGGAATTGGATGCTGAGTACCGTAAGCAACGTGATGAACGTGCCCTGGATCAGAACGAAATTGGACGCAAACCACTGACTCATGTGCGGCGCACCTCGAGCTTTCCAAGAATGCCCTGCGGGCGAACAAGCAGGAACAAGAAAATCAATCCAAAGGACACCGCGCTGGCCCACGATCCAGACCCATAGAGGATGACGAAGGTTTCCGAAAAGGCGAGGACAAAGCTGCCCAAGACAACGCCGGTCATGCTTCCCAGCCCTCCCAGGACGATGATGGCAAAAGCCTTGATGAGAAACCCGTCGCCGGATTGGGGTGAAAGTGCCACCAGATGCAGGGTCAACATCGCCCCGGCGAGGCCCGCGAGGGCTCCCCCGACCGCCATGGTGCCCACGGCAAGCCGGGACTGATTGACGCCCATGAGCGAGGCGGTTTCCGGATTCACTCCGATCGCCCGCAGGGCCAGGCCGCGTCGGGACTTCTTCATCCACCAGATGAGCCAGCGCCCAGGATCAAAGCCAAGGCCAGGACGGTGGCCACGGTGCTCCCGATCCTCAGCCCGGCCACCTCCACGGTGCCCGGGCCCAAGGACGCGGCCTCACCAAAGCTGAAGGCGCTGTTCCGGGTAGCGATCTCGACGGTACTGACCAAAATCGCCGCAACTCCGATTCCACCGATCAGGATCTGGATCTCTGCAGCCCGATGGTTCTTCGCTCGCTTGGAGATCGGAGCGAAGACGAGTTTTTGAATGAGAACTGACAATAAGGCGCCGGTCACCGCCGCGAGCCCGATGAGCACCGCTCCGGGAAGCGGCAATAACTTCAGCATCAGGTGCGCAACGAACGCCGAAAACATAAACACTGCGCCGTGGGCAAAATTCAAGATCCCAATGGTTCCCCAGGTCAACGCCATTCCCATCGAGAACAGCAAATAGATCGAACCTAGAACCGTGGCATTCAACAGGTCCTGTAGCAACATGGCGTACATCCTTCAAAGTTGTAGACGGCCGATAACCCGGCGCCGAAGCTAATCGACGACCAGAGATTCCCCGGCGCCGTTCCACTCCACAAGGACTCCTTCGACCCGAACATCGTGCCCCGCCTCAAAGGTGAGCTGTCCCTGGGCGCCCAGGAAGCCCTGGTTGCCAACCTTGGTGAGTCCCTCAGCGATGCCCTGCCTGGTTGCTGAGCCAGATTCCTTGATCGCCCTGCCGATCCACCACACCTGGTCGTAGGCCTCAGCCGCGAAAAGGTTGGGCTCGTGACCGAATTTCTGCTTGAACGCCTCAACGAATGCCTTCACATTTTCGGTCGGCTGGGCGACGCTGAAGGTAGTGGCATAGATCACGCCTTCACCGTCTTTACCGGCAGGAACGAGGGCGTTCGGCACCACTGCGGACAGGGTGTAAATCGCTCCCTTATAGCCGGACTTCCGCAGCTGCACCGTCGCAGTTGCCACCTGCGGTCCGATCAGCGTCAGGACCACAGCATCGGGGTTTTCCTGAACCACCTTGCTTACGGACGCTTGGAAATCACTGACATTGGCCTCGAACTCGAAAGACTGGGTGACTTCCACGCCAGCTGGTTTGAGAAGATCGGGAAGTACCTTTTTGCCGAGCTCATTGAACGTAGGGTTTGAAGAGGAATTCAGCACATTAACAGTTTTGGCGCCCGAGGCAGCGATGTGATCGGTCAGCAGATGGAAGTAAGAGGATGTCGGAGCTGAGGCACGGAAGTGCATATTCCCGGTCAGGAGCCCCGAGACACCGGACTGGGTGAAGACGATCGGAATGCCCGCGTTCTGTGCGATCGGGGCGACCGCCAGCGCTTCACTGGAAATCATTGGCCCCAGGATGGCGGCTGTCGCCGGGTCGGCAAGAGCCGCCGTCACTTCACTTGCAGCCAGCTGGGGATTGAATGCGGCGTCGCGTTCAGTGATTTCAAGCGTCACTCCCTCGCCGAGGAACTTCTGTTGGTTAATCTGCTCTGCTGCCAGCGCTGCTCCTTCAGCAGCGCCGATCCCAGAGTAGGCAACCGGGCCGGTCTGGTCCCGGACGCCGACCAGCTTGATCACCCCGGGAAGCGAGCCATCTGCGGAGGATCCCCCGCCTGCCGCTCCCTGGTCCGCGCACGATGTAAGCGCCAAGGCTGCAACCGCCGCGAAGGTGGTAACGGCCAGCAATCGCCGTTGATTGTTCTTCATGTTTTTTCCTAATCTTTGCCATGAAATTGTTGGTGCGTCCCCGCCCCACTTGCGAGGATGAGCTGCCCGGGACGAGCGGCTCCGGGGGCAATCAACCCGACCAGGCGTGTTTTCCGGTCCTTGCCATCAGGCGAAAACGAGTGACGGGGTGGTCTGCCGGTAACTTCAGCCCATCTTGCGCAGGGTGAAAGAGATTCTTATACCTGAGCGCTTGTCGGGCCTTCCTCACCATTGAGTTTCCATACCTCGCTGGTTCAGGCAGCCAGCATGGGATTGTGTCCGCCCGTGCTCCAGACTTTCTTGATGCTCTCACAAGTTAGTATCAGTGAGCCGGCGCACAAAGTCAACGGGGAAATGGCAGTTATTGGAAAGAGGGTTTAGTAACGCCAAGACGAAGTTAGTAGATATAACCTGGAGTAAGTAGTGGTTCGCCGGAGCATGTTACGGGTCGTCGATCAAAACGCCGCACGCGCTGATAATCCACGGCCGCAGGGTCATGTGAGTTGGGGCATGTCGCTTCAGACCATCGTCCGTTATAGAGCGCGGGCCTCGGCAGGGCGTCGCAAGGCACCCTTGTTTCGAGCCGGGGCCTACGGCATGAAGGTAGTGCCACCTGCCCACCAGCGAAGCCCTCTGCGGTATCCCGCAGAGGGCTTGCTTATTGGTGAGCCTGCAAGGCCGCTGACGCTACTGCAGGATTGCGTGTCGTCCTTCCGCGCCCACACTTGTGCGGTGCGTTCGCAGCAACTTCTCAGCGCCCGCCCCTCAGCCGCCTCTAGAAGGCCTTGAGGATGTCTTCGACGCGTTGTTTGGCGTCACCGAAGAGCATTTGGGAGTTGTCGCGGTAGAACAGGGGGTTCTGGACGCCGGCGTAGCCGGCGGCCATGGAGCGTTTGAACACGACGACGTTTTCGGCTTCCCAGACGCGGAGGACAGGCATGCCGGCGATGGGGCTACCCGGGTCTTCGGCCGCCGCGGGGTTGACGGTGTCGTTCGCGCCGATGACGAGGACCACGGAGGTGTCGCCCAGGTCGTCGTTGATTTCGTCCATTTCCATGACGATGTCGTACGGGACCTTGGCTTCGGCGAGCAGTACGTTCATGTGACCCGGGAGGCGCCCGGCGACGGGATGGATGCCGAACCGGACGTTCACGCCCTTCTCGCGGAGCTGGTGCGCGAGTTCGGCGACGGGGTACTGGGCCTGCGCCACTGCCATGCCGTAACCGGGTGTGATGACGACGGACGAGGCGTTGGCCAGCATTTCCGCTGTCGCTTCGGCCGTGATTTCACGGTGCTCCCCCTGGTCCGTGTCCCCCTTGCTGGCGGGTGCTGCGATGCCGAAGCCGCCGGCGATCACGGAGATGAACGAGCGGTTCATGGCCTTGCACATGATGTAGGACAGGTACGCACCCGAGGACCCGACCAGGCGCCGGTGATGATGAGCAGGTCGTTGTTCAGCAGGAAGCCCGCGGCGGCTGCTGCCCAGCCGGAGTAGCTGTTGAGCATGGAGACGACGACGGGCATGTCACCCCCGCCGATGGAGGCCACCAGGTGCCAGCCCAACCCCAGGGCGAGTACAGTCACGACGATCAGGAGCCACAGCTGGGAGTCGTTGACGTACCACACAGTCAAAGCGACAAACACGACGAGGGCGCCAAGGTTGATCGCGTTCTTTCCCGGCAGCATCAGCGGTGAGGACTTCATCCGGGCCGAGAGCTTCAGGAAGGCCACGATGGAGCCGGTAAACGTCACGGCGCCGATGAACACGCCAATGAACACCTCGGCGTGGTGGACGGCCATGAGGTCAGCGGACAGGGCCGGGGCTTCAAGGTGCCCGTTCCAGCCCACGAGGACCGCAGCAAGGCCGACGAAGCTGTGCAGCAGCGCGATAAGTTCGGGCATGCCGGTCATTTCCACCACCCGGGCCCGCCAGAGACCGATCGCACCGCCGACGACAACGGCGGCCAGGAGAAGGACCAGACCGGTGATGCCATGCCCGGAACCCCAGGCACCCTGGACGGTCAGCCAGACGGTCGCAGCGAGGGCGATAACCATGCCTGTGATGCCGTAGACCACCCCGGCCCGGGCATTTTCGTGTTTGCTCAGCCCGGCAAGGCTCAGGATGAACAGCAGGGCCGCGACGATGTACGCAGCTCCGGCAATGGTGTCGGCGGTCAGCGGACCGGAGACAGTGTCGGACACGGTAAGGCTCCTCGTAAGTGTTGCTGCTGCTTCGGTGACGGCGCTCATTTACGGGCCCCGTCTCCGCGGGAAAACATTGCGAGCATGCGGCGGGTGACGGCGAAACCGCCAAAGATATTGATGCTGGCCAGCAGCACCGCGACGGCGGCGAGAACCTGCATCACCGGGTTTTCCGAGGTGACCTGCAGCAGGGCGCCGACAACGATGATCCCGGAGATCGCGTTCGTGACGGACATCAGCGGGGTATGCAGGGCGTGGTGTACCTTCCCGATCACGTAGAAGCCGACCACGACGGAGAGCATCAATACCGTGAAGTGCTGCGGCAGCGGCGCCGGGGCAACCGCGCTGACCAGGAACAGCGCGGCGATACCCGCGGCAAAGAGCCCGGCCTTGCCAGCGGTGCCAAGGCCCTGCTTTTCCTTCCGTTCAGAGCTTCCGGCAGCCGCCGACGCGTCCGGCTTCACCACCGGCGCGGCAGAGACCTGGACCGGGGGCGGCGGCCACGTCAGCTCCCCCTCCCGGACCACAGTCACCGAGCGCTGCACCACGTCATCAAAATCGATCCGGAGCTGGCCGTCCTTGCCCGGGGTCAGGAGCTTGAGCAGGTTCACCATGTTCGTCCCGTACAGCTGGGAAGCTTGGGCCGGCAAACGGGCCGGAAGATCCGTGTAGCCCAGGATCACCACTCCGTTATCAGTGACGACGCGTTTCCCGGCAACGGAGCCTTCGACGTTCCCGCCCTGCCCTGCGGCCATGTCCACAATGACACTGCCGGCCTTCATGCTTGCCACATCATCGGCGGTGAGCAGCTTCGGCGCGGGCCGGCCCGGGATCAGGCTGTGGTGATGATAATGTCCACATCCGCTGCCTGCTCGGTGTACATTTCCGCAGCGCGGGCGTTGTACGCCTCGGACGTTGCCTTCGCGTACCCGTCAGTGGATTTCATCTCCTCCCCCACCTCAACCTTGAGGTAGGTCCCGCCGATCGACTTCACCTGATCCGCCACCTCGGGACGCGGATCCGTAGCCCGGACAATCGCGCCCAGGCTCGACGCGGCACCGATCGCCGCCAACCCGGCGACGCCGGCACCAGCCACCAGGACCTTCGCCGGCGGAACCTTGCCCGCCGCTGTCACCTGCCCAGTGAAGAACCTGCCGAACTCATGCGCCGCTTCAACCACAGCACGGTACCCGGCGATGTTCGCCATCGAACTCAGCACGTCCATGGACTGCGCCCGCGAGATCCGCGGAACCGCATCCAACGCCAGCGCCGTGATCGGACGCGAAGCCAAAGCCTCCACCAGTTCCGGGCGCAGGCCCGGGCTCAACGAGCCGATCAGCGTGGAACCAGGAGCCAGGCGGCCGATTTCCTCTTCAGTAGGCGGATTGATGCGCAGTACCACGTCGGAGCCCCATGCCTCATCAGCACCAACAATCAGCGCCCCGGCCTCGGCATATGCTTCGTCGCGGAACGACGAGGACTCTCCCGCTCCTTTCTCAACCACAACGTCGTAACCTAACCCCAGCAACTGCTTGACGGTGGTTGGTGTCGCAGCCACCCGTGTCTCCTGGCCCAACTCGGCCACAATTCCAATTCGTGTCACGTTTCTCCTTTAAAGTGTTCTCCAGTTATAAATTTCGGCCGGCCTAGCTCGTGTGGGGGTCGGTGATGCCGATGTATTGGGTGGTGGTGTATTCGGTGATGCCTTCGGTTCCGCCTTCGCGGCCGAGTCCGGATTGTTTGACGCCGCCGAAGGGTGCTGCGGCGTTGGAGATGATGCCGGCGTTGAATCCGATCATGCCGAATTCGATCTGCTCTGCCACCCGCAACAGCTTGTTGAAGTCGCGGCTGTAGAGGTAGGAGGCGAGCCCGTACTCGGTGCTGTTGGCGAGTGTGATGGCTTCTTGTTCGGTGGTGAAGGTCGTGACGGGGGCGACGGGACCGAAGATTTCCTGGCCGAGGATCGCTGCGTCGTTGGGGACGTTGGCCAGGACGGTGGGCTGGTAGAAGTACCCGGGGCCGTCCACGAGGGCGCCGCCGGTCACGGCGGTGGCTCCGGCGTCGACGGCGGCGGTGACGAGGGCGTGGACGTCGTCGCGGGCGCCGGCGTCGATGAGCGGGCCG
>NZ_AOFD01000073.1 GCF_000332815.1 Arthrobacter nitrophenolicus
CGCCGTCGTGGGCGCCGCAGCGCCGGCTGACCCGCACCTCGGCGGCGCGGAATTGCGCCGCGAGCTTTGGCTGCGGGTCAGCCGCGCTGGCGGGGTCAGTCCGAGACGACGATCGTTTCGGCTGCCGCGAGGCGCGCCTTGCCACTCTCCAGGAGGGGTTCGACGGCGGCGCGAAGGGCCGTCATGGAGTCGTCCAGTTCCAGCATGACGGGGTGCTGGTACGCAATCAGCGAAAGGATGTCGCGCACCGCCTCGGCAGCGTCACCGGCATCAAGGGCCGGCTCATGGCCGACAAACACGTCGGTGGGAGCCTCCGCTGGCGCCGGCTCCGGCTCCTGCCCGGGTTCCGGCGTTGCCGGTGCCGCATAGCTCACGGCGAAGGCCCGGATCCGGCCCTTCTTTCCCGGCGCGACTCCTGCACCGAAGGCCGACTCCGGCTGCGCCCGCAGCACGATGGCGCCGTGGGCGCCGGTGAGCTCGTCCAGGAACAGCTTCTGAACCTGCCCCACGGACAGCACGCCGGGCGAATCCCAGCCGTGGATGGAGGTGTAGTACCTGCCCACAACGTCCGTCAGCTCCACGGATCCGGTGGCCAGGTCCATCACCACGTCGGATCCGGCGTTCTCGCCGCTGACCGGCCGTCCGCCGTAGTCCTTCTCCGGAAAGACCGGAAGCCGGAGGGCACCGGGCTCCACGATGACCAGCCGCGACCGCTGGATGGGCGACAGCCCGGCGGCCTCCGCGAAGGCTGCACCGGGGGTGCCGGGCTCCACCTTGGCACGCAGCTTCGTCACGCCCGACGCGCGTGTTCGGCTTCCCGCCGCAGCATGGCCAGCAGGCTGGCACCGATGCCGGCGCGCCGGTGGTCCCGGGCCACCTCGATGTAGGTCCACAGCCGCTCGGGGTGCAGCGAGGCTTCGTAGACGACGCCGGCCGCCACGGGGATGCCGACGCCGTCAAGAACGTCCTCGGCCACGATGCAGCGGCGCCACGGGGTGCCGGCTCCCCCGTTGGAGGAGACCGCAAGGGCGCCGCGGAACTGGCGGGCCTGGGCGGTTTCCGGGCCACCCCAGATCTCCAGGAGCGCCAGGTCGTCGCCTTCGCGCCATTCGCGGTATTCGATGGCCATGGCTAGGCCCCGATCAGGCGTGCGGCCAGGTAGCCCTCCACCTTGTCCAGGGAGACGCGTTCCTGGCTCATGGTGTCCCGTTCGCGGATGGTCACTGCCTGGTCCTCGAGGGTGTCGAAGTCGACGGTGATGCAGAACGGGGTGCCGATTTCGTCCTGGCGGCGGTAGCGGCGTCCGATGGCGCCGGCGTCATCGAAGTCGATGTTCCAGTTCTTCCGCAGCTGGGCGCCGAGGTCCTTGGCCTTCGGGGACAGGTCCTCGTTGCGGCTCAGCGGCAGCACGGCGGCCTTGACCGGGGCCAGGCGCGGGTCAAGCTTAAGGACGGTGCGGACGTCCACGCCGCCCTTGGCATTGGGTGCCTCGTCCTCGGTGTAGGCGTCAATCAGGAAGGCCATGAAGGACCGGGTGAGCCCGGCGGCGGGCTCGATGACGTACGGGGTGTACCGCTCGTTGGTGGCCTGGTTGAAGTAGCTCAGGTCCGTACCGGACGCCTTGGCGTGGGTGGAGAGGTCAAAGTCGGTGCGGTTTGCAATGCCTTCCAGCTCGCCCCACTCCGAGCCCTGGAAGCCGAAGCGGTACTCGATGTCCGTGGTGCCCTTGGAGTAGTGGCTGAGTTTTTCCTGCGGGTGCTCGAAGAAGCGGAGGTTCTCCTCGCGGATGCCCAGGCCGGTGTACCAGGCCATGCGCTCCTTCATCCAGTACTGGTGCCATTCCTCGTCCGTGCCGGGCTCGACGAAGAACTCCATTTCCATCTGCTCGAACTCGCGGGTGCGGAAGATGAAGTTGCCCGGGGTGATCTCGTTGCGGAAGGACTTGCCGATCTGGCCGATGCCGAACGGCGGCTTCTTGCGGGACGTGGTGAGCACGTTGTTGAAGTTCACGAAGATGCCCTGGGCGGTTTCCGGGCGGAGGTAGTGCAGGCCTTCCTCGCTGGCCACGGGGCCCAGGAAGGTCTTGAGCAGGCCGGAGAATTCCTGCGGCTCGGTCCATTCGCCGCGGGTGCCGCAGTTGGCGCAGGCAATGTCCTTGAGGCCGTTTTCGGCAGGACGGCCCTTCTTTTCCTCGTACTCTTCCTCGAGGTGGTCCGCGCGGTAGCGCTTGTGGCAGGACAGGCACTCCACCAGCGGGTCGGAGAAGACCTCCACGTGGCCGGACGCTTCCCATACCTGGCGGGGCAGGATGACGGAGGAGTCCAGGCCCACCACGTCCTCGCGGCCGCGGACCACGGACTGCCACCACTGGCGCTTGATGTTTTCCTTCAACTCGGCGCCAAGGGGCCCGTAATCCCAGGCAGAACGCGAACCTCCGTAGATCTCACCGGCCTGGAACACGAAGCCCCTCCGCTTGGAGAGGGAGATGACCTGGTCGAGAACGGATTTTGCTGCCATGGGGGTAACTCCAATTTCTACCGGGCCGCTGGGTGCGGTCCGCGTTAGTCAGGCCCCGGGCAACACCAGAGGTATGGCACGTCCGGCGGCCGGGCGGGGCGGATGAAGGGATGCGAAAAAGCTGCGTGTCCTAGCCTACCGGCCGCCGCCCGCGGAGCGCGCCCCGCGGCCACGGCAGGGTGGCGAGGATGATGGCGCCCAGGGTCAGCACGGTGCCCAGGACTGTGGCCGGCGCCACCACGGTGCCGGGGGCCGGCAACACCACGTCGAGGGCGAGGGACCCGAGCAGCTGGCCGGCGATCATGCCCAGCCCGGTCACCAGCACGCCCAGGCTGCGGACCAGGAGTGCCCCCAGGCCAATGAACACGCAGCCCATGGGTCCGCCCAGGTAGTACCACCACTCCCCCGGCAGCGGATTGCCCGGGCCCGCCACCAGCAGCTTGACGCCGAGCGCCGCCCAGAGCACCAGGCTGCCCGCCAGGAAGTTGACCAGCGTGGCCGCGATGGGTGTTCCGTAGTGCATGGTGGCGGTCCCGTTCATGGCCTGCTGGAAGCTCATCAGGAACCCTGCCGCCACGGGGAGCAGGAGAGGAAGGAGAAGTCCGGCCGGGCCGCCGTCGCCGGTTGCACCGGAGCCGGCGAAGCGCGGCGATACAGCCCAGGCGACGGAGGCGATGGTCAGCACGCAGCCGATGACCCGGATGCCGGTGACCGGCTTCTTTCCGGCCGGGCCGAGGCCCAGCCGGTCCACGAGGAGCCCGCTCACCGTCTGCCCGGTGACAGTGGCCACCGTGAACAGGGCCACGCCCAGGAGGCCCACCGTGAAGGACTGGGCGAAGACAAAGAGCGCGCCGATGCCCCCGGCCAGGACGTAGATCCGGGGAAACGCCCTGGACCGGACCGCGGGAAGGATCCGGGCCAGTCCGGCGCGGCCGCGCGGCAGGAGGAGCGAGATGAGGATCATGACCAGCAGGCCTGTGCTGAAACTCACTACGGCGGCGGCAATGCCGTCACCAAGGCGGGCCCCGAGTGCACCGTTGATCCGGCCCTGGACAGGGATGGCAAGGCCGGCGCCCACCGCCAGCGGAAGGCCTGCGAGGACAGGCAGGCGGGAGGTGGAGGTCATTGAATCCACCTTACGTCAGGCATTATTGCTCTATGAGCAACCCCGTTGAGGACGTCCCCATCCGCGACAGCATGATCCGCCTGGGCCAGCTGCTGAAGCTTGCCAACCTCGTGGAGGACGGCGTGGAGGCCACCGAGCTGATCAAGAACGGGCTGGTCAAAGTCAACGGCGAGATCGATGACCGGCGCGGCCGCCAGCTGCGCAACGGCGACACCGTCACGGTGAACAACCAGACCGTACGGGTCGTCGCACCGGAGGCCTGAGGCGCCGGAACGGCAGCAGACGTGGCGGCGGAAAAGCCGCCGCCCGCCGTCGTACGCCTTACTTCTTCAGGACCTCGTGGGTGAGGAACTCGCCGACGTGCCCGATTTCCTGCTGGTTGATGCCGTGCCACATGCCGGTGTACAGCACCTTGGTCAGCTTGACGTGCTTGCGGACCCACGCCATGGTGAAGTCGATCTTGTCCGGGGTGATGACCGGGTCCTGCTGGTCGCGGCCCCAGAACATGGGCACGGTGCCGTCCAGTTCATCGTCCCGGAAGGTGGGGTCGCCGTCGGCGTCCACCACGAAGCCTGACAGGCCGACGACGGCTGCGAAGTCCGTGGGCCGCTGCCGCAGGAGGGTGGTGGCCATGGCCATTCCCATCGAGAAGCCAAGAAGCGTCACCGACGGGTGCCCCACCCGGATGGCGTCGATCCATTCCAGGACGTAGGCCGAGGCCGCCTTGACCCGCTCCAGGGAGTAGTCGATGGACGCGGTGAGCGGGAACCATGTGAAGCCGGGGCCCATGGCGATGGGCGCGCGCACGGAGGCGACGGCGAAGTCCCCCGGCAGCAGGTCCGCGAGGCTCAGCAGGTCCTGCTCGTTGGCGCCGTAGCCGTGCAGCAGCACCAGCAACGGCTTTCCGTCTCGCTGGTCCTCGGGGTGGGACCACAGGACAACAGGGGCAGGAAATACTTCGGCTTCAGTCATGGTTTCCATTCTTATCAGCTACTCCAAGGTAACAACCTACGTTCGCGTAGCCAGCAGGCCGGAAGGCAGGATAGGACCGTGACCGACGCAAGTGCCATCCAGACTCCGCCCGCACACGCCGGATCCCACCCCTGGACCCGGTATGTGGCCATGGGTGATTCCTTTACCGAGGGCATCGGCGACCCCGAACCCTCCAGTCCCGGCGGCTACCGCGGCTGGGCCGACCGGGTGGCGGAGGAGCTGGGGCGCAGCCAGCCGGACTTTGCCTACGCCAACCTGGCTGTCCGCGGCAGGCTGCTGCAGCAGATCGTGGACCAGCAGCTGGCCCCGTGCCTGGCGCTGAAGCCGGACCTCGTCACCCTGTCCGCCGGCGGCAACGACCTGATCCGGCCCGGCGGCGATCCCGACGCCCTGGCGGAGAAGCTCGATTCCGTGGTCCAGATCCTGGCCATGGGCGGCGCCACCGTGGTCCTCTTTAATGGCCCTGATACGGGTTCCTCGGTGCTCGGCCGGATCCGGAGCAAGGTGGCCATCTACAACGAGAACCTGCGCACCGTCGCGGCCCGGCACGACGCCATCATTGCGGACATGTGGTCCCTCCGGCAGCTCAGCGACCCCCAGATGTGGGACCAGGACCGCCTGCACTTCTCACCACTCGGCCACCACACCATTGCGGCGATGGTGCTGGACGCCTGAACGTGGAGCACGGCCTGGAACCGCTCCAGCCCAAGCCGCTTCCGCCCCGGTCGTGGCGGGAGGCGCGGTCCGGGGACCTGGTGTGGGCGCGCGAATACTTCGTCCCGTGGGTGCTGCGCCGGCTGCGGCAGCAGTCCTCCGGTGACGGCATCACCGCCAAGCGTCCGACGCCGGGTCCCGTCTTCGGCCCGGGCGTCCCCCTGGGCTCCGGCGAGGGCCCGCCGGGAAACACCGGGGCGGCCCTTCGGTCATAGGGCCGGGAAGACCGATCCCGACGGCGGCCAGTCCAAGGCGGTGGGCATGGAACCTGATGAGGTGGTGCGGCTGAGGCTGCAGGCCCAAATGCTCCGCGAGCCGCGCGCCGGGTCCCCCGGGACGGCCCTCCGCAGGCTCCTGGCGGTGCAGGCACAGGAGTTTCCCTATGCCCGCTGGAGCCTGGCGCAGCGCGTCTCGTCCACCGGACGTGCCGCTGTAACGGCCGCAGACATCGAGCAGGCCGTGGCCGACGGGACGGTCCTGCGCACCCACATCCTCCGGCCCACCTGGCACTTCGTCCACCGCGAGGACCTGCGCTGGCTTACGGCCCTCTCCGCCCCGCGGCTCCACGGGCTCAATGCCTTGACGTACCGGCGCACCGGGATCGATGCCGCCACGGCCGGCCGGACAGCCGAAGTGCTGGCCGGCGCTGTCGCCGGCGGCCACCACCTGACCCGCGAGCAACTCGCGGAAGAGCTGCGGGCAGCCGGCTTCGAGGCCAGTGGACTGCGGCTTGCCTACATCATCATGCAGGCCGAGGTCAGCGGCATCCTGGCCAGCGGGACGCCTGTCCGCAGCCCGGGCGGGGCGCTCAAACAGACCTACGCCGTCTTCGACGAGCGGGTTCCGGCCGGTCCGCAGCCGGCACCGGACCGGGAGGAAGCCCTGGCTGAACTCGCCTTCCGCTATTTCACCAGCCGCGGCCCGGCCACGGCCAAGGACTGCGCCGGCTGGTCGGGACTGACGGTGACGGATGTCCGGAAGGGGGTGCGGCTGGCCAGGGAGGCACGGCCCGATGCGCTGGCCGCAACGATGATTGACGGCGTCGAGCATTATTTCGCGGCCGGCGGCGCGGACCCGGGGAGTCAGGCCGGCGGGACTCCGGCTCCGGGACCGCGGATCGACCTGGTCCAGTGCTACGACGAATACATCATGGGCTACTTCGCCACCCGGCACTATATGGGCGGCGGCGCCCCTGCCTTTCCCTTCGCCGGCGAGCCCATCCACGTGGTGCTGCTGGATGGCCGGGCGGCAGGCTCGTGGCGGCACCGGCTGCTTACGGACCGCTGCGAACTGGATATCCGCCTGCATGATCCCGCCGCTGCCACCACTGGATCACCGCTGGCCGCCGCAGTCCAGGAAGCCGTGGACCGGTACGCCGCCTTCACCGGACTCCCGGCCGTCCGGGTACCGTCCGGGACTAAGCTTGAAGGACACACATGAGAGGCGCAGCACCGTGAGCAACATGTTTTTCTGGATCATCATCCTGTCACTCCTGATCCCGGTGGCCATGCGGATGTACCGGAAATCGGTGGCCCGCCGGAACTATGACCAAAGCTTCCCCGGCCGGTACCCCGAACAGTTCCCCGGCGCAGGGCCGTTCCCGGGTTCCGGGCAGTTTCCCGGCTCCGCCGGTCCGCAGAGCAAGCAGCCCCGTGACGGTTACACCCAGCAGGACTACTTCGCGGGCGGGTTCCGCCAGCTGGACCGGCCGCAGCCGCTGGACAACCCGCAGCCCTTGGACAACCCGCAGCCGTTCCCCAACCAGCAACCACTGCCCAACCAGTACGGCCAGCCGCCGGTGCAGCATCCCGCCCCTGAACAGCCGGCTGCGCCCGCCACTCCCCCGCCGCCGTCGGCACCCCAGGGCTACCGGGCCCGCAAGCTCGCGGAACTGGACCAGCAGTACAGCAACGGCGAACTGTCCATGGAGGAGTACATGGCCCGCCGCGGCGACATCATGAACGGCTAGGAGTCAGTCCACCTGCGGGAATCCGAGATCGACCACCGAGGTGGACGGGTCGGGCCACCTGGTGGTCACCACCTTTCCGCGCGTGTAGAACCGGATGCTGTCCGGACCGTACATGTGGGTGTCGCCGAACAGGGAATTCTTCCAGCCGCCGAACGAGAAGGTGCCCACCGGCACGGGGATGGGCACGTTGACGCCCACCATTCCCGCCTCGACGTCGAATTCGAACTGCCGCGCCGCACCGCCGTCGCGCGTGAAGATGGCGGTACCGTTGCCGAACTCGTTTTCGTTGACCAGCCGCACGGCGTCGCTGTAGCTCTCCGCCCGGACCACGGACAGGACGGGGCCGAAGATCTCGTCGTCGTAGACCTTCATGCCGGGCTTGACGTGGTCTATCAGGCTGACGCCGAGGAAGAAGCCGTCCGAGTCAAACTGCTGCTCCCGGCCGTCCACCACCACGCTGGCGCCTTCGCTTTCCGCCCCGGCCACATAGGAGGCCACGCGGTCGCGGTGTTCTGCGGTGATCAGCGGCCCCATCTGTGAGGACGGGTCCGTGCCGGGACCAATCTTCAGGTCCGCCATCCGGCTCTTGATGGCTGCCACGAGGTCGTCGGCGATGTTGCCCACCGCCACCAGAACGCTGACCGCCATGCACCGCTCGCCTGCCGAGCCATACGCGGCGGACACCGCAGCGTCGGCGGCCATGTCCAGGTCGGCGTCGGGAAGGACCACCATGTGGTTCTTTGCACCGCCGAGCGCCTGGACACGCTTGCCATGATCCGCGGCGCGCTTGTAGATGGACTGGGCAATGGGTGTGGAACCTACGAAGCTGACGGCCTTCACGTCACGGTGCTCCAGCAGGACGTCCACCGCTTCCTTGTCGCCCTGGACCACGTTCAGCACCCCGGGAGGCAGGCCTGCCTCCGCGAAGACCTCCGCAATGAACACAGCTGATGAGGGGTCCTTCTCGCTCGGTTTGAGCAGGACCGTGTTGCCGCAGGCGAGCGCGCTGCCGATCATCCACAGGGGAACCATCGCGGGGAAGTTGAACGGCGTGATGCACGCCACCACTCCCACGGGCTGGCGGACGGAGTGCACGTCCACCCCGCCCGAGACCTGCTCGGAGTGCTCGCCCTTGAGCATGTGGGACAGCCCGGTGGCGAACTCGATGTTCTCCAGGCCGCGGGAAATCTCGCCTTCGGCGTCGGACAGCACTTTGCCGTGTTCGCTGGTAAGGATCGCGGCCAGCTCCGGCTTGCGCTTGGTCAGGATTTCGCGGACCTTGAAGAAGATCCCGCTGCGCCGGGCCAGGCTGGTGGCCCGCCAGCCGGGAAGTGCCGCCTTTGCTGCCGCAATGGCTTCCTCCACCCGGGCGCCGGACGCGAGCACCACCTGCTTTTCCTGCCGGCCGGTGGCGGGGTTGAAGACGGGGCCAAAGCGCTCTGCGTCGGTGATCCGCTGGCCGTTGATGATGTGGGGAATGGTCTGCATGGATGCCTCTTTCGAAATGGTCGTCGTGCGGGGTGTCAGTCAGCGGTGCGGAGCGAGCCGTCCACCAGCTTGATGATCATGGAGCAGTCCTTGCCGGCCTCCCCCGCATCGACGAGGCGCTGGAAGAGCTGCTGCACGTGCCTGCCGATCTCCAGCGGGGTGCCGGTGTCCTCGGCGGCACTGATGGCCAGGCCAATGTCCTTGTTGGCCAGTTCCGTCGTGAACGTGGGCGCGAACCCGTTGTTCGAGGCGGCGGTGTCCACCACGCCCGGGACCGGGTACCAGGTGCGCAGGGCCCAGCTGTCCCCGGATGAAACAGAGGCAATGTCCCAGAAGACCTGCTTGTCGAGGCCGAGCCGGTCCGCCAGCACCGCCCCCTCGGCCGTTGACGCCAGGTTGATGAACAGCATGAGGTTGTTGCAGATCTTGGCTGCCTGGCCTGTCGTGGCGCCGCCGGTGGGGATGATGTTGGCGGCCATCGGCCGGATGTACTCCGTGGCATCCGCCACCGCACCATCCTCGCCGCCGACCATGAACGTCAGCGTCCCGGCCTTCGCCCCGCTCATGCCGCCCGAGACCGGCGCGTCGACGAACCGGAAGCCGGCGGCAGCAGCGGCGTCGTGCAGTTCCTGCGCCGAGGCGATGTCGATGGTGGAGGAATCCACCAGCAGGGTGCGGGTGTCTGCGTGGGCAAGGACGCCGTCCGCGCCGAGGTAGACGGCCCTGGCGTGCTCGCCCTTGGGGAGCATGGTGAAGACGGCGTCGGCTCCCTCCACTGCCTCGGCAATGCTGCCGGCAGGCTTGACCCCGCCGGCTTCAGCCGCGGCGAGGGCTGCCTGGTTGAGGTCGAAGCCGCGCACCTCATGTCCGGCCTTTGCCAGGTTCACTGACATGGACCCGCCCATGTTCCCCAGTCCAATCCATCCGATTACTGCCATCGCCCAGGCTCCTTTGCTCTGTGGCCGGCCGCCATGGCCGGAACGTCCAGTGACTACCGTCACATGCTGCTAGAGTGCAATCAAGGGGAAAAATCACAGACGGTATGTGCATTCATGCACATCGACGGAAGGTTTCACCAGTGGCCCGGCTTCCCAGCCCAGACGACCTGCTGATTCTCCTGACCGTGGCACGGCTGGGACGGTTCAACGCCGTCGCCGAGAGCCTGGGAACCACGCACACCACCATTTCGCGGCGCATCCTTGCCCTGGACCGGCAGCTGGGCGGCAGGACGCTGGAACGGAGCCCGCACGGCTGGGAACTGACCGAACTGGGAGCCTCGGCAGTGGCCGCCGCCGAGGCCATCGAGGAGACACTGGGTTCACTTGCCGGCACCATCGGCCAGGAACGGGATGCGCTGTCCGGCATGGTCCGGATCAGCACGTCGGACGGTTTTGGTGCCGAATTTGTGGCCCCGGCACTGGTCCGCCTCCAGCAGCGCCATCCCCTGCTGAATATCGAGATGCTCAGCGCAACCCGCAAGGTCAGCCGCAACCGGTCCGGGGTGGACCTGGAAGTGGTGGTGGGCGGAACCGACGTCAGCAACGCCCAGACGATCTTCCTCACCAACTACTACCTCAGGCTTTACGCCAGCCCCGCCTATGCGGCCCGGCACGGACTGCCGGAAACGCCCGACGGCGTGGGGCAGCACGGCTTCGTGTCCTACGTTGAATCCGCCTTGCAGGTGGCAGAGCTCGGCCACCGGTCCTCGCAGTTGCCCGCGCCGAAATCCAGCTTCCAGGCCACGAGCATCTTCGCCCAGGTGGAGGCGGTACGCAGGGGCGCCGGCATCGGGCTGCTCCCCAATTTCATGGTGGCGCGCGACTCCGGGTTCGTCCCCGTCCTTCCGCACGATTTCGAGCGCCAGCTTCCCATTTGGGCAGTGGCGCGGCCGGAGTCGATGCGGTCCGCACGCGTCCAGGCGGTTATTGCCGCGCTCAAGGAAGAGGTGGCGGCGCGGCAGGACCTGCTGGCCGCCTGAACGCTGCCGCGGCGCGGCAGCATTCAGGGACGGAAGAGCCTGCGCACTACCTTTCCTGCCGCCAGGGCGTCCAGGCCTTCGTTGATCTCGGCGAGCGGGCGCGTGTCCGAGTGCAGCAGTTCGACCGGCAGCCGGCCGTCCCGCCAGTACTCCAGGTAGCGCGGGATGTCCCGGTCCGGGACGGCATCGCCCATGTACGAGCCGAGCAGCCGCTTGCCCGCACCGGCGAACTGCAGGGCCGGAACCACCAGTTCCGCCGACGGGTGCGGCAGTCCCACCGAAACCACGGCGCCGCCCCTGGCCACCAGTTCCAGGCAGGAGGCGATGACACGGGCAGAGCCCACGGCCTCCACGGCAACGTCCACCCCGTCCCCGGCGGCCCCTGCAATCAGCCCGGCTGCTTCCTCTGGAGTACCGGCAGCGCTGGCACCGCAGTCGAGGGCCAGCTGGTGCTTGCCGGGGTTCGGATCGATGGCGATGATCGAGGCAGCGCGGGCAATGCGGGCGGCCATGACTGCCGAAAGGCCGACGGCGCCGAGGCCAAACACGGCAACTGATTGCCCGCCGTCGACCTGTGCCGTGTTGAACACCGCTCCCATGCCCGTCAGCACAGCGCAGCCGAACATCGCGGCAACCGTGTCCGGAATGTCGTCGTCGACCACCACTACCGATTCGCGCGCCACCACCGCATAGTCTGCAAAGGCCGAAACGCCAAGGTGGTGGTTGATGCGCTCCCCTGACCGGGTCCGCAGCAGAGCCTCACCGTGCAGGAGGTCGCCGGACCCGTTGACGTCGGCAGCGCGGTGGCACAGGGCGGGCCGGCCTGCCCGGCACGCACGGCAGTCGCCACAGCTGGGAACAAAGACCAGCACCACGTGGTCGCCCGGGGAGACGTCCGTGACGCCGTCGCCCACCGAGACCACCCTGCCCACCGCCTCATGCCCGAGCGCCATCGGCAGGGGCCGGACGCGTGAACCGTCCACGACGGAGAGGTCGGAGTGGCACAGGCTCGAATAGGTGATGGAGATTCCCAGCTCGCCCGCCCGGGGCTCGGGCCGTTCCAGCTCCTCCACGGTCAGGGGGCGCGCCTCGGAGTAACTGGTTCCCGCAGGAACGGTGTTGTAAAGGACAGCGGCTCGCATGAAGGTTCCTTGCTGTGGTTATGGGGTGGTGGTCATGCGGCTGCCCGGACACGGAATCCGGGCCCGGGCAGCTGCCTAGCCTGTAGTGCCTGGCTGCGTCCTACTTCTTGCTGGCAGCCAGGAGGTCCGCGGTGCCCTTGGCGTCCGCGGCATCGACGTCGTGCAGTGAAATACCCCTGGTCTCCTTGAGGAAGAGCACGGACACAGCCGTCACGACGCAGGCGGCAAGGAGGTAGAGGGCTACCGGAAGGGACGACTTGAAGTTGCCCAGCAGGGCGGTGGCGATGATCGGAGCCAGCGAGCCGGCAACGATCGAAGTCACCTGGTAGCCCAGGGACACGCCGGAGTAGCGCATCCGGGTGGGGAACATCTCGGCCATGATGGACGGCTGGCCGGCGTACATCAGCGCGTGGAAGAGCAGGCCGATGGTGATGGCGGCCAGGATGACCATGTCGTTGGCTGTGTCCATCATGGGGAAGGCGAAGAAGCCCCAGGTTCCGCCGAGGATGGCGCCCGCCATGTAGACGGGCCGCCGCCCGAAGCGTCGGAGAGCTTGCCGACCAGCGGGACGGCGCAGAAGTGGATGAAGTGCGCCACCAGCAGCAGGAGCAGGATCCGCGAGGTGTCCGTCTGGACGACCACCTTCAGGTACGTGATGGAGAACGTGACCACCAGGTAGTAAAGGATGTTTTCGGCGAACCGGAGGCCCATGGCGGTGAAGACGCCGCGAGGGTAGCGGCGGAAGACTTCGGCAACGCCGTAGCCCTTCTTTTCCGCAGTGACTTCCTTCCGGGCTTCGATGAAGATCGGAGCGTCCTGGACCTTGGTGCGGATGTAGTAGCCGATGATGACGATGACGGCGGACAGCCAGAACGCCACGCGCCAGCCCCAGCCGAGGAAGGCTTCCTGCGACAGGGTCGAGGACAGGGTGAACAGGACGCCCGTGGCCAGCAGGTTGCCCATGGGAACAGCGGACTGCGGCCAGCTGGCCCAGAAGCCGCGCGAGTGGCTGGGGCTGTGCTCTGCCACCAGCAGCACGGCGCCGCCCCATTCACCGCCGACCGCGAAGCCCTGCACGAACCGCAGGAAGACCAGCAGCGCCGGTGCCCAGTAGCCGATTTGGGCGAAGGTGGGCAGGCAGCCCATGAGGAACGTGGCAACGCCCACCATGATGATGCTCAACTGGAGGAGCTGCTTGCGGCCGAACTTGTCCCCAAAGTGGCCAAAGACAATTCCGCCGATAGGCCGGGCAACGAAGCCCACGGCGTAGGTGACGAAAGCGGCAATAATGCCGTCCAGTTCCGTGCCCGAATTGGGGAAGAACGTTTTGCCGAACACCAGTGTGGCGGCAGAGGCGTAGAGGAAGAACTCATACCATTCCACCACCGTGCCGGCCATAGAGGCCGTGACGACTTTCTTCAGCCCTGAGGCCTTGACGTCGGTTTCCTCAAGCCGCCCTGCGGCGGAGTGTTCCGTACTCATGAATGAACTCCTTTGGCGTCTCCGTCGACACCACAATGGGACCGGATGGCGGCTTTGTGATTTGCATAACAAAACCGCAGGTTCACACGAGTATTGCTTGGTACAGCCGGGAGCTCAACGCCGAATAGTGCAGAAAGCATCTGCAAAAATGCACACTTGGCGCGGCGGCACACCGCGTGCCACGGCGTGAAAGCGCCCGGGCTGCGCAGTGGTTCAGGGCAGGAGGTGCTGGCGGAGCTGGTTCCCGAGCTGACCGATTTCCGTCAGGAAGCCATCGTGGCCGATCGGCGCCTGGATCAGGTGCACGTCCACGTCCCCCGGCAATGCCCGTGCCAGTTCCTGCGACTGGGACGGGAAGTAGAGCCGGTCCGAGTCGACGGCCGCGATGAAGAACCGGGCCTCGGAGCGGGCCAGCGTCTCGGCCAGCGTTCCGCGCCCCCTGCAGACGTCGTGGCTCATCAGCGCCTCGGTGATGGCGATGTAGCTGTTGGCGTCGAAGCGCTGGACCAGCTTGTTGCCCTGGTGGTCCAGGTAGCTCTCCACCTGGTAGCGGCCGCGGGCCGACAGGCAGTCAGCCTGCAGCGGCGATTCGGGGGCCTGCGGCTCCCGGCCGAACCTGCCCTCCAGTTCGGCGGCGGAGCGGTAGGTGATGTGGGCAATGCGCCGCGCAAGGGCCAGGCCGTCCTCGGGGAACGGGCCGCCGTAGTAGTCGCCGCCGTTGAAGTTGGGGTCCTGGCGGATGGCGAGGGTCTGGGCCTGGGCAAACGCGATCTGCTCAGCCGTGCTGGCGGCGCCGACCGAAATCACGGCGCAGCGCTTTACCCGCTCCGGGTAGGTGACGGCCCATTCCAGGGCGCGGGCACCGCCCATGGAGCCGCCGAGGACCGCGTACCAGCTGCCGATTCCGAGCTGGTCTGCCAGCCGGGCCTCTGCCACTGTGCTGTCCCGCAGCGTCACCAGGGGGAAGCGGGAACCCCACGGCGTCCCGTCCGGGGCGGGCGACGACGGCCCGGTGGACCCGTAGCAGCCGCCCACGATGTTGATGGACACCACGAAGAACCGGTCAGTGTCCACGGGGGCGCCGGGCCCGGCGAGCTGTTCCCACCAGCCGGGTTCGTCGCTGTCGCCGCGGGTGACGTGGGTGCTGCCGGTCAGGGCGTGCTCGATCAGGATGGCGTTGCTGCCGTCCGCGTTGAGCGTGCCCCACGTTTCGTAGGCGAGCGTGACGTCCGGCAGGTAGCCGCCGGCTTCCAGTTCCAGGCCCCCGATGGAGGCGTAACGGACAATTCCGTGCTCGGGAACGGTGGTACGGGTGACGGTAACCGTCATGGCAAGACCTCTTCTACGCGCTTGCCCACCGGCGGAATGACCGGCAGGCCAGGTCTTCACCCGGGGCACCCCACCGCGGAAGGAGGGTTGCCGGCCAGCAAGCCGGGGCTGTCACTGGCACTCATGACCTGGTTCGAGTGTACGAAACACCACCCGCCCCGGGCCAAGAGTGTGACTGGTTGTGACTTCCCCGGCCGTGCGCACCCGGGTGGCCACCCGCCGTCGGGCGTTGCTCCCGGCTCAGCTCCCCGGGCCGTGCGCTCAGGCGCCTGAGGCCTCCTTTGCCGCGCGGAAGCCGGCCTCGAGGTCGGCGAGGATGTCGTCGATGTGCTCCAGGCCCACGGAGAGGCGGACCAGTCCCGGGGCGACGCCGGCCGCGGCCTGCTGCTCCGGGGACAGCTGGCTGTGCGTGGTCGACGCCGGGTGGATGACCAGCGAGCGGACGTCGCCGATGTTGGCAACGTGGGAGTGCAGTTCCAGGGCGTCCACGAACCGCTTGCCCGCTTCGGCGCCGCCGGCCAGGTTGAAGGCGACGATCGCGCCGGTGCCCCTGGGGCCGTACTTGCGGCCGCGCTCATACCAGGGACTGGAGGGCAGCCCGGCGTAGGCTACGGATTCGACGTCGTCCCGTGCTTCCAGCCACCGCGCAACCTCCTGGGCGTTGGCCACATGGCGCTCCACGCGCAGGCTCAGGGTCTCCAGTCCCTGCGAGATCAGGAAGGCGTTGAAGGGCGAAACGGCCGAACCGAGGTCACGCAGGAGCTGGACCCGGGCCTTGAGGATGTAGGACAGGTTGGCTCCCAGCGCTCCGCCCTCCCCCAGGTCGCGGCCGTAGACGAGGCCGTTGTAGGTGGGGTCCGGCGTGTTGAAGCCGGGGAAGCGTTCCGGGTCCTTGCTGAAGTCGAACTTGCCTGAATCGACGATGACGCCGGCAATTGCGGCGCCGTGGCCGCCCAGGTATTTGGTGGCCGAGTGGACCACGATGTCGGCGCCCCATTCCAGCGGCCGGATCAGGTACGGCGTGGACAGCGTGTTGTCCACGATCAGTGGTACGCCGGCCTCATGGGCGGTCCGGGAGACGCCTTCGATGTCCAGCACGTCCTGCCGTGGGTTGGACACCACCTCGGCAAAGAACAGCTTGGTGTTGGGCTGGACCGCCTCGCGCCAGTGGTCCAGGTTGTCCGGGTCCGCCACGAAGGTGACGGAGATGCCGAACTTCTTCAGGGTGTGGGCAAACAGGTTGTAGGTGCCGCCGTAAAGGCTGGGGCTGGCCACGATGTGGTCACCGGCCTCGGCGATGTTCAGGACGGCGAACGTCTCTGCCGCCTGCCCCGAGCTGAGGAGGAGCGCGGCGAGGCCCCCTTCAAGGCTGGCGATCCGCTGCTCCACGGCGTCCTGGGTCGGGTTGCCGATGCGCGTATAGATCGGGGCAAGCTCGGCGAGGGCGAAGCGGTTCGCGGCGCTCTCGGCGCTGGGAAAGACGAAGGAGGTGGTCTGGTAGATAGGCAGGGCGCGGGCGCCGGTGGCAGCATCCGGTTCCTGGCCGACGTGGATCTGGCGGGTTTCGAAGGACCATCCGTTGGACATTCAAGGCTCCTTTGACTGGGCCCGGCATGCTGGAAGCACCACGGGCCGCGCTTGCCATCCGGCCTTTTGCCGGACGGCCAGGTCCTCACCCGGGGCACCCCACCGCGGATGGAGGGTTGCCGGCCAGCGAGCCGGGGCTGTTGCTGGCACTCATGACCTGGGCCCAGTGTAGGAGTGCTCCGGGTCGGGCGGACACCATTGTGACGAACATGGTCCTGCGGGTTTTCCTCCCGTGGAGCAGGTCTCGAGGTTGCTGAAATCGGAAAATCCCAGTAAGGGTACCCTTAGCTGAGAGCCCGATCACAAAGTGCCAAGATGATGGCATGCGCATGGATCACGTCTCTTACGCCTGTGAACACGATGGCCTCGCGGCCACCACCGAACGTATTTCTTCTGCCCTCGGCGTTGAGGCAGTGAAGGGCGGGGTACACCCCCGGTTCGGTACCCGGAATATGATCATCCCGCTCGCGGGACACAAATACCTTGAGGTCGTGGAGGTCCTGGACCACCCGGCGTCGGACAAGGCTCCCTTTGGACAGGCCGTGCGGGCCCGCTCCGCAGCGGGCGGCGGCTGGATGGGTTGGTGCGTCGAAGTTGACGACCTTGCTCCGTTCGAGGCACGCCTGGGACGGGCTGCCGTCAACGGCAACCGCAAGTTCCCCGACGGCCGCGAGCTGGTGTGGAAGCAGATTGGAATCCTGGGCCTCATCGCCGATCCCCAGGTGCCCTACATGCTGAAGTGGGAGGGCGATCCGTCGCTCCACCCGTCCAACGCCTACGAGAGCAACATCAAGATGAGCTGCCTGACCATCGCCGGCTCGGCCTCCCGGGTTACCGAATGGCTGGGCGAGCCGGTGGAAAAGCCGCTGGAGGATGTTGCCGTTGAGTGGGTTGCCCCGCACGGCACGCCCGGCATCCTCTCGGTGACCTTCGAAACCCAAAACGGAGCGGTCACCATCTGACCTTCCCCTGACCGGGCATTTGGCCCGAGCGGGCTTCGGCCGCCATCAGGATGTGACAACGGCGTCACTTCCTGATGGCGGCCGAAGTTATTTAACCCGCGGGTGTTGTTTTCCCCTGGCTTAGGTCTTTTGGCATCAGCCACTCAAAATGTCACACCCTCCCGCGATGATGTGCGTATGGGAAACGGCATGGGCAGCGGAGCTAAGAGGAAGGCGCTGTTTCCTGCCATCGCGGCTCCCGGCGCCGGGCAGGGAGAAGCATGCGGAACAGCTCCAGCGCAAATTGTCAGTGCCTCCCGCGATGATGTGGGTATGGGAAACGGCTCAGGGACAGCAGCGGCGATGGAAGGCTTTTATGCCACTGCGGCCGCGCTGAATGGGCTGTTCCTTGAGGAAGAAGCCTTGAAGACCGCGCTTGCCAATGGAGATGCGGACGGATCCGGGGTTGATGTTCTCGGCCGACTGTTTGAACTTCGGTTGGAACGGCTTGGCCTGGAATCCAAGCTTGAGGCACAGACCACCGCACTCAAGGCCAGGGACGCTGCCCAGTGCCTTGACCTGCAGCAGGCCATGACCCCGCCCGATGCCTCCGCCCACGACCGCACGTTCACGGAAATATCAACAGTGGAAGAAATCGCCGGAGTCCTGACCATCAGCTACGGAGCAGCAGGGGCATTCATCACCCAGGCCCGTCGGGTCTGCGCCCTCCCCTCGGTCTACGGGAACCTGTCTTCAGGGGCATTGTCGTGGCAGGGCGCCAGGATCATCGCCGACGAAACAGAGGCCCTGGACCACCCCGCCGCCGTGGCCCTCGCGGACCACTTCCTGGACCCGGACGCACCGAACCCG
>NZ_AOFD01000074.1 GCF_000332815.1 Arthrobacter nitrophenolicus
GCTCCTGGGGTCGCCATATCTGGACAAAAACTCGAGGGAGGAGGGCCCGCCTTCCGTGGCGCTTTACGGAACCAGGAGCACCTTGCCGGTGGTGCGCCGGCCCTCCAGGTCCCGGTGGGCCTGTGCCGCCTGCGACAGCGGATAGCGGGCGCCGATCCGGACCTTCAGGCTGCCGTCAGCGGCCGCTGTAAAGATCTCATTGGAGCGCCAGCGCCGCTCGGCGGCGTCCCGCAAATGATGGGCGATGGTGGGCCTGGTGAGGAACAGGGATCCGCCGGAATTGAGCCGCTGCGGGTCCACGGGCGGGACGGGGCCGGAGGCGGCCCCGAAGAGCACCAGCGTCCCGCGCACCCGCAGGGCGTCGAGGGAGCCGTCAAAGGTATCCTTCCCCACGCCGTCGTACACGACGTCCGCGCCGGTGCCGCCGGTGATTTCCCTGACGTGCTGCGCGAACCGGTCGTACCTCACCACGTGGTCAGCGCCTGCGGCATGCGCAAGCTGCTCCTTTTCATCGGTGGAGACAGTGGTGATGACCTCCGCCCCGCGCGACTTCAGCATCTGGATCAGGAGCAATCCCACGCCGCCGGCGCGGCATGCAGCAGGACGGTGTGCCCGGGCTCCACCTTGAAGGTGGAGTTCATCAGGAAGTGTGCCGTCATTCCCTGCAGGGGAAGGGCTGCCGCCGTAAAGTCGTCAAGTCCGCGGGGAACAGGCAACGCGGCGTCCTCGGACACCAGCATGTAGTCCGCGTAGGAGTTAACGCCTTCGGCAGTGGCCACCCGGTCGCCAACGGAGAAGGCGGTGACCCCTTCTCCCACAGCCTCCACGGTGCCGGCCGCTTCCGACCCCGGGGTGAACGGGAACGGGACCTTGTAGGTGCCGCTGCGCTTGTACGTGTCGATGAAGTTGACGCCGGCCGCCCGCACCTTCACCAGCAGCTGCCGGGGACCCGGCGCCGGGGGTTCGGACTCCTCGTACACAAGGACTTCCGGTCCGCCTGCCTGCCGTGCGACGATTGCGTGCGTCATTGCTCCCCTTTCCAGGACCCGGCGCTTCCGGTTCCCGATGCTGTCACCCATCCTAGGGATACCCGGAAGCGGGGAGGCAAGGTCATGCATAAATATCGGACATGATGCATAACTATTGCTGTATAGTCGGAGGCATGACTATTTCTGTTGCAGTGTCGGGCGCAGCGGTTACGCCGGGGGAGAGGTCCTCCGCCTCCTGGCCGGACACCCGGACGTCACCATCGGCGCCATCACGGCGCACAGCAACGCGGGCTCGCGCCTCGGCGAACTGCAGCCGCACCTGCACGGCCTCGCCAGCCGCATCCTGGAAGACACCACCGTGGAGAACCTGTCCGGCCACGACGTCGTCTTCCTCGCCCTGCCGCACGGCGCCTCCGCCGAAATCGCCGCCCAGCTGCCGGAAGGGACGGTGGTGATCGACGCCGGCGCCGACCACCGCCTCCAGGACCCGGCCGCATGGGAGAAGTTCTACGGCTCCGCCCACGCCGGCACCTGGCCGTACGGCCTGCCCGAGCTCCCCGGCCAGCGCGAGGCGCTCAAGGGCGCCACCCGGATCGCCGTGCCCGGCTGCTACCCGACGTCGGCCCTGCTGGCGCTGACACCCGGGTTCGCCGCCGGGCTGCTGCAGCCCGACGACGTCGTCATCGTGTCCGCGTCCGGCACCTCCGGCGCGGGCAAGGCCGCGAAGGTCAACCTCATCGGCGCGGAAGTGATGGGCTCGATGAGCCCTTACGGTGTAGGTGGCGGGCACCGCCACACCCCCGAGATAGAGCAAGGACTGTCCAACGCGGCCCGTGAACAGGTCAGCGTGTCCTTCACGCCCACGCTGGCACCCATGAGCCGGGGCATCCTCACCACCGCAACGGCCAAGGTCAAGCCCGGTATAACGGCAGAGCAGCTCCGCCAGGCCTGGGCCGACGCCTACGACGATGAGCCCTTTGTGCACCTGCTGCCCGAGGGCCAGTGGCCCGGCACCAAGAGCGTGCAGGGATCGAACCACGCCGCCATGCAGCTGGCCTTCGACGCCCATGCCGGCCGCGTCATCGTCACCTGCGCCATCGACAACCTCACCAAGGGCACCGCCGGCGGCGCCGTCCAGTCCATGAACATCGCACTCGGCCTGCAGGAAACCGCCGGCCTCGACCTGCAGGGAGTAGCCCCGTGACCGTCACCACCCCCCAGGGATTCCGCGCCGCCGGCGTCACCGCCGGACTCAAGGCGTCCGGCAAGCCGGACCTCGCGCTGGTGGTCAATGACGGCCCGTCCAAGGCCGCGGCAGCCGTGTTCACCAGCAACCGGGTGGCCGCGGCTCCCGTCCACTGGTCCCGCCAGGTGGTCTCCGACGGCCGGGTGGATGCCGTGGTGCTGAACTCCGGCGGCGCCAACGCGTGCACCGGCCCCACCGGTTTCCAGAACACCCACAGCACCGCCGAGAAGGTAGCCGAGGTCCTGGGAATCTCGGCCACCGACGTCTTTGTCTGCTCCACGGGCCTGATCGGCGAACAGCTCCCGATGGACAAGATCCTGCCCGGTGTAGAGGCCGCTGCCGCTGCCCTCAGCACTGATGGCGGGCCGGAGGCCGGCACCGCCATCATGACAACGGATTCCGTCCCCAAGTCAGCGCTGTTCATCGGCACTGACGCGGACGGCCAGGAATTCAGCATCGGCGGCATCGCCAAGGGTGCCGGCATGCTGGCGCCCGGCCTGGCCACCATGCTGGTGGTCCTGACCACCGACGCCGCGGTGGAACCGGAGCTGCTCGACGTCGCCTCCGGGACGCCACCCGCATCACCTTCGACCGCGCCGATTCCGACGGCTGCATGTCCACCAATGACACCGTGGTCCTGCTGTCCTCCGGAGCTTCCGGCGCGGTGCCCGCCACCGATGTCTTCACCGACGGACTGACCAAGGTCTGCGCCGAGCTGGCACGCAAACTCATCGCAGACGCCGAAGGCGCCAGCCACGACATCGCCATCCGGACCTTCAACGCCGCCAGTGAAGCCGACGCCGAAGCCGTCAGCCGCTCGGTGGCCCGGTCCAACCTCTTCAAGGCCGCCATCTTCGGCAAGGATCCCAACTGGGGGCGCGTGCTCTCAGCAGTGGGTACCACCGACGCAGCATTCGAGCCGGACCAGCTCAATGTGGCCATGAACGGCATCCAGATCTGCCGCAACGGCAGCATCGGCGACGACCGGAGCCTGGTCAACCTGGAACCGCGCGAGGTTTTGGTGGAGATCGACCTGCAGGCCGGTGACGCGGAAGCGACCATCTGGACCAACGACCTCACCCACGACTACGTGCACGAGAACAGCGCCTACTCCAGCTAGCACCGTTTCAGCCATTGCCGACCGCGGAAGAGACAGCATGAACACCCAGACGCGCGAGACCACCAGCATGTCCGACGCCCAGGCCAAAGCCGCCACCCTGATCGAGGCGCTGCCCTGGATTCAGCGCTTTGCCGGCACCACCATGGTGATCAAATACGGCGGCAACGCCATGGTCAACGACGAACTCCGCCGCGCCTTCGCCGAGGACATCGTGTTCCTTCACCATGTGGGCATCCATCCCGTGGTGGTGCACGGCGGCGGTCCCCAGATCAACTCGATGCTGGGCCGGCTGGGCATCGAATCCGAGTTCAAGGGCGGCCTGCGCGTCACCACGCCGGAGGCCATGGACGTGGTCCGGATGGTCCTCACCGGACAGGTGGGCCGCGAACTGGTGGGCCTCATCAACTCCCACGGCCCCTACGCCGTGGGCATGTCCGGTGAAGACGGCGGCCTGCTGCGCGCCGTCCGCACCGGGACAGTGGTTGACGGCGAAGAGGTGGACCTGGGCCTGGTGGGCGAGGTGGTGGGCGTCGACCCCGCCGGCGTCATGGACATCCTCGGTGCGGGCCGCATCCCCGTGATCTCCACCGTTGCCCCGGAAATCGTCGACGGCGGCGACGGCGTCGCGGGTGCGGCGAGGTTCCAGCCCACCGGCCAGGTGCTGAACGTCAACGCGGACACCGCCGCGGCGGCCGTTGCCTCCGCCCTGGGCGCGTCGAAGCTGGTCATCCTGACCGACGTCGAAGGCCTGTACGCCAACTGGCCGGACAAGTCGTCGCTGATCTCCTCCCTCACGGCGTCGGAGCTGCGGGACATGCTGCCGAAGCTCGAATCGGGCATGATCCCCAAGATGGCGGCCTGCCTTAAGGCCATCGACGAGGGCGTGGAGCGTGCGCACATCGTGGACGGGCGCCTGCCCCATTCCATGCTGCTGGAAACATTTACGACGGCGGGCATTGGCACCCAGGTGGTCCCGGACGAGGAGATCAACGCATGAACACGGTGGAAAAGTCCCCGGTAACCGAGTTGGTGGAAACCACCGGCCACGCCGGCTCCGAATGGCTCTCCCGCTATTCGTCGTCGCTGATGGGCGTGTTCGGCACCCCGCAGCGCGTCCTGGTCCGCGGCTCCGGCTGCCTGGTGTGGGACGCCGACGGCAAGGAGTACCTTGACCTGCTGGGCGGCATCGCCGTCAATGCGCTGGGCCATGCGCACCCGTTCGTGACGTCAGTCATCGCCAGCCAGCTGTCCACCCTGGGCCACGTCTCCAACTTCTTCACCAGCCCCACCCAGATCGCGCTGGCCGAGAAGCTCCTGGCACTGGCCGACGCGCCTGCCGGGTCCAAAGTGTTCTTCACCAACTCCGGCACCGAGGCGAACGAGGCGGCGTTCAAGCTCGCCCGCCGCAACACCGGTGGCAGCAACACGAAGCGGACCAAAATCATCGCCCTCGAGGGAGCCTTCCACGGCCGGACCATGGGGGCCCTTGCCCTGACATCCAAAGAGGCCTACCGGACGCCCTTCGAGCCGCTGCCCGGCGGCGTGGAGCACATTCCGTTCGGGGACATCGAGGCCCTCAAGGACGCCGTGGACGAAACTGTGGCGGCGGTCTTCCTGGAGCCTATCCAGGGTGAGGCGGGAGTGCGCCCCCTTTCGCCGGAGTACCTCCGGGCGGCGCGGGAGCTGACCGCCCGCGTCGGCGCGCTGCTGATCCTGGATGAGGTCCAGACCGGCATCGGCCGGACCGGCAAGTGGTTCGCCAGCGAAGAGGCAGGAATAGTCCCCGACGCCATCACCCTGGCCAAGGGCCTGGGCGGCGGGTTCCCCATTGGTGCCCTGGTGACGATGGGTGAGCAAACGTCGTCGCTGCTCTCCGCCGGCCAGCACGGCACCACCTTCGGCGGCAACCCGGTGGCAACGGCGGCCGCCCTCGCCACGCTGCACGCGATCGAAAGCCAGAACGTCCTGGCCAACGCCACCGCAGTGGGGGAGCACCTCCGTTCCGCGCTGGCAGCCCTGCCGGGCGTCACCGAAGTCCGGGGCGCCGGACTGCTGATCGGCTTCGACCTGGACGCCGACGTCGCGCCCGCCGTGGTGCAGGCGGCCCTGGACGCCGGCTTCATCATCAACAGCCCCGGCCCGCGCACCATCCGCCTGGCCCCGCCGCTGGTCCTCACCACGGCGCAGGCCGACTCGTTCCTCGCCGCTTTCCCGGCAATCCTCCAGACAGCTAAGGACGCCCAGTGACTCCCGCAACCCGGCACTTCCTCAAGGACACGGACCTGACCCCCGCCGAACAGGCGGAGGTCCTGGAGCTTGCCGCGCGCATGAAGGCCGCGCCCTACAGCGTCCAGCCCTTCGCGGCAGAGGGCAGCGGCCGAAAGACCGTTGCCGTCATCTTCGACAAGACCTCCACCCGCACCCGGGTCTCCTTCGCCACCGGCATTGCGGACATGGGCGGCAATGCCCTGGTCATCAATCCCGGCGAGGCCCAGATCGGCCACAAGGAATCCGTGGAGGACACCGCGAAGGTCCTGGAGCGCATGGTCTCCACCATCGTGTGGCGCACCGGCGCCCATGCCGGCCTGGTGGCCATGGCCGAGAACTCCAGCGTCCCCGTCATCAACGCGCTCTGCGACGACTACCACCCCTGCCAGCTCCTGGCCGACCTGCTGGCGGTCAAGGAGCACAAGGGCGAGCTCAGGGGCCTCACCATGAGCTACCTGGCGACGCCGCCAACAACATGGCCAACTCCTACCTGCTCGCCGGGGTCACCGCCGGCATGCATGTCCGTATTGCAGGGCCCGAAGGGTACCTGCCCGCGGCGGACATTGTGGCTGCCGCCGAGGAACGGGCCGCGGAGACGGGCGGTTCGGTGCTGATTACCACTGACGCTGCCAAAGCGCTCCAGGGCGCAGACGTCGTGGCCACCGACACCTGGGTGTCCATGGGCCAGGAGGCGGAAAAAGAGGCGCGGCTGCAGCTGTTCCGGGAGTACTCCGTGGATGAGGAGGCCATGAAGCTCGCCGCGGAGGACGCCGTCGTGCTTCACTGCCTGCCCGCCTACCGGGGCTACGAGATCTCCGCGGGTGTTATCGACGGCCCGCAGTCGATCGTCTGGGACGAGGCGGAAAACCGGCTGCACGCCCAGAAAGCCCTGATGGCGTGGCTGATGCACCGCTCCGGCCTTGCCTTCGTCGACGGCCTGTCGCCGGTCGAAGGCACCGGGGAGAGCACGTTCTAGTGTCCGCCCAGCCCGTATCCCCGGGCTCCAGCCCGGCCACCAAGACTGCGCGGCAGGCCCGGATCACCGCCATCCTGACCAACCAGTCAGTGCGTTCACAGGCGGAGCTCGCCGCCCTGCTCGCGGACGACGGCGTGCAGGTCACCCAGGCCACGCTGTCCCGGGACCTCGTGGAACTCGGGGCCGTGCGGGTCCGCGGCAAAGAGGGCGCCCTGGTCTACGCCGTCCCCGGCGAAGGGGGCGAGCGTGCCGCCAAGACCGGCGTGAGCCAGGAAATCCTGGACGCCCGGCTCGCCCGGCTGTGCAGCGAACTGCTGGTGACGGCGGAAGCGTCGGCCAACATCGTGGTGCTCCGGACCCCGCCGGGTGCCGCGAACTTCCTGGCACTGGCCATCGACCATTCGGTCATGCCCGCCATCCTGGGGACCATCGCCGGCGACGACACCGTGCTGCTGGTGTCCCGGGACCCGCTGGGCGGCCCCGACCTCGCAGCCCGCTTCCTGCAACTGGCCGAGGAAGCCGGGCAATAAGCTTGAAGACAACATCAAACACCCCCCACTAAGGAGCATCTGAAGTGACTGAACGCATTGTGCTCGCCTACTCAGGCGGCCTGGACACATCCGTAGCCATCGGCTGGATCGGCGAAGCCACCGGCGCCGAGGTCATCGCCGTGGCAGTCGACGTCGGACAGGGCGGCGAGTCGCTGGAAACCATCCGCCAGCGCGCCCTGGGCTGCGGCGCCGTCGAAGCCTACGTCGCCGACGCATCCGATGAGTTCGCCAACGAATACTGCGTCCCCACCCTGAAGGCCAACGCCCTGTACCAGGGCCACTACCCGCTGGTCTCCGCCATCTCCCGCCCGGTCATCGTCAAGCACCTGGTGAAGGCCGCCCGCGAATTCGGTGCCACCACCGTCGCCCACGGCTGCACCGGCAAGGGCAACGACCAGGTCCGCTTCGAAGTGGGCATCCAGACCCTCGGCCCGGACCTGAAGTGCATCGCACCGGTCCGCGACCTCGCCCTCACCCGCGACAAGGCCATCGCCTTCGCCGAGGAAAAGGGATTGCCCATCGAGACCACCAAGAAGAACCCCTACTCCATCGACCAGAACGTCTGGGGCCGCGCGGTGGAAACCGGCTACCTCGAGGACATCTGGAACGCCCCCACCAAGGACATCTACGACTACACCGCCACCCCGGAATTCCCGCCGGCACCCGATGAGGTCACCATCTCCTTCGAAGCCGGCGTGCCGGTGGCGATCGACGGCGTCAAGGTCACCCCGCTGCAGGCCATCAAGGAACTCAACCGCCGCGCCGGCGCCCAGGGCGTGGGCCGCATCGACGTCGTCGAGGACCGCCTGGTGGGCATCAAGTCCCGCGAAATCTACGAGGCCCCCGGTGCCATGGCGCTGATCACCGCGCACAAGCACCTCGAGGACATCACGATCGAGCGCGAGCAGGCCCGCTTCAAGGCCACCGTTGGCCAGCGCTGGGCCGAGCTGGTCTACGACGGCCAGTGGTTCTCCCCGCTGAAGCGCTCCCTGGACGCCTTCATCGAGGACACCCAGAAGTACGTCTCCGGCGACATCCGCATGACCCTGCACGGCGGCCAGGCCATCGTGAACGGCCGCCGCTCGGACACCTCCCTGTACGACTTCAACCTGGCCACCTACGACACCGGCGACACCTTCGACCAGTCCATGGCCCGCGGCTTCATCGAGCTGTGGGGCATGTCCGCCAAGGTGGCTTCCGGCCGCGACATCCGGGTCGCAGGGAAGTAATTCCCGGTGGCCGAGCAGAATTCGAATCCGGGAACAAGCCCGGTGGTTGAGCCTGTCGAAACCCGGGTTTCGACGGGCTCAACCACCGGCTCGACAAACACCGGCGCGCTGTGGGGAGGCCGGTTCGCCGGCGGACCCGCGGACGCCCTCGCTGCCCTGAGCAAGTCCACGCACTTCGACTGGCGGCTGGCGCGCTACGACATCGCCGGTTCCAAGGCGCACGCCCGCGTGCTGCACAAGGCCGGCCTGCTGGACGACGGCGAGCTGGAGGGAATGCTCGCCGCCCTGACGCAGCTGGACGACGATGTAGCCTCCGGCGCCTACCTGCCGGCGGAGTCCGACGAGGACGTCCACGGTTCCCTGGAACGCGGCCTGATCGAGCGGGCGGGCCCGCAGCTGGGCGGCAAGCTCCGTGCCGGGCGGTCCCGCAACGACCAGGTGGCAACCCTGGGCCGGATGTTCCTGCGAGACCACGCCCGGATCATTGCCCGCGGCGTGCTGGACACCGTTGACGCGCTGGTGGACCAGGCCAAAGCGCACCAGGGCGTGGCCATGCCGGGCCGCACCCACCTGCAGCACGCCCAGCCCGTCCTCCTCAGCCACCACCTGCTGGCCCATGCCTGGGCCCTGCTGCGCGATGTTCAGCGGCTGCAGGACTGGGACAAGCGGGCCGGTGTTTCGCCGTACGGGTCAGGCGCCCTGGCAGGCTCCTCGCTGGGGCTCGATCCGGAAGCGGTGGCGGCGGACCTGGGCTTCTACTCTGCGGTCCACAACTCCATCGACGGCACGGCGTCCCGCGACGTCTTCGCCGAGTTCGCCTGGGTGTGCTCCATGATCGGGGTGGACCTGTCCCGGATCTCGGAGGAAGTGATCTTCTGGGCCACCAAGGAGTTCTCGTTCGTCACGCTGCATGACTCCTACTCCACGGGGTCCTCGATCATGCCGCAGAAGAAGAACCCGGACGTGGCCGAACTGGCCCGCGGCAAGGCGGGACGCCTGATCGGCAACCTGACCGGGCTGCTCGCCACGCTCAAGGGCCTGCCGCTCGCGTACAACCGCGACCTGCAGGAGGACAAGGAACCGGTGTTCGACGCCGCCGACACGCTGGAGCTCCTGCTTCCGGCCGTCTCCGGCATGATCGCCACCCTGACCTTCAACCGGGAACGGATGGAGTCGCTGGCACCGCAGGGCTTCGCGCTGGCCACGGACATCGCCGAGTGGCTGGTCCGGCAGGGCGTGCCGTTCCGGGAGGCGCACGAGCTGTCCGGCGCGGCCGTCAAGCAGGCCGAGTCCCGCGGCGTCGAGCTGTGGGACCTGACCGACGACGAGTACGCGGCCATCTCGGCGCACCTGACCCCCGAGGTCCGCACCGTCCTCTCCACCGAGGGCTCGCTGAACAGCCGCAACTCCCAGGGCGGAACGGCACCGGCTGCCGTCGAACGCCAGCTGGCCGCCCTTGAAGGCGAGCTTGCGGGCGTCCGGGAGTACGCCGGCTAGTTGGCTTGGTTTCGACAGGCTCAACCACCGGTGGTGGTTGAGCCTGCCGAAACCCGTCTGTGGCTAGGCTGGGTCCATGAGCGAAACCTTCCGGAAGTTCCTCCGCACCCTGCCCGACTTTCCGGCCGACCTTCCCCGCTTTGATCCGGCCACCGCCGCACGGAACCCCGTGGAGCTGTTCAAGCAGTGGCTGGACGAGGCGCTGGACGCGGGGGAGCAGCAGCCCCACGCCTTCAGCCTGGCCACGGTCAGTGCCGGGCAGCAGCCGTCGTCACGGATGCTGATCCTGAAGAACATCGACGGCGACGGCTGGCATTTCGCCACGTCCCGCACCTCCCGCAAGGGGCAGGAACTGGACATCGTTCCGCAGGCCGCCATGAACTTCTACTGGGCCTCCCTGGGACGGCAGGTCCGCGTGGCCGGGCCGGTGGTCCAGCTGTCCGCCGAGGCCTCCGCCCGCGACTGGGCGGAACGTCCCCGCGCCGACGGCAGCACCAACCCCAACTGGCAGCTGTACGCAGTCCAGCCGACGGAGTTCGAGTTCTGGCAGGGGAGCAACGACGGAGGGCATGTCCGGCACCGCCTCGGTCCGGACGGAGCTCCTGAGGGCTAGGATGAGCGCCATGGCCCCTCCCACACCCGATGACCTGCTGGCAGACCTCCACAAGGCGGCGGAAGACGTTGCCGCAGACGCCGCAAAATTCAGCGACGCCGACGTACGCTCGCCATCCGCGCTGCCGGGCTGGACGCGGGGGCATGTCCTCGCCCATCTCACCGGGATCTCCAACGCCATGGCCCGGCAACTCGAGTATGCGGCCCGGGGCGAAACCATCGAGCTGTACGACGGCGGCATGGACGGCCGGAACAAAGCCATCGACATGGCGGCAGGGCACGACGCCGCCACCCACCGCGCAGACCTAAGCGCGGCACTGGAGCGGGTCCTCAAGGCTTTCGATGCGCTGCCGGGTGTCAAGGATTCCGCGGCCAACCGCACCGGCTGGTGGGCCCCGATCGCCTACCGCGGGGGAGTGGTGCTGGACGGCGGCTTGGCACTCTGGCGCGAACTCGTCATCCACGCGTCCGACCTGCAAACGGGCAGGGGACCGGAAACCTGGAGCCGGCCGTTCTGCCAGCACCTGTTCGACTTCCTCGCCGCCCGGGTGCGGCCGGAGGACAAACTGGTGCTGCAGCCGCTGGGCCTGCCGCCCGTCAGCATCGGCAGCGGCAACCGGTCCACCGTCATCAGCGGGATGCTGACGGACATCGCCGCCTGGCTGGCAGGCCGCGAGCCTTCACTCGGCAGCCTGCGGGCGTCCGCCGCAGCGGACGGGACGGACCTGCCCGGGCTGCTGCCCTGGCCACCGGGAACCCCGGCGCCGAAGTAACCCGCCGGCATTTCGTTGCTCTATCATTTCTGGTTCCTAAAACCCTGGTTTAGGAGCCACGACTGATAGAGCAACGGGGAAACGGTCCGATCAGGCCGCTTCGCGGGCCAGCAGGCTCTCCTTCACCCGCAGGCCCCAGCGGAACCCGCCCAGGGAGCCGTCGGTCCGGATCACCCGGTGGCACGGCACAAACAGGGCGGCTGCATTGAAGGCGCACGCGCTGGCGGCCGCGCGGACCGCCCTGGCATTGCCTGCCAGCGCCGCGTACTCCGTGTATGTCACCGGGTGGCCGGGCTTGACCTCCCGGAGGACGTCCCAGGCATGGGCACGGAACGGACCCGAGCGCTGCAGGACCGGCACGGCCATGGCCGGGGCGGGGTCGCCGTCGTAAAAGGCCTCCACGGCCTCCGAGATGCCGCCGAGCCCGGCGACGGCCCGGACGGCGTCGGGCCGCAGTGCCGGATGGACCTGGCCGGTCAGGTCGCCGGGGTCGGCGGTCCAGCCGGACGCCAGGACCAGTCCGTCCCGCGCGATGATGGTGAAGGGGCCGTCCGGGGTGGACATTGTCAGCAGTTGGGCGGTCATGGCATCGCTTTCCTGGAAGTGCCGCTGGCGGCAGGGGCTTTGGGTGCGGCGGCGGCGCGCCACAGGTGCATGGTGGCGTAGGAACGCCAGGGGCTGGCTTCCCGGAAGTCCGGGGCCAGGCCGGCGCCGCCCGCCGATAGGGCCCGGATTCCGTTCCGGACGGCGGCATCGTTGGCGAGGAAGACGTCGGGGGCGCCCAGGATCCGCATGGCCGCGTAGCCCACAGTCCAGGGTCCCACGCCGGGAAGCGGCAGCAGTTTGGCGGTGAGGCCGGCCAGGTCATCGCCGTAACCCGGGTCGATGCGTCCTTCCGCCATGGCTGCGGCGGCAAAAAGCAGCGATTCCGTCCGGCGCCGGGGCCCGCGCAGCAAATGACCGGAATCCGCGATCTGGGCGGACGTGGGGAAGAGCCGGTCAAGCCCGTCGCCTGGAACACTGCTGGGGCTGCCGGCCGCGGAGAGCTGCGTGAGCGCGGTGCGGGCGGCGGCCACGGTGATCTGCTGGCCCACCATGGCCCGCGCCAGGAGTTCCTGGGGATCCAGGGCACCGGGCATCCGGATGCCGGGGGCTTCCGCCACGGACGCGGCCAGCCGGCTGTCCGCTGCCAGGGCGCTGTCGATGGCTTCCGGATCGGCGTCAAGGTCGAAGAGCCGCCGGACGCGGCTCAGCAGCGCCGGCAGGTCGCGCAGGTCCGCCGCGCCGACGGTGAGGGTCAGCGGCCGTTCCCGTGCGCCGGCGTCGTAATCAACTGAAGCGGGCGTCACCGTGGGGCAGCCGCATGGTCCGGGCGTAGGAGGTTGCCGTGCCCGCCTCGATGCCCGGGATGGCGCGGACCGCCAGGAACGTGAAGATGCCGGGATCGAAGGGTTTGCGGTAGGGGAGGCTGAGGGTCAGCGCCGTAGCAGCTCCCGCCGCCTGTGCATGCCGGCCGGTGTGCCGAAGGGCAGTGGGGGTCATGGCGAACACGTCGAGGATGGTCTCGTTGAACTGCCGGACGCTGCTGAAGCCGGCGGCGAAGGCAACGTCGGCAAGCTTCATTGGTGTGGAGACCAGCAAAGTGCGGGCGGTCTGGGCCCGTCCGGCCCTGGCCAGGGACAGCGGCCCGGCGCCCAGTTCATGGG
The DNA here is from genome assembly GCF_000332815.1 of Arthrobacter nitrophenolicus. Classification (GTDB taxonomy): domain Bacteria; phylum Actinomycetota; class Actinomycetes; order Actinomycetales; family Micrococcaceae; genus Arthrobacter; species Arthrobacter nitrophenolicus. The sequence continues at coordinate 12,968 of NZ_AOFD01000074.1, forward strand.
TGAGGATCCGGTTGAGCTGGCGCGACGAGTAGCCCAGCCGGGCAGCGAGGCCCTCCACGCCATCCCTGTTGATCACGCCGTCATTGATCAGCCGCATGGCCCGGCCGGCGACGTCCTGGCGGAGGTTCCAGGCCGGGGTACCGGGCACGGCCTCGGGAAGGCACCTCTTGCAGGCCCGGTAGCCGGCGTCGTGTGCCGCAGCCGAGGTTTCGTAGAAGGTGACGTTGGCGGCCTTGGGGGTGCGCGCCGGGCAGGAGGGGCGGCAGTAGATCCCCGTGGTGCGGACCGCAGTGTAGAACTGCCCGTCGAAACGGGTGTCCCGGGCGTCGATCGCCCGGTAGCGCTGCCAGAAGTCCATGACTCCATCCTGCCAGCCGCCGGATGCCCCTACTAGCGGAAATCGGACATGGCCGTGGCAGCACCGCTGCCGTGCCGCGGGTGAAGCGGCCGGATGCGGGTAAGGTCTGGCCATGAGTGAAAACCCTGTGCCGGCCGGTCCGCCGCTGCGGGAGATCCTCGCGGGCGATGCCCGCGAGCTGGCCCCGCTGCTGCTGGGCGCCGTCCTCACGCACGAGTCGCGCGAAGGTCCGGTGTCCGTCCGCCTGACGGAGGTGGAGGCCTACCTGGGGCCGGAGGATTCGCTGCACCCGGACCCGGGCTCCCACACGTACCGCGGCCCAACGCCACGCAACGCGCCCATGTTCGGCCCCGCCGGCCACCTGTACGTCTACTTCACCTACGGTATGCACCACTGCACCAACATCGTCTGCGGGCCGGAGGGCGTTGCCTCCGCGCTGCTGCTGCGGGCGGGCGAAATCGTTGACGGCCTTGACCTTGCACGGCGGCGGCGGACCACGTCCAGGAGTCCCGCCGACCTCGCCAGCGGCCCGGCCCGGCTGGCCAAGGCACTGGGACTGACGACGGCGGACAGCGGCCGTGACGCGCTTGCCCCGCCTTTCGGGCTGGTCCTTCCGCCGGGGCCGCCCCCGCAGGTCAGTTCCGGTCCGCGAGTGGGTGTGGCCGGGGCGGGCGGCTCGGACGAGTACGCGTGGCGCTTCTGGATCACCGGGGACCCCACTGTCTCCAGGTACAAGGCCGCCAAAGCCCGGGTCCGGAAACCCGCGGGGGCCGCACCGCGGGCGGCGCAACCCGGCCGGTCCACGTTTCATCAGCGTTAAGGGAAATGGTTGTAGAATGGTAGGTCTGTCTTTTGCGATAGGGGAACGTTAAATGCTTGACGCCGATTTGGCCCACGAACGGGAGTATGTAGCCGGCCTGTATGCCCGGCTGGAAGAGCTCCGCGAGGAAAAGCGCCGGCAGCTGGCGCAGGTCCGGCGGGCCGGGGCAGTGGGCACCATGCAGAACGTTTCCGAACGCGACGCCTTCGCCGCACTGTATGAGGACCGCCTGGCGCAGCTGGACGCCGTTGATGACCGGCTGGTTTTCGGACGCCTGGACCTGGACTCCGGCGAAGCGCAATACATCGGCCGCATCGGCCTCACCACCGAGGACCTGCAGCGCCTGATGGTTGACTGGCGCGCGCCCGAGGCCGGCCACTTTTACCAGGCCACCGCGTTCGACCGGCAGGGCGTGCGCCGCCGCCGGCACCTGATCCTGCAGGGCCGCGAAGTGAAGGCCATCGAGGACGATGTCCTGGACGCCGGGATGCTTGCGGACAATGAGTCGCTGCAGGGTGAAGGCGCCTTGCTCGCCGCCCTGAATTCCAAGCGCACCGGCCGGATGTCGGACATCGTCAGCACCATCCAGTCCGAGCAGGACCGCATCATCCGGTCCTCCATCTCCGGCGCGCTGGTGGTCCAGGGCGGTCCCGGAACCGGCAAGACTGCCGTCGCGCTGCACCGCGCTGCCTACCTGCTGTACACCCACCGCGACCGGCTCAAGAGTGCAGGCGTGCTCCTGGTGGGCCCGTCGTCGTCGTTCATGAAGTACATCGAACGGGTGCTGCCCTCACTGGGTGAGACCGGCGTGGTCATGGCCAGCCTTGGCCGCCTCATGCCAGGCATCCATGCCGTGCCGGAGCAGGACGCTGCTGTTGCCGCGCTGAAGGGCCGCCTGGACATGGCCGAAATCGTGGCCAACGCCGTCTCCAACCGCCAGCGTGTTCCGGCCCATAACAGGACGCTGGAAGTGGACGGCCGCAAGCTGGTGCTGACGCCCCGGCAGGTCCGCCGCGCCCGGGAGAAAGCGCGCGCCACCGGCAAGCCGTACAACGAGGCACGCGTGACGTTCGTCAAGATCCTGCTGCGTGAACTGACGGAGCAGATGACCGAGCTGGTCGAGGCCGGGAACATCGGCAACAACGCGGACCGCTCCTACCTTGCAGAGGATGTCCGAACGGCCCGGGACGTCCGCATCGCCCTGAACCTCTGCTGGATGCCCATGACGCCGGAAAAGCTGATCTCCGACCTGTTCAGCAAGCCGGCCATCCTGGAATTCTGCACCCCCCACCTTTCGCCCGCGGAGCGCGCGCTGCTCCTGCGGCCGGCCGACGCCCCCTGGACCGAGTCCGATATCCCGCTGCTGGATGAGGCCGCCGAACTGCTGGGCGAACTCGACGCCGCCGCCGGCCGCGGACTGGCCCAGCAGGAGCACGACCGTGCCCGCGACCTCGCCAACGCCAAGCAGACGCTCGTCAACATGGAAACCGCCGGCGTTGACGCCCTGATGACCGCCGAAGACCTGATGGAGCAGAACCAGGAACGCGAGGCACGGCTCACCGCTGCCGAGCGTGCCACCAGCGACCGCACGTGGGCGTTCGGGCACATCGTGGTTGACGAGGCGCAGGAGCTTTCCCCCATGCAGTGGCGGCTCCTGGTCCGCCGCTGCCCCCTGAAGTCCTTCACCATTGTGGGCGACATCGCGCAGACCAGTTCCGTTGCCGGCGCCAATTCATGGCAGGGCGCCCTGGCACCGATGTTCGGCGACCGGTGGCAGCTGGAGGAGTTGACGGTCAACTACCGGACGCCCTCCCAGATCGCCGAAGCCGCCGTCCGGATGGCGAACGCCGCGGGCCTGGTGGTGTCCGCCCCCAAGGCAGTGCGGGAGGGGCGCTGGTCGCCCATCATCGACGAGGTTGCCCCCGGCAGCCTCGTGGACCGGCTTGTGGAAGTCCTCCCGGAGGAGCTGGAAGCACTCGACGGCGGCCTGCTCGCCGTGATTGCCGACGGACCTCTCCTGCCCCAGGCCACCGCAGCCCTGCGCGCCGCCTACGGGCGCCGCATCGGCACCGGCGCGGGCAGCTACGAGCAGGACATCGTGGTCATCAGCCCCCGTGAGGCCAAAGGCCTTGAGTTCGACGGCGTTGTGGTCCTGGAACCCGCGAAGATGCTCAACCATGAGCACGGCAAGGTGGGTGACCTCTACGTGGCCATGACCCGCGCCACGCAGCGGCTGCGGCTGATCGCCGCCGAACCCGTTCCGGCCGGTATCGTCCGCTGATCCGGCGTCCTCCGATACTGCTACCTTAGAAGGCGTGCCAGACATCAACAGCCTCGAATCGCAACACAACGACCCCTCTTTTGCCAACATCTGGCAGGAGCTGAAGTGGCGTGGCCTGGTCCACGTCTCCACCGACGAAGCCGAGCTTGAAAAGCTCCTCGCTGGCGCCCCGGTCACGTACTATTGCGGCTTCGATCCGACTGCACCGAGCCTGCACCTGGGCAACCTGGTCCAGTTGCTCCTCATGCGGCGGCTGCAGCTGGCGGGGCACAAGCCGTTGGGACTCGTTGGTGGCTCCACGGGCCTGATCGGTGATCCCCGTCCCACTGCCGAGCGCACCCTGAACACCAAGGAAACAGTGACGGAGTGGGTGGGCTACCTGCAGGCGCAGGTGCGCCGGTTCCTGAGTTTCGAGGGTGACAACGCTGCCCGGATGGTCAACAACCTCGACTGGACGGCGCCGCTGAGCGCCATCGATTTCCTGCGGGAAGTGGGCAAGCACTTCCGGGTGGGCACCATGCTCCGCAAGGATGCTGTCGCCTCGCGGCTCAACTCCGATGAGGGCATCAGCTACACCGAGTTCAGCTACCAGATCCTGCAGGGAATGGACTACCTGGAGCTCTACCGCGCCTACGACTGCGTCCTGCAGACGGGCGGCTCAGACCAGTGGGGAAACCTGACCAGCGGCACCGAACTGATCCGCAAGGTGGAGGGCAAGAGCGTCCACGCCCTGGGCACGCCGCTGATCACCAACTCCGACGGCAGCAAGTTCGGCAAGAGCGAAGGCAACGCCATCTGGCTCGACGCGGCATGTGCAGCCCGTACGCGTTCTACCAGTTCTGGCTCAACACTGCCGATGCAGACGTTGTGGACCGGCTGAAGGTCTTCACCTTCCTGACCCGCTCCGAGATTGAAGAGATCGCTACTGCAGTGGCCGAGCGTCCGTTCGCCCGTGAGGGGCAGCGGAAGCTCGCCTACGAAGTCACGTCGCTGGTGCATGGCGTGGAAGCCACCGAAAAGGTCATCGCCGCTTCGGCCGCCCTGTTCGGCAACGGCGATCTCACTGCCCTGGACAAGTCCACGCTTCAGGCGGCCACGTCTGAGCTTCCCTCTGCCACCGTCCAGGTGGATGCACTCGGGATCGTGGACCTGCTGGTGGCCTCCGGGCTGTCGGAGAGCAAGTCGGCTGCCCGCCGTACGGTGGGTGAGGGTGGCGCCTACGTCAACAACGAAAAGGTCCTGGATCCTGAAGCTGTCATTTCCGAGGACGAACTTCTCCACGGCCAGTACCTGCTGCTCCGCCGGGGCAAGAAGAACCTGGCTACGGTTGAGGTCCTGGTCCCGTAACTGCGGCATCCCACCCCTTTTGCACGCCCCTTCACAGCCGATTTGCACGGTCGCGGAGGGGCGTGTATTGTTTTCTGAGTCGCCGCCGCTGAGTGGTGACAAACCCCCAACTAATGAGAAGCAATTCTTCTCAGAGCAGCGCTCTGATAGCAGGAATGCTTCACTTTTTGCTGGGTGGATTCACTTCGCCGAGTGAATTCCGGTAAAACAGCCGGATTTGCAAAAGCGAATATGGATGAAATAAGATTGAAACATCGCAGCGAAGAAATACGAAATACAAATTCTTTTTGAATTTGTTTCGGGAATATTCGAA
>NZ_AOFD01000075.1 GCF_000332815.1 Arthrobacter nitrophenolicus
CCAGCGGGCCCTGCGGGCCGTCCGCATCTGCGGCGGATGCCCCGGCAGCCCCGGCGGCGGCACCGGCAGCGGCCGCTCCGAGAACGGGCAGGGCCGAAGTGGGCGTCGGGGACGAATCCCGCGAGGCACCGATGACGCCTGTGGGTGCGGTGGCAGTGTCAACGGGCGCGGTGATGGGTCCCGTGGTGGCATCGAAAAGGAGCATGCCGGGCACGGCGGCGCGTGCTGCGTTGATGTCACCGTTGCGGATGGCCTCTGCTGCCTCGGCCAGCTTGATCGCGTTCGCCGGGCGGTCCTTCGGATCCTTGGCCAGCATCGACATCAGCAGGGCGCGGACCGGTGCAGGCAGGCTCTCCGGCAGGGGTGGCGGCGCGTCATTGACCTGCGCCAGGGCAATCGCGATCTGGGATTCCCCCGAAAAGGGCCGGTGCCCGCTGAGGCACTCGTAGCCGATGACGCCCAGTGAATAGATGTCTGATTGCCCGGTGGCGGTCTGGCCGGTGGCCTGCTCCGGCGCCAGGTACTGGGCGGTGCCCATGACCTGGCCGGTCTGGGTCAGCGGAACCTGGTCCGCGAGGCGGGCAATGCCGAAATCGGTGACCTTGACCCGGCCGTCAGGGGTGATCAGGAGGTTTCCGGGCTTCACGTCACGGTGCACCAGGCCCTGTGCGTGGGCAACGGCCAGGGCGCGGGCGGTCTGGGCAATGATGGACAGCGTGCGGTCCGGGGACAGCACCTGCTCGCGCTCGATGATGGTGCTCAGCGGCTGCCCGGGAACGAGCTCCATGACGAGGTAGGCCGAGCCCTCCTCCTCGCCGTAGTCGAAGACGTTGGCGATGCCCACGTGGTTCAGGAGGGCGGTGTGGCGGGCCTCCGCGCGGAACCGCTGGAGGAAGCCGGGGTCACCGGTGTATTCCTCCTTGAGTACCTTGATCGCGACGATGCGGCCCAGGACGAGGTCTTTCGCCTTCCAGACTTCCCCCATGCCGCCGATCGCGATCCGCGTGGTCAGCTGGAATCTGCCGCCGAGGGTGATTCCGGTTGTAGGCCTCACTTATTCAACACCGCCTCAAAAATTCTCTTCGCGTTCGGACTGGTCAGCTGTGCGCCGGTGTTGATGTCTACGCCCTCCATGACGATGGTGACACCCACCTGCGGATTGTTTGCGGGGGCAAATCCCGTAAACCATGAGTTGTTGGTTCCGTTGCCGAGCTCCGCCGTTCCGGTCTTGCCCGCCACCTGGACGCCCGGAACGCCCGCACGGTTTGCGATGCCTTCGCTGACCGCGCTGACCATCCACTCGGTGATCTGGTTGGCGATGGCAGGGGTGGTGGAAGTGCGCAGCTGCTTGGGCTGTGGCTCATCGATGACGCGGAGGTCCGGGGAGCGCAGGGTCTTGATGAGGTTGGGCTGCATCTGCACGCCGTCATTCGCGATGGCCGCAGTCATCATGGCCACCTGCAGCGGCGTGGCGCGGACGTCCTTCTGGCCGATGACGGACTGCGCCAGGCCGGGGCCGTCCAGGTCATCCGGGAAGGTGTTGCCGCTGGCGTAGTCGAGCTTCAGCTGGTCACCCATGTCCTGGCCGAAGCCGAACTTCTCGGCCTGGTCGGCGATGGCGTCGCGGCCAAGATCCAGGGCAATGCTGGCGAAGGGAGTGTTGCAGGACTGCTGCAGGGCGAAAGCGAAGCTGGCCGTGTCCCGGGTGTAGCAGTTGCCGCCCGCATAGTTGGGCAGGCGGTACTGGATGCCTTCGAACGGCAGCTCGGCCGGGTTGGGAAGCTCGCTGTCCTTGTTGTACTTTCCGGACGCCAGGGCCGCGGCAGTATCCACCAGCTTGAACACGGAGCCCGGAGCCAGCAGCTCGCCCGTGGGACCGCTGACGTTCGGATTCAGGTTGATCCCGGGCACCTTGACCAGTTCATTCATGCTGGCGGCTGCAGCCGCGAGATCCTGGGTGGCCACGAGGTTGGGGTCGTAGGACGGCTTGGACACCATGGCCAGGATGGCGCCGGTCTTGGGGTTGGTGACCACAATGGATCCCCGCTGTCCATCCGGGATCAGGCTGTAGGCGAGCTGCTGGATCTCAGGATCGATGGTGAGCTCCACCGAAGCACCCTTGGGCTGGTTGCCGAGGAACAGCTGCCCCACCCGGTCCAGGAAGAGCTGGTCCGAGTTGCCCGCCAGTTCACCGCCCATGGACTGCTCCAGGCCGGTGGCACCGAAGTTCTGCGAGAAGTACCCGGTGATGCCCGCGTACAGCTCCGGCTGCGGGTAAGTGCGCTGGAAAGCACAGGTCTCCGAGCCGCTTTCCACCGATTCAGCCACCGGGGAGCCGCCGACGACGATGGCGCCCCGGTCGTTGCAGAAACTCTGCAGGACAGCCCGCTGGTTCCACGGGTTTGCCTTGAGTTCGTCAGCGCCGATCACCTGGACGTAGCTGATGGCGCCGAAGATCAGGGCGAACATGGCGACGGCCGCCACCCATGAATGCCGGATTGCCTGGTTCACAGGTGCTTCACCGCCTCGGTTGGAGTGTCAATGCCGGTTGCTTCCGATCCCTTGGCCGGCGGCAGTGGCGTGGTGTCCACGGGGCCGCGGGCGGTGTGCGAAATCATCAGGAGCAGGCCAACAATGATCCAGTTGGCCAGCAGCGAGGAGCCGCCCGCCGCCAGGAACGGCGTGGTCAGGCCGGTCAGGGGGATCAGGCGCGTCACGCCGCCGATCACCACGAAGCACTGCAGCGCCACAGCGAAGGACAGGCCGCACGCGAGGAGCTTTCCGAACGCGTCCCGGGTGCCCAGCGCCGCGCGGAACCCGCGGGTGAACAGCAGGAGGTACATCAGGACGACGGCGAACAGGCCAATGAGCCCCAGCTCTTCACCCAGGGACGCGATGATCATGTCACTGTTGGCGAACGGAACCAGGTCCGGCCGCCCCTGCCCGAGTCCGGTGCCCACCAGGCCGCCGTTGGCCATGCCGAAGAGGCCCTGGACGATCTGCAGGCTGCCTCCCGGGGAGCGTCCGTAGACCTCCTCGGTGAACGCGTTCAGCCAGCCGTAGATCCGGAGTTCCACGTGGGAAAACACCTGGGCCGCAACGAACCCGCCCCCGGCGATGAGGGCCAGGCCGATCACCACCCAGCTGATCCGGCTGGTGGCCACGTAGATCATGACGATGAACAGGCCGAAGAAAAGAATGGAGGAGCCGAGGTCGCGCTGGAAGATGAGCACGCCGATGCTGACCAGCCAGGCAGTGATCATAGGGCCCATGTCCTTGAACCGCGGGAACTGCAGCGGGCCCACCTTCCGGCCGGCCAGCAGGATGAGGTCGCGGTTGGAGGACAGATACCCGGCGAAGAATATGGCCAGGGTGATCTTGGCGACCTCGCCGGGCTGGAACGTCATGGGCCCGAGCCGGATCCATACGCGGGCGCCGAGGATCTCACCGGCGCTGATGCCAGGCACGAGGGGCAGGATCAGCAGGAGCGCACTCGCGGCCAGGGAGATGAAGGTGAAGCGGCGCAGGATCCGGTGGTCCTTGAGGAACCAGATCACGGCGATGGCCACGGCCATGGCGATCAGGGTCCAGCGCAGCTGGTTGTTTCCGGTGTCCTCGCCGGGTGCGTCCAGGCGGTGGATCATGGCCAGGCCGATCCCGTTCAGGGCCACCACAATTGGAAGTATTACCGGATCGGCATATTTGGCGCGGAAGCGGAGGACGCCGTGGAAGACCAGTGCCGCCACTGCCAGCAGGCTGGACTGGAACCAGAAATCGGAGTCGAAGGCCTTTTCCTGGTCGACGCCCACCAGCATGTTGGCGCCGATGCCGACGGCCAGAGCCAGCAGAAGCAGTGCGAGCTCGACGTTGCGGCGCGGTTTGGGAAGGGTGCTGAGCTGGCTCATTGGCCCACCTCGCAGGTAACAGTGGGTGAGGGGGACGGGCTGGCCGCAGCGGGCGCAGCAGGATCAGTGGGGGCGGGCGCCGCCGGATCCGTGGGGGCCGGGGCCGGCGCTGACGGTGCCGCACCGGCCGACGGGGACGGGCATTCGTCCTCGGGGGACGTGGTGCCCGTCAGCTCGAGGTTCTTCACGATCCGCTGCGCGTCGTAAAGGTCGTTGGCAGGAACTGTCTGCCGGACCCGCTGCTGGGAGAACGGCGGCAGGGAGTCCATCCGGATCTCGGTGACCGCTTCCAGGCTGGACAGCTGGATGGGCCCGAGCCGCTGGGAAACCCCGTTGAAGATTGCGACCCGGGAATCGTACTCGCCGATGTAGTAGCGGGTCTGGGTCCAGGCATAGCCCAGCCACAAGCCCACGGTCAGGACCACCAGGAGGGCGGCCGCGATGGACCAGGTGACCCAGCGGCGGGGTTTCAGCGGCACAAGGGTTTCGTCGTCATCGCCGGTGAGCGGTTCGGCTTTGTGGGTGAGGACGGTTGCGGCCCGCCGGGCGACAGTCCGTCCGCCGATAGTGGGGATGGACCCGGATTCGGCAGCAGCCGCTGCGGCCCCGACGAGCTCATGCGGCCTGCTGGAAAGTTCTTCCCGGAGGACCTCGGCGGTGAGGTGCTCGCCGAGGTGCGGATCGGTGGAGCCGGGCTCCACGACGCTGGACCCGGCGCGTTCGGTGGGCTTCCCGCCGCCCCCGGCTTCGGCGGCATCGTCCGTGCCGGTGTCCGGAGCCTTCGCTTCGGCCTCAGGCGTGCGCGGCGCCTCGGCCGCGGGAGCAGGCTTGGTGCCCACAACGGGGGTGATGACGTCGACGGCGGCGGTACTGACGTCGTCGGGCGTTTCTTCAACGATCTCCACCATCACCACGGTGACATTGTCCGGGGAGCCGGCCTCGAGGGTCAGTTCCACAAGGGTTTCCACGCACTCGCGGAGGTCCTTGGTTTCCTTGACCGTGCGCTCCACGGCATGCCCCGCGACGTAATTGAGCCCGTCGGAGCAGAGCAGCCAGCGGTCGCCCGGTTTGACGTCGAGGGTGTCAAGGTCCAGTTCTGGGCTCGCGTCCACGTCGCCGAGGACCCGCATGAGCACGTTCTTATGCGGGTGGCTTTCCGCTTCCTCTGGCCTGAGCCGGCCCTCGTCGATGAGCCGCTGGACGAACGTGTGGTCCACGCTGACCTGCTTGAACTCGCCGTCGCGGAGGCGGTAGGCGCGGGAGTCGCCGATGTGGGCGAAATGCAGCTTGCCCTCGGCGAGCAGCAGTGCCGTAACCGTGGTGCCCATCCCGGCCAGCTTCGGGTTGATGTGCACCAGTTCGGAGAGCAGGGAGTTCGCGGTCTGGATTTCGTCCGCGAGGATGGTGCCGGCATCCCCGTCGTAGTCCGGGCGGTCCAGGTGGATCATGTCCAGGACGGTGGCAGCGGAGGCAACGTCGCCTCCCGCATGGCCGCCCATGCCGTCAGCCACGACGGCCAGGTGGCGTCCCGCGTATGCCGAATCGTCGTTCTTCGACCGGATCCGGCCCACATCGGAGCGCGCGGCAAAGCGCATGATGAGGTGCCGCTCCGCGGGCTTCTGCCCGTCTGCGGTGTTCTCTGGGACGGCCATGGCTATGGCCTCAATTCGATGACCGTCTTGCCGATTCTCACAGGTACGCCTGGCTCAACGGGGAGGGCTCGGGTCAGTTGCTGGTCCGCGAGGTAGGTTCCGTTGGTGGAACCCAGGTCCTCGATGAACCAGCGGCTGCCCTGGGGGAACAGCCTGGCGTGGCGGCCCGAGGCATAGTCGTCCTCTAGGACCAGGGTGGCCTCCTGGGCGCGTCCCAGCAGGATGGGGCTGGCGGCCAGCGGTACCGAGGTTCCCTTCAACGGCCCCTCAACCACCACCAGCTGCCGGGCCTGCTGTTTGGCGGGGGTCGGCGGGGTCTCGGCGAGGTCCGGGTTCTTGCGGACCTGACGTGCGCTGGGCACCCCGGACGCTGCTTTGCGCCCGACCATGAGGTCGCGGCGCATGGCGGAAACGATGCTGAAGATGAGCACCCACAGGAGCAGGAGGAACCCAAACCGCAGCGCGGTAATGGTGAGGTCGCTCATGCGTGGCCACCCGGGCTGGCTGGAAGCAGGCGGAAAATGATCTTTGTCCGTCCCATCGTGATGGTGGAGCCGTCGGTAAGTTCGGTGCTTCCGGAAACTTTCTGCCCGTTGACGTAGCTCCCGTTGGTGGAGCCCATGTCCACGGCAGTGGAGACACCGTTCGCGGTGCGGATCTCAAGGTGGCGGCGCGAGACGCCCGTGTCCTCCACGTGGATATCGGCTTCGGAGGAGCGGCCGAGCACGATGGACGGGGCGTTGAGCGAATAGCGCTGCCCGTCGATGTCCAGCACGGGCTGGAGCCGGACCGGCTGGCGGCTGGGCGCGGCCGGAACGCTGGGCCGGGCGGGAGCAGCGGCCTGGGCGGCGCCCGATTTCTCCGTGGAGGAGACGATCTCGAAGTCTCCTGCCCGCAGTTCCGTATCCCGGCGGAAGGAGATCCGGACGGGGCCCTGCAGCGTGTAGCCCTGGCCGCGGACGTGGTTGATGACAACGTCGCAGAGTTCCTCGGCCAGCGGGGTGCCCCATTCCTGGGCCCTGCGGAAGTCGTCGTCGCTGAGCTGCACGTCGAAGACGTTGGGTGCCAGCGTCCGACCGGCCGTGATGGTCAGGGCCCTGTGGTCCACTTCCCGGCGCAGCCGGCTGGCGATTTCCACTGGTTCAACCTGGGCTTTGGATCCGGTGGAGAAGACGCCCCGGACAGCCTTTTCAATGCCGCGCTCAACTTTGTCCAGCAGACCCATGGTTCTTCTCCTTTCCCCCCGGATGCGGGGCAGTCCTAGTTCCGGAACTTCTCTTTACGTGCAATGCACAACCCGGCAGTGCACCTGCATGACGCAGCCGCCGCTACATCCGATACTACTGGGCAGGCCTGTGAATGACCTTAATCCACAACGGCCCGCCGCCCGGAAAAGTTCATGCCCGGGGGTCCCGGTCTCCTTGCCCGACGGCCGTTCAACCTGCGCGGGGACTGGGAAGAGCGGGTGTCCGTATGGGGTTTCACACAGCCCCCCGGAGGCCAATTGGTGTTTTGCGGCATCTGTCCGTTATGCTTGATCTCGCTGCTTTTACAAGACTGCGAATCCGGGAAACCGGTGCGGTTCGGTGGAAGAAGTTGCGCGCGAGTGGCGGAACGGCAGACGCGCTGGCTTCAGGTGCCAGTGTCCGAAAGGGCGTGGGGGTTCAAATCCCCCCTCGCGCACGCAAATGAAAGAGCCCCGGTCTTAGGACCGGGGCTCTTTTGCGTTGTCTTCTGGTCTTGATTCCCGGGCCTGTTCGCGCATCAGTGCCTTCAGGATTCCGATGCGCGAACAAGCTTAGGCGCGGGCTGCAGGGTTCAGGGTGCAGGCGTACGACGGCGGGAGGCCGCCAGGGTGCCTGGGCCCGGCTTATCCGGACGTGCGCGCGGAGGCCTTAAACCGGCGTCGTGAGTTGGCCAGGTGGCTGCGCATGGCGGCTGCCGCCGCGGCCTCGTCACCGTCGGCAATGGCGTCGGCGATGGAGCGGTGCTCCTGCACCACCTGGTCGAAGTGGTCCCGGGCGTAGTGCTCGACGCCGGTCATCAGGCGGGTGCGCGGCATCGCGATCATGGTCTGCCCCAGGGCGGCGAGGCAGTCGGAGTAGTACGGGTTGCCGGAAGCGGCGGCCACCGCCCGGTGGAACTCGAAATCGGATTTCATCGCGTGGGCCGGGTGCCCGGCGCTGGCGGTGAACTCCTCGAGTGCCGCCTGGACCGCACGCAGCTGCCGTTCGGTGTGGTTGCGTGCGGCCAGGGCGGCTGCCTCCGTTTCCACGCCCATCCTGAATGCCAGCAGGTGCAGCCGGTCCTCGGTGGTGGCCACCGGACGGGCCCCCGGCGCTGCCGCGGGCCCGTCCGAGGGCGGAGTGAGGGCGAAGCTGCCGCGGCCGCGCTCGGTTTCCACCAGTCCCTCGGCCTGGAGCCGCGTGAGGGCGGCACGCACCACGGTGCGGCTGACGCCAAAATCGCTGATGAGCGTGTTTTCGCTGGGCAGCTTCTCACCGGGCTGGATGATGCCGTCAACGATGCGGTTGCGAAGGTCGGCGGCAAGGTCCGCGGTGAGGTTCCGGCTCATGGCTTCAAGATTACGCGCCGAACTCCACTGATTCGGTGGTCCAGGCGCGGGCCTGGTCGCTGAGGGTGACGCCGAGTCCCGGGCGGTCCGGCACCATCATCCGGCCGTCCTTGGTTTCGAGCCGCTCATTGAACAGGGGGTCCAGCCAGTCGAAGTGCTCCACCCATGGCTCGCGCGGATAGGCCGCAGCCAGGTGCAGGTGGATCTCCATGGCGAAGTGCGGGGCAAGGCCCAGGCCGCGTTCGTCCGCGAGGGCGGCGAGGCGCAGGAACTGGGTGATGCCGCCGACGCGCGGGGCGTCCGGCTGGATGATGTCGCAGCCGTTGGCGGCGATGAGGCCCTTGTGCTCGGCCACGGAGGCGAGCATCTCGCCGGTTGCGATGGGCGTGTCCAGCACCTGGGCGAGGTGGGCGTGGCCTTCGAAATCGTAGGCGTCCAGGGGTTCCTCGATCCAGATGAGGTTGAATTCCTCAAGCTGGCGGCCCAAGCGCAGTGCCGTCGCCCGGTCCCACTGCTGGTTGGCGTCCACCATCAACGGGACGTCCCAGCCGATGTGCTCGCGGATGCCCGCCACGCGGCGGAGGTCTTCCTTGCTGTCCGGCAGGCCCACCTTGATCTTGATGCCGCCGATGCCTTCGTCGAGGGACTGCGTGGCGCGGGCCTTCACCTCGTCGAGGGTGGCATTCAGGAAGCCGCCGGAGGTGTTGTAGGTCTGGACGGAGTCGCGGTAGGAGCCGAGGAGCTTGGCCAGGGGGAGTCCGGCGCGCTTGGCCTTGAGGTCGTACAGGGCGATGTCGATGGCGGCGAGGGCCTGGGTGGCGACGCCGGACCGGCCCACCGAAGCGCCCGCCCAGAGGAGCTTGGTGTAAAGCTTGCCGATGTCGTTGGGGTCCTCGCCGATGATTCCCTCGGCAACTTCCTTGGCGTGGGCGTACTGGGCCGGACCGCCTGCGCGCTTGGAGTAGCTGAAGCCGAGGCCGGTGTGGCCTTGTTCGGTGGTGATCTCGGCGAAGAGGAAGACCACTTCCGTCATTGGCTTCTGGCGGCCGGTGAACACTTTGGCGTCGCTGATGGGCACGGCGAGCGGGAGGCGGGCGGTGGACAGTTTGACGTGCCGGATCAGGTCGACGGTGCTCATGGATTCTCCTAGTGGCGGGATGCTGGGCGCCATCGCCCTCCCTCATAGGATACAAGTAACTCACTTGTACTACAAGTACTTCCAGGGATGGCGATTGGCCAGGGTCCGACAGTGGAATGTAACGTTTAGGTCACCGGTCGGAGCGCACGCCCGGCGAAGCATCATTGCTGCTTCTGGGTGCTATGCCCCTGGGGTGCCCCTCCGTTACCAGGCCGGAAACCGTTCCAGGCGGGAACCTCTCGAGGCCTGCCGCTCCGCACTCCCATGAAGAGGCTTTGTTTTCCATGCGCAGGAATTATCTGCTGGCCACCGGTACGCTCTTTGCTCTGTTCGTGACAACCGCGTGCACCGCACCCGGTCCGACGGCGGCGGCAGATCCGGCGCAAGCCGGGACCACGGCCAGCGCCGACGCCGCTGCGGTGGGTACCAGCCAATTGGCGGCGGCTGCGAGGGCCAGGGCCGCGGCGGACAGGAAGGCCGCGGACGAGGCTGCCGCCAAGGCGAAAGCGGAAGCCGACGCGAAGGCTGACGCCGACGCGGAAGCAGAAGCCCAGGCGAAGGCAGAAGCCGAGGCGAAGGCGGAAGCCGAGGCGAAGGCGGAGGCAGGCGCCGCGCAGGCGGGGGAGGCCGCTGCAGCCGGGCAGGCCCCCGACGTCGAGGGGACGCCTCAGGATGCGGGCGGCGGAACCGCCGCGGCTTCTCCTGCTCCGGTGGCGGCGGTGCCGACTACGACCGGCCAACCGGCTGCGCCATCCCCCGCGCCCACCCCCGTGAACGGACCGGCAGCAGGCTCCATCCCCACGCTGCCAGCGGAGGACCCCACGTGCCTCGATGCCCTGACGGACGTGGGAGCGGTGATCGGCGGCCTGTTAGGCGAAGACGCCGGGCCGGATGCGGGCCTCCTCGGGGACATCAGCTGCGAAGTCACTGGCGGGGGCGAGGTCGCAGGGGATTAGGGCGGGCCGGTTCAGCCCGCCTGCCCCCGCAGCGCCCCCAGTCCCGAGATGAGCGCCTCCAGCCCCAGGCCGAACGCCGTGTCGGCGGGGCGCCCGGGGCCAGCGGAGCTGCGGACGGCGGCGGTGAAGTGCGGGTTCGCGTCCGCCATGGACCCCGGCTCGAAGATGTCCCCGGGCGCGGTCACGTCATAGGCGGATCCGAAGATAAAGGACTCCAGCGCCACGATCGCCGACACAATCCGTTCCTCCGGGAAGCCGGCGTCCAGGAACCCCTTGCTCACCGTCTCGTACATCGCCAGGGTCTGCGGGGCGTCCGTTACGGGCAGCACGGCAATGACCGGAATCAGGGGAGTGTGCTCGGCAAAGACGTCCCGGTAGCTCCAGGCCCAGGTGCGCACCGCATCCTCCCAGGACTTCGAGCCGAACGCCGAGACATCCACCAACGACGTCAGGTGGTCCTCCACGAGCAGCAGCACGTCGCGCTTGGACGCCACGTGGTTGTACAGGGCCGACGGCGCCACCTCCAGCTGCTTTGCCAGCGCCGCCATGGTGAGCCCGTCATAGCCCTTCCGGCTGACCAGGTCCAGGGCCGCCGTCGTAATGCCTGCCTTGTCCAGCACCGCTGCCGACGGCCGGCCGGCCCGCCGGCGCCCCGTCCCGGTTCCCGCGGTGTGTCCTTCTTCGGCTGATACTGCCGGCATTCCTGCCCTTTCTTTGGTGGTCCCCAGCATTATTCCACCCGGGCACTTCCGGTCCCGGCCACTACCAGCTATAGTTCTAATAAATGAACGACATTCATTTAGTGCTCCCGGTCACTTCGCGGGAGGCAGAGAGGACATCATGCTGAACCTGAACCGCGACGTCGTCGTCGTTGGAGCCGGTCCCTCCGGACTCACCGCAGCCCGGGAGCTCAAGAAGGCCGGGCTCACCGTCGCCGTGCTTGAGGCCCGCGACCGCGTCGGCGGCCGCACCTGGACCGATACCGTGGACGGCGCCATGCTCGAAATCGGCGGCCAGTGGGTCTCCCCGGACCAGACCGTACTCCTGGACCTCCTCGGCGAGCTCGGACTGCAGACCTACCCCCGCTATCGCCAGGGTGAATCCGTCTACATCGGCTCCGACGGCATCCCCGTCCGCTACACGGGCGACACCTTCCCGGTGGACCCCGAAACCAAGGCCGAAATGGACCGCCTGGTCGCCCTGCTCGACGGGCTCGCCGCGGAAATCGGCGCCACCGAACCCTGGGCCCACCCCAAGGCACGGGAACTGGACACCATCTCCTTCCACCACTGGCTGCGGCAGAACTCCGCCAACGAGGAAGCCTGCAAGAACATCGGCCTGTTTATCGCCGGCGGCATGCTCACCAAGCCGGCCCACGCCTTTTCCGCACTGCAGGCCGTGCTGATGGCAGCCTCCGCCGGCTCGTTCACCCACCTGACGGACGAGGACTTCATCCTGGACCGTCGCGTGGTGGGCGGCATGCAACAGGTCTCCCTACTGCAGGCGCAGGAACTGGGCGACGACGTCGTCCTCAACACCCCGGTGCGCACCATCAACTGGGAGCCGGACGCCGACGGCGGCCACCGCGTCACCGTCGAATCCGACCGCGCCACCGTCAAAGCCCGGTTCGTGATCATGGCCGTCCCGCCCAACCTGTACTCCCGCGTCTCCTTCAACCCGCCGCTGCCCCGCCGGCAGCATCAGATGCACCAGCACCAGTCCCTGGGCCTGGTCATCAAGGTCCATGCCGTCTACGACCGCCCGTTCTGGCGCGACAAAGGCCTCTCCGGCACGGGCTTCGGCGCCGACGCCCTGGTCCAGGAGGTCTACGACAACACCAACCACGGCGACATCCGCGGCACCTTGGTGGGCTTCGTCTCCGATGAAAAGGCCGACGCCGTCTTCGAGTTGGGTGCCGAAGACCGCAAGAAGGCGATCCTGGCCTCCATCGCAGGTTTCCTCGGCGACGAGGCACTCACGCCCGAGGTCTACTACGAGTCCGACTGGGGCTCGGAGGAATGGACCCGCGGCGCCTACGCCGCCAGCTACGACCTGGGCGGCCTGCACCGCTACGGCAAGGACCAGCTGACCCCCGTCGGCCCCATCTACTGGGCCTCCTCCGACCTCGCCGCCGAAGGCTACCAGCACGTGGACGGCGCCATCCGGATCGGCCGCCAGACCGCCGCCCGGCTCGCCGAAGTGGCAAAGGTGGCTGTCGCCGTCGGGTAGCAAATAAGCATGCTTACTAATAGGCTTGCCGGTGGGGAGCGTCCCCTATGCAGACAAGCGAGGTGAGACATGACTGACGCCCAGGGCATCAGCAAGGTTACGGACATCATCAACGATTCCAGGATCGGGATGTTGACCACCATCAACGAGAAGGGCGCCCTTGTCAGCCGGCCGCTGGCCGTCCAGGAGGTAAAGGACGACGGCGACATGTGGTTCTTCACCGGGCTCGGCACGTCACAGGTCGCCCACGTCCGGGCCGACGCGCGCGTCAACGTCGCCTTCGGCCAGCGCACCGAATGGGTGTCCGTGGCCGGGACCGCCGAGGTTGTGACGGACCGGGCCAAGATCCACGAGCTGTGGAACCAGGCAGTCGAAGCGTGGTTCCCGGACGGACCGGACACCCCCGAGGTGTGCCTGCTGCATGTCGATTCGGACTCCGCCGAGTACTGGACCAGCCCGGGCGGCACCGCCGCAACCGTGCTGCAGTGGGTCAAGTCAAAGGTCACCCATGACCGGATGAGTGTGGGCGAAAGCGGCACCGTGGAGCTGTAGGTTTCGGTGAATGAAAAAGGCGGGGCAGCAGCCCCGCCTTTTTCGTTTTCCCCTTGTGCCGTGAGTCCCGCAGTGGATGCGTCATTGCCGGCCGGGCAGCCCCCGCACGAAGGGTGCTTTCCCCAGGGCCGTCCTCTCTAGCTGGTCTACCAGCTCCACGTCCACCTGGCTGTCTGTTGCGCCTGCTGTCTTGAGCGCGCCCGTTACTGCGTCGCGGACTCCTTCCATGGAAGCTCCCGGGGCGAGGCCGCAGAGAAGCACGTGGAGTTTTGAGGGCTCCTGGACAACCTGCCACCCGTTCCTGCCAGCTTCGTCGAGGATGTGGTGGAACACGATCGGATGGATCGCCACCCGGCCTGCTTTTCCGGGCAGGTGCAGGACGTCCTCGATCCGGCCTTCGATCTCGTGGAGCAGTGTGAAGGAGCGTCCGCAGGGGCAGCCGCGTCCGCCGAGCTTTATGGTGTCGGACATTTCGTAGCGGATGAGGGGAAGCGTCCGGGAAAACAGAACCGTGACGAGCAGCTTTGTCCCCGTTGTTCCGGCCGGTACGGGTGTTCCGGCCTGGTCTACGGGTTCGACTATCAGCAGGTCTTCATAGACGTGGCGGTTTCTGTAGGTGCACGGAGATGCGATCCCTGCCGTCTCGGTGGCTGCGTAGACATCGAAGGGCTTGCTTCCCCATGCGGCCTCCAGTTCCGCCGCAGCGTGGGGGCTGAGGACCTCGGATGCGGACATGACGCCCTCCGGGGAGATGTGCAGGCGTCCGGCGCGCTGCTCCGCCGCGAGGGGTTTGAGGGCTGAGGCGTAGCCCACCAGGACCCTGGGTTGGAACCGGTTCAGCGCGGCAACCGTCTCGGCCATGGGCGCGGTAACGTCCAGGCGGAGGGCAGGGACAAGTCTGGAGCGCACGGACGCGCCGACGACGGCGGACTGGTGGGTGGGGACGCGCGAGCTGATTAGGGCCATTTTCAGGGGCCTGGTGAGCCCGACCGGGATCCCGGCCCAGTCGTTCGCCCGGGCGTAGGAGGCCAGGACGGTTGCCCACTCGGCGCGGTTCCAGACGAAGGTTCCGCGCCGGCCGGTGGTCCCGGCCGTTGCTGCAGCCCACCACCTGCCCTGCCAGGGCAGCCCCGGGTCTCCGTCGCTCTGGGCCAGGGCGCGCAAATGGTTTTCAAGGTCAGCGAGCCTCAGGCCCGGTGCGGTGACCGCCTCGTCGAAGTGGTCCATCAGGTCCGCCTTCGTCACCGGCGGCAACTGGTCCAGTGGGGCATCGCGGAGGCCGGCATGGTGGCGCCGGTAAAACGCCGAGCCGGCATAGGCTGCGCTGCGGAGCTCCTGGAGGGCGTGGTCCTGGTGTGCGGTGATCCGGGCGGCGTCCCAGTGATCCCTTCTCCGCCGGGCGGCGCGCAGGAACACCAGCCGAGAGAAAAGGCGGAGGTCCATGGCTGATGCCTTACCGGGTGCCTGTCGGGGAGCACGGCCGGAGCGGGACGCGCCCGGGGGTGGGGAGATTGCTCATGCCACAAAGTGTCAGGCCCGCAGGTCAGGTCCGGTAGTGCCCAACGTCCCGCCCGGTCAGGGCACCGAGCACGGCGGGAAGCAGTACACCGTTGCGTCCCCACACGGGGTCCAGGATCTCCACGTACCAGGAGTCGGCAAGCAGCAGTGCCAGGGCGTCATTGGTCTCGTCGGCCCAATCCCGGATCTGCGCCTCGTCCACCGGGTTCTCGCTCGAGCCCAGCACCGTGGTGACTTCCGCTCCGGCCAGGGTGACCGGGATTGACGCGCTGCTGGCCTCGCCCGGCGCGTGGGCCACCGTGACCAGGTCAGTCCGGGTGGACAGTGACAGCAGGTCTCCGGCAACGGCGGCGCTGCAGAAGCCTGTCACGTACTCCCGCTGTGCGGCGGTACCGGTCTGCAGGCCCGGCTGGGACTCCTTGGTGAACAGCCCGTTCCGGTTCAGCTCGGCCAAGGCCGCAGCTATGGGTCCCGTCTCCGCGTCGTAGCCCGCGGCGAAGTGACCGGGCTGGTACGAGCTGCCGCCCTCCAGCCAGCGGGCGGTGAGCTCACCGGCGGCTTCCAGGGTGGTGGCCTGGCGCCACACCCCGCGGTCCTCGAGCAGCCGGCCGAACTGGTCGCGCTCCGGCAATTCCTCTGGCTTCATCTCCGGATGCTATCGCCGGTGCGCCGGAACCTTCCAGCGCCGCCGACACACCACTTAACGTCCGGCCTATGCCTGCTCGGCGGGAATCCCGGCCGCCCGCTCGGCATCGGCCAGCGAGGCAGCAAGGCGCGTGACGGCGTCGGGATAGCCCTGGTGGGCATGGAGGCGCAGTTGGTCCGCCGTCCGCATCGCCTTGATGAACGCCGAGGTCTCCGGCAGGCGCACGTCCGTGAGGGCTGGATAGTCGATGCTGCACGCCGGGTCCAGCTCATAGCGCCGCCACCTGGCGACAACTTCGTCGTGCCGGGCAATAGCCGCCAGGTGCGCGGACTCCTGCTCGCGGCTGTTCTGCCGCGCCGCGCGCCGGCTGAGGTACCGCGGGGTTCCCCGGTACGCCGCAACGCCCGCGGCCACCCCGGCCGCGCCCAGGAACAGGCCGGTCCAGGGCGAGACCAGCGCAGGAATCAAAAGGGCAGGAACAGCGACGCATGCCCCAAGGAACAGGTCCCAGAAGAGCTGGTCCGACCGTTCCGGCTGCCCGTTGCCACCGGCAAGGGCACGGCGCCGGACCACAAAGACGGTGGCGGCGACGCTGGCTACCAGGACAGGCCCTGCCAGCAGCAGCGCCCACACCCCCTGGACCAATCCCTCGAACAAGGATTCCCCCATGGCTGACACCCGACCCTAACAGCGCCCGGGCCGCGGAATCCCGGGCTGGTCATTTAATTGCACAGTGTCCGGGACGCAGGGTCAATGGCCTGGAAGGTTCCCTGAAGCGGGGCTGGAACGTACGGTGAGGAGCATGAGACTCAAAATGTGCAGCATCCACGTCAAGGACCCCGCCGCCGCCCACAGCTTCTATACCGGAACCCTGGGCTTCGAGACCCTGATGGCCATGCAGGAGTACAACCTGTACATCATCAAGGACCCCGGTGCGGACGCGAATTCAGTTGGCCTGCTGCTGGAACCCAGCGACAATCCGATCGCAGCCAACTACATGAATGCCCTGCACGACGCCGGCCTCCCGGCCATCGTCTTCGGCGTCCCGGATGTCCAGGCCGAGTACGACCGGCTGATCAACGAGGGCGTGGTGTTCCGGGGCGAACCGGCCGAGGACCCGTCCGGCATCAGCGCCGTGTTCGACGACGGCTGCGGCAACTTCGTCCAGCTGCACCAGGACTGACATTCCTTAAAGAACAGAGGATTGTCCGCGGGTCCGCGCCTTTACGGGTGGGACCGGCGGACAAGCCTCTGATGCGGGAGAGCCTAGTTGGCCTGCGCGCGGGCTTTCTTTGCAGCCTTCTTCGCGGCCTCTTCCTTCACCCGCTGGGCTTCGGCGCGGACTGCGGCGTGCGTGGCGCGCTCGGTGACCAGCCACTGCGGGGGAGCCTGGAGCAGCGCGGTGATTTCCGCCGTCGTCAGCGCGTCCTCAACGCCGCCGCGGGCCAGGCCGCTGATGGAGATGTTCAGCTTCTGCGCCACCACGGGACGGGGGTGCGGGCCGTTGCGGCGCAGCTCTGCGAGCCATTCCGGCGGGTTGGCCTGGAGCTCGGCGAACTCCTCCCGGGTGATGGTTGATTCCTGGAACTCCTGCGGTGTTGCGGGCAGGTAGATGCCAAGTTTCTTGGCAACGGTGGCCGGCTTCATGGACTGGGAGTTTGCAGAGGTCATGCTTCAAGGGTATCCGGGCGGACGGTACTGTGAAGACGTGCCCACTGACAACACCACCCCGCCCGACGCATCCGAGGACTCCGACGCGGGGGAGCAGGCGGCGCCGCGGACCCTCCGCATTGCCTACGTGCCGGGGGTGACCCCCGGCAAGTGGATCCGCCGCTGGGAAGAGCGGATGCCGGACATTCCGTTGCAGGCGTTCATGCACGACGGCGGCGCGCACGTTGGCCCTGTCCGCGGAGGCCAGGCGGACATGGCCTTTGTCCGGCTCCCCGTTGAGCGCGACGGCCTGAGCGTCATCCCGCTCTACGAGGAGCAGCCGGTGGTGGTGGCTCCGAAGGGCCACGAAATCTCTGTGTTCGAAGAGGTGGCGCTCGCCGACCTGGAGCAGGAGTCCTTCCTGGATGTTGCTGCCCTCGGTGGGCCGGAAGCCGCGCTCCAGGTGGTTGCCGCCGGGGCCGGCCTGGCTGTCCTGCCCATGTCCGTCGCCCGCCACTTCAACGTCAAGGACACGGTGGCCCGCCGGCTCAACGGCGCCCCGGGAACCGAGATCGCCCTGGTCTGGCTGGCGGACGCCACGGACGAGGTCCTGGAGGAGTTCATCGGGATCGTCCGGGGACGCACCGCCCAAAGCTCCCGGCAGCCGTCCGCCCAGCCGGCCAAGGTGAAGAAGGATCCCAAGCCGGACCGCCGGGGCGGGGGAGTGCGGAAGCCGGCACCCAAGGTCGCCCAGCGCTATGCCCCCAACCCGGACAAGGGCCGCGGCAAGGGATCCCGCAAGAAGGGCAAGCGCTAGGGCCCTGGTGGAGACCTAG
This sequence comes from Arthrobacter nitrophenolicus, assembly GCF_000332815.1. Taxonomy (GTDB): domain Bacteria; phylum Actinomycetota; class Actinomycetes; order Actinomycetales; family Micrococcaceae; genus Arthrobacter; species Arthrobacter nitrophenolicus. Next base: position 17,658 of record NZ_AOFD01000075.1, read on the forward strand.
TACCGGTTCCGCGGGGGAACGTGGCCGGTGCGCGCCTGCCGCGCCTTCCGCGCACGCATGATGCGGCTGATGACGGTGGGCAGCAGGGCGAAAAGCAGTTTCTTCATGGCGTTGCTCCTTGGCTTAGGCGGGGAAAACCGAAGGCCGCCCTTCCGGACGGAAGAGCGGCCCTCGGCTGTTTGTCCT
>NZ_AOFD01000076.1 GCF_000332815.1 Arthrobacter nitrophenolicus
GCCTGCCTATGATGCTCATATGACCAACCATGCCCGGGACGACGCCGACGCCGCGATTGACCCCGACGGCGGCACCGCCGCCGGGGATGCCGCCACGGGAGGCGCCGCCCTCGGGGATGCCGCCGCCGTCGCGGGGAAGCTGGAGCAGGTCATCGCCGCGCAGGTGCGCCACTACCGCACGGCCGGCGGGCTGTCCTCGGCGGAACTGGCGGCGCGCACCGGGTTGTCGAAGGCCATGATCTCGCGGGTCGAAACGGCCACCACGTCCTGTTCGCTGACCACCCTGCAGCGGCTGGCCGACGGGCTGAACGTGCCGGTCACCGCGCTGTTCCGCGGCGCGGACACGGACCGGGACGCCACCTTCACCAAGGCCGGCCAGGGCAGCCTGACGGTCCGCAGCGGCACCCAGCACGGTCATGAATACCGGGTGCTGGGCACGCTCAAGGGCAGGACCGACGCCCTGGAACCCACCCTGGTGACGCTGACGGACGCCTCGGACGTGTTTCCGCTGTTCCAGCACCCGGGCACAGAATTCATCTACATGCTCTCCGGAAAGATGGTGTACGGCCACGGCGCCTACGAATACACCATGGAGGCCGGCGATTCCCTGCTGCTCGACGGCGAGGGCCCGCACGGCCCGCTGGAACTGCTGGACCTGCCCATCCGGTTCCTGGCTGTCTCCGCCAGGTAATCACTGGGGACTGCGATACCCCTGAAACTCGCGTGTGGATGACTGAAACCATCATTTAACACACCCGAAACCCAGTTCATAACCCGCGCCATACAGTTGGAACCAGACGGCAATAGCCGCCCTCCGCTGAACGCGGTACTAACTCCGCGTCCCTCCTGACGGAGTGGCTCTGACGCGCGATTTCCGTTCTCTCCTCGCATCACGAAAGGGGTTTCCCAATGGATTCGGGAAATGTCGCTTGGATTCTGGCCAGCGCAGCGCTGGTTTGCATGATGATCCCCGCCCTGGCCCTGTTTTACGGGGGCATGGTGGGTTCGCGCCGCATCCTCAACATGATGATGATGTGCTTCGGCGGCGCCAGCCTGGTGGCCGTCCTGTGGGCGCTGTTCGGGTACTCGCTGGCCTTCGGGAACTCCGTGGGCGGCCTGGGGCTGATCGGTGACATCACCGAGTTCCCGGGCATGGGACAGCTGCTGGCCGCGGACGAGGGGGCGTCCATCCCGGTCATCCTGTTCGCCGCGTTCCAGCTCTTCTTCGCCTGCGTCACCACGGCCCTGGTGGCCGGTGCGGCGGCAGGACGCATGAAGTTCGGCGCCTGGATGCTGTTCGCCGGTATCTGGGCCACCATCGTCTATTTCCCCATTGCGCACTGGGTCTTCGCCTTCTCCTCGGCGGACGGCAGCGTGACCGGCGGCTGGATTGCCAGCGGCATCAAGGCCATCGACTTCGCCGGCGGCACGGCCGTGCACATGAACGCAGGCGCCGCCGCCCTCGCCCTGGCACTGGTCCTGGGCAAGAGCTCGGGCTGGCCCAAGATGGAACACACCAAGCCGCACAGCCGGCCGCTGGTCCTGGTTGGCGCCGGCCTGCTGTGGGTGGGCTGGTTCGGCTTCAACGCCGGATCGGCACTGTCCGCCGGCCAGTCGGCGTCGGTGGTCTTCCTGAACACCGCCGTGGCAGCGTCCGCCGGCCTGCTCGCCTGGGCCCTCGTTGAGCGGCTCCGCAACGGCGCCGCCACCAGCATGGGCGCGGCATCCGGCCTGATCTCGGCACTCGTCGCCATCACCCCCGCCTGCGGCGCCGTCAGCCCGCTGGGAGCTGTTGCCATCGGCCTGATCGCCGGCGCTGTCTGCTCGCTGGCCATCGAGCTGAAGTTCCGGCTCGGCTTCGACGACTCGCTCGACGTCGTCGGCGTCCACCTGGTAGGCGGCATCCTCGGCACCCTGCTAATCGGACTCTTCGCCACCGACGCCGCCCCCAACGCCGTCAACGGGCTCTTCTACGGCGGTGGCCTTGAACTGCTTGGCACCCAGGCCCTTGCCACGGTCACGGTGCTGGCCTACTCGTTCGGCATCACCTGGATCCTGGCAAAGATCCTGGACAAGACCGTGGGCCTGCGCATCAAGCCGGAGGACGAGATGCGTGGCATCGACCTCGCCGCCCACTCCGAACTGGCGTACCTGACGGACGAGGACCCGGTGGAGCTCGGCTCACCGCAGCGCGGCTAGCCGCACCAGGGCCTCGGGCCCGCCCACGAATCAGGCAGAGGGCCAGGCCCTGGACCGGTGCCAGCAGCAGCTGGCTTATAGTTCCAGGGCTTGGCCCTTTGTCGTGCGCGCTGCCGTCAGTGCTCCATGCACATCAGGACGCCGTCGCGGACTTCCAGGACGGCGGCCCGGACGTGGCTCAGGCGCGTGCGCGGGTCCGCGTCCATGGCGCCGATGTCCTCCCCGCCCCAGTGCGGGTGCGTGAAGTAGACCAGCAGGGCCCGCTCCGCACCGTCTTCGCCGGCGGAAAGCGGCACCACGTCCGCGTGGCGTCCGACGACGGGCCTGCCGCCCGTCATTTCGGGCGCGGTGAGGATGAGGCCGTCCAGGTGCTCCTGCCGGGTCCAGTTGCCCGCGGCATCGTCAGAGCGGTAGACGGCCTGGCCCCGCCATTCGTCCACGATCATCCAGTACGTCCCGGCGAGCCGGAACACTTTGGGTCCTTCGTGGGGGCGCCCGGGAATCGCGACTCCTTCCAGGACCCACGATGCAGGATCCTCCGGCGTGTCGCTGACAGCGCTGAAGGTGTTGCAGTCGCGCTTTTCGTCCTTGTACCAGAGCCGGTAGCGGCCGTCCCCGCAGCGTGCCACGGCCGCATCGATGACGCGCGGGGAGTCCAGGTCAACGGCACCCAGGTATTCCCAGTGCTCCAGGTCCTTGCTGGCGAACTGCACGATGCCCGCCTGCCCGGTCCAGTCCGTCCGCACCCCCGGCAGCACGGTCAGGTACATGATCCACTGGCCGCCAATGCAGACGACGTCGGGCGCCCAGAGGGTTGCCGGCTGTCCGGTTCCCGGCGGCACGAGGCCTTCCGCGGTGCCTGATAGGTCCAGGTGGCGCCGCCATCCGGGGACCGGGCGACGCCGATCCCCGTGCCGTGCACCCATTCGACCCCCGTCAGGCCCGCTTTCGTCGCGCGGCGCTGCGTGTAGAACAGGACCCACTCGCCTTTGAGGTGGTCGGCCACCAGGACCGGATCCGTGGGACCGTCCCACACCGGGTCGCGGTAGGGAACCCTGAAGGCGTCGGGGCGCAGGGGAGCCCGGGTGGCGGCGGACTCCTCCGTGGCGGGTGTAGCCGGCACAATTTCTCCAACGTTGTAGTTTTGGTTTTGATCCAGCATAAACCGCAATGTCCGGCGTGAACATCGGCTGCTGCGTTGCTGCTTGGATCCTCCACCGTCATGCGTGCGACGTATACTCCGAACATGCCAATCACGAGCCTCAACCGAAGCAAGCACGCTCAGCAGTCCGCCGTCGGGAAGCGCGGGAGCGAACTGTGAGCGGCGGTCTCGTTGCCCTGCTGGATGACGTCGCGGCCCTGGCCCGGATAGCGGCCGCCTCGGTGGATGACGTCGCGGCCGGGGCAGCCAAGGCGGGTGCCAAGGCCGCCGGCGTCGTCATTGACGACGCCGCGGTCACGCCGCAGTACGTCTCCGGCAGGGACCCGTCCCGCGAGCTGCCGATGATCAAGAAGATCTTCTGGGGCTCGCTCCGCAACAAGCTCCTGATCATCCTGCCGGCCCTGCTGCTCATCAGCGCCTTTGCCCCGTGGGCCATCCCGTTCATCCTGATGCTGGGCGGCACCTACCTCTGCTATGAGGGCGCCGAGAAGGTCTGGCACAAGATCCGCGGCCACCACACGGCGGAAGAAGACTCGCCGGCGGTGGACCGCGGACCAGGTGCCGAAGCCAAGGTGGTCAAGGGCGCCATCACCACCGACTTCATCCTGTCCTGCGAGATCATGGTCATTTCGATGAACGAGGTGGCCGCTGAGTCCCTGTGGATCCGGGCGCTCATCCTGGTAGTGGTGGCCCTCGTCATCACCGTGTTGGTCTACGGTGCAGTTGCCCTCATCGTGAAGATGGACGACATCGGCGTCCACCTGACCACCAAGGACTCCGCCGGCTCCAAGCGCTTCGGCGAACTGCTCGTCAAGGGGATGCCCGCGGTGCTGGCAGCGATCACCTTCATCGGAACCATCGCCATGCTGTGGGTTGGCGGCCACATCATGCTGCAGGGCGCCTACGACCTTGGCTGGCACGCGCCGTACGACCTGGTCCATGTCCTGGAGAAGCCCTTCGCCGGCATCGCTGTGGTGGGCGGCTTCCTCGCCTGGCTCGTGAACACCCTGTGCTCGGCAGTGCTCGGACTGGCCTGGGGGCTGCTGATCATGGCTGTTGTGCACCCGCTGCTGAAGGCCCTGCCGATCGGCAAGAAAACGGGCGGGCACGAGGAAGGCGACATCCGCGCAGAGCTTGCCGGATACCGGCCGGCGAAGCGGGACGCTGATACCGCCCAGCGGGAAGGTGATTCCGCACATTAGCCCGTAGCCGACGGCCCCCGCTGTTTTGTCAGACCGTCCTGCCATGCTTTGGGTATGGGACATGGAGCCACTTATGGCGCAGGCAGCGGGGCCGGGATTGCGGCTGCCGTGGCGTCGGTGGGCGGCTTTGTTGAGGATCTTGACGGTCTTGTGAACGGGCCTGCGTTTGTCGAAGCTGATGACGTTGCTGCTGCCGGTGGTGGGGATCCGTTCCGGGCGTTTGCTGATGGGTGCCTGGAGGGGTTGGCGATAGTCCGCCGGGCTGAGGCTGCTTTGGCTGCGGTGAAGGTGCGCCTGGTGGACGGGCATGTGGGCGCGGTGCACGCGTTGGAGGATCCGGCTGCGGATCCGGGGTGGGCCAAGGGGCAGGAGGCGGCCGTGGTGGCCGAGGTAGCCTGTGTCCTGACCATCGGCGAACGTGCCGCGGGTTCCTTGATCGGCGCCTCGCACGCCTTGACGAGTTCTCTTCCGGCCGCGCTGGACGCCCTGCAGGCCGGTGCCGTCCCGTGGCAGAACGCCCAGATCATCGTCGATGAAACCGCGGGCCTTGGTGCGGACGCCACGGCGGCCCTGGAAGCGCGCTTCCTCGGACTGGAGGGAACCAACCCTGACGCTCCTGCTGCCATATCTGGTGGCATTGCGGGCGAGTTGCCGCCGGCGAGGTTGCGGCGGAGGGTCCGGTCGTGGCGGGAGCGCCACCAACCAGAGTCGATCGAGAAACGCCACGCGAGGGGTGTGGCGGACCGGCGAATGGAGTATTCGCCGGACCGGGACGGGATGGCCTGGGTCTCGCTGTGCCTGCCCGCGGACCAGGCCAACGCGGCGTGGAACCGGACCCGCGCGCTGGCCCGCGGCCTCCAGAGTCCGGACGAGCCCCGCACCTTGCCGCAACTGATGGCCGATATCGGAGCCGCCGCACTTTTAAGCACCGGAGCTGATGCGCCGGCCGGTACCGGGGTTGGCTGCGGTCCGGGAGCAGATGCCAAGGTTGCCGGTGAATTGGCGGAGGTCCCTGCGCTGGGAGCGCAGGTGCTGGTCACCGTCCCGGTGTTCGCCCTGCTTGGCCTCACGGATGAACCTGCCGTGCTGGATGGCCATGGCCCGGTTCCGGCGTCGATGGCCCGGCAACTCGTCGCCGACGGTGCGGCGTCGTTTTACCGGGTGCTGGTGGACCCGCGGGACGGGGCTCCGCTGGAGATCGGCCGAACCAGCTACCGGATTCCTGTGGCGATGCGCCGGTGGTTGAGGTTGCGGGACGGCAAATGCCCGTTCCCCGGGTGCAGCAACAACTCGCTCGATAACGAAGTCGACCACTTGTTGGCCTGGCACCATGGCGGGGCCACCGGAATCAGCAACCTGGGACAGCTCTGCCCGAAACATCACCGCATGAAACACACCTCCGGCTGGGAACCCACCCCCGCCACCAAGAACCGCCCACCCGGCTATGTCTCACCCTTCGGCCGAAGCTACACCAGCGAACACCAGGACTGGGAACCACCCCACCTGCCACAGCTGGGCGAGGGCAAGGCCTGCAGGAGGCAGATGGCTCGAGGATCCTGGCAGAGGCTGGTGAGCGACAAGGCTGGCCAGGCATGCCGCACCCGGACGCTTGGCCGGACTTCGCCCGCCTGTACCCCGAACCGCCCATCGAGGAGCCGCTGAGCAGGAACCTTGAGGACCCCGACGACCTTCCGGCTGATGATGACCTCTGGGAGGAGTTCTACGCCCTGCCGTTTGTCCTGCCAAAGGACCCGTTCGAGGACCGGGAGCAGGCGCCCGTGTAGCGGCTTGCGCACCATGCTGTCTCCACCGCAGGATGGGGCCGGTACTGTTGTTGGTTCGAGGAGGCTGCCCCATGATTGAGATCCTGAATTCCGCCGAGGTGGCCAGGGCGAAGGAAACCGGCGCCCTGGTCGCCAACATCCTGCACATGCTGAAGGGCCGCACAACGGTGGGCACCAACCTCCTGGAGATCGACGCCTGGGCCAGGGACATGATCCTCGAAGCCGGTGCCGAATCCTGCTATGTCGATTACGCGCCGTCCTTCGGGCGCGGACCGTTCGGCCACTACATCTGCACGGGCGTCAACGATGCCGTGCTCCACGGGCTGCCGCACGACTATGCCCTGGCCGACGGCGACCTGCTGACGCTTGACCTCGCCGTCCTGAAGGGTGGCGTGGCGGCGGACTCCGCCATCAGCTTCCATCGTGGGCGAAACCAGGCACCCGGAGAGCGTGGCCCTGATCGAGGCAACGGAGCGGGCACTGCGCGCGGGGATCGCCGCTGCCGGGCCGGGGGCGCGCATCGGCGACATCTCGCACGCCATCGGATCGGTCCTCAGCGACGCGGGATACCCCATCAACACCCAGTTCGGTGGCCACGGCATCGGATCCACCATGCACCAGGACCCGCACGTTCCGAACGCCGGACGTCCCGGCCGCGGCTTCAAGCTCCGGCCCGGGCTGCTGCTCGCGCTGGAGCCGTGGGTCATGGCGGACACCGCAGAACTGGTCACCGACGCCGACGGATGGACGCTCCGGAGTGCCACGGGCTGCCGGACCGCGCACAGTGAGCACACGATCGCGATCACCGAAAGCGGCGCCGAGATCCTGACCCTGCCGCCGCAGGGGCTTTCGTAAGTAGCCCAGGGCTTTCCTAGATAAACGCCGGGCAGCCTTGGTTCCGCCGGGCAGCCCGGCAGCCCCTACTCCTTGAACAGTCCCGCAAGGTCCTCGGCCGTGATGGCACCGCCGGCCAGGGCATCGCCCTCCATGACGTCGGCGAACAGCTGCGACTTCCGGGCCTTCAGCGCCATGACCTTTTCCTCGATGGTGTCCTTGGCAACCAGCCGGTACACCATGACGTTCCGGGCCTGCCCGATCCGGTGCGTCCGGTCCACGGCCTGCGCCTCCGATGCCGGGTTCCACCAGGGGTCCAGAAGGAAGACGTAGTCGGCCTCCGTGAGGTTCAGCCCGAAACCGCCGGCCTTCAGCGATATCAGGAATACCGGCGCGCTGCCGTTCTTGAACTCGCTGACCACGTCGGCACGGTTGCGGGTGCCGCCGTCGAGGTAGCAGTACTCGATGCCCTCCTCGTCAAGCCGCTCGCGCACCTTCCCCAGGAACCCGGTGAACTGGCTGAAGATCAGCGCCCGGTGGCCCTCCGCCACGAGGTCCTCGAGCTGCTCGAACAGGACATCCAGCTTGCTGGACCGGATCCCGGACAGGCCCGGGTCAACAAGGGACGCGTCCAGGCTCAGCTGCCGGAGCAGCGTCAGTGACTGGAAGATGGTGAACCGGTTCTTATTCACGTCCTCGATCAGCCCCAGGATCTTCTGCCGTTCGCGCTGCAGATGCGTCTGGTAGACCTTCTGGTGCCGCGGGTTCAGCACCACCTCCAGGATCTGCTCCTGCTTGGGCGGCAGGTCCTTGATCACCTGGTCCTTGGTGCGGCGCATCATCAGCGGACGGACCCGGCGGCGGAGCTTGTCCAGCTGCCCCTTGTCGCCGTTCTTCTCCACAGGCTTCTGGTAGTACTCCGCGAACCGCTTGGGACTGGAAAACAAGCCTGGCGCCACAATGGAGGTCAGCGCCCAGAACTCCATAAGGTTGTTCTCCAGCGGCGTGCCGGTGATGGCCAGCTTGAAGGCGGCCGGCAGCTTGCGGGCGCACTGGTAGGCCTTGGACTGGTGGTTCTTCACGAACTGCGCCTCGTCCAGCACCAGGCCGGACCAGGAGCGGGCGGCATAGGAGTCGTAATCGATGCGGAACAGCGCGTAGGACGTGATGACAACGTCCGCGTCCGCGAGTGCCGCCGCCGGATCCTGTCCGTTCTTGGCGAACGTCTCGCCCACCGCCTGCACCTTCAGTCCCGGCGCGAAGCGGGCCGCTTCGGCCGCCCAGTTGCCCACCACGCTGGTGGGCGCCACCACCAGGAAGGGCGCGACGGCGGCGGGCCGGGTGACGCCATCCGCTGCGGAGCCGGCGGCAGCACCGCCGTCGGGCGCCTCCGCATCAGCGCCGGCTGCCGCCAGCGAGAGTTCCTTCGCCGCGCACATCAGCGCCAGCGCCTGCACGGTCTTGCCAAGGCCCATGTCGTCGGCAAGCACGCCTCCCAGGCTGTGCTTGTACAGGAAGGTGAGCCAGTTGAAGCCCTCCAGCTGGTAGGGGCGGAGCTCGGCGTTCAGCGACGCCGGCAGCGGAAGCCCGTCCGTGCCGCCCTCCAGGAGGCCGCCCACGGCGGAACGCCAGGCGGCAGCCTGTTGGTCCACGATCCCCAGCTGCGCCAGCTCGTCCCACAACCCGGCCTGGAAGCGGCTGATCTGCAGCGGCGCGTCCTTGTTGTCCTGCAGCGATCGTGCCTCTTCAATCAGCGCCCGCAGCTGGTGCAGCTCCGGCAGGTCCAGGGAGAAGTACGCGCCGCTGGGCAGCAGCATCTTGGTCTGCCCCGCGGCCAGCGCGGAGAACACGGCAGCGAAGGACACCGGCTGCCCCTCGAGGGAAATCTGGATGCCCAGGTCGAACCAGTCGCGCTGCTCGGTGGCCTTGGTGGAGATGGAGACCACCGGTGCTTCCTCGGCCTCCCGGTAGTCGGCGATGTCGCCCGCTGTCTCCACCTCAACGTCCGGCGCCTGGCGGAGCCGCGGCAGCACCTCCTCGGTGAAAGCCAGCGTGTCCAGGCCTGCCAGCTCGGCCGACGCCGCCAGCCGGGGAGTGCCCCAGCCGCCGGTTGCGGACTCGCCCAGGGCGGGAACCACGTCCCACGGCTGGCCGATGCCTTCCAGGATGCGCGCTTCTGCAGTGTCGTCGCGGTAGCCATGGTCGCCGGGATGGCGCCACAGCGGCTGGGCCGTGACCAGGTTGCCGCTCTTGTAGTGCCACTCCCAGTGCAGGCGCACTCGGTGGTCGGCCCCGTAGTTTGCCAGCAGCGAGAGCGTGGGAACAGCAAGGGCCGGCAGCTCCACCGATTCATCGCGGGCGGTGACCCGCGCCTTCTGCTTGAGCTTCGGATAAAAGCCGGTGAGGAAGCGTGATTCGTCCTTGGCAGGAATATGGAGCGTGCTGCCGGCCGTGACGAAGGCCAGCAGTTCCTCGCTCAGGCCGGTCTCCAGCGGTGCCAGGGTGATGACACCGTCGGGATCGGGGACCCCCGGCAGCGCGGCCTCGCCCGTGGTGAAGAACAGCCCGTGCGCCGGCCGTCCTATCGTGCCCACCGCCGCCGGATCAACCGGGCTTCCGTCCACGGTGATGGTGGGCGCTAGTTCCAGTCCGCCGTCGGGCGCGGCGTCCTGTCCGCCGCCGCCCTCAGCCTGTGCGCCGTCCCGTCCCGCGCCGTCCGGTCCCGCGCCGTCCGGTCCCGTGCCGTACCGTCCAAGGTTGAGTCCGACGGCGGCAGGGGCCTCGGCGATCCGGACCGGCTCGGTGCCGCGCGAGTGCACCAGCGCGAGCCCGATCTTGCGGGCGTCGGACAGCAGGCTCCACAGGTTCTTGCCCGAGTAGGAATTCAGGCCCAGCCACAGCCCGGACGAGTTGTGCATCCGGCTGGCGGAGGCGGAGTGCGCAGCCAGGAATTCCTGCATCCACTCGATATGCGCCTCGTTGCACTCCCGGCGGAAGTTCAGGTAGCTCAGGGTGTTCCAGGAGACATCGCCGCGGATCCACTTGCCCTTGGCGCCCATGATTACCGGGCGGGCCTTGAGCTGGCGGACGCTGCGCACCGGATCCCGGCGGCCGGTGTAGGAAAAGTGCGGTGCCGGCTCCTCGATTTCAAACTGGAGCGCCAGCGGGACGCCGTTGGCTGCGGGGGCGTTTCCGGCCTGCGAGATGAGCGGGCTGAGCGCCTGCTCCCAGTCGGACAGGACAGCGCCGGCGGGCTCCCGGGACACCTGGGTGGCAACCCCCGGGGACAGCAGCTGCACGCGGATGGCCGGATTGTCCTCCGCGGCAAAGAGCAGGGCAGCCACGTGCTTGCAGTCCTTGCGCACCGGGCAGCTGCAGACACCAACCGTGCAGCTCCAGCCGCCGCCCCTGCGGACCAGCTTGGCGGTGGTGGAGTAGGGCACGTCGGCGCCGCCCCGGACCTTGCCCAGCATGAGCCCGGTCCCGGCGTCGAACGAGATCCCGGAGACGCGGCTGCCCATGGCATAGGCAAGCCCGGCCGCCAGGGAGCGGTCGTTGATGGCGGGGGTCTGTATTGCCAGATCCGTACTCGCGTCCGGTTGGGATGGAATGGCGTGCGCTACTTTCGGCAGGACACGGCGGAGCCGCGTCCGGTGGTTGGCTATCTGATCCATCTTAGTTCGCCGGGCCCCGCGGTGAGTTCGGCGGCAACTACGGCTCCCTACCGAAACTTCGCTTGACGTTCATTTCTTCCTCAACGGCGCGGTACCCCGGCGCACGTAGCGTGAAAAGCGTCCCAAGCAGCACCGCCATCAGCAGTGAGGATTTCCATGATCACCAGCCAGCAGCCCGTCATCCTGACCAGCAGCAGCATCGAAGCACGCGATGAGGAGGTGGTGGATGCGAACGTGAGCGTGGTGGACGCCATGCACACCGCGCTCCTGCACACGGACGAGATGTCGCCGGTGGCCGTCCGCAGCTACTACGTGGACTTCTACCTCACCCAGGCGCTGGAAGGCGGCTTCGCGCAGTACGCCTTCGTCGCCGTCGACCGGGCCGAAACGGACACCTACGTCCGCGAGGGGATGGCCGGCATGGGCGCCGCCGCCCACCTGGAGCTCTTCAACCGCGCCGTCGAAGCGTACGACCACCTCTCCGAGGAGGAAGAGGAGTTCTACCTCGACGGCGGGCTGGACGACACCGAGGAGACCCCCGACGCGGTCCTCCGGATGGAGGAGCTCGACGGCGAGTTCGAGGCACTGCTTGAGCGCGAGAACATCACGGCGCTCAACGCCGCCTGGCTGCGCGGGCAGGCCGACCTGCTGGTCCTCGACGACGAGGAGGTGGGCGCGTACATCCAGCAGCTCGTTGCCCAGATCCCGGACCTGCCCGAGCGCCAGGCCAAGGCAGAAGCGGAGGCACTCGAGGATGCACCGGACTTCGAACTCATCATCCGTGAGCTGTGCAGCATCGTGGGCTACGAGCTCGTCAGGATCACCATGGGCGATCCCAACTACATGCACGACGGCGAAAGAACCCTCGCCTGGCACTTCTCCACCGACCACGGTGACTTCCTGATGGTCGAGGAGGATGACGAGGCCTTCATGATCAACCCGGAGACGCTCGAGATCGTCGCCGCTGTGGAGTTCGAAGAGGCCGGCGCGGATCTGGTCGGGGCCTAGCAGGCACGCGGGCTCCGCGGCGGAACAATGACGGAACAAAGGCGGCCGGAAAAAATGTTTCCGGCCGCCGTAACCTTTCCGCGGCAAGGGGCGATGTAGGAGGTGATGGGTCCGCCCGGCGGGCCCGATCCGATAGTTGTCTAGGTTTGGAGTGCTTGATGTCTTTGTTCACCGTTCTCGCCAGCAGTAAAGTCGCCGCCTCAGTCCTGGCCGCCGGCACCCTGGCCGTTGGCGGAACCGGCGTCGCTGCCGTTTCCGGCGCCCTCCCCGCCGAAGCCCAGCAGACCGCCCACGAACTGTTCGGCGCCCCCGCCCCGGAGCTGGCTGCCGACGCAGCTGCCAAGGGACAGGCCATCGCTGAGGCCGCCACCGGAGCCGCAGCCGACGCCGACGCTTCCGCAGAAGCCGATGCTGCTGCTGACGCCACCGTGAGCGAAGACAGCGTGGCAGCCCAGGCTTCGGGCTCGGCCGCCGCCAACACCGCCGTCGACGCTGCCGGTGCAGCAGCCTTCGGCCTGTGCACCGCCTTCACCAACGGTGGCCTGAACGCCAACTCCGAGGCTTTCTCCTCGCTGGTAATTGCCGCTGACGGCGAAGCAACGTTGAAAGCTACTGCGCCGATGTTGTTGCCGAGGCCGGCGCCGCCGCCGAAGCAGGCGCTGACGCCACCGGTTCCGCCGCCGTCGAGGTTGAGCGTCCCGAGGTTCCCGCAGTTCCCGCCGTTCCGGCCGTTCCGGATGTTGACGGCGAGCCCGCCGTTCCTGCTGTCCCGGCCGTTCCTGCCGTTCCCGCCGAAGCCGGCGACGTCGTGGAAGCCCCCTCGGTTTCCGTCCGCTAACCACGGTTAGCTAGGGTGGACCGCAGCTGTTGACCGCTTCGGTCCACCGCCCGGACTGCAGGACCCGCCCCCCGTCGGGGTCCTGCGGTCCGGCGCTGCCGCCGCGTACCGGGGCAGCTACAACCGACCATGGGGACTGGCAATCCACACTGGATAACCGGAGCGGCAGGAGCCGCCTTCCGGGATGGGAGCCGCTGGTGCTGGACACTCTGGCCCAAGAAGAAACCGACATATTCGACGATGCAGCCGGAACAGATCCCGCTGTGCTGTTCGGTGCTGCCTATCGGTCCTTCGCCGGCCCCGTCCAGGGCTATCTCAAGGCCCGCGGCGTGGATGATCCCGAAGCCGTCACCCAGGACGTGTTCATGGCGTTCTATCCCAAAATCGACGGGCTGACCGGCGGTTTGCAGGGTGCCAAATCACTGATTTTCTCCATTGCCCACGCCCGGATGGTTGACCACTACCGCCGGCTGGAGCGCAGGCCCCAGCTGACCCCCTACGACCCGCAGCATGATGCCCGCACCACGCCCTCCGCAGAGGACCACGCCGTGGAGCTGACCGGCGGAGCCGCCGACATGCTGGCCGGACTCAGCGAGGAACACCAGGAAGTCCTGGCACTGCGCGTCGTGGCGGACCTGTCCATCGAACAGGTGGCCGCCATCATGGGCAAAAGCGCCGGCGCCATCAAGCAGCTGCAGCGCCGGGCCCTTCAAAATCTCAAGGCACAAACACTCTCAAGAAACCAGGCGAATCATGAGTGACACCGCAGGATCCCGCAGCGACGCAGTCGTTGACCAGCTGCTGCTGGAAGCGGAACTGGACGACGACGGCCAGCTCCGCCCCGCCCTCCTGCAGCTCCGGGCCCTGGGCGACGTGACGCCGGAACCCTCTGCCGACGTCGCCGCCCTGCTGCAGCGTGCGCAGGCCGTACAGGCCGCCGCGCCATGCAATGCCGCGCCCTGTGACGCCGTGCCATCTGCCGCCGTGCCCGCGCCCGTTGATGAACTGGCCGCCAGGCGCCGCGCGAAGCGCCGCGTTGCGCTGACGGCACTGTCCGTGGCCGTCTCGCTCTCCGCAGGCGGTGCTGTCGCCGCCGCCTCGGACCGAGGCTTCCGCGACTCCTTCAACAATCTGCACCGGACCGTCACCTCGTTCGTCACCGGAACCGCGCCTGCCGCTCCCGCCGGCAACCAGGCGGAGGAGCCTGCCGCGCCGGCCCCGTCCGTCCCCGCTGCTCCCGCCACCGTTCCCACGGCGCCCGCAACGGCACCCGAACCCGGCCAGCCCGCGGAGGCAGCGCCGTCGGACGTTCCTGCCGTCCCGGCGAAGGGCACCGGGGAATCCGACGCTCCCGGCAGGCAGCTGGAGGTCCCCGGCGCCAAGGACCTGCCCACCGCCGTCCCCGAAGACCTGACGAACGGGGTGGGCCAGCAGCCGCAGGTGCCCGTTCCAGGCCCGTCGGATCTGCACCTGCCTGAAACGCTTCCCGCAGTTCCGCTGCGGTAGCGGCGCCTGCGGCCCGATTGTCAGCCGGTACGGCTACGCGGGAACCAGCGGCCCCTAATAGCCTGCACCGCCCATCTGGATCATGCCGCCGGCGGGGTCGGCCAGGTACCAGACGTTGTTGACTCCCTGGCCCAGGATGTCGCCGGGCCTGGCGTCCTGGGCAAAGTAGTACAGCGGCAGGCCGTTCAGGGTGACCTGCTGCTTGCCGTCCGGCGTCGTGATGGTGCCGAGCTCACCCGTCACACCCTCTGCGGACGGCGTGGCGGACGTGGTGAGCACCGGCGGCCACGCTGCGAGGCAGGCATCCGTGCAGGTGCTGGTTCCGGAATCCTTCACGTCCTTGGTGAAGAAGTACACGCTCCTTCCGTCCGCATCCACCACGATCTCCCCGGCGCTCGAGGAGGCCGTCATAAGGTCGACGGCGGCACCGGGCCGTGGTGGTCGACGTCGCCGACGGCGGGGAAACAGACGCGGCGGGTGCGGTTGCCGAAGCAGGGGGAGCACCAGTGGTGACAGCCGGGCTGCTGTCCGCCGGCGTCGTTCCGGTGCTGCCGCCACAGGCAGCCAGCGCCGCGGAAAGGGCCAGGATGGCGAGGCCTGCGCCCAGGTGGTGTTTCATGGGTTGCTCCTTGGCTGGGCCCGGCGTCGGATCACCGGACGCTAACCGTATGACGCATCCGGGTGAAGAATGGTTCACAACGGCTGCCCCCTGGCGTGAACTTTTCTTTGAACCTTTCTGCGGGCGCCAGCGTCTTCAGGTGGTAAGCAGAAACGCGGGACAGGCGGGAGGGACGTCATGCCGCTCGACGAGGACGTGGTGGAGGCCATCTACCGCGAGCACGGCGCTGCGCTCCGCCGCTTCGTCCTCAGTGCCTCCCGGGATCCCCAGCAGGCGGAGGACGTGGTCCAGGAAACCGTGCTGCGGGTATGGCAGCACGCTCCGGAGATCAGCGGCAGCCTGCGCAGCTACCTGTACCGGACGGCCAGGAACATCATGATCGACAACTACCGCCGGGCGCAGCGCCGGCCGGAATCCCTCGAGAACAGCCTGACAGATCCCGCCGACGCGCTGGAAAAGGTGGACGGGCTGCTCAACAGGGTTTTGGTGGAGGAGGCCCTCCTCCGCCTGAGCAGGGAACATCGGGACGTCCTGGTGGCCCTGCACTACCGCCGGTTCACCGTCAACGAGGCCGCCGTGCAGCTCAATATTCCCAGCGGGACGGTGAAGTCCCGCGCGTATTACGCAGTGCGGGCACTTCGGACAATATTGGACGAAATGGGGGTGGAGGGATGACCGCCGCGGATCCCCATCAGCTGCTCGGTGCCTACCTGCTCGGCGGCCTTGACGCGCCGGACCGCGAAGCTTTCGAAGCCCATCTCCGTACCTGCGGCGCCTGCCGGGAGGAACTGGCCGGGCTGGAGACGCTGCCGGCAACCCTGGACGCCCTTCCGGTTCCGGACGCGGTGGCGCTGACGGTCGCTTCAACCCTTGCCGCCGCCCCGGAAGCCCCCGCCCCGCCGCCGCTGCTTGCGAAACTCGCGCGCCGCCGTCGGGCCGTCC
>NZ_AOFD01000077.1 GCF_000332815.1 Arthrobacter nitrophenolicus
CAACTACCACCACAGACGCCGTCACCGGCAGCAGGCCCAACAGCAGCACCCCCGCACGCAGCGGGGACACGGAAGGCGATGAGGTTCAAGGCGCCGCGGAGGACCAGTTCCCTGATGAGTTCCTCGGGCTCGCCACCCTCTTCGGATCCGACGAACCAGCAGCGGACCTCGGCATCCCCGACAACACTCACCTCGGAACGAACGATCACATCGGCGCAACCAATAGCCCCGGCACCAAAGACAACAGCACCGCCGACACCAGCGGCCAAACGGGAACCAGTACCAACACCACGTCCCCTGACGCCAGCCCCGAAACCGGGAAAGTCCCCACACCCCGCACCGACGTCATCGTCACCGTCCCTGTGTTCGCCCTGCTCGGCCTGACTGATGAACCGGCCACCCTGGACGGCTACGGCCCGATCCCGGCGGCGATGGCCCGCAAACTCCTCGCCGACGGAGCAGATTCCTTCACCCGCGTCCTCGTTGACCCTCGCGACGGAGCCCCGCTGGAAATTGGCCGCACCAGCTACCGGCTCACCAAAGCAATGCGGCAAGCCCTGGCCCTCAGGGACGGCAAATGTACCTTCCCCGGCTGCAACAACAACGCCCTCGACAACGAAGCCGACCACCTCCGAGCGTGGCAACACGGCGGAACAACCGGGATCAGCAACCTGGCACAACTCTGCCCAAAACACCACCGCCTCAAACACAACAGCGGCTGGACACCCACCCAAGCAACGGAAACCGAACCACCCGGCTGGAAATCACCCACCGGCCGCCAATACTCCAGCGAACAACCTGACCGCAAACCAACCATCTGGCCAGGCAACGTCCTGGTCCAGGAACTGAACACCGTGCCGCACCTAAAGGGACAAACTGGAGCAGATGACTCCCCCGCCGAGGCATGGTGCCCTCCGGAATGGCTGGAATCAGCACCACCCTGTGCCAAACCACCATGGGAAGAACCACCATGGGAAGAACCGCCCTGTGAAGAACCGGGGGACGACAACCTTATCGACGCCGACGACATCGCACCCTACGACCCAGTATGGGACGACTTCTACGCCATGCCCACCGTCCTCCCACCGGACCCAGAAAAGGACATGGCCCTGGAAAACTGGGACTTGAAAAACCGTGTTCCGGTCGTGACGTGATCCTGTACGGGCGTGAACCAGGGCCCCTCGCTAATCACGAGCGTCCTGGCGACCTGCGGCCGTCAGGCCCGCGTGAACGCTGAGGTCATGAACGAGGTGTAAGCCGATCCTGTGCCATCAGCGCCGGCATTTTCGGCGCTCCCGCCGGACTGCGTCCTGGAAGGCGCACGCGACCGAAGCTCCGTCACATGGATCAGCACATCGCCGTCGAGGCGCACGGAGTGGCGGGTCCAGCCGGCACTGCCATGGCGCTCGACCCGAAGGACGCCACCTCGCCAGGTGCAGCGGTCTGGAACCCCCGGCACCGGGTCCGTGGTGTCGGCGTGGTACCAGAGAACATCGGGGTGGTCGGGATCAACCGTGAACATTCCGTGGCCTTCGAAGTGCGTCCCGTCCGGCTCACGGTGGCTGTAGGTTTGCACAACGCCGAAGCCACTGGCCACCCGCCGGTAGGTGACTTCAGCCTCCACGGTACGCTCCGGCCCCCAGGGGCCGGCAGCCAGGCGCGTACTCCCCCGCCAGTGGCCGAGGAGACCGCGCAGGGCAGGGTGGTCAGCGGGCTGGACACCAGAAGGAGGGACCCCGACGGCCTCCCGGGCATCGGCATAGCTGCCGGCGGCACTGATGTCAGCAGGGTTGATGCCAGCAGGGTTGATCTCGGCAGGGTTGATCTCGCAGGGTTGATGCCGGCAGGGCTGAAGCCGCCGGAATCTTCCCGGCCGATGTTGTCCGTACCCGGCAGGGGTCCGTCCACGCCCCTCACCCCTCCCCGCAAGGCGTCAGCCCTCTGCCGACGTCGAATGCGCCCATCCTATGCCCGGGCCCGAATGTGGCGGCAGGGGTCAGAGCCCGAAGGTTTCCGTCTCCTCGAAGGGGCCGACAACTGTCACGGTCCGTGGTGCGGCGGCAAGTTCGGCTGCAAGATCCTGGACCTGCTCGGCGGTGACGGCCTTGATGAGGCGAAGGGTTTCGTCAATGTCCTGGTATTCCCCGGAAACCAGTTCGGCGCGGCCCAGCCGGGACATCCGTGAACCGGTGTCCTCCAGGGCCAGGACAATCCCGCCGCCCAGTTGTCCTACCGCCTTGCGGAGCTCCTCGTCGGAGATGCCGTGCTCGGCGAGCTTGTCCAGCTCGACACCCAGCAGGTCCAGCACCTGCCGGACCTTCGACGGGGTGCACCCGGCGTACATGCCGAAATAGCCGGCATCGGCGTAGGAGGAAGCGAAGGAGTACGTGGAGTACACCAGTCCCCTCTTCTCCCGGATCTCCTGGAAGAGCCGGGAGGACATGCCCCCGCCCAGCACAGCGTTGAGGACGCTCATGACGTAGCGGCGCTCGTCCGTGGCAACAATGGTGGGGCAGCCCATGATGATGTTGGCCTGCTCTACGGCGCGCTTGACCACATGCAGCCCCGCGGTGCCTGTGATGAGCGAGGGCTCCGTGGAGCGCCGCTTGACCGGTGAAGCGTTGGACTCCAGGGACCACCCGGCCGATTCCAGTGCGCTGATGACGAGGTCGCACACCACGTCATGCTCCAGGCCACCCGCAGCCGTGATCACCAGTTCGTCCGGCCGGTAGTAGCGTCGGTAGTGCTCCCACACTGAGTCACGGGCCACAGCCTTGATCGCGGCAGGCGTTCCGCCGATGGGACGGCCCAGGGGGTGGTTGCCGAGAACGGCGGCCACAAAGTGCTCGTGGGCCACGTCCGTGGGATCGTCGCTGTCCATCGCGATCTCTTCGAGGATGACGTCCCGTTCCTGCTCCATCTCGGTGGGGTCGATGACCGCACCGGTGATCATGTCCGCGATCACGTCGATGGCCATAGGCAGGTCCGTATCGAGCACCCGGGCAAAGTAGCAGGTGCTTTCCTTGGCGGTGGCGGCGTTTGATTCCCCGCCCACCTCGTCGAACGCCGACGCGATCTCCAGTGCAGTGCGGCGTTTGGTGCCCTTGAACAGCAGGTGTTCAAGGAAGTGGGTGGACCCGTGCTGGCCCGGGGCCTCGTCCCGGGAGCCGACGCCCACCCAGAAACCGATCGTGGCTGACCTCTGCCCCGGCATGGCCTCCGTCAGCACCCGCACTCCCCCGGGCAGCACGGAACGCCGGACTTCGGAGCCGCCGTCGGAACCGTGGACCAGGGTATTGCCGCGGTGGTTCTGCTCAAGAGGCAGGGGTACAACAGTCATTGAGGCCTTTCAAAACGGGCAGCCGGATCTGGCTGCCATCGTAACAGCGGCGGGGCCGGTGGATCATCCACCGGCCCCGCCGATTCATTGCTTCTGCCGGAAACCGGAGCTGTTAGACGTCAGCGCCTTCAGCAGGTTCCGTGGTGTGGGCGCGCTCGGTCTCAGCCGCACCTTCCTCCTCGGCCACCACGGGGGCGAGCGACAGCTTTCCGCGGTCGTCGATCTTGGTGATTTCCACCTGGATCTTCTGGCCGACGGACACGACGTCATCCACGTTGTCCACGCGCTTGCCGTTGGCCAGCTTGCGGAGCTCGGAGATGTGCAGGAGGCCGTCCTTGCCCGGGGTCAGCGAAACGAATGCACCGAAGGTGGTGGTCTTGACGACCGTGCCCAGGTAGCGCTCACCGATCTCGGGGACCTGCGGGTTGGCGATGGCGTTGATGGCGGAACGTGCTGCCTCGGCAGACGGGCCGTCGGTGGCGCCGATGTAGACCGTGCCGTCGTCCTCGATGGAGATGTCGGCGCCGGTGTCTTCCTGGATCTGGTTGATCATCTTGCCCTTGGGGCCAATGACCTCACCGATCTTGTCCACGGGGATCTTCACGGCGATGACGCGCGGTGCGAACTCGGAGAGCTCGTCCGGGGTGTCGATCGCCGAGTTGATGACCTCGAGGATGTGCAGGCGTGCTTCGCGGGCCTGCTTCAGGGCTGCTGCCAGCACCGAAGCGGGGATGCCGTCGAGCTTGGTGTCCAGCTGGATGGCCGTGACGAACTCTGCGGTACCGGCGACCTTGAAGTCCATGTCACCGAAGGCATCTTCGGCGCCGAGGATGTCTGTCAGGGCTGCGTAGCGGGTCTGGCCGTCCACCTGGTCGGAAACCAGGCCCATGGCGATACCGGCGACGGCGGCCTTCAGGGGCACACCGGCGTTCAGCATGGAGAGGGTGGAGGCGCAGACGGAACCCATCGACGTCGAACCGTTCGAACCGAGGGCCTCGGATACCTGGCGGATGGCGTACGGGAACTCCTCGCGGGACGGCAGGACCGGCACCAGGGCGCGTTCCGCCAGGGCGCCGTGGCCGATTTCACGGCGCTTGGGCGAGCCCACGCGGCCGGTTTCACCGGTGGAGTACGGCGGGAAGTTGTAGTTGTGCATGTAGCGCTTGGTCTTCACCGGCGACAGCGAGTCGATCTGCTGCTCCATCTTGAGCATGTTCAGCGTGGTGACACCCATGATCTGGGTTTCGCCGCGCTCGAAGATCGCCGAACCGTGGACGCGGGGCAGGACCTCAACCTCAGCGGTGAGCTGGCGGATGTCGGTCAGGCCGCGGCCGTCGATGCGGATCTGGTCCTTGAGGATGCGCTGGCGCACCACGTGCTTGGTGACCGAGCGGAATGCTGCGGACAGTTCCTTCTCGCGGCCCTCGAACTGGCCGGCAAGGTTGGCCAGCACTTCGTCCTTGAGGGCGTCGGCAGCGTTCTCGCGCTCCTGCTTGTCAGCGATCTGGAAGACAGCGGTCAGCTTCTCGCTGGCTGCGGACTCCACGGCGGCGTAGGCGTCGTCCTCGTAGTCGAGGAAGACAGGGAATTCGACCGTCGGCTTGGCAGCACGGGCGGCGAGGTCGGCCTGGGCGTCGCAGAGAGCCTTGATGAACGGCTTGGCAGCCTCGAGGCCCTCGGAAACAACCTCTTCGGTGGGGGCGGTGGCGCCCTGTTCCTTGATGAGGGTCCAGGAGTTGTCCGTGGCTTCGGCTTCGACCATCATGATGGCGACGTCGTCACCGGCAACGCGGCCGGCAACCACCATGTTGAACACGGAGTTTTCCAGCTGTGAGTGCTTCGGGAAGGCAACCCACTGGGAGCCGTTTTCGTCGGCGACCAGGGCAACGCGGACGCCGCCGATGGGGCCGGAGAAGGGCAGGCCGGAAAGCTGGGTGGACATCGAGGAGGCGTTGATGGCCACCACGTCGTACAGCTCGTCGGGGTTGATTGCCAGGACGGTGACCACGATCTGGACCTCGTTGCGCAGGCCCTTGATGAAGGCGGGGCGCAGCGGGCGGTCCATCAGGCGGCAGGCCAGGATGGCCTCGGTGGACGGGCGGCCTTCACGGCGGAAGAACGAGCCCGGGATGCGTCCGGCGGCGTACATGCGCTCTTCGACGTCGACCGTCAGCGGGAAGAAGTCAAAGCCTTCGCGCGGGTGCTTGCCGGCAGTGGTGGCGGACAGCAGCGCGGTGTCCTCGTCGATGTACACCATGGCTGCGCCGGCTGCCTGCTTGGCGAGGCGGCCGGTTTCGAACCGGACCACGCGCTTGCCGAAGCGGCCGTTGTCGATGATTGCTTCTGAGAACTGGATTTCGGGACCCTCCAAGAGAGTCACCTCCGTTTCTGTTTACGGAAGTCCAGCCGCATCAACCTGGCCAGCATCTGTCTACTGGCCCTGCACCCGGTCATCGATCGAGACCCACGGGCCGGGACTTCAGTCGCTGAAGCCTTCCCGGGGATCACTACCGAGGACCGCGAATGCGTGATGCGGTTGATCCTCCTGTTTAGTTTTGATTGAAGAAGGCGGCCCGTCCCGTCCTGGAAAGGGCCGCCCCCGAAGTCTGACTAGCGGCGCAGGCCGAGGCGCTCGATGAGCGAACGGTAGCGGGCGATGTCGGTCTTCTTGAGGTAGCTCAGCATGCGCTTGCGGCGACCCACCATGGCCAGCAGGCCGCGCTGGGTGTGGAAGTCGTGCTTGTGCTCCTTCATGTGCTCAGTCAGATCCTTGATCCGCTGGGTCAGGACAGCAACCTGGACCTCCGGTGAACCGGTGTCGCCTTCTGCGGTTGCGTATTCCTTGATGATGGACTGCTTTACAGCGGCGTCAAGTGCCACATTAACTCCTATGAAATGTGCCGTGAGGGCCCGGTCAGAAAATCACTGCCGGGTCTGCCGCCGCGGCCTGGCCCCGGAAAACCGGGAAGGTCCGA
The DNA here is from genome assembly GCF_000332815.1 of Arthrobacter nitrophenolicus. Lineage (GTDB taxonomy): Bacteria > Actinomycetota > Actinomycetes > Actinomycetales > Micrococcaceae > Arthrobacter > Arthrobacter nitrophenolicus. Next base: position 6,316 of record NZ_AOFD01000077.1, read on the forward strand.
ACACGACAGGAACCAGCCGCCACGGACTGCAGCCGGATCCATCGTCAAGTTTACCGGCCCGGGCCTAACCTGTCGAAACAGTCGGTGTTAGTCCTGCAGCCGGTCCCGGATGGCCGCCATTCCCTGCAGCACCTCCTGGAAGCTGGTGCTCAGGGGCGAGAGGCCGATGCGGATGCCGCGGGGCGAGCGGAAGTCGGGGATCACGTCGTCATCCCACAGCGACGCCACGGTGGCCTTGGTGAACCCGGGGTGGTCCACGGTAATGTGGCTGCCCCGCTCCCCCGGACTGCGCGGGGTGGCCAGTTCGGCGCCCAGCGGTGCCAGCCACGCGTCGAAGATTTCGACGGCGAACGCCGTCAGCTTCTCCGACTTTGCCCGGATGGCAGCCATGGACGCTTCCTCGATCAGGTCCAGCGTCCCCCGGATGGCGAGCATCCCAAGGATGGCGGGGGTGCCGCTCAGGAATCCCCGGATGCCTGCCGCCGGCTCATACCCCTTGGCCATCTCGAACGCGTCCTTCCGGCCCATCCAGCCCCAGATGGGCTGGTTCAGCGAGGCCAGGTGCCGCTGGTTGACGTAGGCGAACGCCGGCGACCCCGGGCCGCCGTTCAGGTACTTGTACGTGCAGCCCGCGGCGAAGTCCACGCCGGCGCCGTCGAGGTCGATCTCCACCGACCCCGCGGAGTGGCAAAGATCCCACACCACCAGGGCGCCGGCGTCGTGCACGGCGGCGGTAATGGCAGGCAGGTCGGCAAGGTGGCCCGAGCGGTAGGCGATCTGGCTGAGAAGGACGACGGCGGTGCGCGGGCCGGTCGCTTCGCGCACCTGGTCAGCGGTCACCCCGGCGGCGGGATCGGCCTCGATCCAGCGGAGCGTCAGGCCCTCTTCAAGCGCGATGCCTTCCACGAGGTAGCGGTCCGTGGGGAAGTTCTCGGTGTCCAGGACCAGTTCGTTCCGGTCCGGGTCAGCCACCGCGGCCAGGGCGGCCCGGATCAGTTTGTAGAGGACCACCGTGGTGGAGTCCGCGATGATCGTTTGTCCCGGCGCAGCACCCAGGACGGCCCGGCCCAGCTGGTCACCGATGGCCTGTGGCAAGTCCAGCCATTCCTCATCCCATGCGCGGATCAGGCGCCCGCCCCAGCCCTCGCGGATGAAGGCTGCAATGTCCCCGGGCATCCTCTTCAGCGGGCGGCCCAGGGAGTTGCCGTCCAGGTAGGACAGCGGGGTATCGGTGCCGATGAAGTGGTCACGGTAGTGGGCCAGCGGGTCCTGGCGGTCAAGTTTTTCGGCGCGCTGCTGCAGGGCAACGCCTTCCTCTTCCACCAGGGGCTGCTGCTGTGTGGTCATTGGCCGATCTCCGTCCTGACTGCGAATAACTCCCGGAAGAAAGTGAGCTCGAGGGCTTTTTGCAGGAAGGCGGCGCCGCTGGACCCGCCCGTTCCGGCCTTCATGCCGATGGTCCGCTGCACCGTCCGCAGGTGGCGGAACCGCCACAGCTGGAAATTGTCTTCCAGGTCAACCAGTTCCTCGCACGCCTCGTACGCGCTCCAGTTGTCTGCCGCGTGTTCGTAGATGTGCTTGAACAGCGGCACCAGTTCCGGCGTGAACTCGTGGGCGCGGCTGACGTCGCGGTCCAGGACCGAGGCAGGGACGTCGAGGCCGTGCCTGGACAGGTAGGCGAGGAATTCGTCGTAGATGCTGGGCGCCGCGAGGAGTTCGGACAGCATGGCGTGCGCCTCGGGATCGGATTCGAACACCGGAAGCATCTTGCGATTCTTGTTGCCCAGGACGAATTCCACGGCACGGTACTGGGCGGACTGGAAGCCGGAGGAGTTGCCCAGGAATCCGCGGAACTGGGAGTACTCGGTGGGTGTCAGGGTGGCCAGCACGGACCACTGTTCGGTGAGGGTCTTCTGGATATGTTTGACCCGGGCGATGCCCTTGAGCGCCGAACCCAGGTCATCGTTACGGAGCCAGGCGGCGGCACTGCGCAACTCATGCAACACCAGCTTCAGCCACAGCTCCGTGGTCTGGTGCTGGATGATGAACAGCAGTTCGTCATGGTGCTCGGGCTTGCTCACCGGCTGCTGGGCACTGAGCAGGGTGGGCAGCTGGAGGTAGGAGCGTAGCTCATCCGGGAACTGAAGTCGCGGACGATGCCTTTATCCAGCTTGCGGGTGTTCTTTTCGACGGACACGTACTGCCTTTCCTTGCTGACCCCGGCAGCGTCCCGCCGGGGCTGGTGGATCGGATCGGCTGCAGCGCCCCGTTCTGGCCAGCGCCTGGTCAGCGTTTGACCAGGAGGTCGTGGGCCTGGACCACGTCCAGCTTCATCTGGTCCACCAGTGCTTCAGGCCCACGATAGGCCACCATCCCCCGAAGCGCGCCACGAATTCCACGACTACTGTCTGGCCGTACAGATCGAAGTCCTCAACGGCCTCCTTGGGCCTGTCGATGACGTGGGCCTCCACCTGGCGGCTGACGCCGTCGAACGTTGGATTGGAACCCACCGAGATGGCGGCCGGCCAGCGCTTGCCGGCCTGGTCCACAAGCCAGCCCGCGTAGATGCCGTCGGCAGGAATGAGGCCGCTGGCGTTGGAGGCGAGGTTGGCGGTGGGGAAACCCAGGGCCCGCCCGCGGGCGGCGCCATGCACCACTTCGCCGCGCATCCGGTGCCACCGGCCCAGCACGGCAGCCGCCGTGGCGACGTCGCCCTCCTGGAGCGCTTCACGCACCCAGGTGGACGAGCAGCGGCGGTCCGCGCCGTCGTCGTCATGCAGGGGGTAGCCCTCGGAGCCGAACTCGCTGATCACCTGGACCTCGAAGCCGAACTTTTCACCAAGGGCCTTCATGGTGTCCAGGTCCCCGGAATTGCCGCGGCCGAAGCGGGCGTCGTGACCGATCACGACGTGGCTGGCGTGCAGGCAGTCCACGAGGTACTGCTCCACGAATTCCTCGGCAGTGAGGCTTGCCAGGTCCAGTGAATACTTGACCACCAGGATGGCGTCCAGGCCCAGTTCGCCCAGTGCCTCCAGCTTGTCGTCCAGGCCCATGATCATCTCGGGGGCGGACTCCGGGCGGTGTACGAACGCAGGATGCGGGTCGAAGGTGACCGCCACGGCCTTGGACCGGGTGAGCCGCGCCGAGCGGATCAGCTGGGACAACACCTGCTGGTGCCCCCGGTGGACACCATCGAAGTTCCCGAAGGTGACAACAGAGGGTCCGAAGTCCGCCGGGACCTCGGACGGATCGTTCCAGATGTAGACCATCACCCTCGCCTTAGACTGCCTGCAGCATCAACATTCCGCAGCCGGACCGGCCGCGGAACTCTTCAAGGTTACCCGTATTCACCGTGCCCCTTTTCCCAGCGACTTTCCCTGCGACGGCCGGCGCCGGTACAGCCACACCAGCCCCAGGATCGGCAGCAGGAGCGGGATGAAGCCGTAACCGCGGCCGAACAGGGACCACACGGTCTCATGGGGGAACGCCACGGCGTCGAAGATGCTCAGCGCCCCCACCACCAGGACGCCCACGAGCTCCACCAGCACGGCGGCGACGGACACTTTGAACCAGGTGCTGCCGGCCTTGGCCAGGGAGATCGTGGCTATCACGTAGACCAAGGCGGCGAAGGCGGACAGCAGGTAGGCGAGCGGGGCCTCGGAGAACTTGGTGAGGATCTGGTAGCCGGCGCGGGCCGAGGCCGAAATGGCAAAGACGGCGTAGACAGCGATGAGGAGGCGTCCCGGGCCCGTGTTCCGGGTATTGCGGGGGGTGCCGGCGGGTGCGCTGCCCACCGCGGCCGGTGTGTGCTGGTCATTCACGTTGCGTGCTTCTTCCACTTCAGTACCAGATCTGGTTCATGCGGGCGGCCATCACCAGGGCCGTCACGCCGACGGCGGCAAGGACGAAGTTGCTCCACCGCGTCCGTTCCAGGATGGACCAGTAGACGGCTGCCGGGGGCAAGAGCATGGCCGTGGCAAGGTAGCCCCAGAATTCCCACGCCTCGCCCGCGATGGGTTCCCCTGCGATGACCCGGACGATCGAACCCACAAGGTAGACCACCAGGGCCAGTTCCACGGCGGCCACCGAGAGAATGGTGACGTCGTTGGGTGCCTTCTTCATGATGCCCGCCACCAGGCAGATGGCGGTGGACAGCAGGCCGACTGCAGGATGATCCAGAAATACGCGTCCACCCTAGGCCTCCCCGGCTGCCGCGGCGGCGGGTGCGCCGTTGCCCGGTGCGAACACCAGGACCGGTTTTGCGTAACTGCCGGCGTCAGCGAGCAGTGCCACCAGACTTCCGTCGGGGGCGAAAGCGGCGGCGGGATGGTCCGGGGTGGCGGCCGAGGGGCTTCCCGGTTCCGCCCCGGCCGCAATGCGGCGGCCGAACGAGATTTCCGTGGTTTCCTCGGCACTCAGCTCGCGGTTGGGCATGAGCGCACGGGCCGCCTGGGACATTTCCAGGACGTTGAGCTCCTCGGCGAGCTGGTCGAGCGTGCGGGCCTGGTCCAGTGAGTACGGGCCCACATGGGTCCGGCGGAGGGCGGTGAGGTGCCCGCCCACGCCCAAGGCATTCCCCAGGTCCCGTGCCAGGGCACGGATGTAGGTTCCGGACGAGCACTCCACGGTCACGTCAAGGTCCAACGCGCCGGCTCCGGCATCACGGCGGATGCCGTGGACCTCGAAGCGGTGGATGGTGACGGGCCGGGCCGCGAGCTTCACGTCCTCGCCGGAGCGGACCCGGGCGTACGCGCGCTCGCCATTGACCTTGATGGCGCTGACGCTGCTGGGCACCTGCAGGATGTCGCCGGTCAGTGCGGCGACGCCGTCGTGGATTGCCTGGTCGCTGACACCCTCGGTGCCGGCGGTGGCGGTAACCTCGCCCTCGGCGTCGTCCGTCACTGTCGACTGGCCCAGGCGGATGGTGGCGGTGTAGGTCTTGGACGTGCCCACAATGTAGGTCAGCAGGCGCGTGGCCTTGTTGATGCCGACCACCAGGACGCCGGTGGCCATCGGATCAAGGGTTCCCGCGTGCCCCACTTTCCGGGTCCCTGCGAGGCGCCGCATCCGGCCAACCACATCATGGCTGGTCCATCCCTGCGGCTTGTCCACTATCACCAGTCCAGAAAGCACGCCTACCAGTATATCGGCGCAGGTTGGGGCCCCGGTGCAGGGCGGCGGCTAGGATGGCAGGCATGCCCGAGCTTGCCGCCCATGTCCGCGACGTGCCCGTCAACCAGATCCGCGAGATCACCGAGGCGGCGTGGCGCACCCCGGGAGCACTGGTCCTGAGCATCGGGGAGCCTGGCTTCCCGCTCCCCCGCCACGTGCTGGATGCGGGCATGGCGTGCCTGGACCGCGATGAAACGAACTACACCCCCAATGCAGGCATTCCCGGGCTGCGGGAGGCCTTCGCCGCCAGGTTCCGGGAACAGCAGGGCGTGGATGTGGGAGCCGACCGGGTGTACGTCGTGGCCGGGGCACAGCAGGGCCTGCACCTGGCCATGAGCCTGCTGCTCTCCCCCGGCGATGAGATCCTGATCCCCAACCCGGGCTACCCCACCTTCGCGATGACCGCCCGGCTCCTGAACGCCGAACCCGTGGGGTATCCGCTGTACCCCGGGCATGGCTTCCAGCCCCGGACGGAGGATATCGAGGCGCTCATCACGGACCGGACGCGGGTGCTGGTGCTGAACTCACCGTCCAACCCGCTCGGTGCCGTCCTGGGCCGGGACCTTACCCGCGAGCTCATGGAGCTCGCCCGCAGGCACGACCTCTGGGTCATCTCGGACGAATGCTACGAGGCGTTCACCTACGACGTGCCGCACATCAGCCCGGCAAGGTTCGACGGCGGGACGCGCGGCGAAGCGCGGGTGTTCACCTCCCTGACACTGTCCAAGACCTACGGGCTCACGGGCCTCCGGATCGGGGCGCTGGTGTGTCCGCCGGAGTTGAAGCAGCAGATGGACAATGTGATGGAATCCATCGTCTCCTGCGTGGCGGCACCGCCCCAGTACGCCGCACTCGCTGCCCTGACCGGCCCGCAGGACTATGTGCAGCACGCCTCCCGGCACTACCGGGAGAACCGCGACGCCGCCTCCGCAGTCCTTGACGCCAAGGGCATCCCGTACCTCCAGGCCCAGGGCGCCTTCTACCTGTGGGCGGATCTGTCGCACGCCAGTGGCGGCGACGTGCGCGGATGGGTTCGCCGGTTCCTGGCGGACGCCGGTGTTGCCCTGGCCCCCGGCACTGCCTTTGGGTCGATCGGCGAAGGCTGGGTCCGCATCGCGCTGTGCGGGCAGAAACAGGACCTGCTGGAGGGACTGTCACGCCTGCCGGCAAGGACCGGCCTGGAATAACGTCTCCGACCGCTTACCTGGCCGCGGGCCCGCCTACCGGGCCGCATCCGCTTCCAGGGCCGCGTCCGCTTACTGGGCTGCGCTGATTACCGGGCTGCGCCGCCCAGGGCCCCGTCCAGCCAGGAGCGCAGCACCTGTGCGGGCGCCGCCCCCGCCTGCCGGGCGGCCACCTTTCCGTCCACCAGCACCATCAGGGTGGGGATCGCCTGCACGTCGAACCGCCGCGACAGGCCGGGCGCCTTGTCCACATCGACTTTGACCAGCTTGATCCGGCCGGGCCGTTCGCGGGCCAGTTTGTCCAGGACCGGACTCACCATGCGGCAGGGCCCGCACCAGTCCGCCCAGAAGTCAACCAGCACGGGTACGGGTGACCGTTCAGCCACGGCGGCGAAGTCAGCGTCCCCGGCGTTGACGATCCAGGGCAGCCCGGCCTTGCAGTTGCCGCAGCGCGGCGTCCCGGCTGCCTGCGCCGGAATCCGGTTGGTCTTGCCACAGGAGGGGCAGGCGATGAGCGTTGGCTCCATGCCTAATACTCCGTCTTGCCCTCGAAGGCGTCCCACGCTTTGAAGGGGGCGGCCGACGTCGGAATGTCGTCGCGGGTGACCGGCATCAGTTCGGGGCGGGTGCCGCTGAAGTAGTCGTAGAACAAGGCATCGTCGAAGCCGGCGGCGGCGGCTCCATGCCGGTCCGCGGCAAAGTGGACCCGGTCAATCCGCGCCCACAATGCAGAGGCGAGGCAGAGCGGGCACGGCTCGCAGCTGGCGTAGAGCACCGCGCCGTGGAGGTCGAAGTTGGCAGTTGCCGTAGCGGCGGCGCGGATGGCCACCACCTCCGCATGGGCGGTGGGATCGTTGTCCCGGGTGACCCGGTTGACGCCTTCATGCACGCGCCCGTCCGCCGTCACCACCAGCGCGCCGAACGGTCCGCCGCCCTCGGCAACGTTCCGGACGGCCAATTCGACGGCCTGCTCAAGGTAGCGCGCGGCCTCAAGGTGCTCAGTTGCCTGGGTCATAGCTCGATCCTAGCCACCGCATCCCGGTTAGGGGATGAAATAGGGGGCGCATTAGGGGGAAAGTCCCGACGACATCTGCGCAGCACAGGAATAGTCTGGCGCCTGGGGCGTCAGCTGTACTGCCTCCCTGCGGGGCACCCTCATCCCGGCCCGCCGCAAGCCACCAGTCCCGGAGTACCCAATGAAGAGAAAACTCGCTTTGATCGCATCCCTGGCGGTGGCGGCCGTCATCATCCCGGCCGCCGCATCTTCAGCGTCCGGCGGGGACCACCACGGCTGGCCGTACGAGGAAGTGGCCGGCGGCCTGGTCTCTCCCCTGCACCTGGCCGTCGGCACCGGTAAATCGCTGTATGTGACCCAGGACTTTGCAGCGACACTTAGCCGGATCGGCAGGGACGGCGACGTCGAGGACATCTACGCCAAGGGCGTTGAAGGCTGGGACGTCGCAGGCGTCGAAACGCGGGGCGCCACGACGTTCTTCCTGGAAAGCACCGGCGCGGGCCTCGGTGAGCCCGCCAAGCTGGAGGGCTACCTGAAGGCCATTGGTCCGGGAGGAGACGTGCGGACCATCGCGGACCTCGCGGAGTATGAACGCAAGTACAACCCGGACGGCAACCAAAAGTACGGGTTCGCGCCTGGCACGGGCGCTGCCTGCCTTGCCGAAACCACGCCGCCCGACGGTGAGGGCGGCCCGCCGCCCCAGTACAAGGGAGTGGTGGACTCCCATCCGTACGCCACCGCAGTCCAGGGCAATACGGCCTACGTGGCGGACGCCGGGATGAATGCCATCCTCAGGGTCAACATCCGTACCGGCGAGATCTCGACGCTGGCCGTCCTGCCGCCCCGGCCTTTCACGATTCCTGCCGAGGCCGCCAAGGAATTGATGGCGCCCAGCTGCGCCGGCTTCACCTACGCCTTCGAGTTCGTCCCGACTGACGTCGAGATAGGCCCCGACGGCTGGCTGTACGTGACGTCCCTGCCCGGTGGACCTGAAAGCGAAGCCCTCGGCCACCGCGGCGCGATCTTCAAGGTCAACCCGTGGACCGGAGCAACCAGGCTCTGGGTGGACTACATCCTCAGCCCCACCGGACTGGCTGTTGCCAACACGGGCGACGTTTATGTTGCATCACTGTTCGGCAACGAGATCCTGAAGTTCCACGCCTGGAAGGGACACCGCACCCAATTCCTGAAAGTGAACCAGCCCGCCGACGTCGAAATCCAGGGCCGGAAGCTCTACGCCACGATTGATGCACTGCCAGGGCCTCCATCAGGACCAGGTGCGGCACCTCCTGCGGGGCCTCCGGCCGGAAAGGTCATCAAGGCCGATATCAGGTAGGCACGGCACAGGAGGCGAACACAGGTTTCTGGGAAGCAGAAGGCCCGGACTGCATTCGCGGTCCGGGCCTTCTGCTGACGTTTTCGGGCTACTTGCTGCCGTCTTCGTCGAACTCGTCGGTGTCGTTGAGGTCGAGGTCCTCTTCGTCGAAATCGTCTTCGTCGATCTCCACGTCAGGGGACACATCGCTCTTGTAGGGATCGGCGTCGCCGGCGTGCTTCGCCTTGGCAGCCAGGGCGGCCACCTCGGCGTCGCGCTTCTTCGCTTCCCGCAGCAGTTCCTCAAGGTTGGAGGCGTTCACGGGAATCTGGTCGGCCACGAATTCGAGCGTGGGAGTCAGCCGCGCAGTGATGTTGCGGCCCACCTCCTGCCGCAGCACACCCTTGGCCTTCTCCAGCCCCTTGGCAGCATCAGACTGCAAAGCCTGGTCCCCAAAGACGGTGTAGTAGACGGTGGCATGCTGCAGATCATTGGTCACGCGGGCATCGGTAACAGTAATCCCCTCAAGCCGAGGATCCTTAACCTTCCGGCTCAGGGCCTCAGCAACAACAACCTTAATCCGCTGCGCCATCTTGGCAGCACGTGCCGGATCAGCCATGTTCAACTCCTATAAAAGAAAATTTGGGTCGTACGACGGCGGCGCGGAGGCTGCCAGCGCACGTTTCAGTTCTGCACCACGCACCCAGACGGGCCAACGACGATGCCGGAGAATTTTGGGGGCGCCCGGGAACCGCTACGAGG
>NZ_AOFD01000078.1 GCF_000332815.1 Arthrobacter nitrophenolicus
CCGCGGCAACGACCGCCCTGTCCGGGGCGCCGAACCGAACGGGGTGCGAAGGGCCAGCCGGCCCCAGGTGATCGCCAGCCTGGACAAAATGGACCTGCTGCCGGCCATCACCTTCATCTTCTCCCGTGCCGGCTGTGACGCTGCGGTGGCCCAGTGCGTCGGCTCGGGGCTGTGGCTGACCACCGAAAAGGAACAGCGCATTATCGCCCAACGGGTGGACGAGGCAGGCTACGACATTCCGCCGGACGACCTGGACGTCCTCGGTTTCTGGACCTGGCGCGACGGGCTGCTGCGCGGCTTCGCCGCGCACCACGCCGGCATGCTGCCCACTTTCAAGGAAGTGGTGGAGAAACTTTTCGCCGATGGCCTGGTCAAAGCCGTCTTCGCGACCGAGACCCTCGCTCTGGGCGTCAACATGCCGGCCCGTTCAGTGGTGCTGGAGAAGCTGGACAAGTTCAACGGCGAAGCCCACGTGGATATCACGGCAGGCGAGTACACGCAGCTGACCGGCCGCGCGGGAAGGCGCGGCATCGACGTCGAAGGCCATGCGGTGGTGCTGTGGCAGCCCGGCACGGACCCGACGGCGGTGGCCGGCCTGGCCTCCCGGCGTACCTACCCGCTGAACTCGAGCTTCCGGCCCACCTACAACATGAGCATCAACCTCCTGGCGCAGTTTGGCCGTGCGCGGGCCCGCGAGATCCTGGAATCCTCGTTCGCCCAGTTCCAGGCTGACCGGTCCGTGGTGGGCCTGGCCAGGCAGGTGCGCAGCCGCGAGGAGTCCCTCGCCGGCTACGCCAAATCCATGACGTGCCACCTGGGCGACTTTACCGAGTACGCACGGCTGCGCCGGGAACTTTCGGACGCGGAAAACGCCACCTCACGGGCGAAATCCCGGGCCAGGAAGTCGCTCAGTGACGACTCGCTGGCCCGGCTCCTGCCCGGCGACGTGGTCAACGTCCCGGGCGGCAGGGCGCCCGGTCCGGCCATCGTCCTGAGTTCCGACCACAGCAGCCGTGAGCCCAGGCCCGCCGTCCTCACCCTGGACAACCAGCTGCGCCGGATCAGCACCGACGATCTGGAAGGCCCCATCTCGCCTGTTACCAGGATCCGGATTCCGAAGTCGTTCAACGCCAAGGTGCCAAAGTCGCGCCGCGACCTCGCATCCTCCGCCCGGAATGCGCTGCGGGAAAACCGCCCGCCGGCCCCGGGACACAACCGCAACAACGATTTCGGCCGTGCCAGCGCCATGCCCAACCAGGAGAAGCGCATCGCGGACCTCCGGCGGGCCCTGCGCGCCCACCCCTGCCACGGGTGCAGCGAGCGTGAGGACCACGCACGGTGGTCGGAGCGCTGGTGGAAACTCCGGCGGGAAACGGACGGACTGGTCAGGCAGATCCAGGGCCGCACCAACACCATCGCCAAGACCTTCGACCGCGTCTGCGATGTCCTCTCCGCCTACGGCTACCTTGAGGACGCGGGGGAGGGCCGGCTGCTCATCAGCCCGGACGGCCAGCGCCTGCGCCGGATCTACGGCGAGAAGGACCTGCTGATTTCCCAGTCGCTGCGGTTGGGCGCCTTTGACGATCTCGACGCGGTGGAAGTCGCAGCGCTGGCCAGTGCCCTGGTGTACCAGGCCAAGCGGGAAGACCGCGGCCTCCGGCCCCGGATGCCCAGCGTCTCCCTGGAAACCGCGGTGGACATTGTGGTGCGCGAATGGTCCGCGCTGGAGGACGTAGAAGAGGAGAACAAGCTTCCGCTGACCGGCGAACCGGAGCTGGGACTGGTGTGGCCCATCTACAAGTGGGCACGCGGCCGGCATCTCCAGGATGTCCTGAGCGGGACGGACCTGGCGGCGGGCGACTTTGTCCGCTGGGTGAAGCAGGTGGTGGACCTGCTGGACCAGCTGGCCAAGATCCCCGGCCTTGAGCCCCGCCTCGCCCGGCTGTGCGCCGAGGCCATCACCCTGATCCGCCGCGGCGTCGTGGCATATTCCTCTGTCCTCTGAACTTCCCCCGGCCCAGCCGCCGGCACGCAACCTCCAGGAGCCCTGCCCCGTATGACCCAGTCCGGTCCCGCAAACCCGTCCCGTCCGCAAGCTGTCCTCTACCGCAACGGTTCCGTCTACAGCGCTGCCGATCCCTTCGCCACCGCCATGCTCGTGGACGGCGACACCGTGGCGTGGGTGGGGTCCGAACAGGCGGCCACGTCCATAGCCGACAGTTCCATGGAAGTCATCGACCTGCGGGGCGCCCTCGTCGCTCCCGGATTCGTCGATTCGCACATGCACCTGACCGAGACAGGGATCGCGCTGGATTCCCTCCAGCTGGGCGGAATCTCCTCCGCGCGGGAGCTGCTGGATGCGGTGGCCGCGGCTCCCGGTGACGGACCGGTCCTGGGCCACGGCTGGGATGAGACCACCTGGGCGGACGCCGCCCTGCCCACCGCGGAGGAACTGGAACGGGCGTCAGCCGGCAGGCCCGTCTACCTGTCACGGGTGGACGTGCACTCGGCCCTGGTATCGGCGTCGCTGGCCCGGTCCGCCGGCCTGCAGGACCAGGACGGGTTCGACGGCGGTCCCCGGGTCATGCGTGCCGCGCACACTGCGGCGCGGCAAGCGGCCCGCCGGCTGCCGGAAGCCGACCTCCGCCGCCACCAGGGACGTGCCCTGTCCGAGGCGGCCGCGAACGGCTATGTTGCGGTGGCAGAGATGGGCGCCCCGCACATCGGCGGGGCCGACGACCTGCGCCTGGCAGCAGCGTGGAACAGCACCGGGCCCGAGACCCCTTCCGTCCCTGAAGTCCTCGCGTACTGGGGCGAACTCGTCTCCTCGGAAGACCATGCCCGCAGCGTGCTGGACGGACTCGGCTTCGGGATCCGGGGCCTGGCCGGCGACCTGAACATCGATGGTTCGGTGGGGTCGCGGACTGCCGCCTTGCGGTCCGGCTACAGTGATGCACCGGAAGAGAAGGGCTCGCTTTACCTGGGGGTCGACGAGGCCGCGGCCCACCTCGCCGCCTGCTCCCTGCTGGGCATCCCGGGCGGCTTCCACGTCATCGGGGACGCAGGCCTGGACGCTGCCCTGTCCGCGCTGGACCTTGCCGCCGCCCAGGTGGGGGAGCAGCGCGTGCGGGCGGCCGGCCACCGCTTCGAGCACGTGGAGATGGTTGACGCTGCGGCCGTCGAAAAATTGTCCCGATATTCTGTGACAGTCAGCGCCCAGCCAGCGTTCGATGCCGCCTGGGGCGGTGCCGGGGGGCTTTACCAGCAGCGCCTGGGGGAGCGCAGCGCTGGAATGAATCCGTTCGCCACCCTGTATGCCGCCGGCGTCCCTGTCTGCTTCGGCAGCGACAGTCCGGTGACCCCGCTGCGGCCGTGGTCAAGTGTCCGGGCGTGCCTGGAGCACCACAACCCCGGGGAGCGGATTTCTGCCCGCGCCGCGTTCCTGGGACACACCCGTGCAGGCTGGCGGGCGGTCAGGTACCACAACCCCATGGCGGGCCAGCTCGTGCCCGGCGCCCCCGCCAGTTTCGCCGTCTGGGAGGTGGAGGAACTGATGGTGCAGGTGGCCGACGGGCGCGTGCAGTCGTGGAGTACCGATCCCCGCGCCCGGACTCCTCTGCTCCCCGCCCTGGATACCGGCAATGACCCGGTATGCCTGCAGACGGTGCGGGACGGCGTCGAATTGTTCTCCAGCCCGGCACTGCGTTCCTGACCCGGCATCCCTCCGCCCTATAATGGGTAGTTGCGCCTGCCGGCGGCTAGCCAGGCTGTCAGGTGCACACCGACCGCTCCTCCCAGGAAAGGCCCTTTGTGCGCGTCCTTACGATCATTCCCACCTACAACGAACTGGAATCGCTGCCCAAGACCCTTCAGCGGCTCCGCTCGGCTGTTCCGGCGTCGGACGTCCTGGTGGTGGATGACAACAGCCCCGACGGCACCGGCCAGCTTGCGGACACCATCGCCGCCGAGGACGCGCAGGTCCATGTCCTGCACCGTAAGGGCAAGGAGGGCCTTGGCGCCGCATACATCGCGGGATTCAAATGGGGCCTGGATGCCGGCTATGACGTGCTGGTGGAAATGGACGCGGACGGCTCGCACCAGCCGGAACAGCTGCCGCAGCTCCTGGAAGCCATCGACCACGGTGCGGACCTGGCCATGGGTTCGCGCTGGGTTCCCGGCGGACGCGTGGTGAACTGGCCGCTCTACCGCCAGGCTATTTCGCGCGTGGGCAGCACGTACGCCCGCCTCATGCTGGGCCTGAAGATCAAGGATGTGACCGGCGGCTACCGTGCGTTCCGCCGGACAACCCTGGAAAAGCTCAACCTGGACCAGGTGGACTCCGTGGGTTACGGCTTCCAGGTGGACCTGGCCTGGCGGGTGTCCCGCATGGGCCTGCGCATCGAGGAACGTCCCATCACCTTCGTGGAGCGTGAACTCGGCGCATCGAAGATGAGCGGCAACATCGTGCTCGAGGCAATGGTCAATGTGACCAAGTGGGGGCTCGCTGCCCGCTGGAACGCGCTCACCCGGAAAAAAGGTTCAACCCAGGCATAGGACCGCTGGCCCCACGACAGAAAAGGGGCCCGTTCCCGCACTACTGTGCGGGAACGGGCCCCTTTTGCGTGGTCCTAAGCGGAGCGGCGTTCTCCGCGGCGTTCCCGGAGGAGGGTCAGGCGGTCCTCGAGGATCTGCTCAAGCTCGGGCAGGGAACGGCGTTCCAGCAGCATGTCCCAGTGGGTACGGACAGCTTTGTCGTTGCTGGTGTCCGGGCGTTCGCCGTCAACCAGAAGGGCTTCCTTGCCGGTCTTGGAAACCCATACCGGCGGAATCTCGGCTTCGGAGGAGAAGGTAACGAAAACCTGTTCGCCGTCCTCGCAACGGTACTCGACGCGCTGGCGCGGAGCCGGCTCAACCCCGGACTCGGTCTCCATGCTCTGCGCACCAAGGCGCATACCCCGCAGGCTGCGATCGCTCATGATTTCTCCCTCTTCTCGGTTCGCGGAGCAGGACCCCGCGCCAGCCGGTGGCGATGAAGCACCACCGGGCTACTGTTTGCTCTGCGCTGCATCATAGGATTCAACGCATTGCGAAGCTTTGTTGTTCCAGCGGATTGCTCCTGCCGGACAAATACCCAATTATACGTGGGTCATGCCGCCGGAACCAAAACAGGGAAGGGACCCGCGGAACGCGGATCCCTTCCCGTCAGCAATGCTGCTTATGGTTCGGTGGACTTCGCTCCCACCTCATCAAAGAGGCCGCCCGCTGCCGCCGGATCCGGGTTGGTTCCGCCCAGCGCGTTCCCGATTCCCTTCAGTGCTTCGCCGACTTCGCTGGGGATGATCCACAGCTTGTTGGATGAGCCTTCAGCAAGCTTCGGCAGGGTCTGCAGGTACTGGTAGGCCAGCAGTTTCTGGTCCGGGTTGCCGCGGTGGATGGCGTCGAACACCTTCTGGATGGCCTGGGCCTCACCGTCGGCGCGGAGGATAGCGGCCTTGGCATCGCCCTCCGCAGCAAGGATGGAAGCCTGCCGCTGGCCCTCCGCCGTCAGGATGGCCGACTGCTTGGTACCTTCTGCCGTCAGGATGGCCGCCCGCCGGTCACGCTCGGCGCGCATCTGCTTTTCCATCGAGTCCTGGATGGAGTGCGGCGGATCGATCGCCTTCAGCTCAACACGGGAAACGCGGATTCCCCAGCGGCCGGTGGCCTCATCCAGGACGCCGCGGAGCTGGCCGTTGATCTGGTCACGCGAGGTGAGCGCTTCTTCGAGGTTCAGTCCGCCCACCACGTTACGGAGCGTGGTGGTGGTGAGCTGCTCCACCGCCTGGATATAGTTGGCGATCTCGTAGGTGGCTGCGCGGGGGTCGGTGACCTGGAAGTAGACCACGGTGTCGATCGAGACCACCAGGTTGTCCTCGGTGATCACCGGCTGCGGCGGGAAGGAGACCACCTGCTCGCGGAGGTCCAGCAGCGGAAGGAGCCGGTCCACGAAGGGAATGAGGATGGTCAGCCCCGGATTCAGGGTGCGCTGGTATTTGCCGAGCCGCTCCACCACGCCGGCCCTGGCCTGCGGAATGATCCGGACCGAGCGCACCAGAACGATGATCACAAACACGATCAGGACTACCAGCACGACGGCCAAAGCCGCTCCTCCTGCGTTTTCCATGCGTCTCCCTTGTTCCCCAATTGATACTGCTGTGTCAGGACGTGCCGCTGGCGGGTGGCGCCGAAACTACTGCCGTGGCGCCGTCGATCGCCGCCACCACCACTTTTTGTCCGGCGGGAAGCACCCCGGCCTCGGAACGGGCGCTCCAGATGTCGCCGCCGATCTTTACCAGGCCGCCGTCCGAGGTGACGGCCTCCATCACCACTGCCTGCTCGCCGATCAGCCGGTCAACGTTGGTGCGCTGCTCGGCGGGGCCCTTCTTCAGGTGGGACAGCGCCACCGGACGGACGAAAGCGATCATCAGCAGGGACACCACGCAGAAAACGACGATCTGCAGCCAGCCGTCAGCGCCGGCAAAGTCTGCTACCAGGGCAGCCAGGGCACCGCCGCCGAGCATGATGAAAAACAGGTCAAGCGTGATCATCTCGATCACCGCAAATGCCAGGAAAGCCGTGAGCCACAGGGCCCACCAGTTTTCCCCCAACCATTCGAACACTGCCGCCCCCTTGGTCACCCGGGCACCGTCGCGGGCCCTTTGGTACCTGTTTTCTTATCCTAGTCCGGGGCCGGGGCTGTGGGCCGGGTCACGCAACCGGCAGTGGCGATAGTGGCCAAGTCGTTACGTGCCGTCCGGCAGCCGGGGCCGGAACACCGTCAGCCGGAACTTCGCCTCGACCCGCAGCGGCTCCGGAATGCCGCTAAGCCGGGCGACGATGGCGTCGCGGTCCGTGTGGTGGCCTGCCGGCCCCATGAATGCCAGGGCTGCCGCATCCTCGCGGTTGAGCGCCAGTGGAATGTCGACGTCGGAGCTTTCCTCCACCTCGAAGTGCCGGGCCATCGCGGCGGCCAGCCGGGCGTCCTTGCCTTCCTCAATGGCGAGCATGCCCGCCAGGGCTGCGATGCCGGCAAGATGGCCCTCGCGCGGGGTGACCACCACCAGGCGCCCGCCGGGCCGGAGAACACGGGCGAACTCGGCAGCGTTGCGGGGCGCAAAAATCACCGTGACCACATCAACAGAGTTAGCTGCCAGCGGCAGCGGCTGCCAGATATCCCACACCAGGTTCATGGCTTCGGGGTTGAGCCGGGCGGCACGGCGCAGCGCGAATTTGGAAATGTCAAGCCCTGCGGCGGACACTGTCCGGCCGTGTGCGGCGGCTGTGTCCAGCAGTTCGCGCAGGTAGTGCCCGGTTCCGGTGCCCGAGTCCAGCACGGCCGGCCGGTCGCCGGACAGGACGGGTACGACGGCGGCTGCCACGGCTTGTGCCAGCGGCCGGTAGTGGCCCCGGCTAAGGAAGTTGAAGCGGGCATCCACCATCGCGGCGGAATCGGCCTTGAAGGCGGTGCCCTTACCGACCAGCAGGTTGAAGTAGCCCTGCCGTGCGGCGTCGAAACTGTGCCGTGCGGCGCAGGCAAGCCTTCCCGGTTTCGGCGGCTCGGCGGCGGTGTAGGTCAACGGCGCCGAGCAGACCGGGCACAGCAGGGGAAGGTCCGTTGTTGGGGGCATTGCACCATCTTAGGCGGCCGGCCCCTCCGGCCCGGACGTCAGCTGACGCTGATGCCCGCCGGCTGGTCGTCAAAGCCGAGGCCCTCCCGGGCCCTGCCGATTCCGGGCGCAGCCCAATGCGCCGCGTACTCGCTGTTGCTGCTCAAGGACCGCAGCTGGGCCCTGTCGATGTAGAGGATCCCGTTGAGGTGGTCGGTTTCGTGCTGCACGATCCGGGCCTGCCAGCCGGAAAACTGGCGCTGCACCGCCGCGCGTCGGGCGTTTCATACTCAAGGAGCACGTTCTCCGGGCGGGCCACCACGGCCTGGAGCCCGTTCAGGGAGAGGCATCCTTCGTAAAAAGCGGCGGTTCCGCTGCCCTGCGGCGTGTACCGGGGATTGAGGATGGCCAGGAACTCCAGCGGGATCCGGTTGCGCAAGGCGGCTGCCTCCGGATCGACGTCGTACTGGTCCTCAAGGACCGCAATTTGAAGCGGTATGCCAAGCTGCGGCGCCGCCAGCCCCACCCCGGGTGCCTCGTGCATGACCTGGCGCATCAGCTCAATCAGCCGGGCCAACTGGTCCGCGGGCAGTTGTCCGTTGTAGGCCGCCGCGCGCTGGCGCAGCGCCGGGTGGCCGGCCTGGACGATCGGCGGCAACATCCCGGCAGAGAGGATCTGCTCCACCAGTTCGCGGATCTGGTCGTCGGTCATGGCCGTTCCGGGCGTGCTTGGCGTCATGACGAAAGCCTACTGGGCAGCGGGGCTGGGCTACTGTCGATGTCATGGCCATTTCGTCTCTGCCCGGCGCGTCGCCGCTCGATTGCGTCCTGGGTTTCCTCAAGGTGCTGGAAGCGGGCGGGGGAGCGGCGGGCATCAAGCCATTCCTTGCCGAGTCATTCATTCTGGTGGAGGCTCCGCACTTGCTCGCTCCCGAGGGCGCCACCCGGACCCTGGCAGATGTCCTCGCCGGCGCCGACCAGAGTTCCACGGTGGTGCGGGACCAGAAGTTCACCATCCGCCGCACCACGTGCGAGGAGGGCAGGGTGGCCGTGGAAGCGGACTGGTCCGCCACTGTCCTGATGGACCTCCGGTACTGGGATGCTGGGGAAACCATTCGGGCGAGGACGTCCTCGGTGTTCGAAGTCAGCGACGGCCTGATCGTCAGCCAGGACAGTTACGACTGCTACTTCCGGTAAGCCTGCACGAGTTGCCGGAGTGGAGCCGCTCCTCCTGCATGGTGAACCGCCGCGCCACCCAGGCGTTCACGGCCGGCGTTGCGGCGGCGGCGCCGATGGCCGCATTCCGCAAGCGCACCAGGGGCGACGGCAGCGGGCGTCCCAGCAGCATGTTGATTTCCGACTGCCGGCGGGCCAGCTGCGCAGCCCGGCGCCGGTCCGCCTCGAACCGCGTGAATTCGGTGTCCGTGCGCCTTCCTGCCAGGGATTCCAGGAGGAGCGGAACCAGGGCCCGGGCGTCCAGCCAGCGAGATTCATGCCCTGGCCCCCGATGGGACTGATTTCATGGGCGGCATCGCCCAGCAGCACCACCCTTCCCACCGCCGTTCTCAGCGCGAGGGTGGAGCGCACGCTGAACGCGCTGAGCATGCTGTTGGTCCCGGCGTCGGGCAGGATACCGGTGCGCTGCGCGACGATCCCGGCGAGGTCCACGGCCCGTGCATCTTCTGCCGGTCGGCCGAGACGGACCACCCAGCGCCGGATTCCGCCCGGCAGGGGAAAGGACTCGACAATTCCGTCGCGCTCCAGGAAGAGGACCGCCATGTCCCCGTGGCGGCCGGAATCGGCGAAATCCCCCATCAGGTAGTGGTCCGGATACGTCTTCCTGTGTACTGGAACGCCCAGGAGGCCGCGCCACCTGGACCGGGCGCCGTCTGCGGCCACCACCATCGAGGCGCTGAAGGACGTGGCTCCTGCCGGCGTGCCCGGCGGCCGCTGCACCTCGATGGTGACGTGGTCGCCGTCGTCGTTCACTCCGGTGGCTTCCACGCCCCGTACCAGCGCCCCGCTGTCCAATGCGCGAAGGCGGGTCTCCAGAAGTTGCTCGGTCCGGAACTGGGGCAGTGCCAGCACGAACGGGAAGGTGTCCGAAACGCCGTCGAACGCCATGACGCCCAGTGTTTTTCCGCGGCTGACCGCCATTCCGGTCCGGATCGGAACGCCTTCGCGCACCAGGGCGGAAGCAACACCGATGCCGTCCAGGGCATCGAGCGCCGGGGGATGGATGCCGATGGCGCGCGAGTGGAGGTCACGGGACTGCCGGCGCTCAAGCACCCGGACGCTGATGCCCTGCTGGAGAAGCGCCGCCGCGAGGTACAGGCCTACCGGACCGCCGCCCACCACCACCACATCTACATCCACTTTCATGGTTACCCCTGGCGGTAGGTGAGGACCTGGTGGAAAGCGGCGCTGCGTTCCACTGTCCAGCCCGGGGGAGCGAGCGCGGAAAGTTCGGCAGGAGTGTAGCTCCGGCGGATGGAGGTCAGCCCGTCCACGCGGATGTAGGAGCCGCGAAAGGGGAGGGCTGCCATCCCGAACAGGGTGAAGGCTGCGGGGCTTCGGCGGAGGTCGTTGTGCAGGACCTTCGTCCCGGCGAGGACCTCCGAATGCGCCAGCAGGGTTCGCAGTTCCTCCGCGGGGAGGTGATGGAGGACGTGGTTGGAGATCACCACGTCATATGTCCGGCCGGCTACCACCTCGTCCGCACTGTGTGCCTGCCGGAACTCGACGCCCTGTACGGGAGGCCGCTTCTGCGCGAAGGATGCTGCACGGGGGTCGGGATCAATTCCCGTGATGGAGAGGCTGAGGCCGTCGCGCCGGGCCCAGCGGGCCAGCATGACGGCAAGGTCGCCGCCGCCGGAGCCAATATCCAGGACCCGGACCGGCTGTACCGCCAGCAAGGGACGGAGCTCCCGCCGGTAGAGCCGCCGCCAGCCGCCGAGGACCCGGTTCACGACGCCGAACTGGCGGTAGGTGTTGTCCAGCCGGCGGGCGTCGCAGTCAGGCAGGTCCATCAGCTCCACAGCCGTGGCGTCACGTTTCCGCATCGGCAGATCCACGCCGGTCAGGCCACCGGGGCTTCCGCCGCCAGCGGCTGCCGGATCTCCGCTGCCCGGCCGCCGGAGACTGCCGCAGTGTCCGCCGGCGCCTGCCGCAGTTTCGTGAACAGGGCCGTCTCCACGGTGAGGCCGGGCCCGAATGCCATGGAGCAGATCCGCCCGCCGCCGGCACCGTCCTGGGGCTGAACGTCCTGTTCCAAGATGTGTTTGAGGACGAAGAGCACGGTGGCGCTGCTCATGTTGCCGTAGTTCCGCAGGACTTCGCGGGCCGGCACCAGTTGCGGGTCGGTCAGGCCGAGCCGGGACTGGACCTTGTCCAGGATGCTGCGCCCGCCCGGATGGATGCCCCAGTGCTGGATGGACGTGTAGGGGAGTGCTGCCAGTTCAGGCTCCTGCGCCAGGAGGGGCTGCAGTGCCCCCACAATGTGGTCGTCGATGATGTGCGGGACGTAGTTGCCGAGCACCATTTCAAAGCCATTGTCGCCGATGTTCCAGGCCATGGAGTCCTCGCCAACCGGCGTGAGCACAGTTTCGAAGTGGTCCAGTCGCAGGAGTGCCTTTTCCGCCGCATCCGGCCGGGCCGTGACCACGGCGGCGGCCGCACCGTCAGCAAACAATGCGGAGCCCATGATGGTGTCGGGGTCGTTCGAGGTCCGCACGTGCAGCGAGCACAGTTCGGCGCACACCACCAGGACCACGGCGTTCGGGTCAGCCTCACAGAAGAGCTTCGCGGCGCGGAGTGCGGGAAAGGCGGCATAACAACCCATGAAACCGAGGTGGTAACGCTGGACCGCCGGATCCAGGCCAAGCTCACGGACGATCTTGTAGTCCGGTCCGGGGTTGAAGAAACCCGTACAGGAGACGGTCACGAGGTGAGTTATGTCAACTAAATCGAATTCCGAGGCGGCGTCCAGTGCTGCACGGGCGGCTGCCACGAACAGTTTGGTGGCCTCACGGGCGAAGATTTCGTTGCGGACCTTGGTGCTCGGATTCAGGAGAAGGCCAGAGGACGGGTCGTAGAACTGCGGGTCGTCCGAGCGGAAGTCGTTGGTCAGTTCCTCAACAGCTGTGAACCGGGTATCGATGGCAGCCGAGTCGAAGCAGGTATTGACCAGCCGCGAACCCAGCCTCGTGAGGCCTGGCTGGGCGGCGAAGACGTCACGGGCTTCAGACTGGACCAGCATGGTTTTGGGAACCGCAGTTTCAAGTGATCGCACATAGACCGTCATTGACCCATTCTTAACGAGGGCCCACATTAAGACAATGGCATGCGCCGCTGACCTGCGGAATTGCTTGTGGCTACACGGCTCCAGCGCACTAAGGATCGAGAGGCCCAGACCCATCCCGGGACAATTCGCGGACTGGCAGCGGGACGTGTTGATGTGGGACGAGTTGGCCCGTTCATGCGGACGTTTTCTCGGCACGTTGTCTGTTAAGGCTGCTCTTTGGGTCTGGGGAAGTGGACGTTGCTGAGTGTTTCCTGAAGGGTCCTACGAAGTTGAGGGCCGTCAAAATACTCAGGGCCGTCGCCCGGGGCGTAAAGGGAAAGAGCGAAGAGTAGATTTTCCATGTCTTCTTCGCCTAGATATTCATCGAGCAGGACGCCTTCTAACGCCGCAGCAGCGATCTTGGATTCGTCACCGTCCAGGATTCTCTGCGCAGCTTCCTGGAATCGCTTGGAGATTCGGATCATCTCGGTGCCTTCCTGGTCGCCGCTGCCGAGGCGATGTATTGGGCGTAGTTGGCTGATGAGTCGATGGCGTGGCGATCGATCGTGGCCGGGGAGTAGCGAGGGCTTCGGCGATGATTGCAACGGGGGCGAGTTTGGTGAGTTCGTGGAGGGTTCCGAGCCTGGCCGCTCGGGTGCTGAAGTCAGTGCTCAGCCGTTGAGTGAGGGTTGAGGCTTGGATGTGCTGGCCGGGTGAGCCGCCGCGAAATACCCAGTTGCTGTTGGGGTGCGCTGCTGTCTGGTGGTGGGTTGGCGTGGCTGCGAGTTCGCGCCATGGCTCATCGAGCGGTGATGTGAGTGCGATTTCGACGGTTCCGAAGGTGATGCTGACGAGGTCCTCTGTCACGGTGACGTTGTCCCAGGTCAGTCGGACGATGTTGGTGACCTGCTGGCCGAAGACCAGGATGAGGATGGCTGCGGCGCGGTCCCTCGGGTTCATGTCGATCGTGTGGCTGACGGTGGCAACGAGCTCGGTCTGAGCGGTGGCGTCGAGTCGTGGGCTGGTGCCGCGCCGGTGGGGCTGCAGCTTCACTGAGGGATCGATAAGGCTGGTTCTGGTTGCCCAGTCGAGGAAGCATGAGGCAATGCCTCGTGTCGTCGGGCCTTCTGCTTGCCATCGGTCCAGGTGCGCCTGGGTCACTTCTGCGAGTTCAGTGTCGCGTTCGGTGAGCCAGTTCAGCAGTTCGATAGCCACGGTGACTGACTGTTTGGCCCTCAGGAAGGTGCCTTGGGTGACCTCGTCCATCTGGTTCATCCGGCGTTGGTGGTGCCAGCGGATGTAGCGCCGGATGATGTCCCGATGGTTCTGGCTGGTGATCCGCTCGAGTGCCTGGTCGGACCATTCACCGAACCTTGCGCTGAGCTCATCGCGGCGCGGCAGCGCGTTGTGTTCAACGAGTAGGCCGCGGACGTATTCGCGGGTGCGGGAGGCCGGCAGTTCGTCGAGACGTGCGTGTGTGATCACAGGCGCGGCCGACAGTTGTTGGAGGAAGGCAGTGACGTGTGGTTGCTGGATCCAGGTCAGGCCACTGTTGGCCCGTTTCATGGACTTGAAGGCTGTGGCGATTGCTTGAAGCGCGGGGGAGGGCGTCTGATTGTCCAGTGGGCTGAGGAGCCTGTCGACGGTAGCGGCGAGGATGCATGACCAGCATCGGTTCCCTGAGTGGAGTTCATCCTCGCTCCCGCATCCGATGCAGTCGATGTTGAGCTGGACTCCGGAGCAGCTCCGGCATGCCGGCAGCGTGTCGACGCGGCCGGGCAGGACGCCCTCGTGACCGCAGGCGCAGGTGCCTCGGGTTCTTTTGGCCTGCTGGTAGCAGTAGCCGCAGATTCCGCCGTCCGGCCAGCGGACCGCGATTTGATGGTGTTCGCCGCAGCGCCCGCATGCTTCGGGCCATTTGATGGGGTCGCCGGCTTTTCGCGGCCTAGGCATCTTCATCCGGTGGCAGCACGCGGATCCGTCGCGCGCTCGGCGCGCCGGGGGTGATCCCAAGATCCTCTGGCCTCTTCGGGGCGTTGGCGGTCTTCGCGGCGCGCATCTGCACGTAGGGTTCGAACAGGTCGTTGGGCGTGCATTCCAGGATGTCGCAGAGCGCCGCGAAGGTCTGGGCTGGAATGCGTTCCGGCGTTCCGGTGACGAGCCGGTGGACCTGGGCGTTGGAGAGATTGATACCCCGGGATTTCAGCAGGGGGAGAAGCTCGGTGGTCTTCCAGAGGTTGCGTTGGGCCATCAGCTGCCGGAGGTTCCAGCGGTAGCCAATCCGTCGCTGTTCAGCCATGGCCGTTCCCCTCATCAGTGACGCCGCTGCGCAGCCGCTGGGCGATCATTTTCTGGATGGTCTTCTGTTTGAAGTCCGCCGACACGGAAGTATAGAGGGCTGTGGTGGAGGAGTAACTGTGCCCGACCTGCTGCTGGATAAACAAGGGGTCGTAACCGGCCTCGATCAGATGCGTCACGTAGGAGTGCCTCAGCGTGTGCAGGGTCAGTTCTTCCGGGAGCCCGGCGATTTTCCTCACCCGCTGGAAAGAGCGGTCGAAGTTGCGGTAAACAGTGGAGCCGGAGCGCTCTGATGGCCAGAGGCTGGCTGACCGGTCAGCGGTGGGGAATCGTTTACGGCCGTCAGGGGAGAGCCAGTACTCAAGGAGCCCCACCACCCAGTCGAATTCCGGGACGGTGAGCACGGTCCGGCGACGTGGCCCTGAACCCTTGGTGCCCTTTGCCCAGCGCACTTGGAGCGCCCCGAAGCGTCCAAACTGTTCAACGTGCGGGTTAGGGCCGAAATCAACGTACTCAAGCATCACCAGTTCACGCCGGCGAAGCCCGTAGGCGTAAGCGACCTTGAACGCCGTCGAGTCCCTCAGCGCCGGAAGCCATCGCTTTGAACCCTTGGCGAACTCAGTGTCGACCAGATCGTCGGCGGCATCGAAGAAGGTCTGCAGTTCGGTCCGCGTGAAGGCCCGGCGTCGTGCCGGCACGGCATCATCGGTCGTGTGTCGGGGTGAGTTCCACTCGAAGACCACCTGTACCGGAATGTCGGCAAAGATCCGTTCGCAGAATGACGCCCAGCCGTAGCGTCCGTCCGTCAGGTACGAGCAGAACGCCCTGATCGCCCCGGAATTAGCCCTCAGGGTTGATAACGCCAGACCTTTCTCAGAGCTGCGCCTGTCAGCCAGGAACTCATCTACGTGATGCGCCGACCACGTCCACGGATACTCATTGGCGTGCTCCTGAAACTTTTGGACCGTTCCACACGAGCTCTTGATGTACGACGTCGACAGGCCACGCGCCAACATCTGCGCACGCCAGCCATCCAACATCGCCTCGAAAACTCGATCCTCGGCCCGCAGCAGCCCGACATTGACGTTGGTCAGAAAGGCCGGAATGCGCCCAGGTTCGATGCTCACTGATCCAACTGTACGCAAAAATCTCTCACTTAGTGAGAGATTAGGCCGCTATCCCACGCCATTGCGCGTAGCGACTCGTTCAGGCCCGTCGCCGCTGAGGCATCAATGGAGCCGTTTGACCTGCGTAAACACCAAAAAACTATGCGGGACCAGT
>NZ_AOFD01000079.1 GCF_000332815.1 Arthrobacter nitrophenolicus
AAATGCCATAGAACGGGGAACGCAAAGTCGACCTCGCTTCCACTGCCCGCCACGCATCGCACCCTCAGGCGCCGTGGGTCCTTGCACACGACAACGGGGCGCAGCTCTCAAGTACCCCATCCGGTACGACTGCTCTGAGGATCAAAACCTGGACGGTGAACACCTCAGTTCTGAACGCGATGCACTTCAGGCCCAACGATTCCGGCGTGACGCCCCGGTCAGGCCAGCCTGCTCGTGATATGCGCCGTCGTCCCCAGAAGGCGCTCGATGCACTGCTGCAGGTCGCCCTTGGGCATGGCAAGCGGGATGTTGTGGACATTAACCATCAGGGCCAGACCGCCGCCGGCGTCGAAGACGGGCGCGCTGACGGACGCGACGGCTTCGGGCGGGTAGCCGTCCAAGCCATCGATGTCCTCCTGGGATCGGATCGAGCGACGAGGCCCGCCTGCGTCCTGAACAGCCGCGCGAGCTCACGTGCCGATGCCGGCGTATGACCGTGCTCAGCGATGACGTCACTAATTCGATCGATATCAGCCAAGGATCGCCACACCGTCATCGCCCAACCGGTGCTACGAACGGTCGCCATCTCGTCGAGGATGCGCTCACGATCTTCGTTCGGCGTCCTCAACCGGTCAAGCCACTCGTCCTGCTCGCGCTCAGGAAGCCATGCCATGAAGGCTTCGCCCCACGGAGGGACGAGAGGCAGCACCATACCGACACGCGACGGCTGCACCGGCCGCGATGGGGGGTGCACGGAAGCGACGACGACGATATCTTGCCCCTTCAAGACCTGGGCATAGCACTCGAAGCCCACGTCAGCGGCCAGCGCCTCGACATCGTCGCGGGCGCGGTCAGCGACGGCAAGGCTCTCGAGCATGCTTGCGCTCGCGCCCATGGAGAGAGATTTAGTCGCAAAGCCGCCGTAGCCGCCCTGGAAGAAGAGCAACGGAACGGTCGGGACCCCGGTACCGAGGTTCTTTACACGCCCCAGGACGATGTAATGGTCCCCGGCTTCGTCGACTCGTTCGAACTCACAGTCGATCCAAGCGACGACACCGTCAAGCACCGGAGCTCCCGAGGGCGCTGGAGCCCAGTTGATACCGGCGAACTTGTCGCTGCCGCTCACCGCGAACTGGCGGCAGACGTCCTCCTGCTTCGCCGACAGGACGTTAACACAGAAGGTGCTGGCGCCACGAAGATCGGCGAACGAGGAAGACGTCCGGGCCGGCAGGAATGCCACCAGCGGCGGGTCCAATGAGACCGATGTGAACGATCCCACCACCATCCCAACGGGCCTTCCGTCCGAGGCCAGCGCAGTGATCACCACCACGCCCGTGGGCAGGTGGCCGAGAACCTCGCGGAAGCGGTTGTCGTCGAACGTTGTGCCGGTTTGCATCTGCGCTCCTACCAAGAGATTTATGACTAACGCGAGGGGCTTTCGGGCAACCCTCGCTGGTTCCGACGGCGGTCGCGTGATCGTGCGGTAAGGGATCACGCGACCGCCGAGGTCACCGTCCGACAGTGTCCGCCCGGACTCCTGCCGCTTCATGATCATCACTCGGGTCAGGCTGGGGCGAGACGGCCGGTGCACTGGGAACTTCGTCCACCACTTTCGCTCTCCGCTTGCTCTGCTGACGAGTGAACATCACCGCTGCGACGAGGGCAGCACCGTTGAAGAGGGGGGTGATCCAGAATCCTGAGCCCGACGATGACAGCTGGAGGCCCTGGACGCCCAGGGCCAACGTGAAGATCGCCAGAAGGGTGCCCCACACATTTGGCCGCATGTTGAACTGGGTGGCTCCCAGGAAGATGGCCGCGTAGGCCGGAAAGAGAAATGGCATCCCGATCGAGTTCGAGAAGGTTCCCACCTGCGCGATGAAGACGACGCCGGCGAGTCCCGCTATCGCGCCCGCGGCGACGAACGTGCCGATCACCACCCGCTCGGTTCGCACGCCCGAGAGGCGTGCCGCTTCCCGGTTGAACCCGGACGCATAGAGGTGTCGTCCAACCTTCGTCCATTGCAGGACGTACCACAGCAACAGACCCAGAGCCAGCGTCACGAAGAGACTGTTCGGCACACCGAGGAACCGTCCCCGCCCCACCTCAGTAAAGGCCTGTGGCAGCGTGGCGAGCACCTGCTCGTTGTTCGAAATCTTCAAAGCGATGGCAGCCAGGATCTGGCTGGTGCCCAAGGTCGCGATAAAGGAGTTGATCCCGAGCTTTCCGACGAGGATGCCGTTGAAGAACCCCACCAATGTGCACACCAGGACGGCGATCAGACAGATCACCATGATGCCGAGCCCGGGGTAGGCGTTGCTCAGCCAAGCGACAAGAATCACCGACAGCGCGAGATTGGTGCCGAGGCTTATGTCGAACTCACCGGCAACGAACGGCAGGAGCGCAGCCAAGGCGAGGATACCGACGACCGCTTGGCTCCGGGCGATGCTTTGGAACGTGATCTCAGACAAGAACAGGTCCGGGATCGTGATGGCGAACACCAGGGTGATCAGCGCCAGCAAGTAGAGCACGCTTGCCCGTCTGGGGCTCAGCACACTCGCAGCACTCTTCAGGTCAGTCATGCGATATCTCTCATCCTTGCGGGTCGCTGTCGCGTCCCGCGTCATTGGTGGGTCGTACTTCGGTGGGGCGGAGCTGTTCCTCTTCGATGCGCTCTACTGTCACATCGGTGCCGATAAGCTCGGTGCTGGGACTTTTACGACGCAGGACCAGGACACGAGTTGACACCTGGACCAACTCCTCGACGTCGGAGGAGCAGACGAGGACGGCTGCTCCTGCGGCAGCAGCACCAACCACGAGGTCGTGGATGGTGGCCTTAGCACCGACGTCGACGCCCTGAGTGGGCTCATCAAGGACGAGCACCCTGGGCCGGGTCCTCAGGAGTCGGCCCAAGACGACCTTCTGCTGGTTGCCACCAGAGAATTGATCGATGGCCCGCTCCTGCATCGGAGGCCTCACGTCCAGCGCCTCCATCCACTTCTGGGTTTCCTTGCGCTCGAGACGCCGGCTGAGTCGGCGCGCTCTCGAGACGGATCGCAGATCCGCGATCGTGAGGTTCTCTCTGAGTGTCGCGGTGCTGAGCAGTGCATCGCGGCGCCTCTCGGCGGGTGCGTACCCGAGCCCGGAGGCCAACGAAGCGGCGGGGTCGCCAGGTCGAATGGCCTTCCCGTCGATCGTCACCTCCCCCGAGTGACGCGTCTGCCCCGCGACCGCTCCGGCGAGGTCCTCGCGACCAGAGCCGGTCAGCCCGGCCACGCCCAAGACCTCACCTGGACGTACGTCGAGATCTAACGCGCGCAGTCCACCGATACTCACTCCCCGCACGCTGAGCCGCGGCACGACGTCCGAAGTGCCCGGCATCGCAGACGAGTCGGACTCGCTGCGAGGGGTCAGGGCGCGCCCCAGCATGAGCTCAACAAGACGGTCGTGCGACAGGTCTCGAGACATCACCGTCGTCACTTTGCGTCCGTCGCGCACTACGGTGATCGTGTCTGCCAGACCCATCACTTCGTCCAGGTGATGACTGATGAACAGGACTGAACCCCCAGCTGCCGTCAGACGCCGAAGAGCGTCGAACAGCAACTGGGCGTCGGGGCCCGCGAGTGATGCCGTGGGTTCATCGAGGACCAGCAGCGCCGGCCGGTCCTCGCCTGACAGCGCCCGGACGATGGCTACCGCGGTGCGCTGCGCCGCCGTCAGCGATCCCACGAGCGCCCTTGGATCGATCTCGTAGCCGAACTCCTCCAGCGCTCGGCCCGCGCGGGACCACTCATCGGCCTTGGAGATGCGAGAGACCCATGCCTGGTCGGCCATCATGAAGAAGTTCTCCGCGACGCTCAGTTCGTCAATGAGCCCGAGGTCCTGGTGGACGAAGCGCAGGCCGGCCGCGTTTGCCGCCGACGCTGAACCCAGGTCGAACAGCTCGCCCTTTACAGCGGTCTCGCTGCCGGGGTCCGGTGTGTGATATCCGCCGAGCAACTTGACCAAGGTCGATTTGCCGCAGCCGTTTTGGCCCACCACGGCGTGGATCTCGCCCTGATGGATGTCCAGATCCAGTGAGTCGAGAGCGCGCTGGGCGCCAAAGGTCTTGCTGACCCCGCGGAGCGAAAGGACCGGCTCGGCCGCCGAGCTCACGGTAGTACTCATCATCATCCTTCCCAGAACTCCGGCGCCTAGGAGATCTGCCAGAGCTTCTTGTACTGGTCCTGGTAACCCGGCTGGGCCCAACTGGTCTCGCCCTTGGGCATGTTCTCGGTCGTCCACATCTGGAGGCTAACCTTCGCGTGCTCCGCCTGCAGCGTGTCCATGCCGACGCTCATGCGCGCCATCTGGTCGAACGCCAGCCATGGCATGTTCACGTTCGACGTGAGGAGCCCTGCATGGAAGTCCCCGCTCTCGATCTTCTTGACCGCGAGGTTACCGGGCGAGTTGATGTAGATCTTGACGTCATCCAGGCCAGCGGCTGCCAAAGCCTCGGGCAGGCCGTTCGTCAGCGTGTCGAAGCTTGCGACGACGTACTTCGTGTCGGGGTTCTGACGGATGGCGTTGACCACCTGGGACGCGATGTCCCCGCTGAGACCTTCGGCCGAGATGCCCAGCTTGTTCAGGGTGCACCCACCGCAGTTCTTCTCGACGTGCTTGGGCACGATGTCGTCGAGATCTGCCAGATTGGGGAAGTCAGGGGCGTTCAGGTAAAGGATCGTGCCTCTGCCCTCGCTGTCGATGATGGCCTGGTCAGTGACGCCGACGTTGCCGTCTATGGCGGCGTCGGCCTGGGCGTTGCCGAAGATGCCTTCCGCTTCGCCTACTCCCGCTGTCTGGAAGACCGGGATGCCCGCCGACTTCGCCGCTTCGAGGCCCTGCCCCATCACGGTGGGGCTGCCGGCCTGAACGGCAATGTAGTCTGCACCCTCACTGACGGCGCGAATCATCGCGTTGCTCACGGACTGCGGGTCCGCTCCGTCGACGGCGCTGATCGCGACCTTCCACTGCAGGGCTGCCGCGGCTGCCTCGGTAGCCGCGTCGTACTCCGCGGCGGTCGGGTTGTTGTAGCGGATGTACTTCACGACCTTGCCGGCCTCGGGCTTTTTGGTCAGCGGAGTGTCGACGTCGATCTTCTCGACCGGGACCAGGTACGGGGCAATTCGCTCCTTAGCTGCTGCGACATCCGCTTCGGCAGCTGCGACATCCACTTCACCAGACTTGCTGGACGAGCTTGCGTCGGTGCCACACGCCGCCAGGGCGACCAGCAGCAGAGCGGACAGCGCGCCCCCGGCTCCTTGTTTGGCGCGGTGCGGGGAATTTCCGCGGTGAGTTGAGTTGAACATAGCCTGGCCTCCAGGGGTAGGGCAGAGATGGGATGAAAGTGGACGGACGATCTTGGCCGTCTCCGCGGCGGTGTCGTTCACCGATGTGGAGCACGGCAGCCGTCCGTCATCGACCAGGGAGATCTGTCCCGGTGATGGAGGGGCACTGTGAAGGTGGGGAGAACAGTCCGATTTTGACCGCGTTACAGCTCCCCAAAATTTGTGTGCTGGATCACTAAAGCATAGTAATCGTACGTAAGTCAATGGAATCGGCCATGGCACGAAAACTATTTACGGTCAGGTGGCGAGAGTAGGGATCCAGTTGAGAATAGCAAGTGCATCTAGTCACGGCTTGCAGCCCGACTGGACCCTAACGGGCTGCTTGAGCTGCAGCAGAGCGGACTGGGCTCCTCGTTTCCAGCCGCGCCGGGCGGGGTTCCGTTGGGCCCCGGCGAATAATCCGGCCACCCGCAGGAACCGCTACTCGATTCCCTGCCGGGCGAGAGGATTAGTTCGGAGCACACACACCGTACGTAAATCGATCGATTTATGGTGGAAGAGGGCAGCCTGAGGCCTGGGCATCTCGGGCCTTTTCCGTAAAGCGGGGTTAAGACGCGGCGCGGTTCAACGCGATGCAGGGCTCAAATAGCTACGGAACTACTGATTGAGACCCGTAATGCCTGCAGCCAGAAGCCGACTCGATAGGACGTTGACCTATCGGACGGCCGGGCCCCTTTCCAGGAGCTCGGCCGCCCAAGGCTGCTAGGGCATCACAAAGAGGTCAGGACAGAACCTGCCCCCCCTTTAAAGGATGCGAAGTTGTCGGGCTGCGGGTGACAGGACGCCACCCGTAATGCCCGTCGAGACATTACTGGGGCCGCATTGAGTGGCCAGGGTTGAGGGCCATTTGACCGCCATCGACAGGAATCGTATGACCCGTTATAAAGGACGCATCCTCGGAAGCCAGGAACAGAATGGCAGCAGCCTGCTCTTCAGCTCGGCCCATCCTCTTCCACGGAACCCTCGCGATGCGTGCCTCGAAGGCCTCAGGTTCGCGCTTCTGCCATTCCAAAGAAGCTGGCGTCTCGCTCATTCCCGGGGAGACTGCATTCACGCGGATACCGTACTTTGCCCACTCCACGCCCAAAGCCTTCGTGAGCCCCACAACCGCGTGCTTGGCAGCGGTGTATCCAACATCGTTGGGCAATGCCGCAAGGCCGGCAAGGGACGACAGATTGACGATGGCTCCCCGGTTGCGCGGGATCATGGAAGCATTGGCGACTGCCTGGGACATGAAGAAGGTTGCCGTGAGGTTCACCCCGATCACGCGGTCCCATGAGGCATACGATTCTGCGGGCTGCATATTCTCGCCTCCCGCGTTATTAACCAGAACATCGATGGACCCATGGTCCTCAACGATCTGCTGAACAGCCTTTGCGGCTACTTCCCTGTCCGTGATATCAAACCCTGCGGCGGCCGCATTGCCGCCCAGCGAATTGATCTCCGCAACGACCGCGTCCACGGACTCCTTGTGCAGGTCATTGATGAGCACAAAGGCACCTTCCTCCGCGAACTTCAGTGCTGTGGCTTTTCCGATGCCGCGGCCTGAACCGGTGATGAGTGCGACTTGGTCTTTGAAACGTGACATTTAAGCTGGGTCCTATCTTCTGCGTTGCGCGTCATCCCTCATTGGATGCGCTGTTAACTGGACGAATATCCGAACGCGGCACCAGCGCGGATTTGTTGGCGCCGGGGAACGCCAGTTCAGCACACGAACCGTACGGAAGTCAACACTTTTGGCGGTTTCCTAGAACATGAATCTAGCAAGCGGGGCTTGTCGTCGAGGCCCTGCTAGGAGTCAGATCAGCTTGGCATTGACTTGAACTAGAACACGGAACTATTCTCCTATTGAACTGGCGCTTTCACCGCTCTCGTTCACGTACTTCGAAACGATGCGCGGTCCCGGGCTCCACGGTGGCCGACGGCAATACGCAACTCGGATCCAAGAGACCAATGTTGGTCTGTCAGGTGACGAACCTGCCCGAAATGACCGTGAGGCGACCACTGCAGGTTGCCCGCTGGTCCCGATCATCAAGTTGTAGATGGGTCGCTAATGACAACTTCCTCGTTAGAAAGAAAAAGCGCCATGAATTTCGCACCTAGTACTTACGATTTTGTCGTCCTAGGAACCGGTGCAGCGGGGCTCATCGCTGCCCTGTCAGCAGCAGACCATGGAGCTTCTGTACTGGTTTTGGAAAAGGGCGACAAGATTGGCGGGTCAACTGCGCTGTCGAGTGGTGTCGCCTGGATTCCTGCCAATAAATACGCTGCAGCCGCTGGTTTTCCGGACTCCCAAGAAATGGCCCTGGATTACCTGGCGTCCCTCTCGCACGACCTGGTACGCCCGGAAATGGCGGAAGCGTTCGTCCATTCGGGCCCCGAAATGATCGACTGGCTTGAGGACCGAACCCCGCTCCGTCTGAAGCTCGTACCGGGTTTCCCCGACTATCACCCGGAACATCCCGGCGGAAAGCCCGAGGGGGGCCGGTCGGTGGAACCAGAACTCTTTTCCTTTGGTGAACTAGGAGAATGGGCAGATCGTGTTGTCGGTCATCCTCGCCACATGTTGATCACTGAAACTGCGATTGGTGGCGGTACCGGCTTCCTGGAGGACGATGTTGATCAAAAACGTCGAACCGAAAAGATAGAAGGACTTGGTCGCGCAATGGTAGGCGCCCTCCTGAAGGGATGCTTGGATAAAGGCGTCGGGGTACGAACACATACGCGTGCGACCGATCTTGTACTTGAAGATGGCAAGGTGCGCGGTGTCATCTGCGAAACTGTTGCTGGGACCGAGACCATCAACGCCCGCGGCGGAGTCATCATAGCTACCGGCGGGTTCGAGCGAGACACCGATCTGGTGAAGGCATTCTTGCGCGGGCCCGTCGAACACCTAACGGGCGTTCCGACCAACACCGGCGACGGGCTACGCATGTCAATGCGCATCGGTGCCATGCTCGGCGCGATGCGTGAAGCGTGGTGGGTCCCAGTCGTGGCGATCCCAGATGAGACGCACCCCGAGGGGAAGCGCGGGCATCTCGTAGAATTCGAGCGCACCATGCCAAGGTCGATCATGGTCAACCGCTATGGCGTTCGGTTCACGAATGAAGCAGCAAGCGACAACGACTTGGGTGGTCCCTTTCATCACCTTGATACCCACTTTAATTGGGTAAATAACCCCTGTTGGCTCATATTTGACCAAGAATACGTAACTCAGTACGGCGGTTTTGGCATCCCGGCCGGTCGAGAGATGCCAGGTTGGGTGACCCGCGCGGACTCGATTGAGGCTTTGGCTTCCGAACTCGACATTCCTGCCGCAGCTTTCCAAGAGACAGTCGCGAAATGGAATGCTGCCGTCCAAGGCGGCCGCGACGAAGAGTTTGGCCGCGGAGATAGTGCCCATGACGTATGGTTCGGTGATAGAACGCACTACCCAACCCGCCAGGCAACCCTGGGACCGATCGATCAAGGTCCCTACTATGCCGTCCAGGTTCACATTAGTACGTTGGGCACCACAGGTGGGCCCCAGACGACAGCAAACTGTGAGGTCATTGATGTACACGGCGACGTTATCCCGGGGCTATGGGCGGCCGGCAACGCCATGGCATCGCCGACACGTATGATCTATGGGGGCGCCGGGGGATCACTGGGTCCAGCTCTGGTGTTTGGCTACCGTGCAGGACGCCATGCTGCATCCACCCGCGCATCGACCGCGGCAACAACAGAACAGGAACACCGCTAGGGTCGGCCGGGCGGGCGCAAAGTGTGTGACGGCGCTTCTGGTCCAATCTCCTATAGGGTCAGATCCGTTTCGCCGGGCGCACTCTTTGCTGCTCCGCGGTTCAGTCGACAAATCGAACGAAAGACACCACAGTTAGTCAGACTTCTGGCCGACGTCAGACTGGACTACAAATGCAGCACCACCACAAGTCGTCACTACTTTTGCTGTTTGGTCAGTGGCCGCTAGGGGCGGGTCCGGCAGGACTGGATCTATGGAACCGGAGCTACCAAGGCTCAGAGCGGTTGCAGACTCCGTTATCGGTGAACGCGACCTTGACGAACACTCCGTGGGTGGCGAAGAACGCGGCCGCGCAGATGCAGAAAGCGGCAGCGATCTCCTGCTTCTCGTCGCCGAGCATTCCTGCGTACGCGAAGCCCAGAGTGGTCGTCGACGGCGTGGTGCTTACGCGTACCGGTCCTGGCTACGGTTCTTCCTGCCTTGCGCCCGGCCTCAGGGCGAGGTGCCCGCCGCCATACAGGATGTGTCCGAGCTTCTTGATGTCGACGCGGATCAGCTCCCCGGGATGGTCGTGTTCATAGTATTGGGGTGCCGGCTTTTGTGGATAGTCCGGTGCCCTGCTCCAGACAGGTCACCGGTGGCATTCGTTGCCTGGGCCAGAACCTTAGCCACGGTCAAGTGGATCATTTAGCGCTGGGCCTCGATGCGGTGCGGTCCCGCACCGGCGGCTAAACCGCAAGGCCATAATCCGCCGCTCGGCGCGCACGGATATGCGGTTTGGAGTGCGACGCGGACGGGAAAACAGAGCAGCCATGCCCTCCTCGCCTAGTCAGTATCGGTGCACCATGTATTGGCGAACCGTGGAGCATTGGTCGCTTTCCGCGCCCGGCGCGGCGTCCAGCCTTGTTCAATGACCAGGCAGGAAAGCTGTTTCCTGGCCTTAGGAGTCAGACCGGCGTTGGCATGGGCAGCGTAGGACACGAGGGCCTCCTAGCGGCAGGAAGAGTGGTAGCCCGAATCGATAGCGGAGGCCTTCGCGTTCCACATGACACCACGCTCATCACGACGTCCGCGGGAAGTATAGCTAGTTCGTGTAGGGGTCGGTGATGCCGATGTATTGGGTGGTGGTGTATTCGGTGATGCCTTCTGTTCCGCCTTCGCGGCCGAGTCCGGATTGTTTGACGCCGCCGAAGGGGGCTGCGGCGTTGGAGATGATGCCGGCGTTGAATCCGATCATGCCGAATTCGATCTGTTCGGCCACCCGCAGGAGGCGGTTGAAGTCGCGGCTGTAGAGGTAGGACGCGAGCCCGTACTCGGTGTTGTTGGCCAGGCGAATGGCTTCTTGCTCGGTGGTGAAAGTGGTGATGGGGGCGACGGGGCCGAAGATTTCCTGGCCGAGGATGGCTGCGTTGTTCGGGACGTTAGCGAGGACGGTGGGCTGGTAGAAGTAGCCGGGCCCGTCAAGGGGTGCCCCGCCGGTCACGGCTGTGGCGCCGGCGTCGACGGCGGCGGTGACGAGGGCGTGGACGTCGTCGCGGGCGCCGGCGTCGATGAGCGGGCCGACCTGGGTGGACGGGTCGGTGCCGCGGCCAGTTGACAGTTTGCCCATCGCTTTGGCGAATTTGGTGGTGAATTCGTGGGCTACGGTTTCGTGGACGAGGAAGCGGTTGGCGGCGGTGCAGGCTTCGCCCATGTTCCGCATCTTCGCTGCCAGGCTCCTTCGACGGCGGCGTCGAGGTCGGCGTCTTCG
This sequence comes from Arthrobacter nitrophenolicus, assembly GCF_000332815.1. Lineage (GTDB taxonomy): Bacteria > Actinomycetota > Actinomycetes > Actinomycetales > Micrococcaceae > Arthrobacter > Arthrobacter nitrophenolicus. The sequence goes on from NZ_AOFD01000079.1 coordinate 10,874, forward strand.
AAGACGATGAAGGGGGCGTTCCCGCCCAGTTCCATCGAGGTCCGCAGGACGTTCTGCGCGGCGTCGGCCATGAGCCGCTTCCCGACGGGAGTGGAGCCGGTGAAGGAGACTTTCCGCAGCCGGGAGTCCTTCAGCAAGGGCCCGGAGATCCCGGACGCGGAGGAGGAGGCGACGACATTGAGGACTCCGGGCGGGAGGCCGGCGTCGAGCATGGTCTGCGCAAAGTACTGCGCCGTCAACGGTGTCAGCTTCGCGGGTTTGAGGACCATGGTGCAGCCGGCCGCGACGGCCGGGGCTACCTTCCGGGTCGCCATCGCCAGGGGGAAGTTCCAGGGAGTGATCAGCAGGCACGGTCCGACGGGTTTGTGCTGGACCAGGATCTTGTTCTTCCCCTCGGGGGTGGTGAGGTAACGGCCGTAGTCGCGGACTGTTTCCTCGGAGAACCAGCGCAGGAACTCCGCCCCGTAGGTCACTTCGCCGCGGGCCTCGGCCAGGGGTTTGCCCATTTCCAGGGTCATCAGCAGCGCGAAGTCCTCGGCCCGTTCGGTGACGAGGTCGAAGGCGCGGCGCAGGATCTCAGCCCGCACCCGGGGTGCGGTGCGCGCCCAGGACGCCTGGACGGCGTCGGCCGCGTCCAACGCCTTGATGGCGTCATCGCTGGTGGCCGAGGCGAGGGTGGCGAGCACTTTCCCGGTAGCGGGGTCGTGAACGTCGAAGGTGCCGCCGTCGGACGCGTCCACCCACTTCCCGCCGATCAATAGTCCGGTAGGCACCGATGCGAGGAGCGCGGCCTCGCGCTCGGGCGAAATGGGTTCGGCTGCGGGAACAGTGGGCAGCACGGAAGTAACTGTCATGGAAAAAATGTCCTCGGGAAGTGGTCAGGAGCTGCGGGCCGGATAGCACCGGCCGCAGGGTTTACAGATCCGGCGTGCTGGGTTGCGAGACACATCCAGGCGTGATGTAAGGCGCCAGGGCAGGCAGGGGCCGCCGGGCACGGGCGGGGGGCCGGGTTAGCTGATGGTTTTGGTTGGGTTGGTGAGTTCGATCAGCCAGTTCGCGGCCCGGTCGAACAGTTTTGCCCCGGTCGGGATCAACCCGGCTGAGGTGAACAGGCCGTGGGAGTGGCGCGGAAGGTGATGGTGCTCCACCATGGCTCCGGCGTGTGCGAGCAGGCCTGCGTAGGCGATGCCTTCATCGGCCAACGGGTCCAGCCCGACCGTGACCACGAAGGCCGCGGGCACACCGTTGCGGGCGAAATCGGCGCGGCTGCGCAACCCGGGCGAGACGCGCAGGTCACTGGCCGTCTGGCCATCGGGCAGGTAAAGGCTCCGGAACCACCGCATCGAGTCCGCAGTCAGCGGGAAACCCTCAGCGATCCGGGCGTACGACTCCGATTCGTCCAGCAGGTTTGCCACCGGGTAGAGCAACACCTGGCCGATGATGGTGGTTCCGTTCACGACAGAACCGGGGTCCGTGGCAAGGACCGTGGCGAGGTTGCCTCCGGCGCTGTCCCCGGCCACGACGATACGGTTCCGGTCCCAGCCGTACTCCGGCGCTTTGTCCCTGACGAATTCGAGAGCGGCGCGGCTGTCCTCGAGCGGGGTGGGGAACGGATGCTCCGGGGCCAGCCGGTACTCAACGGACACCACATCCAGGCCGCTGACCGCGGCCAGACGCCGGCAGAGACGGTCGTGCGTGTCCAGTGAACCGATCACCCAGCCCCCGCCGTGCAGGAACACAACAACGGGACGCGGCGCCCCGCCACTGCCGGTCCCGGTCCCGGGATGGTAGCGGCGCAGGCCGATAGCACCGCCCTTGACCGGGCACTGCAGGGTCTCAACGCGCTCCAGTGACACTACCGGGATCCCGTTCGCGGCGCAGCCGGCCTCGTACGCGGCCCGGGCCTGCTCCAGAGGAACGTCCTGGAAACTGACCCCTCCCCCGTCACGGAACGCCCGGATCAGGGCCACCGCATCTGGCGCGACTTCATCAAGCGGGACAGCCGCCGTCGAGAGCTCAGCTGTCATACTTCCGTCGTTTCCCTCACCGGCAGCGCGGCGCCGGAAACCAGGTAGTCGGCCGGCCTCCACTGCCCGGCCAGGCTGCGGTACTCCTCAACCGTCCCGGACCAGTTGTTAATGACCTTGCCAGCGGCGTTCTTGTACCAGCTCGAGCAGTCAGAAGAAAAAGCCGACCCTTCCATCGCGTCCTGCAAAGCAGTGTTGTACGAGGCCAAGACCTGGCCCCGGACCTCCACCGCGGCCTGCGGGACCGGCAGCAGGTGCTCGAGAACTTCAAGAATGTAAGCCTGCTGGATTTCCAACATGGTGATGATCGAGTTGTGGTTCAGGTTCGTGTTCGGACCGTAAATCATGAACATGTTCGGGAACCCGTCCACGCTCATCCCAAGGTAAGCCTCCGCGCCCTCAGCCCACCGGTCCTGCAGGTTCCCACCCGCGGCCCCGATGACCTGCAAATCACCCTGGAACGCCTGGCTGCTGAACCCCGTCCCGTAAATAATCACATCCGCTTCATGGACCCTCCCGTCACGGGTGCGCACACCCTCCGGGACGATAGCCTCGATGCCCTCAGTGACCAGCTCAACGTTCCCACGAGTCAACGCCGGGTAGTAATCGTCACTGCGCAGAATACGCTTGCATCCGAACTCGTAATCAGGGGTCAGCTTGCGCCGCAGCTCCGGGTCCGGAACCTGCGCCTCAAGATGGGCCAACGCCTGATCAACACCGGCCCGCTGCGCGTCGGTATCGTGACGCGTGCGTTCAAAGCCGCTCTCCCGGAAATCATGCAGGGTCCGGCGGCTTTGCTCAAACGTTTCCGGACGCTCCTCGAAAGTATCAAGCTGCTCCGCGCTGAAGACCACCTGGTTGCGGGGCATGATCCAGTTCGCACTGCGCTGAAAGACCTCCAGGCGCCCGGCGACCTTGGCCACTTCCGGAACATACTGGACAGCGCTGGCCGCCGAACCGATGCTGATGACCTTCTTCCCCGCCAAATCCACGCCGTGGTCCCAGCGGGCGGAATGAAAAGCGATCCCCCGGAACTCCTCAATGCCCGGAAAATCCGGCACAAGCGGCGTGTTCAACTGGCCCCACGCCGGGATGAAAACACGTGCCGTGTGTTCGCCCGAACCAGCGACCTGCAAACGCCACAGCACCTTCTCCACATCCCACACCGCCGACGTGACCTCGGCGTTAAAGTTCAGGTGCGGGCCGAGCGCGAACCGGGCAGCCAAACGCTCCATATAGCCCATCAGCTCATCACGGTCCGCGTACATCCGGCTGACCCGCCGGTGCGGAAAAAAGCTGTAACAGTACAGGTGCGCCTCAGTGTCGCAGGCAGCCCCCGGGTAACTGTTATCACGCCACACCCCACCCAGGCCCGGACCCTTATCAAAAATGGCGAAGTTCTCAATGCCCGCCCGCTTGAGCTGCGCGCCCATGCCCAGGCCACCAAAACCCGCGCCCAGGACCACAACATCGTGATCAGTTCTCTGGATGCCCATCAGTTATTTCCGTTCTGACTCTGTTGATTCAAAAGTAATGACTTGCCGGATCCCGCTGCCCGACGCCAAAGCGTCCATGCCCTCGTTGATCTCGTCAAGGCTGATCTGCCGCGAGACCAGCCGTTCCAGCGGAAGCTTCCCCTCACGCCAAAGTTGTTCAAAAACAGGAATATCCCGCTGCGGCACAGCCGAGCCCAGATAACTTCCCACGATCGACTGCGCCTTCGCAGTCAGCCGCAACGGCTCAATCGAAGACACAGCCCCCGGAGCCGGCAGACCCACGGTAACCAACGTGCCACCCAGGCCCAAAAGCCGGAACGCGGTCTCAAAAGCGCGGGGATGCCCCGCAGCCTCAAGCACCACATCCACAGCCACCGACCGCTCCAACGCCTCTTCCGGCGTGTACGCCGCGGTAGCCCCCCACTGCCGCGCAAGATCCAACTTGGACTCCTGCGCATCCACCGCAATCACACTCCGGCAACCAGTAGCCAAAGCAGCCAACAAACCAGCCATACCCACTCCCCCCAAACCGACAATCGCCACGCTCGACTCGGAAGTGATACGCCCAGCGTTCAGAAGCGCCCCGCCCCCGGTCAAAACCGCACAACCCAGCAGGGCCGCAATCGTCGGCGGCACATCCGCACCCACCGGCACCACCGACCGATGATCCACCACCGCGTACGTGGCAAACCCCGAAACACCCAAATGGTGCGCCACCCTCTCACCGCCACGGGTCAAATGAGACGAACCACCCAGCAAAATCCCCTGCTCATTGCTCCTGCTCCCAGCCGAACACGGCAACTTCCCCTCCGTCAGGCACGCCTCGCACTGCCCGCAGCGCGGCAAAAAAGTCATCACCACCCGACGGCCAACAAGCCCAGCATCAACCCCAAGGCCCACACCCTCGACAATCCCCGCCGCCTCATGACCCAACAACATCGGAACCGGCCGCGGACGCGAACCATTAACCACCGACAAATCCGAATGGCACAGCCCCGCCGCCTCAATCCGCACCAACACCTCACCCGCCGCCGGACCACTCAAA
>NZ_AOFD01000080.1 GCF_000332815.1 Arthrobacter nitrophenolicus
GACTGGGCGCAGGCCACGGTCCTGCGCGGCAACCAGGGCCACACCGGCCCGGCAGCCCCGCCCGCCCATGCTGCGGAGGCCGGCTACACGGGTGCAGCCGACGCCACTATCCAGCGGGGGACCACGCCGCCGCCCGAAGCGGACGACCCTACAGCGGCACAGGCTCCCGACCACGGCAGGCGCAACCTCTGGCTGGCCATTTCCGGCGGCACCCTGCTTGCCCTGGCCGCCGTCGTGGGCCTGGTGGTGGCCAACGCCGCCCCGGAAACGCCCCGGGCGGCCGAGACCCAGCAGGCCAGCAAGCCGCCGGCGGACGCCCTGGACAACGGCACCGTGCCGGATGTCGCGGGCCTCAAGGGAGTTGTGGACGCCGAAGGGAAAGCAACGTTCACCTGGGAGAACCCGCAGCCCAAGGACGGCGACACGTACAAGTGGCGTGTCTACGCGGTGGGGGAGAGCAGCGAGTACCAGGCCACCACGGGGACCACTGTCCAGGTGGCGCTCAACCCTGCCGTGCCCACCTGCCTCCAGGTGATGATCGTCCGCAGCGACGGGGCATTCTCCCCGCTGGAGGATGACTCCATCGCCTGCATCAACAAATGACCCGGCACAACGGACCGGCGATCCTGTTCACGCGGGGACTGCCCGGAAGGAGACACGGAACATGGGGGATCTAGCAATAGATTTCTGTGGGGAATGGTACGAACCGTCGGACGAGGACGTTTTCAACATCGGCCGCGAAGGCGATTTGGAAGTCGACGATAACCCGTACCTGCACCGGCAGTTCCTGCAGGTGGCCCGCTACGACGGCATCTGGTGGCTGAGCAACGTGGGCAGCATGCTGTCCGCCACGGTCGCGGATGCCTCCGGCGGCATGCAGGCTTGGCTTTCGCCCGGGGCCAGGATCCCGCTGGTGTTCAGCCATACCAACATCATCTTCACAGCCGGACCCACCACCTACGAGTTCGCCGTGCACCTGAAGACCCCGTCCTTCCGCCAGGAGGCGCGCGAGGGCGGCGTCAGCGGCGACACCACCATCGGGCCGGTGGTGTTCACCGATTCCCAGAAGGCCCTCATCGTGGCGCTCGCCGAACCCATGCTCCGCCGGGAAGGCACGGGCTTCAGCGCCATCCCGTCGTCGGCCGCGGCAGCCAAGACCCTGGGCTGGGCACTGACGCGTTTCAACCGGAAGCTGGACAACGTGTGCGACAAACTTGACCGCGTGGGCGTGGCGGGGCTGCGCGGCGGCGGCGGCAAGCTCGCCACCAACCGCCGCGCCCGGCTGGTGGAGCATGCCGTGACCTCGCACCTCGTGACGCCTGACGACCTCTACCTCCTGGAGAAGATGAGGGGCGTGGACGAAGGATGAGGATCCGGCTGACCCTCCGCCGCGAGCCGGCCGAGGCCAAGGACCTTGCCGTCACCGTGGACGGCCTCGCCACCGTGGCGGACATCGCCGCCGTGCTGTGGGCCGCGGACCCGGAGCGCAAGGGCATCCCCGCGCCGGACAACCTGTCCCTGCGCATCGACGAGGCATTCGTGGGCGCCGGGATCAGCGGCAATGTCCTGACCCGCACGGACAACCTCCTCGAATCCGGCCTGCGCCCCGGCTCCGTCGTTTCGCTGGCCCAGGTCAGCGAACAGTTCCACGAACCCGGAACCAGCCGCGGCCCCGCCGCGGCGACCCTGCGCGTGCTGTCAGGGCCCGACGTCGGACGGGAATTCCCGCTGCCCACCGGCACCAGCTACATCGGCAGGGACCGGGACGTGGACATCCGGCTCACGGACCCCCTGACCTCCAAACGCCACGCCCGCATCACCGTGGGCGAGGGCGTGGAGATCGTTGACACCAACTCCGCCAACGGGCTCCTGATGGACGGGCTCCCCGTCACCCGCGCAACCCTGAACTCCTCGGACACCGTCACCCTGGGCGACACCACCGTGACGGTGGTTCCGCTGGGCCACAACCATGCGGCAGCGCCGACGTCGCCCATGGTGGACTTCAACCGCTCACCGCGCGTGGTGCCCCGGTTCGAGGAACCCAAGCGGGTGGTGCCGGCCGGGCCGAAACGCCCGGAGGACCAGCCCTTCCCGTACATCATGCTGATCGCCCCGCTGATGATGGGCGCGGTCATCTTCGCCGTGACGCGCAACGCCCTCTCAGTGGTGTTCATGCTGATGATGCCGCTGTTCATCGTGGGCCACTACGTCGACCAGAAGATGCGCAACCGGCGCCTCCGCAAGGACGGGCTCAAGCATTTCCGGGCCTCGATGGCGGCATTCCGTGAGGACATCACCGAGCTGCAGAAGGTGGAACGCGCCGTCCGGATGCAGGAGGCGCCCTCGGTCAGCGACACCGTGGACGCCATCTACAAACTGGGCCCGCTGCTGTGGACCCACCGCCCGGAGCATGCCTCGTTCCTGGGACTGAGGTTCGGCATGGGGACGGCGCCCTCGCGCCTGCAGCTGGAGGAGCCGTCCAACAACGACACCGAGGTCGAGTACACGCGGGAGATCCAGGACTGCCTGAAGCAGTTCCGGGACATCGAGGGCGTCCCGGTGGTGTCCCAGCTGCGTACCTCCGGGTCCCTGGGCATCGCCGGCGCCCGCGGCCTGGTGGACGATGTTGCCCGCGGCATGGTGCTCCAGCTGGTGGGCCTCCATTCGCCGGCGGAAGTCATCCTGACCGCAATCACCTCCGCCCAGTCGCGGGAACGCTGGAACTGGCTCCAGTGGCTGCCCCACGTTGGTTCCGGCCACAGTCCGCTCTCCGGCGACCACCTGGCCGCAGGGTCCGCGGGAGGGTCCTCGCTCCTGGCCCGCCTTGAGGACCTGCTCGACGCGCGGGAAGCCGCCGCCAGGCGCTCCGGCCCGGACCTGCGGCCGGAGGTGGATCCGGCCAAACACGAGGTGGACGCGCCGGTGCTGCCGTCCGTGCTGGTGATCGTCGAGGACGACGCGCCCGTGGACCGGGGCCGCCTCACCCGGCTCGCCGAGCGCGGACCGGACTCCGGCGTCCACGTGCTCTGGGTGGCCACGGACATCCAGGCCCTTCCGGCGGCCTGCCGCGACTTCATGGTGGTGGACGGCGACCACGGCACCACCACCGGGCAGGTCCGCCTCGGCCGGCACACCTACCCTGTCAGCTGCGAAAGCGTGGACGCCGAACTCGCCGGGCAGCTGGCCAGGATGCTCGCCCCCGTCGTGGATGTGGGCAAGCCCGTTAACGACGACTCCGACCTTCCGAGGGCCGTCTCCTACGCCACCCTGATCGGCAAGGACTTCCTGGACAACCCCCAGGCCGTCGCCGAACGCTGGACCGAAAACAACTCCGTCCACGCCACCGCCGTGGCCAACCGCAAGGACAACGGCACGCTCCGCGCCCTGGTGGGTTCCAAGGGCGTCGAGCCGCTCTACCTGGACCTGAAGAACGAGGGCCCGCACGCCCTGGTGGGCGGCACCACCGGCGCCGGCAAGTCCGAGTTCCTGCAGTCCTGGGTCATGGGCATGGCGGCCGCCTACAGCCCGGACCGCGTCAGCTTCCTTTTCGTGGACTACAAGGGCGGCGCCGCCTTCGCGGACTGCATCAACCTTCCGCACACGGTGGGGCTGGTCACGGACCTCTCGCCGCACCTGGTGCGCCGCGCCCTGACGTCCCTCCGCGCCGAGCTGCACTACCGGGAGCAGCTCCTCAACCGGAAAAAGGCGAAGGACCTGCTCGCGCTGCAGCGCGAGGCAGACCCCGAGGCTCCGCCGTACCTCATCATCATCGTCGACGAATTCGCGGCGCTCGCCAATGACGTTCCCGAGTTCGTGGACGGCGTGGTGGACGTTGCCGCGCGCGGACGGTCCCTCGGCCTGCACCTCATCCTGGCCACCCAGCGGCCCGCCGGCGTGATCAAGGACAGCCTGCGGGCCAACACCAACCTCCGCGTAGCCCTGCGCATGGCCGACGAGGACGACGCCACGGACATCCTCGGTGTCCCCGACGCCGCCTACTTCGACCCCGGGATCCCAGGCCGCGGGGCAGCGAAGACCGGACCGGGCCGGATCCAGGGTTTCCAGACCGGCTACGCCGGCGGCTGGACCACCGACAAGCCTCAGCGGCCCCAGATCGACATCGTCGAAATGGCGTTCGGGTCCGGACCCAGCTGGGAACCGCCTGCCCCGGAAAAGCCGGTGGTGGCCGAACCCGCGGGGCCGAACGACATCGCCCGGATGACCGCGAACATTGTCCGGGCCGCCGGCACCCTGGGCATCCGGCCGCCGCGGAAGCCGTGGCTGGACGAACTGGCCAAGACCTACGACTTCTCCAGGCTGCCCAACCCGCGCACGGATGAACGCCTGCTGCTCGGCGTGGCCGACGACCCCGCCCGGCAGGACCAGCCCACGGTCTTCTACGAGCCGGACAAGGACGGCAACATGGCCATCTACGGGACGGGCGGTTCCGGAAAGTCGGCCGCCCTCCGCGGGATCGCCATCGCCGCCGCGGTGACGCCCCGGGGCGGGCCCGTCCACGTGTACGGCATCGACTGCGGCTCGTCCGGGCTGAGCATGCTGGAAGAACTGCCCCATGTGGGCGAAGTCATCGACGGCGACGACGTGGAACGCGTGGGCAGGCTGCTGCGCCTTTTGCGCGACATCGCGGAGCAGCGCTCTGCCCGTTTCGCCGAAGTCCGGGCCTCCACCATCGTGGAGTACCGCAGGCTGGCCAACCGGCCCGACGAAAAGCGGATCTTCGTCCTGGTGGATGGCATGTCCGCCTTCCGGGAAGCCTACGAACACAGCAAACTGTCCGGGCTGTGGGACATTTTCCTGCAGTTGGCCACCGACGGCCGTACCCTGGGCATCCACCTGGTGGTCACCGGAGACCGGCCCAACTCGGTGCCGGCGTCCCTGCTTGCCTCCATCCAGCGCCGCCTGGTCCTGCGCCTGTCCTCCGAGGACGACTACATCTCCATGGACGTGCCGCGCGACGTCCTCAATGCCGGCTCGCCTCCGGGCCGCGGACTGCTGGACGGGCGGGAGGTCCAGCTGGCCGTGCTCGGCGGGAACTCCAACCTCGCCCTGCAGGCGCGCGAGGTGCACAAGCTCAGCGAGGCAATGCTGCGCCAGGGCCTGGACACCGCACCCGGCATCGAGCGGCTCCCCGAACAGGTGGACCTGGACGTCCTGCCGGCCGGCAGTCCGGACATGCCCGTCATCGGCGTCGACGACGAAACCCTGGAGCCGGCGGCGGTCATGGCCCGTGGGCCGCTGCTCCTGGCAGGTCCTCCCGGCGCCGGCCGGACCGTGGCGTTGGTCACCCTGGCCTACGCCCTCCGCCGGTCCAATCCGGATACCGAGCTGATCTACCTCGGATCGCGGCGCTCCGCCGTCGCATCGCTGCCCCTGTGGAACCGGTCCGTCGTGGGACCCGACGACCTGGCCGAGGTGGTGGAGGAGCTGGTGGAGCATTCCTCCGGCAACCCGGGCAGGCTGGCCATCTTCATCGAGGGGCTGACCGAATTCACGGACACGCTCGCCGAATCAGGCGTTGCCCAGCTGGTCACAGCCTCCATCAAGGCTGACCAGTGGGTGGTGGGCGAATCCGAAACGTCCACCTGGTCCTCTGCCTGGCAGCTCGCCCAGCCGTTCAAATCCGGCCGGCGGGGCCTGCTCCTCAACCCGGGCGACATCGAGGGCGACAGCCTCCTGAACACCTCCCTGGGCCGGGTCAGCCCGGAATTCATCCCCGGCAGGGGCTACGTGGTGGGACGTGGAAAATCCCGCAAAATCCAGGTGGCGCTGCCGCCGGAAAACCGCGACTAGCACGCCTTACTCAGGAGGGCCGCACATTCGATGGATTTGCGGCCCTCCGGCGTGTTGTAGAAGACTGCTGGGAGACCAGAAAGCCGCAGACGGGGGACTGCGCGCACCGAAAGGTATCCATGACCCCGTCCACTCCGCTGATCCGCGCCGCCTCGGCAACAGCCACCGCAGCCGTGCTGGCACTCTCGATAACGCTGCCCACAGGGGGCGCCGCACTGGCAGAATCCCCCGAACCGACAGGCTCGGAAACCTCCACCACTGCCCCCGGCTGCGGACAGGAATGTGCGCAGGAACCCACAGAAACCTGGACCCCGGAAGCGCGTCCCACCCGGACGGCCAAGCCCGAGGACGATCCCTCGGAAACGGCCGCACCCGATCCCGCGGCGCCCGCCGCGCCCCGGACCGCAGCCCCCTCCACGCCGGCCGCGAACCCTGCGGCCCCCACTGCCTCCGTGGAACTGATGCCGGCCGAGCCGGCTGCCGGGCCAACGGAAACCGGGGCGTCGGCCACTCCGTCCGCCACGGCCCCCTCAAGCGGCACGCCGTCGTCGTCCTCAAACTGGAACACGCCCGTCACCCGGTCCGCGAAAGCCACCCAGGCAGCCGCTGTCACCCGGCAGGCGCGGAGTCCGACGGTGCCAACCTCCCGGCCGTCGCCGCCGGTGTGCTCCTGGTGGGCGCCGGCGGGGGAGCGTTCGCCTGGTGGGGCAGGAACCGCGTCCGCGCGCACTGACACCTGCCGGGCAGCAGGCGGGCGGCCGCCCGGGCACAGTCCAGGGCAAAGCGCGGATTTGCGGCCCCGGGTCCGGCTGTAGAAGACTGCCGGGGACACCAGAAAAGCCGCGGTGGGGGACTGCGCGCATCGAAAGGTAGCAATGACCCCGACTTTCCCGGCCCTCCGCGTTGTCTGCACCACCGCAGCGGCATTAGTCCTGGCCATGGCCATCCTCTTCCCGGCAGGACCGGCAGGTGCCGATTCCCCCGAACCATCGCCTGCCACCACACCAGGAACGGACGCCCCGGCCGAAGACTGCGGCCTTGTGTGCCTGCCCGTCCTGGGCGGCGGCAGGCCGGAGCCCACCGGCGATGAACGCCCCACCCAAGCTCCGGCCGAGGCCCCTGCGCAGCCGGGAAATCCCGCTGCGGAAGCACCCGCCGGGCCTCAACAAGCCGCTGCATCCCCGGCCACCGCGGCGCAGGCCGCCGTGTCCTCCGAGACGGATGCAACCGAAGACGCGGCACCGGAGGGAGCAGTCACAGAAACTGCCGCCGCGGTCACCGGCTCCGCGGCGCCGGCCGTGGCGTCCGGAGCGCCGGACTGGAATACGCCCATCACCCGGTCCGCCACCGCAACCCGGGCAGCCGGCATAACCCCGGCCGCCGGACCCGGCGCCGGAGGTCCCGAGCTGCTTCCCATCGCAGCCGGTACCTTGCTGATGGGAGCAGGCGGTGCGGCCTTTATCTGGTGGGGCAGGACCCGCCTCCGGGCGCACTAACCGGCGTCCTGTCACACGTGTAAGGCAAGATAGGTCTGTGAGCACAGGACCAGGCCCCGCAGAAAAGACAGCCCCCAGGAACAGCAGCCCCGGCAGCCCGGACGCCATCCCTTCGGACTCCCTCCGCGAGGAATACGAGAACCTGGCGGACCTCGTCCGGAAGTACCGGTTCGCCTATTACCAGGAGGACGCGCCCCTGGTATCGGACGCCGAGTTTGATAGCCTCTTCCGCCGCCTCGAGGAGATTGAGGCGCTCCACCCCGAACTGGTCGCCAACGATTCACCCACCCAGGAAGTGGGCGGCGAGGTGTCCGCCGCTTTCGCGGCAGTCGAGCACCTGCAGCGCATGTACAGCCTGGAAGACGTCTTTTCCATCGATGAGCTCGAAGCCTGGCTGAACAGGGCGGAGGCAAGTATCGAAAAGCTTGGCGACGGCGCGGCCCGGGCCGCCTGGCTCACCGAACTCAAGATCGACGGCCTGGCCGTCAACCTGCTGTACCGGGACGGGAAACTGGTCCGGGCAGCCACCCGCGGCGACGGAACAACCGGCGAAGACATCACCCACAACGTGCTCACCATCAAGGAAATCCCGCAGCAGCTTGAGGGCGGGGGCTTCCCGGCAGAGATGGAAGTCCGCGGCGAGGTGTTCATCCCGTCCAAGGAGTTCGCGGAATTCAACGAGGCACTGATCGAGGCGGGCAAGGCGCCGCTGGCCAACCCGCGCAACGCCGCCGCCGGGTCGCTCCGCCAGAAGGACCCGGCCGAAACCGCCAAGCGCCCGCTGAAGATGTTCGTCCACGGCATCGGCGCCCGCGAGGGGCTTGAAGCCCGCAGCCAGTCCGAAACGTATGACCTGCTCAAGGGCTGGGGCCTGCCCGTCAGCCCCTACTTCGAGGTGCTGGAAAGCCGGGCGGACGTCCTGGCGTTCATCGAAAAGTACGGCGCCCAGCGCCACAAACTGCTCCACGAGATCGACGGCATCGTCATCAAGGTGGACCACTTCGCCACCCAGCGGGCCCTCGGCTACACCACCCGCGTGCCGCGCTGGGCCGTGGCCTACAAGTACCCGCCGGAAGAAGTGCACACCAAGCTCCTGGACATCCAGGTCAACGTCGGCCGCACGGGCCGGGTGACCCCCTTCGGCATGATGGAGCCGGTCAAGGTTGCCGGCTCCACCGTGGAGATGGCCACCCTGCACAACCAGGACGTGGTCAAGGCCAAGGGCGTGAAGATCGGCGACATTGTCATCCTCCGCAAGGCCGGGGACGTCATTCCGGAAATAGTCGGCCCGGTCCTGGCCCTGCGAGACCAGCAGGACCCACCTGTGCGGGACTTCGTGATGCCCACCGAGTGCCCCTCCTGCGGCACGCCCCTGGCCCCGGCCAAGGAGGGCGACGTGGACATCCGCTGCCCCAACGCGAAATCCTGCCCTTCCCAGCTCCGTGAGCGGGTGTTCCACCTCGCCGGCCGCGGCGCGTTCGATATCGAGGCGCTTGGCTGGGAGGCCGCCATAGCGCTGACACAGCCGGCCGAGCCGGAGGTTCCACCGCTCACCTCCGAGGCAGGCCTGTTCGACCTGGCCCCGGAAGACCTCGCCCCGGTGAAGATCCGCCGCGAGAAGCGCTCCAAGGGTGTGGGCACCGGCGAATACGAACTGGTGCCGTACTTCTACAGCAAGGGCACGGCCAAGTCGCCGTCCAAGCCCACGGCCACCACTGAAAAGCTGTTCAAGGAACTGGAAAAGGCAAAGGCCCAGCCGCTCTGGCGCGTCCTGGTGGCGCTGTCCATCCGGCACGTGGGGCCGCGGGCTTCACGGGCGCTCGCGCAGGCCTTCGGCACCATGGACGGCATCCGGGCAGCCTCCGAGGAGGACCTTGCCCACGTGGACGGCGTCGGGCCCACCATCGCCGCGGCGCTCAAGGAATGGTTCGCGGAGGACTGGCACCGGGAGATCGTGGACCGCTGGGCTGCGGCAGGAGTCCGGATGGCGGACGAACGCGACGAATCCACCCCGCGCACCCTCGAGGGCCTCACTGTGGTGGTCACCGGGTCCCTGCCCAATTTCAGCCGGGACGAGGCCAAGGAAGCCATCCTGGTCCGGGGCGGCAAGGCAGCAGGCTCGGTGTCGAAGAACACCAGCTACCTGGTGGCCGGCGAAAGCGCCGGCACCAAGCTGGACAAGGCCGAACAGCTCGGGATTCCGGTGCTTGACGAGGACGGCTTCCGGCAACTGCTGGAAGGCGGCCCTGACGCGTTGGCAGGTGATGGTGCGGGGGCGCCGGCAGGGACGGAAACCGACGAGGACACCGTGGAGGCAACGGCATGACCACCCCTGCAGAACTTCTGGCCGTGGCAAAGGCCGCCGCCGCGGCCGGAGCCGAGGTGCTTGCCGCCAGGAACGGGGACACCCTGGCTCCCAGCAACAAGGGCGCCGCGGGGGACTGGGTCACCGCGTTCGACGTCGCTGCCGAGAACGCCGTCCGCGGGGTCATCCAAGCGTCCCGCCCGAACGACAGCATCACCGGCGAGGAACACGGAACCACCCGGCCCGAGGCGCCCAGCGGCTACCGCTGGTCCATCGATCCACTGGACGGCACCACCAACTTCATCCGCAACATCGTCTACTACGCCACGTCGGTGGCGGTTGCCGACGCCGACGGCGCGTGGCTGGCCGGCGTGGTCAACGCCCCGGCGCTGGGCCGCACCTACTACGCCTCCCGCGGCCAGGGCGCCTGGCTGGAGGAGGGCGGCAGGGTCACCCGGCTGGAGGGGCCGGTCCCCGGCCGGAAGGGGCAGATCCTGGCCACCGGCTTCAGCTACGATCCTGCGGTCCGCGCGGACCAGGCCACCGCGCTGGCAGGCCTCATGGACGGGTTCGCGGACGTCCGGCGGTTGGGTTCGGCCGCCCTGGACCTGTGCATGGTGGCCGACGGCACCCATGACGCCTACGGCGAGCGCGGGCTCAACGAGCACGATTTCTCCGCCGGTGCGCTCATCGCGGAAGAAGCCGGCTGTTGGGTGCGTCGGCCGCGGCTGGCCAGTCCGCTCGACGGCGGTCCCTCGGATGCCGAACGGCTGGACGCCTGGACCTGCGCCGCCGGCCTGGAGCTGTCCGGCAAGTTCCCGCTCTAGGCGGACCCGGGCAGGCGGCCCGGCAAGTTCCCGCTCTAGGCGGACCCGGGCAGGCGGCCCGGCAGGTTCCCGCTCTAGGCGGACCGGGCAGGCGGCCCGGCAGCCCGGCTTCCGCCGGTAGTGATAGTTCGGTAGTGATAGTTCAGTCACGGAAAGCGCCCTTTCGGGCCGGGGGAGCGGCAGCCGCCACTACCATTGACGGGTGCCACCGCAGATCACCATCCGTGCCGCCGTCGAGGCCGATTACGACGCCGTTGCCCGCATTACGCGCGATTCCTACCTCGCAGCGGGCTACTTCGACGACGCCGAACACCCGTACATGCGCAAGATCCAGGATGTTGCGCTGCGCGCCGGGCAGGCCACCATCTGGGTGGCGGAGCGGAACAGCGAGGTGGTGGGATCGGTGACGCTGGCCACCGCCGGCGAACCGTACGCGGACATCGCGCTGCCGGATGAGCTCGAGTTCCGCATGCTGGTGGTGGACCCCGCCGTGCAGCGCAGCGGAGCCGGGAAGGCCATGGTGGATGCCATCATCAACCACGCCCGGTCCCTGCCCGGGATTACCGGCGTCGCCCTCACCACGGGGGAGACATGGGAGAGCGCGCACGGACTGTACCGCAAAGCCGGGTTCCGCCGGGTGCCGGAGCGTGACTGGTTCGTCCCCGGAACCGACACAAAGCTGCTGGTTTACCGGCTGGACCTGTAGCAGCCCTACAGTGGTGCCGACCCCATTCCGGCATTTGAAAGGCCCCACCATGCGCAAAACCTTCGGCACCGGTTCCGTCTGGGAACAGACGCTCGGCTACTCCCGCGCCGTCCAGGTGGACAACACCCTGTACATCTCGGCCACCGCTGCCAGCGGCGAGGACGGCATCGTGGGCGATGACTTCTACACGCAGACCCAGTTCATCCTGCAGAAGCTCGGCAAGGTCCTGGCCGACGCCGGGTTCAGCTTTGAGGACGTCGTCCAGTCCAAGCTCTACCTGACGGACATCAGCAAGTGGGAAGAGGCAGGCCGCGCCCACGGCGAAGTGTTCGGCGAGATCCGCCCCACCCTGTCCCTGGTGCATGTGCTGCCGTTCCTGGACCCCAAGATGCTCGTCGAAATCGAGCTCGTGGCCCAGAAGAGCGCCAGCTAGGAAAAATCTAGGGCGCGGCGGGCAGGCCGTAGCGGTGCTCCGGCCTGCCCGTGCTCCCGTACCGAAGCTGGATATCGACGGCGCCGTCGTCGGCCAGCGATGACAGGTAGCGTTGCGCGGTGGCCCGGGAAACGCCCACCCGGCTGGCCACTTCGGCTGCCGAATACTGCTCGCCGGGAACCAGGGACTCCAGTACGGCCGCCTCAGTGGCTGAGCGCGGTTTCGCCGACGGCGTCACGTCCCCGGGGATCAGTGACCTCTTGGCGCGTTCCACCGCGTCCTGGTCCAGTGCCCCCGGGGCGGAGAGCAGCCGGCGGTACCGGGCGTAGGACCGCAGCTGCTGCGACAGGGCGTCAGCAGTGAACGGCTTCAGCAGGTATCCCAGCGCGCCGCGGCGGAAGGCCGTCCGGACGGACAGGGCATCCGAGGCGGCGCTGAGCATGACGGTATCGACGTCGAGCTGCTGCAGCAGGTCCAGGCCGGAGGCGTCCGGCAGGTAGACATCCAGCAGCACCAGGTCGGGCCGCAGGCTGTGGATGGCCTGCAGCGCCAGGGACGCCGTGCCCACCGGCGCCAACGCCAGGAACCCGGCCACCGAGTCCACGTACGCGGCGTGGAGCTTGGCCACATGGAAGTCGTCGTCCACGATCAGGACCCGGAAATCCTCAGCCATCGTTGTTGTCTCCCTTCATCTCCGCGCTTCGCGGCGCTGTATCGCTGCGCGCTGTCCCCAAAGTTCCTGGTGTCCCTAAACTTCCCTGTGTCCCCAAAGTTCCTGGTGTCCCCAAAGTTCCCGATGCCTCCGCGCTTCCCGCGGTGGTACGCGGCAGGGTGGCCATGAAGACCGCCCCCGGCCCGCCCTGCCTGCCCCGGTCCAGCACCCTGACGTCCCCGCCGCGGCGCCGGGCCAGCTGGCGCGCCAGGGCCAGCCCAAACCCCTGTCCGCCGCTGCCGTTCCGGGCCAGCGGCCCGGACGCCGTGCTGAAGCCTTCCGCGAAGATCGCCTCCGCGTCCGTCCCTTCCGCCAGCCCGTCGCCAGAGTCCGCGACCACGATGTGGAGGGTGCCGCCGTCGCCGCCCGGCTCGTCCAGCACCTCCACCTCCACCCAGCGTTCCGTTGCGGCGCCGGCCACCGCCGCGTTCACCGCGTTGTCGATCAGGTTGCCCAGCACGGTGGTGACGTCCTGCGCCTCCGTGACGTGCCCGCGGACCAGGGTTTCGGGGCCGATCCGCAGGGCCACGCCCCGTTCCTCGGCCTCCACGCCCTTGGCACCCACGAACGCCTGGAGGTAGGGGTCCTGCAGGAGCTCGGCCTGCTCCACCGGGAAAGTGAGGGGGCCGGTGGCGGCAAGCTGCGCCAGGTACTCGCGCGCCTGCCGGTGCTGGCCGATGCTCATGAACCCGGCCAGCGTGTGCAGCTGGTTGGCGAACTCGTGGCGCTGCGCGCGCAGCGCCGTCGACATGGTGCCCACGGCGTCCAGCTGGCGGGTGAGTTCCTGCAGTTCGGTGCGGTCGCGGAGCATCACCACCCAGCCAAGGTCCTCCCGCCGGTGCAGGGCCTTGCGGGCATTGGCCACCAGCACCCGCCCGCCCGCCACGACTTCCAGGGCGTCGCTGCCTGCGGTGCCGGGCCTGGTCAGGGACTTCACCTGGTCCGGGACGGGGGCGTCCTCCCAGCGCCCGCCGGTCAGGTCGGGCAGGTCGAGGAGGCGCTGCGCGGCGGCGTTGAACACGCTGATCCGGCCGTCGGCACTCACGCCGATGACGCCGTCGTCCACGCCCTGCAGCACCGCCACCTGGTCGTGGACCAGCGTGCTGATCTCCTCCGGTTCCAGGCCCAGCGTCAGCCGCTGCAGCCGGCGGCGCAGCAGGAAGGAGCCCAGCACGCCGGCCAGCAGGGCACCCGCCGCCGTCCCGGCCACGGGGCCGATGTCCCGGGCCACGCTCTGCCCTACCGTCTCCATCGAGTACCCCACGCTGACTTCGCCCACGACGGCGGAGCTGCCCGGCGCGTACACGGGCACCTTGGCTCCGGCGGACGGGCCCAGCGTCCCCGTGTTCCGGGTGGTGACCTCGCGTCCGGCCAGGGCTTCCGAGGGGTCGGTGCTGACCTTCCCGCCGAGCCGCTCCGGTTCGGGATGCGCCAGCCGCAGGCCCGTCTCATCGGTGATCACCACGAACAAGGCTCCGGTCCTGGTCCGCGCGGCCTCGGCCGCCTGCATCAGGGGCCCGGCCGCGAGTTCGGCAGGCGGGGGAGTGCCCTCCCGCGCACTGATGGCCTGCACGTCGGCCCGGACCGAGGGGTCCGAGGCGACGGTCCGGGCAAGGGTCAGCGCCTGGTTCTCGGCCTCGCTGCCCACCCTGTCATAGGTCAGCCACGCATGGACGGCGGCGCTGAGCAGGACCACCAGCAGCACCACGGCCACCTGCAGCAGCAGCGTCTGGGTGGAGAACCGCAGCGGCGGGCGGGGCGCGGAACGCTGCATGATCCTCCTTGATGACGGGCTGTCGGTGCCCTCAGGGGCTACCGGAACCAGTGGCGGCAGCCTGTGAGCAGAATGAGCAAAATGCTCCCAATAAGCAGTATGCCAATCAATTGAGCCAAAGGCACTGCCGTGACGGCGGCCACCCTACAGTCTGTAGCACGCATCACAACGCTGTGGTGCCGTTCACAAGAAGGAGCCGGCTGTGCTGGTAATACTTGGATTCGCCATGATCGCGGTATTCATGGTGCTGATCATGACGAAAAAGTTGACGCCAGTGCTGGCGCTGATCATCGTCCCCACCGTTTTCGGTCTTTTCGCCGGTGCCGGGCTGGGCATCGGGGACATGGTCCTGGATTCCATGAAGTCCATGACCTCCACCGCGGCGCTGCTGATGTTCGCCATCATCTACTTCGGCCTGATGATCGACGTCGGACTGTTCGACCCGCTGGTGAAGTTCATCCTCCGCAAGCTGGGCAACGATCCCGCCAAGGTTGTGCTGGGCACCGCCCTGCTGGCAGCCGCCGTGTCCCTGGACGGCGACGGCTCCACCACGTTCATCCTCACCACCGCAGCCATGCTGCCCATCTACCTGCGTCTCAAGATGAGCCCGGTGGTCCTCACCTGCGTGGCCGGCCTCGCCAACGGCACCATGAACATCGTTCCCTGGGGCGGCCCCACCGCCCGTGCCGCCACCGCACTGGAAATCGACGTCAACGACGTCTTCGTCCCCATGCTTCCGTCACTGATCGCCGGCGTTGCCGTGGTCCTCGCCTTTGCCTGGCTCCTCGGCCTGCAGGAGCGCAACCGGCTCCGCGCCACCCAGCCTGAAATCTGGGGCGTCCCGGATACTGCCGAGAAGTTCGACGGCGGCGCTTCCGCCGGCTCCGCGGGCGGCGGTTCCGGAACCGGCCGCGGACGCACCGGCGGCACCCCCGGCGTC
>NZ_AOFD01000081.1 GCF_000332815.1 Arthrobacter nitrophenolicus
CAGGCCGTTGCCGGTGCCGGGGTACGTCCAGAGGGTGCCGCCGGAGTCCCGGGCGAGGAGGTCCGGCAGGCCGTCACCGGTCAGGTCCCCGGCGGCGCTGATGGAAGTCATGACATTCCAGCCGTCACCCACTGCGACGCGCCAGCCGAACAGGCCGGTGCCCGTGCCCGGGTAGGTCCACAGCGTGCCGCCGGAATCGCGGGCCAGCAGGTCCGATTTCCCGTCTCCGGTGAAATCCCGTGCTGCCGGGAACGGGGCGGGCACCGCACCGATGTTGAGCAGCCGGTTCGGCGTGCCGGCCGACGCGTTGCTGATGACGCCGGGGGTGGCCGTGGAGGACAGCTCGGCTGTCACCTCCGCCGGTGTGGCCTCGGGAATCCGGGAAAGGATGACTGCTGCCGCGCCCGTGGCGTGGGGAGCCGCCATGGACGTGCCGCTGACTGTTGCCGCGGCGGTGGTGGACGAATGGATGGCGGACGTGATGCCGACGCCGGGCGCGTACAGGTCAACGCAGCCGCCGTGGTTCGAGAAGGTGGCCTGCCGGTCAGAGGAGTCGCTCGCAGCGACCGTGAGTGCTTCGGCAACCCGCGCCGGTGAACTGTTGCAGGCGTCCACTCCGGAGTTTCCGGCGGCCACGGCCGCGGTGATGCCGTCAGCCATGACGCCGCGGACGGCGGAGTCCACCATGGTGCTCGCGGGACCGCCCAGGCTCAGATTGGCCACGGCGGGAGTGCCCGCGCGGTGATGGGACACGACCCAGTCAAGGCCGGCCACGATATCGGACATGTACCCGTTGCCGTTGCAGTCGAGGACCCGGACCGGGACGATGGTGGCGGCCTTGGCCACCCCGTAGGTCTGGCCGGCGACAATCCCGGCAACGTGGGTCCCGTGGCCGTTGCAGTCGCTGCTGCCCCGGCCGTCGGCGACGGCGGTCCAGCCCGCCGCTACCCGGCCCCCGAACTCGGTGTGCTGGGCGAGGACGCCGGAATCGACGACGTAGGCCTGGACGCCGGCCCCGGAGGACGGGGGCGTGAAGGTGCCGGAGAGCGGAAGGTTGGTTTGGTCCACCCTGTCCAGGTTCCACGGCGCGGGCTGCTGCGTATCGAAAACCTGGACCGGCTCATCCGGTTCGACGGCGGCCACCCGGGGCGAGCGGGCCAGTGCAGCTGCCTGTGCCTTGGTGGCTGTCACCGCGGCTCCCCGGACCGCCGCGGAGAAGGTCCTTCCTACCTGCACACCTTGGGACCGCAGGGACGCGGCCTCCTGGGCCACGTCGGCTCCTGTGCTGAAGCTGACGAGGTACCTGCCGCTGTCCGCAGGCGGCGGCACCTCCGGTTTTGCCGCCGTCGGAATGGCTGCGGCGGCGGGCTGGGCTGCCAGGGCCACGGCAGCAACGGCCGCCAGCACCGCGCCAAGAGAGCTTCCAAATCGCTGAGGGAATGACATTGGGATCTCCTAATAACCGATGCGTCCTGGGGTGAACAGGCGCGCACGGATACGCAGGATGTGCCCGGCCGGGCCGGGAGAAACTTCCCCTGGCCACGCCCTCTGTCTATTCCCCCCAGCGGCTCCGGCTGAGCCCGGAGCCTAGTCCCAGCGCAAGCTTTCAGGAAACCAGCGCCGAAACGCTGCCATCTTACGACTGGAGCCAGTGGAAGTATTACCCACGGGCGCGGGTTTCAACCCTTCAACCTTCGACCGGCGCCATCGCCACCTGCACCCCGGCGTCGCCGAACTTCTGCACCTGGACCGGGTCGGCGCCGTCGTCCGTCACCAAGGTCCACGGGAGCGCCAGGCGGGCCCACGCGTGGAACGGCCGGAGTCCGAGCTTGGACGAGTCCGCCAGCACATACACCTCGCGGCCGCGCCGGGCCATGAGCTCCTTGAGCCGGGTCTGGGCGTGATCCGCCTCGCAGATGCCGTCCTCGGCGGTGACGGCGTCGGCGCCGAGGAAGACACGGTCGAAGCTCATCCGCTCCAGCGCGGCCTCGGCCAGGGGACCTACGAAGCTTTGCGAGAGGCTCCGCAGCCGGCCGCCCAGGCAGTCCACCTCGATGCCCGCAGACTCAGCCAGCTCCTGCATCGTGTTGATCCCGGGCGTGGTGACGGACAGCTTCTCGAACCCCCGCAACTCGTGCGCCAGGGCACCCACGGTGGAGCCGGCGTCGAGCAGGATGTTCTCCCCGGGCTGCACCACGGCCGCCGCCCAGCGGGCGATGGCGTGCTTCTGTTCGAACGCCTCACCGGTGCGCTGCCGCAGCGACGCCTCCGGGTGCGCGCCCAGCGCCATGGCGCCGCCGTAGGTGCGGGCCAGCCGGCCCTGTGAGTTCAGGAGGGCAAGGTCGCGGCGGATGGTGGAAGCGGTGACCTCGAACCGGGCGGACAGCTCCTCCACGGAGGCGAGGCCGGTGGTGACGGCGAGGTGGTAGATCTCCTCGCGCCGCGCGTTTGCGGACAGCATTCCCGGTCTCCTTCCCGTGGGCATGGCCGTGGCAGTGCTACCCATGCTAGTTCCGGCCCCCAATCAATTGGTTTCGACAGGCTCAACCAACGGGGGCAGGTCTCGTGGCCATCTCCGCCGCCTGGTGCAGCGCCTCCACCATGGACCGGGAATCCGCGATCGCCTTGCCGGCGATGTCGAAGGCGGTGCCGTGGTCCACGGACGTGCGGATTACGGGCAGGCCCACGGTGATGTTCACGCCGGCCTCGATGCCCAGCACCTTCACCGGGCCGTGGCCCTGGTCGTGGTACATGGCCACCACCAGGTCGTAGTCGCCGCGGCCGGCCAGGAAGAACAGCGTGTCCGCGGGCAGCGGGCCCACAGCATTGATTCCGTCCGCCTGCGCCGCCTTCACGCCCGGCTCGATCTTCTCAGCTTCCTCGCCCTGGCCGAACAGGCCGTTCTCGCCGGCGTGCGGGTTGATGGCGCAGACGCCGATCTTCGGGTTCGGGATGCCCGCGCGGACCAGAGCTTCGTGCCCGCGACGGATGGTGCGCTCAACGAGGTCCGGGTTGATCTTGCGGATGGCGTCCATGAGGCCGATGTGCGTGGTCACGTGGATCACCCGGATCTTGGGGCTGGAGAGCATCATGGACACTTCCTCCGTCCCGGTCAGGTGCGCCAGCAGTTCGGTGTGCCCGGGGAAGATGTGTCCGGCAGCGTGCAGCGCCTCCTTGTTCAGCGGCGCCGTGCAGATGGCCTGCACCTTCCCGGCCATGGCCAGCTCACTGGCCACCCGGATGTACTCGTACGCGGCATGCCCGGCCACCGCGGAGAGCTGCCCCCACGGCAGGTCCTCCGGCAGCAGCGCCAGGTCGATCACATTCACCCGGCCCGGCGTGAACACCGCGTCTTCCACGTTCTCGATGCTCTGGATGTCGGCCTGGATACCCAGGATGTCCGCGGCCTGGCGCAGGCGCAACGCGTCGCCGATCACCACGGGCCGGCACTCGGCGTTGCTCTGCGGATCCAGCACGGCGGCCACCACCACTTCCGGGCCCACACCGGCGCCGTCGCCCATGGTGACGGCGACATAAGGGAGGGAGTTCTGCTCGGTGCTGGTGGTTGCGGGGGTTGTCATGTCTGCTCCAGGGTTTATGGAAGTGGTTCGGGGAAGGGTGTTGGCGGAAGCGTCCGCTGGGCGGCCGCGATGCTTCCGGATTTCGTCGTAAAGCTGAAGGAGTGCAAGGGCGTCGCCGAAGCTGCCGGGCTTGGTGCCCACCAGCGTTCCGTCGTCGGCGCGGCTGAGCACCGCCCCGTGCTGCACGGCCGCGAGCGGCACCAGGCTGTGATGCCCGGCGGCATCCAGGACTTCCCGGGCCGTCTCACCGCCGGTGAGGATCAGGTCAGTGGGCGCAGCCTTCGCTGCCTCGGCGGCGAACTTCGACAGTGCCTGCACGATCCGCGCTGATGCAGACGGGTCCACTTTTTGGGCCGCCAACGTGATGACGACGCGGTTACCTGCCTTCAGATCGTCTATAACCTGGGCCAGTTGGGGAGCGTAGGCCCCGATGGCACCGGCGTACTGCGGGTGCAGCCGGACCACCCTGAAGCCCTGCGCTTCCAGCTGCGCCAGCTGCGCCTGCGCGGTTCCGGACGCGGAGCCGACGACGGCGAGCACCGGCCACGCGGTTCCTTGCTGTTCCGCGGTGGCTGCCTCCGCTGCTGTCAATGGTTGCGCGTTGTGCGCAAAGCGCCCGGTGCCATGCTGCGCGGCGAGGCGTTCGGCAAGCA
Organism: Arthrobacter nitrophenolicus; assembly: GCF_000332815.1. Lineage (GTDB taxonomy): Bacteria > Actinomycetota > Actinomycetes > Actinomycetales > Micrococcaceae > Arthrobacter > Arthrobacter nitrophenolicus. The sequence goes on from NZ_AOFD01000081.1 coordinate 4,235, forward strand.
CGTCGGCGGTGCCGCCGGTGCCTACCAGCACGATGCGGCGGCCACCCGTCTGGAAATTGAGTTCCAGCAGGGCGTCCACCACCTGTTCGAGGTCCTTGACGATTTCGCCGTCGGCCACCACCAGGGCGGGCTGGCCGCCCTCCAACAGCTCGGCCAGACGGAACGGCGCACTGCCTGACCGCACCCCGTCCAGGTTCATGGTCCTGACTGCGCCCGGATTCTCCGGGCGCAGTAGCGATGGAATGTCGGCCGGCGGTGCCGACTGTTCCGCGTGCCAAAGGTCTGTCTCGGCCAAGGGAGTGCCGGCAACAAAAGGCCGGCCCGTCCGGACTGAGCGCTGCAGTTGGGGGAGCGCCCCCGCAACGACGGCATGGAAGCCAAGGCTGGTCAGCGCCGCAATCTCTGCGCCCACGTTACCCCGCCACAGGGAGTCCATCTTCTTGAACATCACCTGCGCGCCCGATGCCGAGGGACTCAGGAACGCATCTTTCGCCAGCAAACCGGCAGCGGGGCCGGGAAGGCCGCGGGAATGCGTATCGGCCACCACCACGTCGGGAACGGGCCCTGTAAAGGAGGCGCCGCCGTCGTAAGTTTCATCCGGGACCGCGGCGCCCAGCAAAAGCTGTGTGCGCAGTCCGTGCTGCGCAAAGCAGAAGCCAACCTCGGCGGCGCCGGAGAAATCGTCGGCCTGCACAAATACGGAAGCCACATTGCTCCTCTCGCGTTCGTAGCTGGCGGGAACCCCGCCGGATCAGCGGGAGTCCTAACATCATGACACGGTTGCGCGAATCACGCTAGATGGGTTGCGCAATTTGCGCAGGGGTGGCAAAGTGATGGACACAACATTCGGCGCAGCCATCCGGCCACCCGCCGTCCCCGATCTACCGAGAGGTCAACGATGACCGTTCTTCCTCAAGGAAGTGAGATTTCCCGCCGCCGCCTGCTGCAGTTCGGCGCGGCCGCCGGGTTTCTGCTGGGCACCGGCAGCCTGGGCGGCTGCGCCGGCCCCACCGGTCTGCCGGGACCCAGCACCCTGACTTTGGCCCTGAACCGGTCCCTGGTCAGCCTGGACAACAAGCTCAACCAGTTCGACGCCGCCGTCACCGTGCAGCGTTCGGTCCGCCAGGGCCTCACCGCCATCGGCCCCGAAACCAAGCCCATCCTGGTCCTGGCCGAACGCTTCGAAATGACCGGCCCCACCGAATGGACTGTCACGCTCCGCGAGGGCATCCGCTACTCGGACGGCAGCCCGGTCCGGATCGAGGATGTGGCCACCGCACTGCAGATGTACAAGCAGGTGCAGGGCTCCTTCGTGGCCGGCTTCTTCCCCGAATTCCCCGAGGTTGTCCCGGTGGATGACCGCACCTTCAAGATGGTGTCCAAGAACCCGGTCCCCATCCTGGACTCGCTGATGAGCATGATCCTGATTACCCCGGCCGCGCAGAACAAGCCGGAGGAACTGCAGGAAGGCGTCGGCACCGGCCCCTACGTCGTCACCAAGTTCAACCGCGGCGCCGGCACCTACAGCCTGCAGCGCAACGAGAATTACTGGGGCCCGAAGCCCGAGGTCGAAAACGTCGAAGTCCGGTTCCTCCCCGAGGAATCCAGCCGGGTCATCGCCCTCCGCAGCGGCGAGGTGGACATCATCGACTCCATCACGCCCGACTCCCGCGAACAGCTCGCCGGACTCCCCGGTGTTCAAATGAAGGAGGCATCCAGCCTCCGCCTGAACCAGATCTTCTACAACTTCCGCAAGCCCGCCGGCCACCCGCTGGCCGATGTCCGCGTCCGCGAGGCCCTCAGCTGGGCAATCGACGGCGAGGCGCTGGTGAAGGATGTGCTGGTGGACTCCGTCAGCGCCGCCGAAGGCGTCACCCCGGGCAGCCTCACCGGATACCACAAGACCGGCACCTACACCTACGATCCTGAGAAGGCCAAGGCCCGGCTCGCTGAGCTCGGCGTCAAGGACCTCACCCTGAAGATCATCTGGGAAACCGGCGAGTTCGCGTCCGACACCTCCGTGATGGAGGCCCTGGTGGAGATGTTCGGCAACATCGGCGTGAAGACCGAGCTGCAGCAATTCGAACCCGGCGGCAACATCCTGGCCTGGCGCCAGGGCAAGCAGGGCGACTGGGACCTGCTCGGCAACGGCTTCTCCAGCCCTACCGGCCTGGCCATCACCATGATGCAGGGCATGTACGCCGGCACCCCGGAAAAGGAAGCAACCCGCGACACCTACCAGGGCTATGTCTTCCCCGAGGTGCAGGCCAAGATCCAGGCCGCGTCCTCCGAGGTTGACCCCGCCCGCCGGGAGGAACTGCTGGCGGTCGCGCAGCAGGCCATCTGGGACACCTGGCCGTGCGCCTGGGCGTTCGTGCCCAAGTCCGTCCTGGCCCACCGGGAACGCGTGTCCGGCATCAACCTGGCACCCACCAACTCCTACCCGCTCGTCGACGCCCGGCTGGAGGCCTAAGCCATGACGAACTACATCCTCAAGCGCATCGGACAGGGCCTGCTGACCGTGTTCCTCACGGTGTCCACCGTGTTCATCCTGATCCGCATGGCCCCGGGCGATCCAGCCGTTTCCTACGCCGGCCCGCTGGCAACCACCGAACAGCTGGACGCGGTCCGGGAGCAGTTCGGCCTGAACAAGCCCGTGCTGGAGCAGTACTGGATCTTCATCCAGCAGCTGTTCACCGGCAACCTGGGCCAGTCCTACTCGTTCCAGGCCCCGGCCATGCAGGTGGTCTTTGAGCGGATGCCCTACACCCTGACGCTGGCGACGTCGGCGATCCTGCTGACCGCTGTCGTCGCCATCCCGCTGGGTGTGTGGATGTCCCGCCGTCCTGACACCGGCCGCGAATTCGGGGTCAACGTGCTCACCATCGCCGGGCAGTCCATGCCCGACTTCTGGACCGGTATCATGCTCCTCACCGGCTTCGCCGTGCTGATCCCGATCTTCCCGGCGTCCGGTTTCGCCACCTGGGGCGGGCTGGTCCTGCCCACCATCACCATCGCCATCCTGCAGATCGCCCTGATCTCCCGCATGGTCCGCCGCGAGATGACCAACAACTTCGCCGCCCCGTACCTCACGGTGGCCCGTTCCCGCGGCGTCCGCAGCTCCCTCCTCACGTGGCGCTACGCCATGGGCAACTCAGCCATCCCCGTCTTCACCGCCCTCGGCACCCGGTTCGCCGCGATGCTTAACGGCGTGGTCGTCGTCGAGGTGGTGTTCGCCTGGCCAGGCGTCGGCTCCCTGATCGTCCGGGCCCTCGAGACCCGCGACTACCCCCTCATCCAGGCAACGGTCCTTATCACCGCGCTGCTGGCGGTGGCTGTCCAGCTGCTCATCGACCTCGCCTACCCGCTCCTTGATCCCCGCGTTCGTCTTGGAAAGGCGGCCACAGCATGAGCCTCGACACCGCAACCCCCGCAGCCGGCACACCGGCCCGGCAGCCCAGCCCCAGCGCCGTGACCAAGGCGGACATCGCCAAGGCAGGTGCCACCCGCCGTCGTAAATCCGCCCAGCGGAAACTCATCATCGGCACCGTCTGCACCCTGCTGGTGATCATCCCGATCATCCTGGCCCAGGTGCTGCCCCTGCCGGATGCCAACTTCCAGGACCTCGGGGCACGGCGGCTGCCGCCGCTGACCGACGGGCACCTCTTCGGCACCGACCAGCTGGGCCGCGACCTCCTGTCCCGTGTCCTGCACGGCGGCCAGGTTTCGTTGACCATCGGCCTGCTGGCCGTCCTGGTCTCCGGCGCCATCGGTGTGATCCTCGGTGCTGCGGCCGGCTACTACGGCGGCTGGGTGGACACCATCGTCTCCCGCCTCCTCGAAGCCCAGATGTCCCTGCCGCTGCTGATGATGCTGCTGCTGGTGGTGGCCCTGTTCGGCCCCTCCATCCCGGTGATCACCTTCGTGATCGCCATCGCGCAATGGCCCGAAGTTGCCCGCCTGACCCGGTCCATGGTGCTGGTGGAACGCGAGAAGCCGTACGTCTCGGCCGCCCGGATCCTGGGCCTGCACAAGATCCAGATCCTGCTCCGGCACATCATCCCCAACGTCATCAAGCAGGCCACCCTGGTGGTGCTCCTTCTGCTGGCCCAGGCTGTGCTGCTTGAGTCCGCGCTGTCCTTCCTGGGCGCCGGCCCGCAGCGGCCCTTCGCCACCTGGGGCCGCATCATCTCCGACGGCCAGGACTACATCACCACCTCCTGGTGGATGGTCACCCTGCCCGGCCTGGTGATCGTGCTCATGGTGGTGGGCGTCAACCTGCTGGGTGACGGCCTCCGCGACCGTCCCCGCCGCAAGAAGAAGGGTGCCTGACATGAACACTTCCACTGAGCAGCCGAAATTCACCGAGCAGCCGCTGCTGGAGGTCCGCGACTTCCAGGTGGAGCTCATCACGGACACGGCCATCATCCGCGCCGTGGACGCCGTCAGCTTCAGCATTCACCGCGGCGAGACGGTCACCATCATCGGCGAGTCCGGCTCCGGCAAGTCGACGACGGCGATGGGCATCCTCCGCCTGCTGCCCGAGGACCTGGCAGTGCTGTCGGGCACCGTGGTGATTGACGGCGTCGATATCTCCGCCGATCCCAAGGCCATCGACAAGGTGCGCGGCAAGACCCTGGCCCTGATTCCGCAGGACCCCATGACGGCGTTGAGCCGGTGCATTCGATCGGCAGCCAGCTGTTCGAGGCCATCCGGATCGCCGGCGCCGCGCCGGCCAAGGACAAGGCCGCGCTGCAGGCCCGGGCCGTGCGCCTGCTGGAGCAGGTGCACATCCCCACGCCGGAGAAGCAGCTGAAGAAGTACCCGCACCAGCTCTCCGGCGGCATGCTGCAGCGCGTGCTGATCGCCATCGCGCTGGCCAGCGAGCCGCAGCTGCTGGTGGCGGACGAGCCCACCTCCGCCCTGGACGTCACCGTGCAGGCCGGCATCCTGGACCTGCTGCTGGAACTGCAGGAACAGCGCGGCATCGGCATCCTGATGATCACGCACGACCTTGGCGTGGCCCGCCTTATCTCGGACCGCATCCACGTGATGAAGGACGGCTCCTTCGTGGAGTCCGGTGAAGTCCAGCAGATCGTGGACCATCCCGCCACCGAGTACACCCGCACACTGCTGTCCGCCGTTCCAGTGCTGGGGCCCTGGGACGAAACGCCCGCCGCGCCTTCCGCCGGACACTCCGCCACGACGAACCCAGCTCTCACCCAGACCGGAGCCAAGCCATGACCAAGCCGTTCCTCGCCGTCGACAACCTCGTAGTGGACTACCACGTGCCGGGCGGGACCTTCCGGGCCGTTGACGACGTTTCGTTCTCCGTGGACAAAGGCAGGACGATTGCCGTGGTGGGTGAATCCGGCTGCGGCAAATCCACCGTGGCCAAGGCACTCATGCGGCTGGTGACCCCCACCAGTGGCAGCATCGTCCTCGACGGCACGGACATCGCGTCGATGAGCGAGTCCAGGTTGCGGCCCATGCGCTCCAAGTTCCAGATGGTCTTCCAGGACCCGTATGGCTCCCTGGACCCGCACATGACAGCGCAGGAGATCGTGGCCGAGCCGTTGAAGCTGCAGGGTGTCCGGTCGAAGGCTGAGCGGCATAAGGCGGCCGCGAAACTGATTGACCAGGTTGGTCTGCCCGTCCGGTCCCTGGATAAGCACCCGGGGGAGTTCTCCGGCGGGCAGCGCCAGCGCATCGGCATCGCCCGGGCGCTTGCTTCCAAGCCGGAACTGCTGGTCTGCGACGAGGCCACCAGCGCCCTGGACGTGTCAGTGCAGGCGCAGGTGCTGCGGCTGCTGAAGTCCATCCAGGACGAAACCGGCATCACCTACGTATTCATCTCGCACAACCTTGGCGTGGTGCAGGAAATCAGGGATACCGTCATGGTGATGCAGCGCGGCAAGCTGGTGGAACTCGGCAGCACCGAGTCCGTCCTGACCGCCCCCAAGGAGGACTACACCCGCAAGCTCCGCCGCGCGGCCCTGGACCCCTCCACCATGACCGGCCTGAAGCCGCGGCACATTGTCCGCTCCCTGGCGCTGGCAAACCAGTCCAACTGACCTTCCCGAACGAACGCAACCACGAGGAATCAACGCATGAGCACGCAGCCCGAAGACGCCCAGGTGGACGGCCTGAAACTCCCCATCTCCCGGCTGGTCCTGGGAACCATGACCTTCGGTGACACCGCCGACGAAGCCACAGCGGGCCGGATGGTGGAGGAGGCGCTCGACGCCGGCATCACCACCATCGACACCGCCAACGCCTACGTCGGGGGAGTCACCGAGGAGATGCTCGCGCGGCTTCTGAAGGGAAAGCGCGACGGCGTCATCCTGGCTTCCAAGGCCGGCATGCCGCATGCGGACCACGGCTCCCATTCGCCGCTCTCGCCCGCAGGCCTGCGGGCCAGCGTGGAGGGGAGCCTGCGCCGGCTGGGCACGGACAGCATTGATCTGTTCTACCTGCACCAGCCGGACCGCGCCACGCCTCTTTCTGACACCTTGTCCACGGTGGCGGAACTGGTTGCCGAGGGGAAGATCGGCGCGCTGGGCGTGTCCAACTTCGCCGCCTGGCAGATCGCCGACGTCATCCACACGGCGCGCGACGTGGGAGCGCCGCGGCCCGTCGTCGCGCAGCAGCTGTACAACCTGGTGGCCCGCCGGCTGGAGGAGGAATACCTCGAGTTCGCGTCCACCCACAACGTGCACACCATGGTCTACAACCCCCTGGGCGGCGGGCTGCTCACCGGCAAGCACAGCTTCGACGCCAAGCCCACCGAGGGCCGCTACGGCGACTCCAAGCTGGCCGCCATGTACACGCAGCGGTACTGGGACAAGCAGCTGTTCGACGCGATCGGCGAGCTGTCCAGGATCGCTGACGGCGCTGGCGTTACCCTGGCCGAGCTGTCCCTCCGCTGGCTGGCCTACCGCGACGGCGTGGGCTCCATGCTCCTGGGCGGATCCAAGGTGGAACAGCTCCGCGCCAACATCGCCGCCGTGGCCAACGGGCCGCTGCCGGCCGACGTCGTGGAAGCCTGCGACGCCGTGGGCACCTCGCTCCGCGGACCGATGCCCGCCTACAACCGCTGACACTTTCTTACTGACTGAACCGAACTGACTGAAGGACTCTGATGACCTCCGAACTGGCCCTCGAATTCGCCCGCAAGATCCGCGCCCGTGAACAGGCCGTGGGCTACTGGGCGGTGCTGGACGCGCCCGTGGCCACCGAACGCATCGGCCGGCTGGGCTACGACTACGTGGCCCTGGACGCGCAGCACGGCCTGCTGGGCTACTCGGGCGTGCTCAACGGGCTGATGGCCATCGACGCCGGGCACACCGCCGTCGGCATGGTCCGGGTGGAGGCCAACGACTTCACTGCCATCGGCAAGGCACTGGACGCCGGGGCCGTGGGCGTCATCGTCCCGCTCATCAACAACGCCGAGGACGCCGCCGCCGCAGTGGCGGCCGCCAAGTACCCGCCGCTGGGCGGCCGCTCGTACGGGCCGATGCGCTCGGCCCTGCGGATCGGCCCCATGCCGGCCGAAGCCAACGCCACCACCCTGGTGTTCGCAATGATCGAGACGCCCGAGGGCCTGGCCAACGTGAAGAAAATCTGCGCTACCCCGGGCCTGGACGGCATTTACGTGGGCCCGTCCGACCTCGCGATCGCGGTGGGAGGGGCGTTCCCCGGGGATCCCGCCGTCGACGCCGAATTCAACGCAGCCCTGGAAACTGTCGCCGAGGCCGCCGCCTCCGCGGGCATCGCCGCCGGCATCCACACACCCGCCGGAACCGTGGCCAACCAGCGGCTGCAGCAGGGCTACACCTTCACCACCGTCGCCTCCGACCTGACGCACCTGGAACAGATCGCCAAGTCTCACCTCGACGCCGCTCGCTCCGATACCTCCAAGGACCAGTAACCATGACCACCACCACGGACAACTACAGCACCATCACCCCGGACGGCCAGGTGAAGCGGGCCGACGGCGCCGACTTCGCCTACCTGCCCGCGCCCACCGTGCAAAGCCACGCCGCCAACCTGCTCACCCTCCCGGACGGCCGGCTGGGCTGCGTCTGGTTCGGCGGCACCCAGGAAGGCGTGCCGGACATCTCCATCTGGTTCTCCGCCCTGGAACCCGGCAGCAGCCAGTGGTCCTCCCCGGAACAGCTCTCCGACGACTCCACCCGCTCCGAGCAGAACCCCATCCTCTTCACCGCGCCGGACAAGTCCCTCTGGCTGCTGTACACCGCGCAGAAGGCGGGCAACCAGGACACCGCCGAGGTCCGCCGTCGTATATCCACGGACAGCGGCCGCACCTGGGGTGAGGTGGAAACGCTGTTCCCCGCGAACGAAACCGGCGGCGTGTTTGTCCGCCAGCTCCCGGTGGTGCTGCCGTCCGGCCGGCTGATCGTGCCCATCTTCCGCTGCATCACCACGCCGGGGGAGAAATGGGTGGGCAACAGCGACGACAGCGCCGTGATGATCTCCGAGGACGGAGGCGCCACCTGGACTGAGCATGTCCTGCCGGGCAGCCTGGGCTGCGTCCACATGAACATCCAGCCCGTGGCCGACGGCTCGCTGTTGGCCCTGTTCCGCAGCCGCTGGGCGGACTCGATCTACGAATCCCGTTCCACCGACGACGGCTCCACCTGGAGCGAACCGGTGCCCACCGAGCTGCCGAACAACAACTCCTCCATCCAGTTCACCGCGCTCGCCGACGGCCGCCTGGCCCTGGTCTACAACCACAGCCGGGCTGGGGAGGGCACCGAGCGGCGGCTGTCCCTTTACGACGAAATTGACGACGACGGTCTGGCGGACGAGCAGGGGCAGGTCGCCGAACCGGACGCTGCAGCTTTCTCCGAGGACGACGGCGTCAAGCGTGCCTTCTGGGGGACGCCGCGCTCGCCCATGACGCTGGCCATCTCCGAGGACTCCGGCCGCACATGGCCTATCCGCCGGAACCTGGACGTGGGGGACGGGTACTGCCTGTCCAACAACTCCCGTGACGGGCTCAACCGGGAATACTCCTACCCGTCCATCCACCAGGGCCCGGACGGCGCCCTGAACATCGCGTACACGTACTTCCGGCAGGCCATCAAGTTCGTCCGGGTGGACCCGCAGTGGGCCTATGACGGCACCACCACTCCCGGCGGGGACGCATGACCAGGCATGCGGTGGTCACAGGGACCAGCTCGGGCATCGGCAAGGCCATAGCCCAGCGGCTGCTGGCGGACGGGTGGAAGGTGACCGGGCTGAGCCGGAGTGAGTCCGCCCTGGACGGGAAGTTCGAGTGGCTGCAGGCCGACCTTTCTCAACCGGAGTCCCTGGCGTCCGCGGTCTCTTCGCTCGAGCCGGCAGATGCCCTGGTGCACGCCGCCGGGTTCCAGCGGACCGCCCATCTTGGGTCACTGGACCCGGCTGCTTTGTCCGGTATGTTCACCGTCCACGTAGCTGCGGCGTCCGTGCTGGCCAACGCGCTGGTGCCCACCATGCCCGACGGCGGCCGCATCGTCCTGCTGGGCAGCCGCACCTCCACGGGGATGCCCGGCAAGAGCCACTACGCCGCCACCAAAGCTGCGCTGATGGGGTTGGGCCGGACGTGGGCGCAGGAGCTGGCACCGCGGGGGATTACCGTGAACGTGCTCTCCCCGGGCCCCACCGACACCCCGATGCTGAATGATCCCGGCCGCGCCGCCACTCCCGTGAAAATGCCGGCGCTCGGTGCCCTGGTGGACCCGGAGGATGTGGCTGCCCTGGCCGCGTTCCTCCTGGGCCCGCACGGAAAGTCGATCACCGGCCAGAACTACGTGATCTGCGGCGGCGCCTCCCTATAGCTCAGTCGGGGGTTGAGCCTGTCGAAGCCTGAACCTGTCGAAATTACGCCCGTCGAAACCCCAAAACGCCGGAACGGTGCGGGGACGCTGAAGCGG
>NZ_AOFD01000082.1 GCF_000332815.1 Arthrobacter nitrophenolicus
AGACGAACACGTCCACCTCGTCACGTTCGAACGCCTCCATGGATTCGACGGCATCGTAGCCGTGGTGCCGCGGGGAGGTGATGCCGAACTCGGTGTCCAGGGCCGTGAGGAGCCATTCCTTGGGCTTTTCCCAGATGCCCATGGTCCGGTCGCCCTGGACGTTGGAGTGTCCGCGGACCGGGCAGGCCCCGGCGCCGGGCTTGCCGAAGTTGCCCTGCAGCAGCAGGACGTTGACCATTTCCTTGATGGTGTCCACCGAGTGCGGCTGCTGCGTGACCCCCAGGGCCCAGCAGAAAATGGACGCCTTGGACTTGATCAGCATCCCGGCCACGGTTTCGATCTGTTCCCGGGTCAGGCCGGTGGCGTGCTCGGTCTCGTCCCAGTCAAGGGTGGCGCGGGCTTCGCGGTAGGCGTCGAAGCCGTCCGTCTGCGCGGCGATGAAGGAATGGTCGACGACGGTACCCGGGTTGGCTTCTTCGGCTTCCAGGAGCAGGTGGCCGAGTGCCTGGAACAGGGCCAGGTCCCCGCCGACCTTGATCTGCAGGTACTCATCGGCCAGCGGTGTGCCGCCGCCCACCACGCCGGAGACGGTCTGCGGGTCCTTGAAGTTGAACAGGCCGGCCTCGGGCAGCGGGTTCACGGCCACCACCTTGCCGCCCTTGTCCTTGCATTCCTTCAGCGCGGAGAGCATGCGGGGGTGGTTGGTGCCCGGGTTCTGGCCCACCACGAAGATCAGTTCAGCGTCGTGGATGTCGTCCAGGGACACGGTGCCCTTGCCGATGCCGATGGTCGGGTTCAGTGCCGAGCCGGAGGACTCGTGGCACATGTTGGAGCAGTCCGGCAGGTTGTTGGTGCCCAGCGACCGGGCGAAGAGCTGGTACATGAAGGCGGTCTCGTTCGCTGTGCGGCCCGAGGTGTAAAAGACGCAGCGGTCCGGCGTGGACGCCCGGATGTGCTCGCCGATCAGCTCGAACGCGTCCGCCCAGGAGATAGGCGAGTAATGCGTCTCGCCTTCGCGGATGACCACCGGTTCGCTCAGCCGGCCCTGGTTCCCCAGCCAGTACTCCGTCTTGGTCGACAGCTCAGCGATGGAGTGCTTGGCCCAAAACTCCGCCCCCACGGTCCGCAGGGTGTTCTCCTCGGCCACCGCCTTGGCCCCGTTCTCGCAGAACTCGGCAGCCTTGCGCTTCTTGTCCGACTCCGGCCACGCGCAGCCCGGGCAGTCGAACCCGCCGCGCTGGTTCAGCCGCAACAGCGACTGCGCCGTCCTAGCCACGCCGGCCTGGGCCACAGCGCGCTCCAGGGCGACCATCACAGCCTTGACCCCGGCCGCCTCGGTCTTGGGCTTGTGGACAACAAGGTTGTCCTCGTTGATGTCCGCGACGGGGGCGGGCTGCTTACCGAACTTCATTGTTCCAACTTCCTAACCGGCAACGTGCACGGTGCTTTTCGATCCGGACGCAGCAAAGGCGCGCCACGGTTCCTGGCGCGCCTTTGCTGGCAGTGCTTGCAGTGCTGGCTACTGGGCCACCTTGGCCAGGGTTTCCCGTTCCGCGGCGATGGTGGTGTTGTCGCCGTGGCCGGTACGGACCACGGTTTCGGCCGGGAGCGTCAGCAGCTTCTCCCGGATCGAGGTGAGGATGGTGGGGTAGTCGCTGTACGATCGGCCGGTGGCGCCCGGGCCGCCGTTGAACAGCGTGTCCCCGGTGAAGACCGTTCCTTCGCTTTCCAGGTAGAAGCAGGTGGACCCCGGCGAGTGGCCCGGAGTGTGGATGGCCCGCAGCGTCGCGCCGGCCACGTCGAACACGTCACCGTCGGCCAGTTCCCGGTCCGGCTTGGCGTCCGGGTACACCTGTTCCCAGAGCACCAGGTCCTCGGGGTTCAGGTAGATCGGTGCGCCCACGGCGTCAGCCACGTCACGGGCTGCGCCGATGTGGTCATTGTGCGCGTGGGTCTGCAGGATGGCCAGGACCTTGCGGCCCTTGACCTGGTTGATGATCGCGGCGGCGTCGTGCGGGGAGTCGATGATCACGCACTCCTCGTCGTTGCCCACGATCCAGACGTTGTTGTCCACGTCCCACGTGCCGCCGTCGAGCGAAAACGTGCCCGAGGTGACCAGGTTCTCGATCCGGACCGCCATTACAGCTCCCCCGCCGAACCGAGTTCAACAACAGAACGCAGGACCTTGCCCTCGTGCATCTTCTCGAACGCTTCCTCCACCTGGTCGATGCTGATCCGCTCGGAGACGAACGCGTCCAGGTCCAGGTTGCCCTGCTTGTAGTGCGAGACGAGCATCGGGAAGTCGCGGGACGGCAGGCAGTCGCCGTACCAGGAGGACTTCAGCGACCCGCCGCGGCCGAACACGTCCAGCAGCGGCAGCTCCAGCTTCATCTCGGGAGTCGGGACGCCCACCAGCACCACGCGGCCGGCGAGGTCGCGGGCATAGAAGGCCTGCTTGTAGGTCTCGGGACGGCCGACGGCGTCAATCACCACGTCCGCTCCGTTGCCGCCCGTGAGGGCACGGATGGCTTCCACCGCATCCTCCTGCCGGGAGTTCACACCGTGGGTGGCGCCCAGGGACCTGGCCATCTCAATCTTGTTGTCATCAATGTCCACGGCGATGATCGTCGTCGCACCGGCCAGCCTGGCCCCGGCGATCGCAGCGATACCCACACCGCCGCAGCCGATCACGGCCACGGACTCACCGCGCCTGACCTCGCCGGTGTTGATGGCGGCACCGATGCCCGCCATCACACCGCAGCCCAGCAGGCCCACCGCCGCAGCGTCGGCCTCAGGGTCTACCTTGGTGCACTGCCCGGCAGCCACCAGGGTCTTCTCCGCAAACGCGCCAATACCCAGCGCAGGGGAAAGCTCGGTGCCATCCTCCAGGGTCATCTTCTGGGTGGCGTTGTGCGTGTTGAAGCAATACTGCGGCTGGCCCTTGGCACACGCCCGGCACTGGCCGCAGACCGCACGCCAGTTCAGGATCACCCGGTCACCCGGCGCCACAGACGTCACGTCCGGGCCCACCGCGCTGACCACGCCGGTGGCCTCGTGGCCCAGCAGGTACGGGAAGTCGTTGCCGATGCCGCCCTGCTTGTAGTGCAGGTCCGTGTGGCAGACGCCGCAGGTGAGGATGTCCACCAGAGCCTCCCCCGGACCGGGATCCGGCACCAGGATGGTCTCCAGCGTTACCGGTGCGTCCTTCTCCCGGGCAATGACAGCTTGAACTTTATGGACCATTGTTCTCGTGTTCCTTTCCTGGATCCGGCCGGATCCGGTGAGTGGGCACCACGTGCCAATCTAGCTGACGCAGTGTGCCTGCCGAAGCTGCGCTCCCGGTCCGCCAGCCGCGCGGAGAATTGCGCATTACGCAACCAAACGCATAAAGCGCTACAGGAAAATATGACAGTGGCCACAGCCGCTGTCAATAGATATATCAGTGATGGGCGCGTTTGCGGGCGCCGCAGTAGGCTGGATGGCATGTCTTCGAAAGAACCCCCCGCGGAACGGCGCCAGGTTACGGTGCGCCGCGCCCCCAAGTACGTGCCCTTCCTGATCCTGGGCGCACTGGTGGGCATCGCGGCCGCGGCAGTAGTGGCCTACGGGCTTCCGGGCAGCGACAGCTTCGATTCGGGCGCGGTCTTCGGATTCTTCATGGTGATGTTTGCCGGGGGCGGAGCCATCCTGGGCGCGGTGGTGGCCCTGATCCTTGACCGGCGGAGCGTCAAGCGCCAGCAGCGCGCCGTGGTGGAATCTGTCCCCGACTCCGAGCCGGACACCGATCCCCAGTCATAAAGGCAGCGCCGGAAAAGTCATACCGCATATCGTGAGATAATCGACCAGTGGCACGCGGCGATGGAAAACTTTCCCATGATCTTCTCCCTGGCGAAAAAGGCCCGCAGGACGCTTGTGGCGTCTTCGGGGTCTGGGCACCAGGTGAAGAAGTAGCAAAACTTACATACTACGGACTGTATGCACTGCAGCACCGTGGCCAGGAGTCGGCTGGCATTGCGACCAGCGACGGCAAGCGGATCAACGTCTACAAGGACATGGGCCTCGTCTCCCAGGTCTTCGACGAGACCACGCTGAACACCCTGACCGGGCACCTCGCGGTGGGGCACTGCCGCTACTCCACCACCGGCGCAAGCCACTGGGCCAACGCCCAGCCCACCCTCGGCGCCACCAGCACCGGCACCGTGGCACTGGCACACAACGGCAACCTGACCAACACCGCCGAACTGAACGCCATGATCCAGGAGCGCAACGGCGGCCAGCTCACCGGCGAGATGAAGCAGGGCAATACCTCGGACACCGCCCTGGTGACCGCCCTGCTGGAGGGCGAGCCCGGCAAGACCCTGGAAGAAACCGCTACGGACCTCCTCCCCAAGATCAAGGGCGGCTTCTGCTTCGTCTTCATGGACGAAGGCACGCTCTATGCAGCGCGGGACACCTACGGCATCCGCCCGCTGGTCCTTGGCCGGCTGGAGCGCGGCTGGGTTGTGGCTTCCGAACAGTCCGCCCTCGCCACCGTGGGCGCCAGCTTCATCCGCGAAATCGAGCCCGGCGAATTCATCGCCATCGACGAACAGGGCGTGCGCTCCAAGCGCTTTGCCGAGCCGACGCCGGCCGGCTGCGTTTTCGAGTACGTCTACCTCGCGCGTCCGGACGCCGCCATTGCCGGCCGGTCCGTCTACGAGTCCCGGGTGGAGATGGGCCGCCAGCTGGCCCGCGAAAACACGCACGCCGCTGACATCGTCATCCCCGTCCCGGAATCCGGGACCCCGGCCGCCGTCGGCTATGCCGAGGAATCCGGCATCCCCTTCGCGCACGGCTTCGTCAAGAACTCCTACGTGGGCCGTACCTTCATCCAGCCCTCGCAGACCCTGCGCCAGCTGGGCATCCGGCTCAAGCTCAACGCCCTCGAATCCGTCATCCGCGGCAAGCGCGTTGTGGTGGTGGACGACTCGATCGTCCGCGGCAACACCCAGCGGGCCATTGTGCGGATGCTCCGTGAAGCCGGCGCCGCGGAAGTGCACGTCAAGATTTCGTCGCCGCCCGTACAGTGGCCCTGCTTCTACGGCATCGATTTCGCCTCCCGCGCGGAACTGATCGCCAACGGCGCCACCATCGAGGAGATCTCCCAGGCCATCGGCGCCGACTCGCTGGCCTACATTTCCGAGGACGGCATGATCGGCGCCACCCGCCAGCCCCGGGAACGCCTCTGCACCGCGTGCTTCACCGGCAAGTACCCCATCAAGCTGCCGGACGCTGACAAGCTGGGCAAGAACCTGCTCGAGCGCACGGACCTTGGCGGCCTGACGCCGTCGCCGTCGGCCCTTCCCGGCGAAACGGCAGCACTCGCCGTGGACTCCGAGGAAGATCCCGCCGAGAAGGCCGGTGCCACCGGCTGCGATCCGGGGCCCGACTCCGAGTTTGAAAACCTGCTGACCGACGCCGACCTCGTGCCAGATGTACACGCCGCCGCAGGCGCCGACAAGAAAGAGTCCTGATGACTTCCGCCAACACCGCCGCCGGCTCCGCCTCTGAGAAGGCAGGCATCACCTACGCCTCCGCGGGCGTCGACGTCGAAGCCGGGGACCTCGCCGTCGAACTCATGAAGGATGCCGTCAAGGCAACCCACAACTCCTCCGTCATCGGCGGGGTGGGCGGTTTCGCCGGCCTCTACGACGTGTCCCGGCTGCTGACGTACAAGAAGCCGCTGCTGGCAACCTCCACCGACGGCGTGGGCACCAAGGTGGCCATCGCCCAGGCCATGGACATCCACGACACCATCGGTTTTGACCTGGTGGGCATGGTGGTGGACGACATCGTGGTGGTGGGCGCCGAGCCGCTCTACATGACTGACTACATCGCCTGCGGCAAGGTGGTGCCCGAGCGCATCGCCGGCATTGTCCGCGGCATCGCGGCCGCCTGCTCTGTGGCCGGCACCGCCCTGGTGGGCGGCGAAACCGCCGAGCACCCCGGCCTGCTGGGCGAGCACGAGTACGACGTCGCAGGCGCCGCCACCGGCGTGGTGGAAGCCGATGCCCTGCTGGGCCCGGACCGCGTCCGCGCGGGCGACGTCGTGATCGGCATGGCCTCCTCCGGCCTGCACTCCAACGGTTACTCCCTGGTCCGCCGCGTCATCAACCACGCTGGCTGGGCCCTGGACCGCCAGGTCTCCGAGCTGGGCCGCACCCTGGGCGAAGAACTCCTGGAACCCACCCGCGTCTACGCCGCCGACTGCCTGGACCTTGCCCGCGCTTTCCCGGTCACGGCACGGCGGCGGTGCACGGCTTCAGCCACGTCACCGGCGGCGGGCTGGCAGCCAACCTGGCCCGCGTCCTGCCGCAGGGCCTGGTGGCCACCGTGGACCGCGCCACCTGGGAACTGCCCGCCATCTTCAAGCTGGTGTCCGAGCTGGGCAATGTCCCGCTGGCCGACCTGGAGCGCACCCTCAACCTGGGCGTCGGCATGGTTGCCATCGTGTCGCCGGAGGCAGCGGACGCCGCTGTCGCCCGCCTGAACGAACGCGGCCTGCCGTCCTGGATCATGGGCACGGTGACCGAGGATTCGGACTCCATCCTCAAGTCCGGACCGGACTACGTCCAAGGAGCCAAGGGCGTGGACGGCGGCGCGGTCCGCCTGGTCAACGCGTACGCCTAGATCCTTTATCGGGTGCTCCGCAACGGCCGTTATGACACTCCATAACGGCTGTTACGGAGCACTCGCTGCGCTTAACAGGGAACCCATGAGGCGCATCGCCCTTGACTACTAAGCATACTTAGCTTTAGGGTTTAAGTCGGAAGTGCATAACAGAATAGTCAATCGGGCTCTCCAAGCTTGATGCCCCGCCGGAATCCACCGGCGCCTGGGCGCCCACCCGGTTGAACCGCCTTCCCACCGCCGATCCGGCGGACGCCAGAAGAAGCAACCACCGAGACGCCCGGTTCCTTCGCCGTGCAGCAGCACGTGTACAGCAGTCCAGATCTAGTAGCGGACTGTCTGCCAGGGGAACCAAGGGTTGAAATCAAGGGAGCGAAACAATGTCAGTTCTGAAAAAAGTCACCGCCGCAGCCGCTGGAAGCCTGTTCCTGATGGGCGCCGTTGCGGGCCCGTCGCAGGCAGCGGACAACACCACGCTGAATGACGGCCTTGTCAGTGTCACGGTCGGCGACATCACCGTCAAGGATGCGGTTGACGTCAATGTGGCCGCCAGCGTGGCTGCAACCCTCTGCGACGTCGCTGACATCGGATCGGTGGCAGTTCTTGGCGAAGCAGTAGACGCCACCGGCACCGAGCAAACTGTCTGCGATACCGCAACGGGGCCGGTCCGCATCGTCAATAATTAGCACAAGAGCATAGTTTCACGCGGAGCCCCAGCCATCGGCTGGGGCTCTTCCGCGTGCGGCTTCCCTGGCCTAGGGAACAACCTGGACGAGGCTCAGGACTCCGCCCTGCGGATCGCGGATGGTGGCCGGCCCCTCCGCGGAATCGTCCGCGGGCTCCACCAGAACCTGGCCGCCTGCGGCCAGTGCAGCCTTGACGGCTGCCCGCAGGTCCGCCACCCCAAAGTAAATCTGCCATTCCGCCGCCGCACCCTGGTCGGAGGGGAGGACGCCGGCCACCTCCCTGCCCCCGGCCATCAGGCGCTGTAGCTCGCGCCGTCGTCCTGCGGGTACTCGGTGACCTCATGGCCGAACAGTTCCTGGAAGAAGCCGACGGCGGCCTGGGGTTCGGGCGTGGACAGTTCCGCCCAGGACAGGGCGCCGGGCTCGTTGGACAGGCTGCTCCCACGGTGGGTTCCCGCCTGCCAGATACCTGTGGTTCCTCCGCCGGGTGGTGCCAGGAAGGCGAGGACCCCGGTGTCGCCCACGTCCTCGGGCCCAAACTCCGCTGTCCCGCCGGCGTGCACGGCATCCTGCATCAGCGAGGCGGCGTCCGTGGCCGCGAAGTACACGTTCCAACGGGCCGGATCGCCGGCCGCCTGCTGCGAGGGGTTCTGCGGAGCAATAACGGAGACAAGCTCTCCGTCCGTGAAAGCCTGCGAGTAGCTGGGGCCGTCCGGCGTGGGAAAGTCCCTGTACGTCCAGCCAAACACCCCGGAATAGAAGTTCTTGGCTGCTTCAACGTCGGGGGTCTGGAGGTCAGCCCAGCAGGGCTCGCCGTGCTGGTATGCGTCAACTTTTGGCATGCCCCAACGCTACACGGGGGCTGAGAAATTCAGGCTCGGGGACCAGAGGCTGGGGGAACCAGGAAAAGCCCGCTGCCTGCACTCAATGAGTGCAAACAACGGGCTTCCTAACTGATGTCAGGACCTGCATCCGCCGGGATGCGGGTACCGAAAAAGAAGCGCTGCACCGGCGGGCACGGCAGGGTAAGGTGCTGTTTCCGTTAGCGCGGCGGCGTCACAGGGCTGCCCTCTTGTAGGCCTGGCAGCTTGCGACAACTAGCCGATGCGACGGGTGTCTACCTCGTCGTCGTCTTCTTCCAAATCATCCGCGTACTTATCCACATACGCCGAATAGTCCGGCTCAACCGGCTCATTCGCGTAATGGCTCGTGGCACGACTGCTTGGGCCCGTCAGCTCACGCTGAAGTGCCGAGTAGTCAGTGTTCGGGGAGTAGTACTTGATATCCCGAGCCTGCTTGGTAGCTTTTGCCTTTTGACGGCCGCGCCCCATGGCGTGACCCCCTTTTGTACTTGGACCGGAGGTGGTCACCTTTGGCGATGGTGAGGCCCCGGAATGTTTGGTCAATTTGTCGTACACCTAGATTACATGCTTTCGGCGGCCCCTGCTTGCCAGTCAGGGCCCCCTACCGTGCCCTGCGCTACCACTCCCCCGCTGCGCCCCCGAGTTTCCAGCTTTTTTCTTCGGTAGAGTCGCTTAAACAACTGCCGAAACTGGATGGCTGACCCGCTGCCCACCCGGACAGACTGCAGGAGGATGCACCCACGTGAACCACCAGGACGTCCCGCCGAAACCCGCCTCGCCGCCCACAGCCGGGCTCCCCAAGGTGCCCGCCAAAAACCCTGCCGCCCAGAACCATGCCGCCGGGCGCAACCCGGCACCGGCCCCGCCGCCGGCGTCCGTCACGTGGTCCCGGCCCCTGCCCGAGCCCGAGCAGCCACCGTCCCGCAGGGTGCGGCCGGGAACGCAGCGGACGCTGTGGAAGGTGCTGTTCGGCGTCGTCCTCGTGGCGGTGGTTGGTGGCCTGGTGTGGCTCGCAATGTGGCTGAACTCGGGGGCGGGATCGGAAGAGGCCCGGGGCAATCCCGGCGTCCTGGAGACAAGCGCCACGCCGCGGGCAACACCGCTCCCCCTGCCGCGTGAAGGCGTGCAGCCTGGCGAATATGCGCTGGGCGACTGCTTTGCCGACTTCGACCCCGAGGCCCTGGCTTCCAGGATGGTGCCCTGCGATACGGCCCATTCCGCACAGCTGGTGGCCGTTTTCCGCTACCCGGACTCCGAGGCCTACCCCGGCGCTGAAGCGCTCAAGGCCAAGGCGCTGGAAGCATGCCAGGCTGCGAAGCTGGGTCCGGCCGCCAACGAATACCAGCTCAACTTCCAGCGCAGCTTCCCGAGCAGCACCAGCTGGGATTCCGGGGACCGCAGGGTGGACTGCTACGTCACGGCCCCCGGCGGCAACGTCATCAACGCAAGCGTGCTGCCCTAGCGAAAACACCGCCAGGGCAGCACGACTGCTGATATTCGGCCGGCCCGTCAGTGCCAGCGGGGCCGTTAGCCCTTCCGCCGCACGGACAGGCCCGAGCTCAGGGCACCGGTCAGGGCGTCGACGTCGTCGCTGGAAAGCTCCCCGGCGTCCGCCGTATCCACCAGCACGGTGTCGCCGTCGCTGATATCCCCGGCCAGGATGGACTTGGCCAGCCGGTCGCCGATTTCGCGCTGCACCAGCCGGCGGAGCGGACGGGCGCCGTACGCGGGGTCGAAACCGGAGATGGCCAGCCACTCCTTGGCGGCGTCGGTGACGTCCAGGGTCAGCCTGCGTTCGTGCAGGCGGCGCCCCAGTTCGGCGACGTGCAGGTCCACGATCCGCGAGAGTTCCTCCACACTGAGCGCGTCGAACAGCACCACCTCGTCCAGCCGGTTCAGGAACTCCGGCTTGAAGGACGCGTTGACGGTGGCCATGACGGCGTTCCGCTTGGCTTCGGCATCCAGGGACTGGTCCACCAGGAACTGGCTGCCCAGGTTGGAGGTCAGCACCAGGATGACGTTGCGGAAGTCCACGGTGCGGCCCTGCCCGTCGGTGAGCCGGCCGTCGTCGAGCACCTGCAGGAGGATGTCGAAGACTTCGGGATGGGCCTTCTCCACCTCGTCCAGCAGCACCACGGAGTACGGCCGGCGGCGCACGGCCTCGGTCAGCTGGCCGCCCTCCTCGTAGCCGATGTAGCCCGGAGGCGCGCCCACAAGCCGTGCCACGGAGTGCTTCTCGCCGTACTCGGACATGTCGATGCGCACCATGGCGCGTTCGTCGTCGAACAGGAAGTCAGCCAGGGCCTTGGCCAGTTCGGTCTTGCCGACGCCGGTGGGACCCAGGAAGAGGAACGAGCCGGTGGGCCGGTTGGGGTCGCTGATGCCGGCCCGGGCACGCCGGACGGCATCAGACACCGCCGCAACGGCCTTGGCCTGGCCGATCAGCCGCCTGCCCAGCTCCTCCTCCATGTGCAGCAGCTTCTGGCTTTCGCCCTGCAGCATGCGGCCGGCGGGGATGCCGGTCCAGGCGGAGATCACCTCGGCAATGTCCTCGGCCGTCACTTCCTCGGCCACCATTTGTGAGGACTTGTCGGTGACGGCCGCTTCGGCTTCCGCAGCCATGTTCAGCTCGCGTTCCAGCGCAGGGATCTCGCCGTAGAGGATCCGGGAAGCAGTTTCCAGGTCGCCTTCGCGCTGGGCCTTGTCAGCGGCGGACCGCAGCTCGTCCAGCTTGGCCTTCAGGTCGCCCACCCGGTTGAGGCCCGCCTTCTCTGCCTCCCAGCGGGCTTTCAGCCCGTTGAGCTCCTCTTCCTTGTCTGCCTTGTCCGCGCGGAGGGCTGCCAGCCGCTCCACGGACGCCTCGTCCTTCTCATCCTGCAGCGCCAGCTCCTCCATGGTGAGCCTGTCCACCAGGCGCTGGAGCTGGTCGATTTCCTCCGGGGCGGAGTCGATCTCCATGCGCAGCCGGGACGCGGCCTCGTCCACCAGGTCGATGGCCTTGTCCGGCAGCTGCCGGCCGGAGATGTAGCGGTTGGACAGCGTCGCGGCGGCCACCAAAGCGGAGTCCGCGATGGACACCTTGTGGTGCGCCTCGTAGCGTTCCTTCAGGCCGCGGAGGATTCCGATGGTGTCCTCCACGCTGGGCTCGCCAACATAGACCTGCTGGAACCGGCGTTCGAGCGCGGCGTCCTTCTCGATGTTTTCGCGGTACTCATCCAGGGTGGTGGCACCGATCAGCCGCAGCTCGCCGCGGGCCAGCATGGGCTTGAGCATGTTGCCCGCGTCCATCGAGGAATCACCGGTGGCACCGGCGCCCACCACGGTGTGGATCTCGTCGATAAAGGTGACAATCTGCCTTCGGAGCCCTTGATCTCCTCAAGGACGGCCTTCAGCCGCTCTTCGAATTCGCCGCGGTACTTTGCGCCGGCAACCATGGAACCAAGGTCCAGCGAGATCAGCGTCTTGCCGCGCAGGCTTTCCGGGACGTCGCCCGCCACCATCCGCTGCGCCAGCCCTTCCACCACGGCCGTCTTGCCCACACCCGGTTCACCGATGAGTACCGGGTTGTTCTTGGTGCGGCGGCTCAGGACCTGGACCACGCGCCGGATTTCGGAGTCACGGCCGATTACCGGGTCCAGTTTGCCGGCACGGGCCATGGCAGTGAGGTCCGCGCCGTACTTCTCAAGGGCCTGGAAGGTATTCTCCGGGTCCGGGCCGTCCACCTTGCGGTCACCGCGGACACCCGGCAGGGCGGCGAGCAGTGCTTCGCGGGAGGCGCCGGCGTCGCGCAGCACCCGCGCCGCTGCATCGTTTCCGCCCGCAAGGCCCAGGAGGAGGACCTCGGTGGAGACGAAGGTGTCGCCCAGCCGGTCGGCTTCCTCCTTGGCGTTCTGGATGGCCTGCAGCGCGGGACGGGAGAGCTGCGCCTGCTGGCTGGAACCGCCGGACGTGGCGGGCAGTGCCTTGATGGCGCTGCTGGCCTGGACGCTGACCGCGTCCGGCTCGGCGCCGGTGGCGCGCAGCAGCGCAACGGCAACGCCTTCACGCTGGTCCATCAGCGCCTTGAGCAGGTGCGCGGGCTCCACCTGCGGGTTGCCGGCCGTGGAGGCGTTCATGGCCGCAGCCGAAAGAGCCTCCTGGCTCTTGGTGGTGAATTTGACGTCCAAAGAGAGCTCCTTTCAGGGCAGTTTTCCTAAGTTGAGTCTACTACGCTCAACTTTGTGACGACTGATTCACTAGCCATGTTTGCCCACGGCGAAACCCCTGTCCAGAGCCGGAAGTCCCCCCGGTCATGCCTCGTAGACGGACACCTCGGCGGACTTGACCACGAAATGCACCGTCATGCCGGGAACCAGCCCCAGGTCGGCCGAGGCCGCCGGGGTGATGTCCGCCGCCATCCCGCCCGCCCGGACCCGGATCTGGTCGCCGTGGGGCTCCAGGTCCGTGATGGCGACGGCGAAGGAGTTGCGGGGGCTGCCGTGCGCGTCGGTCACGAACACCGACACGGCCGACGGCGGAAACACCGCCACGCCGGGCCGGCCCGCCGCCCGCACCTGGCCGGCATCCTCCAGGTGCCCGTAAACCTCCAGCCCCTGGCTGGTCCTGACCCCGGCGGCCGTCAGCGTACCCGGCACGAAGTTCAGCCCGGCAAGGCCGGCGGCGAAGGAACTCCGGGGCCGTTCGAGCACCTGCCGGGTGGGGCCTATCTCCACGATGCGGCCGCCCTCCAGGATGGCCACCCGGTCCGCGAGCATCAGCGCGTCCAGCACATCGTGCGTGACGATGATGGCCTGCCGGCCGGCGAGCACGCGTTTGAGCAGGCGGCGCAGCATCGGGGCTGAGTGGATGTCCAGCGCCGCCAGCGGTTCGTCCAGCAGGAGGAGGGCGGGATCGGCGGCGAGCGCGCGTGCCACCGCCACCCGCTGCGCCTGCCCGCCCGAGAGTTCGGCCGGACGCCGTCCGGCCAGGTCCCCTGCCTCCACTTCGGCCAGCCACCGCCGGGCCTCGCCCCTCGGCC
>NZ_AOFD01000083.1 GCF_000332815.1 Arthrobacter nitrophenolicus
GCGCCGGCCCGGCGCCGGCGGCCATGCCGGGGGTGATCATCGGGATGGCTTCGGTGGCGTCTGCCGGTGCCGCGGCACCGGCGGCGCCCAGTCCCTGGGCGGCTTTGATCTTCTCGACGGCGATCTCGGCCTGGGTGGGCCGACGGACGCCGGGGGCGGGACGCGGAGCCGGGGAATCGCCCTCGTCGTCGTCGATCACGGCGTGCTCGAACGCTTCGTCGCCCACATAGCCGTCCAGACCGGCGTCGGGCTCCTCGTCCTTGCCGAAGAGCCGCCGTTTCTTCCTCTTGGGCGCGGCCGGCGCCGTGCGCTCCAGGTAGCTGCGGTCGTGCTTGTCCTGCTGGTCCTGGTCCATCAGGTCGATGCCCATGAGGTGCTCGTACGCACCGCGCAGCCGCCGCGGGATGGCGGTGAAAGGCGTGGCGGTGATGATCAGCAGCGAGACGAATGCCAGCAGGCCGTAGAGGACCAGCGGCACGGCCGGGTGGATGGCTGCCAGCGGGGTGGCCGCCAGGAAACCCAGCATGCCGCCTGCCTGGCGCAGGCCGTCGAAGCCCTGCGCCACTGTCGGCTGGCCGCCCAGGATGTGCGCAAGCCCGCAGCCGGCGAAGGTCATGATGAGGAAGCCGATGCCCACCCGGTTGTTGCCGCGACCGTCGGTGGGCTGGCGGAAGAGCCGGAAGGCACACACGAACAGCATCAGCGGGAGCAGCAGCGACATCCAGCCGAACGTGCCGTTGACCACGGCATACACGGCGTCCGGGAACCAGCCGGTCAGGCCCCACCAGGCAAACGTGGCGATGAAGATGCCGAGGGCGAGGTTGAACAGGGCTGCGCCGTCACGCCGCTCCTCGGCGGGGAGGTCGCTGACGTCGTGGCCGATCCGGCGCACTCCCCCGCCCACCAGGTGGCCCAGGCCGAGCCAGGCACCTCCCACCACCCGCAGCAGCCATGGCTGGTGGTGTTCGACGGCGGGGAGTTGCCGGGTGCGGGCCGTGCTGGTGGAGCCTCCGCCCCGGCCGGACTTGGATGCGGCCGAGCCGGAACCGCGGCCGGCGGAACTGCCGGATTTACTGCTGGAGCTGCCCCTGGCTGTTCCACTGCGCGCGGAAGTAGTACGTGTGGCCATAGTAGCCACGCTACCGGAACAAGGCCGGTTTTCCGGGGATATCAGGGCCCGGGCAGGCCATGCCTGCCGGGGACGCCACAGGGCCCGGTTCGTTGAACCGGGCCCTGTGGGCAATGACGTGGACGGACGTGTCACGTGGCGCGGCGGGCTGCCGCCATGCCCGGGCCGATCAGGCCTCGAGCACCACCGGGATGATCATGGGACGGCGGCGGAGCTTGCGGTTTACCCACGTTCCCACGACCCGGCGGACCACCTGCTGGAGCTGGTGGGTGGTGTGGTCGGCGTGGTTGAGGACCGCTTCCTCCAGGGCACTGTTGATCTTGGGGATGATGTCGTCGAACACGGAGTCGTCCTCGGCAACGCCGCGGGCGTGGATTTCCGGCCCGGACACCACTTTGCCCGTGGCCCGGTGGATCACGGTGATGATCGAGATGAAGCCTTCGTCGCCCAGGATCCGCCGGTCCTTGAGGTCGGCGTCGGTGATTTCGCCGACGCTGGAACCGTCCACGTAGACGAAGCCGACTTCCACCTGGCCCACGACATCCGCCCGGTGGTCCTTGAGGTCCACCACGGTGCCGTTGTCCGCGAGGATGACGCTGGCTTCCGGGACGCCGGACTCGATCGCGATCTTGCCGTTGGCCAGCAGGTGCCGGGTCTCGCCGTGCACGGGCATGGCGTTGAGCGGCTCAAGGATGTTGTAGCAGTAGAGCAGCTCACCGGCCGCGGCATGCCCGGAGACGTGGACTTTGGCGTTGCCCTTGTGGATCACGTCGCGCCCAGCTTGAGGAGGCCGTTGATGATCCGGAACACGGCGTTCTCGTTGCCCGGGATCAGGCTGGAGGCCAGGATGACGGTGTCGCCGTCCCCCACCACCACGCGGTGGTCGCCGTTGGCCATCCGGGACAGGGCAGCCATGGGCTCGCCCTGGGAGCCGGTGGACATGAGGACCACGCGGTTGTCCGGGAGGTTGTCGATGTTCTTGATGTCTACGATCAGGCCGGCCGGCACATCCAGGTACCCGAGCTTCTCGGCGATGGCCATGTTGCGCACCATGGACCTGCCCACGAAGGCGACCTTGCGGTTGTGCTTTGCCGCCGCGTCCAGGACCTGCTGGACCCGGTGGACGTGGGAGGAGAAGGATGCCACGATGATCCGCTTGCTGGCCTGGGCGAAGAGCCGTTCCAGCGTGGGGCCGATTTCCTTTTCCGCGGTGGTGAAGCCGGGGATGTCCGCATTGGTGGAGTCGGACATGAACAGGTCCACGCCCTCTTCGCCGAGCTTGGCGAAGTGGCGGAGGTCGGTGATGCGGCCGTCCAGCGGGAGCTGGTCCATCTTGAAGTCGCCGGTGTGCAGGACGGTGCCGCCGGCGGTGCGGATGAACACGGCCAGGGCATCCGGGATGGAGTGGTTGACGGCGACGAATTCGCACTCGAACGGCCCGAATTTCTCCACTTGGCCTTCCTCCACCGTGAGGGTGTAAGGCCGAATGCGGTGCTCCTGGAGCTTCGCCTCGATCAGGGCGAGAGTCAGCTGCGAACCGACCAGCGGAATGTCACTCCGCCGCTTCAGCAGGTACGGGACAGCGCCGATGTGGTCCTCGTGGCCGTGGGTGAGGACAACGGCCACAATATCGTCCAGCCGGTCCTCGATATACGAGAAGTCAGGCAGGATGAGGTCAACGCCGGGCTGGGTTTCCTCCGGGAAGAGGACTCCGCAGTCCACGACCAGCAGCTTGCCGTCGATTTCGAACACGGCCATGTTCCGGCCGATCTCCCCCAGGCCGCCGAGCGGAACGATCCGCAGCGTACCCGCAGGCAGGCGGGGAGGGGTGACAAGGCCGGTTAGGGCGGTTTGGGTCATATTGCACTACTTTCCAGGTGGAAGGGTGCCGGTCTTCACCTTCAGGAGTAGACCAGCCCGGCTTCCGCCAAATCCCCGCGGATGATTTCGATCTCGGCTTCGTCCGGCTCCACGAGGGGCAAACGGACAATCGAGTTGGGCAGGACTCCCTGCCATTTAAGAATCTGTTTGGCCGCCACGGCCCCCTGGACCCGGGTCATGGTGGCGCGGACTACCGGCTGGAGGTCGAAGTTGATCTTCCGGGCGGTGCCGAGGTCGTTGGCGTTGACGGCGTCGATGAGTTCGCGGAACCGGCGGGTTACCACGTGCGTGGTGACGCCCACCAGGCCGACGGCGCCCAGCGCCATCCAAGGCAGGGTCAGTCCGTCGTCGCCGGAGTAGAAGAGGAGGTCCGTTTCGGCCATGACGCGGGTGGCGGCGACGAGGTCGGCCTTGGCGTCCTTCACGGCCACGATGTTGGGGTGCTGCGCCAGGCGGATCATGGTGTCCGGCTCGATCGCGATGGAGGAGCGGCCCGGGATGTCGTACAGCATCACGGGCACGTCGACGGCGGAGGCGATGGTTTCGAAGTGGGCGCGCACGCCTGCCTGGCTGGGCTTGTTGTAGTACGGGGTGACCAGCAGGAGGCCGTCGACGCCGAGGGCTGCGGCCTGCTGGGAAAGGTGCACCGAGTGCGCGGTGTCGTTGGTTCCGGTGCCGGCAATGATGGCCGCACGTCCGCCCACGGCTTCCTTGACGGTGCGGAACATGCCGAGGTTCTCTTCGTCCGTGAGGGTGGACGTCTCGCCGGTGGTTCCGGTGACCACCAGGCCGTCGCAGCCGTCGTCCACCAGTTTTGTGGCCAGCTTAGCCGCCTGCTCGTAGTCCACTGCGCCGTCCTTGGTGAACGGCGTGACCATCGCGGTCAGGAGGGTACCGAGGGCAGGGATGTGCGCGGAAGAGTCAGCCATGGAAAAAACGTTACCCTGTCCCCCGCTGGTTAGGACAATGCCACGGGCGTGATGCACGTCAAATGTCGCGCCGCCCGCCGCCGGATACCGGTCCACCGTGCCGGTAGCGCAGGAGGGTGCTGCGCTGCAGGAGGCCGGCGACCACCTCCGTCCGGTTTCCTGCAGCACGCTTCAGCGGCATCCCGTCCGGGCTCCAGATTCCGCTCAGCCCGCACGACTCACCGATTGGCGTTCTGCCGCCGAGGTTGGCCAGCAGCGTGAACATCCGGTGATCCATCGCGCGCGCCCCGAGGTGGAGGTCGAGCCGGCGCTCCTCGCCGCGGGTGTACAGTCCGGAGACGCAGTAGGCGTCCGCTCCCCCGGCGGCGGCAGCACCTGCATGCTCCGGAACCGCGGCGTCAAAGCACAGCGCGAGGGCAATCCGCCAGCCGTCGAGGACCATGACGTGCGGCCCGACCCCGGGCTCGAACAGCTCCTTTTCGTGGCCATGCAGGTGGGACTTGAAGGCACGCTCCGTACTGCCGTCCGGATGCAGTACCAGCGAGGCAAGGCGGGGCGAACCGTCCGCATCCCGGCACGGGGCACCGACCACGGCCGTGATTCCGGTCCGCCTGCAGATTTCCCGGAGGGGGCGGAGCCGCGCGTCGGCGGGATCAATCCACGATTCGTCCAGGGAGAGCAGGTCCAGGCGGTAGCCGGTCAGCGACAGTTCCGGAAACAGGACCAACCGGGCACCGTGCGCGTCGGCATCCTCAATGAGCCGCACATGCTGGACCGCATTGTCTGCCACGCCCTCGACGGCCTCGTACTGGACGGTGGCCACAGTCAGGGTCCCGGCAGGTTCACTGGAGACAGATGGCAGCCCGGTCACTTTTCCATCCTAGGCGCGGGCCGGGACCTGCGCCCGGGCTTAATCCGCAGGGGACCCGCAATAGCGTCCCACGGCAGCCTGCCGAAGGCCCTCCGCCCAGGAGGCAAGCCGCTGGGCTGCCCGGACGTAGTGGAACAATTCCAGGGGCGTGAGTGCGTCGATGTCAGTCTCGGCGAGGCGGCGGGCCAGTTCGGCCCCCTCCGGCTGGCTGGAAAGGCTGATGCCTTCCTGTTCCCACTGGACATCTTCGGCCGGCCGGCCGGCGACCAGTTGCCGGAAGAGGAAATCCACCACTCCCGGGCTCATGGCCTTGAGGACGCCGGCAGAACCGGGCCCGACGCCATTCCGCCCGTCTCCTGGGATACCGCGTGCTGGGGTTTGCATGCCGCCTATCTTATTCGAACATATATTCGAATACAAGGATCCGTACCAGCCGGTCCTTGAAACCCCGGCAGACCAGTGCGTACCGCGGCAACCGATGTGCGCTGACACTTGACAGGCCGTTCAAAGGCAGGTGTGAGACGATCGGCTCATGACGTCCCGCAGCCCGGCCAAAGCCTCCCGGAAGACCCGGGGCGCCTCCGTTCCCGCACGGCTCTACGGCATTGACGCGGCCCGCGGGCTGGCACTGCTGGGAATGATGGCCACGCACCTGCTGCCCACTTTCGAGTCGAACGCTGACCTCACGCCCACGTGGATCGGCCTGACATTTTCGGGCCGGGCCGCCGCGTTGTTCGCGGTGCTGGCCGGGGTGGGGCTCGCCCTGTCCACCGGAAAGCACCAGCCCCTGGACGGCAGCGGGCTCTCTGCCGCCCGCCGCGGCATTGCCCTGCGCGCCCTGGTGATTGCCGCCGTCGGACTCACGCTCGGCGGAGTGGAAGTAAACCTGGCGATCATCCTGGTCCACTACGCCGTGCTGTTCCTTTGTGTCCTGCCGTTCCTGGGCCTCCGGCTGAAACACCTTTGCGCCTGGGCCGCGGGCTGGATCCTGGCGTCCCCCGTGTTGGCCTACCTCCTGCGGCCCTGGCTGCTCGCCGCAGAACCGCCGCTGAGCCTGGGCCACAACCCGAAATGGGAAGACCTCGGCACGCCAGGCCGGCTGCTGGCGGACCTGTTCTTCACCGGCTACTACCCGGTGTTCCAGTGGCTTTCCTACCTGCTGGTGGGACTGGTGGTCGGCCGGCTCATGCTCCACAAGGCCCTGGTTCCGGTAGTGCTCCTGGTGCTGGGGTCGGCAGTGGCCGTGGCAGCCAAGGCCCTGGGCGTGACCGCGATGGAAAGCTGGGGCGGGCGTGCCGCACTTGAGCAGGTCCTCAACTCGCCCGGCTACCCGCTGGACAGCGTCCTCCAGGTGAACCTGACCGGCATTCCGCAGGAAGGATCGTGGTGGTGGCTGGCGTCCGCTGCGCCGCACTCGGGAACCACGCTGGACCTGCTGCACACGTCAGCCGTAGCGGTGGCCGTCATCGGCGCCTGCCTGCTGCTGGGGCGGCTGGCCGAATGGGTTGACCTGGACCTGCTGCTTCCGCTGCGCGGGCCAGGCGCCATGACACTGACGCTGTACACGGTGCACGTCTGGGTGGTGTCCGGGTTCTACCTCAAGCCGCTGCCGGCCGGCTGGACGGAGGACGGCATGTACTTTGCGCACGCGGCCGTGGCCATCATTGTCGGCGTGGTGTTTGCGGTGTTGAAATGGCGCGGTCCACTGGAATGGCTGGGCCACACGGCGAGCCAGGCCGGCCGGGGCGAGCTCAAGGCCCTCCGCTGACCCAGGCTTCCCCCGGCCGCCCCCGCCGCTACCCAGGCTGCTAGGAAGCCGGGACCTTGCCGCGGAACAGCCGGACGGCGTCGCGCATGGATGCCCGGGCTCGCTTGCGGTCACCGGCGGCGTCGTAGGCGCAGCTCAGCCGGAACCAGGAGCGCCAGTCATCAGGTGCGGCTTCAGCCTCGGCCCGGTACTTTTCAAACTCGGCGTCGGCTGCCGCCCGGACGATCCGGCCGCCGGGCGTGCGGGGCAGTTCGTCCACGGGGAGGCCCCCCTCAGCCTCCAGCACCTTTGCCATCTGCTCCGTGCGGGCGCCAAACAGCAGTTCCCGGATCAGGGCCCAGGCGCCGATCACGGGCAGCACCAGGTACGCGGCGCCGATCGCCTGGGCCGCCAGGTTGCTGTCCGTCAGGAGCAGGATGGAACGCTGGAAGGACACCACCAGATAAAAGACCAGCAGCAGGGTCACCGCACCCACCCAGATCTTGGTGCGGTTCTTCCGGAAGGCCGCCAGGAACCCGCCCATGGCTAGATTCCCAGATCCAGGTAGCCGTCCAGGCCCACGGTGAGGCCGGGGTGGGATGCCACGTTCCGCACGCCCAGGAGGACGCCGGGCATGAAGGAGGCGCGGTCGTAGGAATCGTGCCTGAAGGTCAGCTGCTCACCGGGACCGCCCAGCAGGACTTCCTGGTGCGCCACCAGCCCGCGCAGCCGCACGCTGTGCACCCGCACGCCATCCACCTCGCAGCCCCTGGCGCCGGCCAATTCGCTGGTAGTGGCGTCCGGGCTGGGCGGAACCTCGGCGGCGCTGCGTTCCGCGGCGATCAGTTGCGCAGTGCGGACGGCAGTACCGGAGGGCGCATCCACCTTGTCCGGGTGGTGCAGTTCGATGATCTCCACGGATTCGAAGTACTTTGAGGCCTTCGCGGCGAACGCCGAGGCGAGTACCGAGCCCACGGCAAAGTTGGGGGCGATGAGCACACCGGTGTCCGGGTGCTCGGCCAGCAGCGCCTCCAGCGCGGAGAGGCGGCCGGCGTCCCAGCCCGTGGTGCCCACCACGGCGTGGATCCCGTGTTCGACGGCGAACCGGACGTTTGCTCGGTGCTTTCCGGCACTGTCAGGTCCACCAGGTACTGCGCTCCGGCGGCGGTGACCTGGTCCAGGGAATCGCCCCGCCCCAAGGCTGCGACGAGCTTCATGTCGGGTGCGGCTTCAACGGCTTTCACGGCTTCGGCGCCCATGCGTCCGTTGGCGCCGAGGACGGCCACCAGCTTGGGATCGGAGTGTTGTTGGGTCATGCCTTAACCCTACCGGTGGGCCTGCCGGGGCAAGGAACCGGAGGGTGTGCGTTACCTCGCAGGAAGCGGGCACCAACGGTCACGCCAAGTCACGGTGTCCGTGACTTAATCGATTGCTTTTTTTCAGGACCCTCCCGGCGTCAGGCGCCGGCGCCGACCCATTCCACCGTACCGTCGGAGAAGAACTGTTCCTTCCAGATGGGCACCTGCTCCTTGATGCGGTCCACCAGTTCCGAACACACGGCGAAGGCCTGGCCGCGGTGGGCGGCGGAGACTGCACAGACCAAGGCGGGGTCGCCGATTTCGAGCATGCCGATCCGGTGGGCGGCCCAGATGCGGACGGGCTGAGCCGCCGCGTCTCCGGTGGCGGCGTTCCCGGTTGTGCCGGACGCCGCGTTCTGCTCGGCAACCAGGCGCGCAACGACGTCGGACATCACCTGGTGTGCCGTGGGGTGCGCACTGTAGCTGAGGCGGTTGACCTGCTTCCCGCCGTCGTGGTTGCGCACGACGCCGCTGAAGCTCACCACGGCGCCCGCGGTATCGCTCTCCACGGCAGCAATCGCCTGGTCTACGGAGATGGGTTCCGCGCTCAGGACAGCGGAAACCACCTCGAATGCTTCAGTGCCCATGTCCGCCTTCCAGCTGGTCGCAGAGGTGTCCGATCACCGGGTCCAGGACGGCGAGTCCGTCCATGACCCCTTTTGGTGAGCCGGGGAGATTAACAATAAACGTACTCTTGGCCGCGCCGGCATATCCGCGGCCCAGGGCCGCCAGTGGAGTCTTCGCGGCGCCGGCGCGCCTGATCGCTTCCATGATTCCGGGGATTTCGCGGTCCAGCAGGGGAAGCGTGACTTCGGGGGTCCGGTCGTCCGGGCTCAGGCCCGTTCCGCCGCTGGTGATGACGACGGCGGGGCGCTGGGTCAGGAGGGCGCGGATGGCGGCGCCCACGGGCTCGCCGTCCGGGACCACCATGGCGGGGAACACCTCGAAGCCGTGTTCGGTCAGCCAGTCGGTGATCACGGGGCCGGTTTCGTCGTCGTAGATCCCGGCGGCAGCCCGCGTGGACGCGATGACCACACCGGCTTTCCGGCCCTGGACCTCGCCGTGCCGGTGCGGTTCAGGGGCACTGTGCGTGGCATGGATGGTCACAGGGCCCAGTCTCCGCTCTTGCCGCCGCTCTTGGCGAGCACCTTGATGTCAGTGAGGACGGCGTGCTTGTCCACGGCCTTGATCATGTCGTACACGCTCAGGGCGGCCACGGAAGCTGCCGTGAGCGCCTCCATCTCGACGCCGGTGACCCCGCGTGTCTTCACGGTGGCCACGATGATGACGGACTCGGCGGCCAGTTCAAAGTCCACCGTCACCTTGGACAACGGCAGCGGATGGCACAGCGGAACCAGTTCCGGCGTCTTTTTGGCGGCCATGATCCCGGCAACCCTCGCCACGGCCAGGGCATCACCCTTGGGAAGTCCGCCGGAGCCGAGGAGGCCCATCACCTCCGCCGTGGTGTTGACGGTTGCGGTGGCCGTGGCCTCTCGGGTGGTCTCTGCTTTGGTGGAGACGTCCACCATCTGGGCGCTGCCGTCCTGGCGCAGATGCGTCAGGGCGCCGGGGGTCTGTTCTGCATTCACAGCATCCATACTTCCACCTCATCCCCGGTGCCGAGGGCGGCTACGCCTTCGGGCACATGCACCAGCACATTCGATCCGGCCAGGGCGTGCATCAGGTGCGAGCTTTCGCCGCCTTCGAGCTGCACCGTTCCATCCGGCCGGAGCCTGCCGCGCCGCACCTGGTGTTTGTGTTCGGGGGACGTGAGCGGGTGCCCCAGGCGGGCCCGGACCGGCAGCCGGGCGGCCGGGGCGCCGAGCAGCTGCGAGAGGGCGGGGCGGAGGAACATCTCGAAGGAGACCAGGCAGCTCACGGGGTTGCCGGGAAAGCCGAGGAACGGGGTGCCTTCGAAGGTGCCGATCCCCTGCGGGCCGCCGGGCTGCATCGCCACGTGCAGGAATTCCACCGGCTGGTCCGCCATTGCCTGCCGGACCACCTCATAAGCGCCCTGGCTCACCCCGCCGGTGGTGACGATCAGGTCTGCCCCGGCACCCTGGCTCCGCAGCAGGGTGCGCAGTTCTTCGGGGTTGTCCGTTGAGATACCTGCCCGCAGGACCCGCAGCCCCGCCTGGGTCATGGCGGCTTCCAGGAGGGTGCCGTTGGAGTCGTAGATCTTGCCGGCCGGAAGATCGCGGCCCGGCTCCACAACCTCGTCCCCGGTGGTGACCAGCAGGACGGCGGGCGCCTGGTACACGGTGACCTCGGGGAGGCCGAGGGCGGCCAGCAGTCCCAGCTGGGCAGGGCCGAGGAAGGTGCCGGCGGCCAGTGCCTGCTCCCCCGCTGCGATATCGCTTCCTGCCACGCGAACGTAGGTGCCGGGGGCGGCGGCAGGCAGCTTCACCCGCGCCGCATCGCCCGCCGGAAGGAAGTGGTCCGGGCTGGCCCGTTCGATGGGTACGACGGCGTCGGCGCCTTCAGGGATCATCGCCCCTGTCATGATGGGCGCCGCGGTTCCGGCTTCCAGGGTTGCCGCGCCGGCGCCCGCCGGAACGGGAGCCGCGACGCGCAGGTCCGTGCCGCCGTCGGGCACGTCGCTGGAGCGGATGGCGTAACCGTCCATCTGGGAGTTGGCGAACGGCGGGAGGCTGACGGGTGCCGTGACGTCCTCCACGAGGCCGCGCCCGAGGGCGCTGGACAGAGGGAGGAGTTCAGTACGGGCGGAGCCGCGTAAGGGGCGAAGGAGTTCCGTGACGGCTGCCAGGTGGCTGGCGGTGGACCGGGCCCGGCCCTTCTGGTGGCCGTGCGGGTTCGTGCTGGTCATGGAGGTGCCTTCGGTTGTGGCCGTCAGGATTTCACGTCCACTCTAACCGTGTGGAAACCGGTGGCCCCGTCCGGCGCCACAGGCCGCTGCTCCTCGTCCTGGCTTGCGCCGCGCAGATCCGTTGCACGCACCTGCACCTCGTACTGCCCTGGAGTCAGGTCAACGTCCAGCGTCCACTGGTACCAGGTGTCCACCGAGATGCCCGGTGCGAGCCGGGCTTCCCGCCATGGGCCACGGTTGACGCGGAGCTCCACTTTCCCAATGCCGGTGTGCTGGGCCCAGGCGACGCCACCGAACGTGATGGTCCCGGCCGGCACAGACCGACCACCGCGCGGCACGTCGATCCGGGACGAGGTCTTGATGGGTCCCCGCTCTGACCAGCCGCGCGGGGTCCAGTAGGCGGCGTCGTCGGCAAACCTGGTGACTTTGAGTTCGGTGACCCATTTGGTGGCCGAGACGTATCCGTAGAGCCCCGGCACCACCAGCCGGACAGGAAATCCGTGTTCCAGTGGCAGGGGCTCGCCGTTCATGCCGACGGCCAGCAGCGCGTCCCGGTTGTCCGTCAGGACTTCCAGC
Source organism: Arthrobacter nitrophenolicus (assembly GCF_000332815.1). Classification (GTDB taxonomy): domain Bacteria; phylum Actinomycetota; class Actinomycetes; order Actinomycetales; family Micrococcaceae; genus Arthrobacter; species Arthrobacter nitrophenolicus. The sequence goes on from NZ_AOFD01000083.1 coordinate 11,319, forward strand.
GGGGTGCCGGCGGTCCAGCCGTCCGCGCTGCGGGAAAGCACCATATCCGCTTCGGCGCGGGGTCCGGCCTGGCCGAGCAGCTCGCGGACGGGCCAGCCCAACCAGCGCGCGTTGCCGATCAGATCACCGCCCACCGGGTTGGAGACGCAGGCGATGGTCACGTGCCGCTCGATGAGGGGCTTGGCCAGAAGTGACGCGAAGTCCAGCTCCACCTCGCGCTCGACCATTCCGGTGACCCTCAGGACCATGTGTCCGGATTAACCGCCGGCACGGACAACGCCGTATCGATGCGGTAAAAGTCCCGGTTGGGAGTCACCAGGGGCTGCATCCCTTCCACTCCGGCTTCGGCTCCGGCGGGTATGGCCGGGGCATGCGATGCCGCTCCCGGCAGCCTCAGCCGCTCCCGGGCGTCATTCACTCCCGCCGTAGCGCCGCGCCAGGCCCCGGCAAGGATTCCGCCCGCCGCCGTGGCAAGCGCACCGCCTGCAAGGGTCCGCAGGAACCTGCGGCGCGCGCTGCCATCCGTTGTTCCAGTTTCGGCCGCCGCCTCAAGCCTGCGGATCAGGAACCGCAGCAGTACGGCTGCGAGGACAGCGGTCACCACCGGCAAGGCAAATGCTGCGGGCGTCACCTGCGCCCTCGTCAAAACCGCGGCCACTCCCACCAGGCCGAAGACCGCGACAATTGCCACGCCGGCAAAGCGCCGCCGGACCTCGAGGTCCCCTGCCATCCCGGCGAGGACGGCGATCACCAGGCCCATGCCAACAAGGAGTGCGGCCTTGTCCGCTGTGCCGAACAAGGCGACCGCCCAGTCCTTGACGCCGGGCGGGACAGCATCGATGACGGCGCCGCCAACAGCAGTCATCGGCGAGAGCGAGGGGCTCAGCAGTCCCGCCAGGAGTTCCCCCAGCACCACAGCTGCCCCGACAGCAACCACGCCGGCGGCGGCGGCCAAGCGGCGGCGCTGGCGTTCGTTGGACGGCTGCTCCACGTCCGCAGCCGCGGGACCGCCACGGCCCGTGCCGCCGTCGTGCGCTGCCTGCTGCTGCCGGGAACTGTCCACACGTCCAGCATAGGTTTGCGCGTGGCTGGAAGCGCCGGTGCGTTCCGGATTGGTCGGCTCGGCACCGGGGGTGGACACGAATGTGATCTACAGCCCATCGTGGCGTAGCCTGATTTCATGAGTGTCCAGCTAGGAATGCCGCAGCCGCGGGAGGATGCCGGGCTGTCCGTACCGGCAGCCCGTCCTGCCGGCGCGGGTGCCGGGCTGGTGGACCGCTACGGCCGCCGTGCCACAGATATGCGGCTGTCCCTGACAGACAAGTGCAACCTGCGCTGCACGTACTGCATGCCTGCAGAGGGCCTCGAATGGCTCGCGAAACAGGCGGTCATGTCTGCGGAGGAAATTGTCCGGATTGTCCGGATTGGCGTGGAGCAGTTGGGCGTCCGCGAACTCCGGCTGACCGGCGGTGAGCCGCTGGTGCGGCACGACCTGGTGGACATCATCGCGGAGCTGCGGCGGAACCATCCCGACCTGCCGATTTCCATGACCACCAACGGAGTGGGGCTCGCCAGGAAGGCAGCGCCCCTCAAGGCCGCCGGACTGACCCGGATCAACGTGTCCCTGGACTCGCTGCACGAGGAAACATTCACCAAGCTGACCCGCCGCCCGTTCCTGGACCAGGTCCTGGCCGGTGTGGAC
>NZ_AOFD01000084.1 GCF_000332815.1 Arthrobacter nitrophenolicus
ATTGAACTGCCTCACCAGCTGCACCAGGGCTATTAGCGGCGCTTCAGATTGGCTGTGTGGACCAACGCGTCTCTACGGCCGGCACAGAGAAGGTAACCGTGCAGCCTATTGGTCCGCCTTCAGTACATGTCGTTCGCGGATGAGCCCAACTGGGACTTCTGGATGGACCTGCACAATGTACCTCCCGATGCCTAGGCGGGTCATCATAATTCCCGTTCGACGCTCGATAGCGGTTTCCATCACCAAAGTAACCGCGTTGTGGAGAGCGTGGTCGAGGTCTGCTGCCTTTGCGACCACAACTTCAGCCACACCAGGTGAAAAGACCGTTACTTCACCACTGCCCGATACGGCATTCAGAGCAGTACGCATTCCTTATACCCTCTCGATGTCGTTGGCCCGCGGCCGAAACATGAAGCTCCAAGTCCTGCAGTAGTCCATCAACAGAGGACGCTCGTCCTGCCACATGACGGGCGCGGAGTACCATTCCGTATGCTCTTGCCTGCTGCTGGGCCAGCTCGGAGCTCGGCCTTAGGCGGCCAAGTTGAGCGGGACGGGTACCAGTTTCTGGAGTTCTTCGAGGGTGCAGCCGAAGGTTTCGCGGACGGTGACGCCTTCGGGTCCGGTGAGGAACACGGCTTTGTCGGTGTAGACGCGGGTGACGCAGCCGACGCCGGTGAGCGGGTAGGTGCAGGTTTCCACGATCTTGGAGGCGCCTTCACGCGTCAGGAGCGTCATCATCACGAACACGTCCTTGGCGCCGGTGGCGAGGTCCATGGCGCCGCCGACGGCGGGGATCGCCCCGGGTGCCCCGGTGTGCCAGTTCGCGAGGTCACCGGTGGCGGAGACTTGGAAGGCGCCCAGGACGCAGATGTCCAGGTGCCCGCCGCGCATGACCGCGAACGAGTCGGCGTGGTGGAAGTAGGACGCACCCGGGAGTTCAGTCACGGGGATCTTGCCTGCGTTGATGAGGTCGCCGTCGATGTCGTCCCCTGTGGCTTCCGGGCCCATGCCGAGCATCCCGTTCTCGGTGTGGAGGGTGATGTCCTGGTCCTCGGTGAGGTAGTTGGAGACAAGGGTGGGCTGGCCGATGCCCAGGTTCACAAACGATCCCGGGGCGATGTCCTTGGCCACGAGGCGGGCGAGGTCATCCCGGCCCAGGGGTGTGGCGGAGGTCTGGATGGAGGTTGTTGCAGTGGTCATCTCAAGCCACCTTTCCTGCTGAACTCGAAGCCGCCACGCGGACAACCGTATTGACGTAGATGCCGGGGGTGACGATGTTCTCCGGGTCGAGCCCGCCGACCGGGACGACCTCGGACACCTGGACGATGGTGTGCTTTGCAGCGGCGGCCATGATGGGGCCGAAGTTCCGGGCGGTCTTGCGGTAGACGAGGTTGCCCTTGCCGTCGGCTTTGAGGGCTTTGATCAGGGCAACGTCGGCGTGGATGGGCGTCTCGAACACCTGGCCGCGGCCGTCGATGATCCGGGTTTCCTTGCCTTCGGCCAGCATGGTGCCATACCCGGTGGGCGTGAAGAACCCGCCGATCCCGGCACCGGCAGCGCGGATGCGCTCGGCCAGGTTGCCCTGCGGCACCAGTTCGAGTTCGATCTTGCCGGCCTTGTACTTGGCGTCGAAGTGCCAGGAATCGGACTGCCGCGGGAAGGAACAGATCATCTTCTTCACCCGGCCTTCCTTGATCAGCAGAGCCAGGCCCTGGTCGCCCTGGCCGGCGTTATTGTTCACCACGGTCAGTCCGGTGGCCCCGCATTCGAGCAGCGCGTCAATCAGTTCGAACGGCTGCCCTGCGTTGCCGAACCCGCCGATCATCACGGTGGAACCGTCACTGATCCCGGCCACGGCCTCCTGGACCGAATCTGCAAAGTTCAACATTCCCCTACGCCTTCCGAGCAGTAACGTTTTCGAGCACCACGGCCAGGCCCTGGCCCACACCGATGCAGATCGCCGCGACGCCCCACCGTTCCCCGGAGGCCTGCAGGGACCGGGCCAGGGTGCCCAGGATCCGGGTGCCGGACGCGCCGAGCGGGTGGCCCATCGCGATCGCCCCGCCATGCCCGTTCACAATGGCAGGGTCGATGCCCCAGGCGTTGATGCAGGCCAGTGACTGCGCGGCGAAGGCTTCGTTAAGTTCGACGGCGCCCACCTGGTCCCAGCCGATGCCCGCCTTCGCGAGGGCCTTGTTCGCAGCCTCCACCGGGGCGAAGCCGAAGTACTGAGGGTCGTTGCCATGCGCACCGCGGCCCGCGATGCGGGCGAGAGGCTCAAGCCCAAGCAGCCCGGCGGCAGCCTCGGACCCCACCCAGGCCGCGGAAGCGCCGTCGGACAACGGGGATGCGTTGCCGGCGGTAACCGTGCCGCCCACCTCGGCGCCCTCAGGCTCTGAACGGAACACCGTCTTCAGTGCCGCAAGCTTCTCCGCGGTGGAACCGGGCCGGATGCCCTCATCCCGCACCAGGTCAGTGCCCGGCACCGGGGCCACGAGGTTGTCGTAGAAGCCTTCGTCCCATGCCGCGGCGGACAGGTTGTGGGAGTTAGCGGCGAACTCATCCTGTGCCTGCCGGGTCACCCCGTACTTCTCGCGCAGCCGTTCGGTGGCCTCGCCCAGGGAGATGGTCCACTCCTTGGGCATCGCCTTGTTCACCAGCCGCCACCCAAGGGTGGTGGAAGCCAGCGTCATGTCCCCGGCCGGGTAGGGCTTCTCCGTCTTCGGCAGCACCCACGGCGCGCGGGACATCGACTCCGCACCGCCCACGAGCATCAGGTCCGCGTCGCCGGCGTTGATCTGGCGGGAGGCGATGATCGCCGCGTCCAGCGACGAGCCACAGAGCCGGTTCACCGTGGTCCCCGGAATGGACACCGGCAAACCCGCCAGCAGGGTGCCCATCCGGGCGATGTTCCGGTTCTCCTCACCGGCACCGTTGGCGTTGCCGAACACCACCTCATCAATCCGCTCCGGATCCAGCCCGGGGGCGCGCTTTACGGACTCCTTGATCACGTGCGCGGCAAGGTCGTCCGGGCGGACACCGGCAAGGCCGGAACCGAACTTGCCGAACGGGGTGCGCACGGCGTCGTACACAAAAGCCTGGTTCACGAAATCTTCTCCAAAGTTCCTCTGATCTGCTGGCTGTAGGTATCTTCAACGAAGCAAGCAAGCACCCCTGCCAAACATCGTCTCGCCTCTCAGCTCTCGAGCATTTCCTTCTAAAGCTGTGAGAACCACCAACCCGACGTTCTTTACAAACAGAATGACCTTGCGCTGTTAACGAGGCAGAAATGATCCAACGGAGCGCCTTCAAGTCAGCGTATTGGCACCGTTCCGGCCCATGCGGATTCGAGTAGTTGCCTGAGGGCATCCTGCGTCACCGACCGTGGGTTCGTTGGCGGGACCACCGGGAGTATTAGCTGGACTGCTTCCAAGATGCTCGTCTCGGCCAGCCCATAGTCCCTCAGCGCTCGTGGCGCATCAATTGCCTCCTGCAGCGCGTTAAGGCCATCGACGGCTGCCTCGGCACCAAACGCGGCAGCAATACGGGCGGCGGCCTCCGGTGCAGCCGGAGCGTTGAACGCGAGAACGTGAGGGAGGACAGCGGCATGAGTTTCGGCGTGAGGCAGGTTGTATGCGCCACCAAGAACATGGCAAATTTTATGATGCATACCGGAGCCGGCGGCAGCGAACGCGACCGCCGAGAGATAGGCTCCGTAGAGAGCCTGCTCCCGTCCTTTCCGGTCGCGCGGGTCAGCCTTGATACGCGGCAGGCCCTGTGACAGCGCCCGGATGCCCTCAGTGGCCAAGGCCTGGTTGATGGGGTCACTGCCTGGAGCCCACATGGAATCAATGCAGTGGGCCAAAGCATTCAATCCGGATGCCATGGAAAGCCCCGCTGGCAGGGAGTAGGTTAGTTCGGCGTCGTAGATGATCGTTTGGGGGAGTACAACGTCGTCTACTCCGGTCGTCTTGCGGGACGCCTCCGTCATGCCCCAGACGTTAGTGGCTTCAGATCCGGCGTAGGTGGTTGGAACAGCGACGATGGGCAGGCCACTGGTCAGGGCGATGGCCTTGGCCAACCCTGTCGTTGATCCGCCGCCAACACACACCAGCAAATCAGTACCTGCTTCGGCGGCGGCCGCCCGCGCCTTCTCCGCCTTTTCGACTGGCACATGCGGGGCAACATCCGTATAAGTCAGGGCTACCTCGATGGCAGAACTAACTCCTAGCGCAATCTCGATCTCGGCCTTTGAAGCGATCAGCATGATGCTGTGTGCACCGCGACGGGAGACTTCAGCCTCTAGCTTCTCCGCGGCTTTGCCTGGGGCGAAGAGCACGCGCTGTCCGAGAGTGTTATGTTCAAATTCGAGGTCCATAAAGGGTCCTTAGGTTGTGATTTGCCGTTGCGGGAGATAGATTGCGCGAGGTTCAGGGCGACTCCATCTGCTCGAACCTTGCGCAGCCGTCAACGGCGGCACATTGTCTTGGTGGCGTTGGTAGCTAATGCAGCCTGTCCCCGGCACTTGGCCTTACCGCGATTCTTTCTACTTGGAGAGCAATCTCCTCATCGCGCCGTCACACACACTTAGGCGTTGGTTGCTATAAACGCGGCGTCGATGTTGATCGTGACTTTGTCTCCGACCAGGACGCCACCTGCTTCAAGAGCCGCGTTCCACGTTAGGCCAAACTCTTTGCGGCTAATCACCGTTGTGGCAGAGAACCCTGCCCGAGTCGCACCAAACGGATCGACAGTCACGCCGTTGAATTCGGTTACTAGGGTTACGGGCCTGGTGAGGCCACGGATTGTCAGTTTCCCCTCCAGGTTGTATGTGTCGCCATTTCTGCTGCATCCGGTGGACTGGTAGGTAAGGGTGGGAAACTGCTCGACGTCGAAAAAGTCCCCGCCGCGAACATGGGCATCGCGGTCCAAGTTGTTGGAATTAAGGCTCTTCGCAGCGATGGTTGCGGTGGCCGCCGACTTCTCCAGTGTGTCTGACACCTGAAGGGTGGCTGTCACCTCGTCGAAACTACCGCGTACTTTGCTGATGCCTGCGTGACGAACAGTGAAACCGATCTCGCTGTGAGAGCTGTCGAGAGTCCAGATCCCAGGGGTAAGCCCTAGGAGGGTGGAAGGAGTGGAGTTGGTCGAAATGGACATTTGATTTTCCTAAGGGTGGTGGTGTTACTGGTCTGCTGAGTGTTGGTGACTATGTCGAGCTGCTGGTTTTCTCGGTTCTTGGCTTAGCAGGCGGCTTGCCGCGGACATGGCTTCATCAGTGATGATGTGTTCGGACCCCGGGGAGATCCGCAGGTCAACCTTTGCACCCAGCCTGGTCAGGATCTCCGCGGTGTCCTGTACCCGGCTGGAGGGGACCCACGGGTCGTGCTCGATGCTTCGAATAAGGACAGGGACACCATGCAGAGGTTTGTCCTGTTGGGATTCAACGGATTCGTTCCCGATATAGCCCCCAGTGAAAAGCAGGAGCCCCCCGAATGGCATTGGCGTGGTCAGGATGAAATGCGAGAGAAGGCAGGCGCCCTGGGAAAAGCCCCAAAGGACGGTGTCTTGTGGTGCAAAACCGTCGTCCTGCATCCTCAATAGAGTGGCACGCAAGGCTTCTTGGGCTTCAGCGACGTACGGTTCATTGCCCTCAATGGGTTCCATAAAGGGCCGCGGGTACCAGCTGTCGCCAAATGCACGGGGAGCGTAATAACGAATTCCGTGGGAACGGATCCTCAGTGACTGCTCCTGCATGAAGGACGGTGATTGGCCGCGGCCGTGCACCGCCATGACTGCCATGCGCGCCTCTGATCGTCCAGTGCCCCATGACACCACGGGTTGTTCGAGATGTCTGTTAGCTGCCATGGCGGTTACTCCTACCTGGTAAGGACTGGAGGGAGCGGGATGGTCAAGGTCACGCTCCCTCCAGTGGTTAGACGGTGATGTGTTCGAGTTGCTCGAACATTTCATCTCGGCGTGACTCGAACTGGGGAGGGACCTGGAACTTCGTCCCGAGTTCGTGCGGGGACTCATCGCAATCCCAGCCACCGTCCTCGTGAGTGACCGCCAGTTCGAACAGAGCACCACCTGGAGTGCGGACGTACACCGACTTGAAGTACTTGCGGTCTTTAAGTTCGGAGATGTCCGTGTAGCCGGCGCCTTCGATGCCGAATTTCACTTCGTCCTGGTTCTTCAGGGTGTCCAGGTTCCACGCGAAGTGGTGGAAGGTTCCTGCACCGTAAGTCCAGGTACCCTGGTCTTCACTCCGGTTCGCGATCAGTTCGATGTGGTTGCCGATTTTCTCGTTGCCGACCTGGAGTGCTGCCCGGTCTCCGTCTTCCAGAATGGTTCCCTGGGCGAAGAAGGTGTCGTTGGCGAAGTCGACCATACGCTCAGGGGTTGAAACGTGAATTCCGACGCCGTGCAGACCATGAATAGCATGTTCGGCCGGTACGCCATTCCCTGCAAATCCTTCGCGGTCGTCATTTTCATTGCCGACGAAAACGTACTCGATGCCGCTGGGGTGGCGGAAAGCGAGACGTCGCTGATCGAAAACCTCGATATTTTCAACATCAATTTTGTGCTGGTTAAGTCGCTTGTGCCAGTAGTCGAGGGACGTCGGCGGTACCGAGAGCAGAACTTCACGGGCCTGGTTCGTTCCCCGCTTGCCAACAAGACCGGCTTGGGCCCACGGGAATGTTGTAACCACCGAGGAGGGATCACCGTTGGCGTTGGAGTAGTAGAGGTGGTAGACGGGCGTTGAACCGTCGAAGAGGACCGTGCGTTTGATGAATTTCATGCCCAGGGTCTTGACGTGAAAATCAACGTCTTCCTGGGCACCTCCGACGGACAGGGTGACATGGTGCGAGCCTTCAAGATAGGCCATGGTGTTGCTCCTTTGTTTATCGATGAAATGGGGTTGGACTTGGGGGCTATGCGGGCTGGGGTTGGGCGATGTCCTCGGCGTTCGAATTCGGGGCCTGGCTTGCGTGGCCCAGCAGGTCGATGAGAACTGCACTGATGGAGACGTCGGTGGCATCAGCATCAGTGACGGCACGCCAGGCGACGAAGCCGTCGGGCCGGACGAGTACGGCGCCCGTTGCTGAGATGCCATAGGCATCAGAGAAGCCACCGCCGGCGTCGGAGTATCCACCCGAGTCGCCAATGGAATGCACGTCGATGTCAATGTCGAGTGCTTTCGAGGCCCGAAGGGCGCGTTCGTGCCATGCCGGCTGATTTGAGCCTGTCAATAGGACGAAATTTCGCCCGAAGAGGTCAAGCGTTGAGAGGATTTCTCCGTCAAGTTCAATGGGGTGGTGTGGGGCTCGGGTGCCGGCGCGGCCCTTGGATTCGCGGGGATTGCCATGGAGCTCGCCGAGGTCATCGGCGTCTGCTGTCACGGCTGTGGACCTGTAGCGGTAGCCAAGGTCGATGTTCGCGTCGCTAACCAGAGGTTCCATGTCGTCAGTGGCTAGGAATGGTGCCGCCCGTGCGACGTATCTCGAGAAGGCCTGTGCGACGGTAAAGCCTGCTACGGGCCGACGCTCAGAGTCGTAAGTCGACAGAAGTTCGGGCTGGGCGTCTCCCTTTATAACGGCGGCCAGCTTCCAGGCCAGATTATGGGCGTCATGGATTCCGGTGTTACCACCGTAACCACCGTACGGGGGCATTGAGTGCGCCGCGTCACCGACGAGGAAGATCCGCCCGCTTTGCATCCTTTCTGCCACCTGAGCTGTCGCCTGCCACCGCATGACGTCATCGATCTCGACCGCGATACTGTCGTCGCCCAAGGCCGCGCGGACGAGGTCCACGCAGCCCTCCTCCGTCAAATCGGTCCAGATGTCACTGTTCGGGTTTAGCGGATCACCAAGACCGTGGACAGCTAGAAAACCTGACTTGTACGGCTTCTCGATACGGAAAAACCCCTGCAGTGTTGGATTGACGACCATAATAACTCCCAGGTTCCGCCCTCGGAGCAGTTCTTTGACGTCCGCGCGGAAGTAGATGGTGATGCTTTTTGACAGCACGCCATGTCCCACCCTGCTGATCCCGAGCCGATCCCTTGTTGGGCTGTGGGCTCCGTCAGCGGCGAGCATGTACCGCGCCCGGACTGTTGAGGTCTCTCCGGTGTCGCGGTCCCGGATTAGGGCCGTCACTCCGTCGGCGTCCTGTTCAAAACTGACCAATTCCGTCCCGAACAAGGTCTGCGCTCCGAGCTCCTGTGCCCGGCCCTTCAGCACCGGCTCGATTGCCACCTGTGTGGCAAAAAGTCTCTCGCACGGGCTCAAATCGCGGACACCATCATTGAGTTTGGGCAAGTGCCACGCGATCTCTTCGCCCGCCAATGTCTCCACGGACATGATCGCGGCATCCTGGTCAAACTGTTCCGCCGATTTGGCACTGATAATTTCCTCGAGCCCGGCAGTCCGCAAAATCTCCATCGAACGCTGAAGGATTAGGGCGGCACGGGGATGGATCGCCGAACTGCGGTGGCGTTCCACGACTAAGGAGGGGATTCCATGGGTGCCCAGCAGGGCGGCGCTCGTCATGCCGACAAGGCTGCCGCCCACTATCAGGACTGGAACGTCATAATCATTCATAGCTACCTCTTCCTGGTCAACCCGATAGTTTGGGCACGGGTGACAGCTTTCATTGCTGGTGCTCTAGGGGGAATCGACGTTTGACGAGCGCTCTTTAGATCCGGAAGGCCCGGCATCACACGACTTCTTCTTTCGTTTTGCGTCTTCCGAAATAAGCTATAGGTGAGTCGGGTCACAAAGCATCGCTCTAGAGTGCGGTCGCATGTTCATTCCGTGCAGTAAGGTCAGCGCGACTGTCCGTCACTCTTCGTACGCATAAAATTGGAAGACTAACGGCGTGCAACGACGCACTGTCCGTCATTCCCTGCAGGCCGCAGAGGAGGAGACGCATTTGAAAAGCGAGGATTCGGCTTCACGATCGTCCGCCCAGAACCAGAATCAAAGTCCGCAAGCAGCGGTTCGGAGTATTGAGGACTGGGGAGTCTTGCTATCACGGTCGCTGATGAGTTTCGAAGTTGAATTGGAACGCCCCGGAGCGTTTCAGGGCTATCTGCGGAATCGGAAAGTTGCCGGCATTGAATTCATAGAGATGTCCACCGGCAAGCATCTGGCGCACCGAGGAGCTGAAAGTATCAGCAGTACGGATCGGCCCGATTATCTTTTGTGCCTGCAAATTGCAGGGGTGGGTGAGTTCTCGCAGGACAACCGCACCGCTGTTCTCCAACCGGGTGACCTCACCCTTTTCGACACAACCCGGCCCACGACGGTGGTGAGTAGCACGGACTACCGCAACCTCTGCATGAAGTTTCCCCAACGTCTCATCAACCTTCCGCCGGAGCAGTTAGGCCAGTTGACAGCAACACGTACAGGAGCAAGGGACGGATTCGCCCCAGCGGCGGGTACATTGCTCATCACGATGAACCAGCTGATGGATACTAGCTCGGGCAGGAGCAAAATTCTTGCCGCCCAAGGAGCTCTGGACATCATCACCACCATGTTCCAAAGGCAATTGGATATTTCCACCCCTTCATATCCACAAGCAACGTCTCCGGCCTTGCTGGAGCAAATTAGGAGCTACATCGACGAAAATCTCTCAGATCCTGGGCTGGGACCGAGGACTATCGCGGCCGCGCATTACATCTCACTGCGCCAGCTTCACGGCATCTTCCAAGCCCAAGGGCTCACCGTTGCGTCTTGGGTCCGCCATCAGCGGCTGCAACGCTGTCGGCGCGATCTAAGCGATCCCGCTCTCCATGCCGTTTCCGCCGCCTCCATTGGGCTCCGATGGGGCTTTAAGACCGCGTCTCATTTCGGAATGTCCTTTAGGAAAACTTTTGGACTTACGCCCGCCGAATTCCGGCAAGAGGCGCTTAGCGGCTCTTGGGGCGTTTGAGACTAAAAAAGCACGGGCAACGGCGCGTTACGAATATGCTCCTCAGCCAAATACGCGAGTTGGAAGGATCAGGCCATTCTTGGACACTGTTGATTTGGGACATCCGAGGCAGAGTCCTCATTGGCTTGGACTTCGTAGACGCTACTTCATTTTGGGCCTGGTCGAGGTAAATACCCTCATGCTTTGCACCGTTTTCCACCGTGTGGTTCCCTAGGCGCAACGGATTGCATGGCAATAGTGCCACGCACGCGCCGGGTTTTCTGCCGATGGCAAAACATCGCCGGACGCCGGTGTCAAGGCAACTGAGCTGAACTTGACCCGGCCCGCTGCAGGTCGCCTAAATATGGGCGCTTCACGCGTTGTAGAGGCCGCACGGGACCCTGCCGAAGCACATGGGACGCGTTCAAGATGTCGACGAAAAGTCAAAGGAAATCTTCCTCGACATGCCGGGTGACTTTTCAGCGTATCGGTCTGCCGGCATCTGCAGCTCAACAGTAATATCGGTGGCGAGCGAGGCCCTGCGGGGGATACGGATGATTGCGGGGATTCGTTCGCCTGAGCCGACACGGGCCCACCCGGCATAATCACCGGAGGCGGGCAACATTCCTTGCACGGCGCGGGCTTTCGTTCTCCACGAACCCGCAGCCCGAGTCACCTCCATTCTGATTCTGTGGGGTCGTCCGAGGATTTGCTCAGCGATGCCTACGTCTCCAGATGAAAGTACTTCGCGCACCCAAGTCGAGGAGTAGCGCCTGCCCTCGGTTCCCCCTGCGGTACGATCGCCCAAGACAGATACGTCGAAGCTCCATCTGAGCCCAGCGGCGCGCAACGTCTCAATGTTTCCGGCGCGTCCCTGGCCGAACCGGCAATCCTCTCCGACGACCACAGCTGCAGCGTGCAGTGTCTTCACGAAAACCTTCTCTACAAAGACTTCCGCCGCTTGGGCCGCGACGTCTCTGGTGTATCTGATGACCAAGACAGCATCCACACCCTCGACTTCAAGAGCAGCCAGCCTGTCCTCAAGCGCCATGACGGCCAAAGGAGCCGTTTCTGGATAGAGCAACTGGGCGGGCAAGGGATCAAAGGTTACAACGACGGACTTGGCAGCGTTTGTTTCCGCCGCATTCAGAAGCCTAGCGAGAAGGAGCTGATGTCCACGGTGGACGCCGTCGAAGCAGCCCAAGCTGACAACCGTTTGGCCAGTCTCAGCCGGTACGTCATCCAAAGAGTTCCAGATTTTCATTAGACGATCCGGACTAGATCGCAGCTCTGCCCTAATAGCGACACGTGCTGACGTAACTTCGGGCCTGATACCTGTGATTTGAGCGTACGGCAGATTCCGCCGCACTTTGGGCCTGCATTGGAGCTCCCCGGGTCACTGTATAGCCGACCCGGGGCGGTGTATATACCAGAAACGATCAGAGACGTGGAGCGCGCAGGACGATACGCGAACGATTTCATCAATCTTGGGAGAATGACACGGTTGCCGAGGTGTATGCGTAGAGGTGACATTTTCCTCCGAACGAGTGCGGTTTGAGGCCCGCCTTAATCATTGCCCCCCTTCGTTAACGCTGCCGAAACCGGATGTCAGAGCCCGAATGCGTCGTTACTTCGCGACACGGACATGAACAGCAGCTTTTTCAGGGCTCCTGGAGCCGTTCTCGCTGCAGCAGCTGCGGAGCGCACTGGTGAGCAGGCAGCCTCGGCGCGTTACTCTTGGAATCCGCGCGGACTTCCCCACGTACATCGAAGACACACCACAATCCTCCAGCGCGTCTACATGTTTATGGAGGACTAACGGTCAGACGAAAGATGTCGCCTGACCGCCAGTCCCCCTGTGCCGGATTACGCGCTTTGCAGGATCGGAAATATGCTTTCGCGTAATCGCTGCTGCAGCCGTAAAAAAGTATGATGCTTGAGCGAGTCACAGGGAGTTGCCCACTCTGCCAGCATTTTTCTCCACCGCACGACTCTGTGATGGTCCCCAGGGAACGTCAAATGCCAAAACTAGCGTTTCAGCCTTCTGGACGCTGCCTCGCCGCCACAAGCCCTCGGTGCGGATCGGAACAACGCGTTTGTGCTGAGCCTTCCCTTCTGAGTCGAGCAAGGAGTGTCGACGCCAGCAACGCTGTCAGCAATTCGACCACGATCACGGCCACTGTTGATGCATTGCCAGCGTCCGTGGCCTGTAGCATCACGGAGTGCTGGGTCCCGTGAACGTGGCCTTGAGGGGTCTGAAACAACATAGGGCCCGCATGCAGCGCTGCCATCATCAGTGCAGCGATGCTAATCTGCCGGAGCGCCCGCACCTTTGGACGGTGCCAAGTATGCGCGGCGCACGGAACGCACACCCCAACCATGACGATGATCATCAGATTGAGCCACCATGGGTGAAGGCTATTAACCAGGAAAATATGCAGCACGCATGATCCCGCTGTCGCGCCCGCGCAGAGGCGGCCGTGAAGCAGCATGCTAAGAGGGCCTTGGAGCCCGTCGCTCCCTACGTTCCTCCAATTCCTCGGCTGGGACTACTTCGAGCATGGGCTTTCCAGGTGCGCAGAACATTGTCACCACGAACTTGGTTTCAGCGTCCTGCAGGTTGTTCCCGTCCTGATAATGAATCACGTCTCCCCCTGGTTCCCAGAACGTCTCCCCGGCTTTGACCACACGTTGGGGCTCGCCTTCCAGCTCGAAAATCATTTCGCCCTCAACTACGTACCCGTAGGCCGGTCCGCTGTGGCGGTGAGGAGGGGATCCAACGCTTCCTGGGGTAAGCGTGACCAAAATGGTCATTGCATGAGCATCTGTCGGAATAGGCGGGGCCGCGACCGACGACAAAACGTCAATGACCGCGCGGCCTTCGAATTCATTGGATGTGTGCATTGTTGCTGACTTCCTTTCATGATCGACTTTGGGGTTTTATTAGGAGCAGGAAAAAGTTGTGTCCTAATTGCCGGACTTTGATCCTTGCCTCATCGGGTGCGACGCCCTAGGCGGCAAGCCTAGAGATTGAATGGCAGACCCCGGCAAAGAACCGCGAACCTAGGCCCAAATAGAGGACCTTTA
>NZ_AOFD01000085.1 GCF_000332815.1 Arthrobacter nitrophenolicus
AGTCGGGGCCGCTGCCGGCGTCGGCGTACTCCACGTAGGCCTCGTCGATCACCACCAGGATGTCGGAGCGCACGGACTGCAGGAAGGCTTCGAGGCGGCGATGGCTGATTGGCACGCCGGTGGGGTTGTTGGGGGTGCAGAGCAGGATCACCCTGGTGCGCTCGGTGACGGCGGCGGCCATGGCGTCCAGGTCGTGGCCCTCGGCGGCGTCCAGCGGGACGCGGACCGGCCGGGCTCCCGCCAGCTCCACCAGGATGGGGTACGCCTCGAAGGAGCGCCACGCGAAGACCACCTCGTCCCCGGCGTCGCACAGTCCGGTGATGATCTGCTGCAGGACGCCCACGCTGCCGGGCCCCACCGCCACCTCCTCCGTGGTGACGGCCAGGTGCGCCGCGATCCGTTCGCGGAGGTCGACGGCGGCCATGTCCGGGTAGCGGTTCATCCTGCCGGCCGCGTCGGCCACCGCAGCGGTGGCGGCGGGCAGGGGCTCGTAGTGGCTTTCATTGCTGGCGAGGGCGGCGATGTCCGCACCGGCCCGGGACCTAACGCACTATTGCGCCACCGCCGCCGCGATCGCATACACATCCGCCGGCATTGCCCGATGCAGCTTCCAGGTGATGGCAATTAGTTTTTCGCCCTTGTGCTGCACGTAATCCACCTGCCCAAGGCACGTGTAGGGAACTGTCAGCCCGGTCTCGTCATCCGCCGTCTCTCGTAAAAATCAGAACCCTCGAACCGTGCGAGGCCGGGTCCAGATATCGGGGTTCTGATTGTTCTAGGCGAGTGTTGAGAAGGTCCGTCCTCAGCAGTTCATAAAGCCTGCGGCCAACTGCTCTGCTGCCATTCCCCCATTAAATTCTGTCACTGTGCCAGATTATCGGTTGATGAGAAATATTTAGACTTTCATTTGGCTCACATACTGCGTCTGAAGCGCCGATAGCTGCGAGGTAATTGCGCATAGACCTTAGGACGTTGAGTTGCCCGACTCTCAAGCTGTTAGGGCTTTCCACAATTGCGTTGCCGCAAGCAGGAATAAGTCTACGAATCCTTGAAGAAGCTCGGGGGCAAGGGGATATCGGCTCGACGATTGACGGGTTCATCAGTAGGCTCACCCGTTGCTTTCTGCAACTGCCCAGGCTGGACTGACCATCTATCGCTCTCGCCATCCGCTATGACCAGAAACCGATATATCTCGGTTCCCTTTTCCACCCCCCAATCCTTTTTGTCGATGACGCCCTCGACGATGTCACGACGTTTCGGATCGGGATGACGATAACGGACGCGATCCCCTTCATTCCAGTGCCAGCCTAAGCGTTCTTCTTCCATACGGTGATATTACAGCAACGGAATGAAGCCGGATCTCTAGCCCGAATGCAGTAGGCACTACCGGCTCGGAACAGTCGGAACAGATTGTCGTAAAAGGACGCTGCCTTGCAGAAGGGGTGACGTTGGACAGCCCGGAGAACAAGAGGGTATGCAATGGCCGAACGCCGGCGGTCGCGGCGAATGGACGAGGAATCCCACACTGCGTTCGCCAACTCCCTAGCATGACCACCCCTGAGCGGAACACGCCCCTGACCTAGGACGGCGATGTCCTCGTCCAAACAGCCAAATGCATCGACAACACCTCGTTACCTTCAGGCAAAAGTCACTCCTGAGACTCTGGCCCTTTTCGGCTTTTGCCGCTTGCCCAAAAAGGAAGAACCACGAGGTGCAAGCAAAGCCACCAAGCAAAGACTGCATGGACCCCACCAGCGGCGGACTCGCTGATGAGGCCATGGGCCTGAACGTTTCTAAAGTTGGGGCCGTGCGGGTTAACCAGGAAAGCCTCCAACACGAAGACCATATCCGGGCCCAAGATATCTGTTGTAAGTTCCATTCCCAACAATGTGCCCAATGAAGCCTCGGTGTGAATCCCCTCGGGACTGAGAACAGTCGTGTCGCCGCCCCTGCCCTGAATGTGGTAGCGCAGAAAAGCCTCCAACTGGGGAACCAGCAGATGCGAACTACTCATGAAATCCCAATCAAAGCCTGCTGCCAGTCCCTTGACGAAAAAGGCTTCTCGTCCCGGGGGAATAGCCGCCGAGTGTACAACTATCTGCAACAACTGCCGCTCGCTTATGCAGTGCTCGCGCGTGAAAGTCTCTAACCCAGGAACAATCGCCCCCCTAACTACCATCTCGATTCGGTGAGCAAAATTTGAAATCGCACGAGCGGATAGAAAGTCCGCATCTTCTGCCAAACTAGGAGCCGGAACCTTCGCTGTTAGCCGCCCATCTTCGTGGAAGGTAACCTGCGAATAGATGCCTAACCCTTCTACCATCAACTCCCGTTCCGCGCTCAACAATTCCTCATGGTTGGGAATCGGAAAAAGAGTGCTAAGTCCAATCAGGGCTGCGAAGATCGACCTGCCCGACACTCTAGCTTTTGCCCCATCCACCATTTCTGACATATCTAGGGGATCGGATCGAATTATCGACATCTCTTCGACCGCCAGTGCTCCGGCAGTGAGAAGGCGTTGTTGTAGCTGTGCAAGTTGCATTTCCATGCTGGCCGGGCGAAACTGACGAGGAACCCTCCGGTACTGCTGAATTGCCTGCTCAAGAATAGTCGCGATGCGAATATAACTTGGTTTCGATGACGCCAGTTCCAGGTTGGCATCCGATTCGTGGGACTCGGCGATCTGGATAACGATGTTCCAGTATGCTCCCCTCCGTTGCTTGGCCACTTTCCAACGGGCGGCCGCTTCCAGAAATTCTCGCTGGGCATAGTGTTGACCGTTTTCGCGATACGTGGCAGCTATCGCCTGTAACGCCTCTGACCGTTCGTCACGTCTGTCCGCGTCTAGGCCGTAGCGTACGGAAACATAAGTTAGTTCAAGGGCTAGAGTGCCACCTTCCGTCAGTGCTCGATTGAACGCGTCGCTAATGACGGCCTCAAGGGGTTCAATTGTTATATCCCCGGCACCGCGAATCATCCGGGCCAGGCTAAGAGCTCTGTCCCAGCAGTTCACCACTAGTTGAGTTCGCTGATGCTGACCGGTAGGAATATTGACAGCAGAGTACGCCTCTATTGCAGAAATAGCTGTACTAACCCCTAAGTCCCTCCGCTTCAGCCAAAGTACATCCCAAATTCGGCCGCGAAGGTCCGGGCGAGTAACTTGTGCCGCTACCGACTCAAGAACAGTCAAGTCGACGGGCGTAAGATCATCCAGAGAGAAGGAACGGCTATCCTCAAGTTGAATGACTGGCTTATATGGTCTAGTCCGACTGCCTGGTTCAAAGTAAAGAAAGCAAATATCTGACAATATGCGGAAGGCCGCTTTTTTGCGTTCGGTCAGCTTTGTTTCGGTGCTCCATCGTCGCATTACCGTGTGCAGTTGGTAGTAATCGCCGGGAGCACAATCTGCTGTTACCGAGTGAAGCACTTCCGAGTCAAAGTCCTCAACATCAAAGAAATTCTCGCGCTCACCCGGCATGTCTGACACATTCATCGTCCTTTTGTGTGGCCCATCGTCTAGCTTCAAAGGATATCTGCCCAGTGGCAGAAGATCTGAATGAAAGCAGGCAGCGGCGTCGTTCCTGGCCGAGCCTTGGCGTTCCAGTTTCATCTCGCTCCTGAAAGCTAGATCCGCCGAATGGGGGAAGGCGGGCAGACGAGGTAATTTGGAGCTACGCCAAATGAATCACTGACCAGGACTGCGACAACCAAGACCCAAGCCTTGAACACGGAAGCGAGCACCCGCGGCGGTTCACCCCGCCCAGCCAGGGACAACGCCATCCGCGGAGGGCACCTCAGGGGTTGGAATTGAGCGCGGAGAGCATTTCCGCGACGGCTACAAGCGCGATGGCATCGGCCGCACCGGGCATCCTGGCGGCTTCCAAAAACCTCCGCGAACGGGATCTTCAGCCCCCTCCGACCCACAGAAACGACGGCCGCGATCACGAAGATCGCGCCAATAATAGAAGACCAGGAATCGCCACAGCACCATCCGCACTGCTTTCCGCACACTGTGGCCGACTCGGGGGTCTCAGCTGACGCCACGGACACGATCTCGGTGCCACCGAACGCGTACGCCACCACGAACAGTGCCGAAACGCCTGGGTTGATTGCAACCTTCCTGGTCGCCGTCACCGACTTGGCCCCAAACGCTCTTACAGCCGCCGCTGCCGGAACATCGGGAACGACTCCCGCACCCGCTCCACCGTCTCCATCGAAATCTCAACCGTCAGCACGCCCGGCTCCACCCCAAGGTCCGCCTCGACAACGCCCATCCGATCCACCAGCACGCTCCGGCCCACGGACACCGGCGGCGCCTGGCGCACGCCCGCCACGTACACGCTGTTCTCGATCGCCCGTGCCGCGTTCAGCGCCAGCCACTGCTCCGTCTTGTGCTCGCCCGGTACCCAGGACGAGCAGACCAGCAAAACCTGCGCGCCGGCGTCGGCCAGTGACCTGGCCAGCTCCGGGAACCGCAGGTCGTAGCAGGTCATCAGCCCGAACCGCACTCCCCGTGCTCGAACACGACCGGCCCAAGGTACTCGCCCGGCTTGATGAACTCGGACTCCCCGAACCCCTGCGCGTCGGAAAGGTGGATCTTCCGGTAGGAAGCCAGCCGGCCGCCGTCGGGCCCGAACGCCACGAGCGTGTTGTACGCCTTGCCCGGCTCCTCCGGGGTTTCCACCACGCCCGCCACCAGCGCGATGCGGTGGCGGGCGGGCAATGGCGGCAAGCTCCCGGCAGACCGGCCCGTCCAGCGGCTCGGCGACCAGAGTGAACGTTGCGTCCACCTTCTTCTTCTCGTAGGTGGCGTACTCCGGGAAGGCGACCAGGGTGGCGCCGTCGCGCGCTGCCTCGGCGGAGAACCGGTCGATCGCGGCGAGGTTGGCGGGGATGTCGGCGCCCGACTCCAGCTGCCCCAGCGCAATTCTCACGGCTGTTCCTTCCCTCGGCCCGGCGGCCGCACTACAAAGCTGCCAGAACTCAGGCGGCCGCCTCAACAGTTGCTTTCTCGGTCGCCGTCATCTCCGGAGGCGAGGCCTTGAAGCCGCGGGTGATCAGGGCCAGAACCAGCACGCCCAGCACCAGCCAGGACACCCCCAACGTAATCGCGTTGCTGTCCAGCTGGGAGAGCAGGTACGCACAGATGATGGCGCCGATCACGGGGACCACCACGTAGGACACGGGGTTCAGCTGCTGCCCGGCCCGGCGCTGGCGCACGTAGTGGAACACCACCGAGGCGTTCACAAGCGTGAAGGCGGTGAAGGCACCGAAGTTGATGAACGACGTCGACGTGGCCACGTCCAGGAAGATCGCGATCAGGCCCACGATGCCGGTGATCAACAGGTTCGCCACCGGGGTGTGGAACTCCTCGCTCAGCTTGCCGAAGACGGCTTTGGGCAGGACGGAGTCGCGGCCCATCGCGTACAGCAGGCGGGACGCGCTGGCCTGCGCGGCGAGGCCGGAGGCGAACTGCGCCACCACCAGGCCGGCCAGGAACAAGGCGCCGAACAGCTGGCCGCCGATCTGCAGGGCGATGGAGCTGGCCGCGGACGCCGAGTCCTCGAATACTCCGCCGGGGTGGACCAGCTGGGTCACGTAGGACACCGCCACGAAGATGCCGCCGCCGATCAGAGCCACGAGCATGATGGCGCGCGGCACGGTCCGGCGCGGGTTGATGGTTTCCTCGGTGAGGGTGGTGACGGCATCGAAGCCCAGGAACGAGTAGGCCGCGATGGCTGCGCCGCCGGAGACGGTGGCGAAGCTGGAGGTGTCATTGAAGAAGGGCTGCGCGCCGGCCAGCCCCCCGGCACCGTTTGCGGACACCACGTCATTTCAAGCGACAGCTCCGACCGTCATCTTCTCCGTGGCCGTCATCTACGCCCCGAGGCCTTTGAGGCCCCGCGTGATGCGGGAGGGACCACCCCGAAAGCACCGCCAGGACACACGCAACGTAATGGCGTTGTCGCTAGAAGCAAGCAGGAACGAAGTACGCGCTCACTGAAATGCGCTTGCCAGCTTGCGCCCCGGCACTAAAATCTAGGGTGGCTCCAACGGCTCAGAGCCCTCTAGAGATAAGAGCACGCACAAGTGCTGCCCCCACTTCGATCCGATCTTCTGAGTCAACCTGGCGGCCACCTATCGCGGTTTGTTCGATGGCAAAAATGCCATCGTCGCCAATACCGAGCTCTGCGAGTGCGCATTTAAAAACGCTAACGGAATCTGCTTCCGTTGGCGCCGAGAGCCGGAATCCGTCATCGAAGCACTGGATCCCCGTGCCGCTTGCTATTAGCGTCAAAAAACGGGGGTTCCACTCGTAGCCGATGAACCATGGATTTTCGACTTCTGGTGGTTCACCAAGCTGGCGCCAGATGGTGAATAGGTAGGGGTCTCGGTAGCGGCTGTTCATTTGAGTCATGCCACCGCGAAGGTTGCAGAGAGAGTATCCGAGTCTGCCACCTTCGGCGAAGTAGATTCCGGACCCTCCTGAGCGCATGTCCGGATATTTCACCATGTAGTAACGCCAGTCAAATTCCATCGTCACCTCGCGCTCGGCTAACCATTCACGCTGCATGTCTTGCAGGGTCTCGGCGAGGGATTCCGGGCGGCCCGTAATGCCGTCGAGAAAATCAGCAAGCACCTGGCTTGTTGGCTCGAGTCCTTTCCGTGTCGCTCCGGTGAGAAGTAGGCGCCATACGTCTCGGTACGCTTTGTTGGGCGTCGCGAATTGGAATGACCGCGTGTTCTGCGGGTCGCGGCCGCGTGCCCGCTCGTAATTACCTATGGTCAATAAAGCGCCCGCCGCTTCGGTCCACAGATCATCGGACCGGATTACCTCCCGGAATGCTTCTGCTCGCTGTTCGAATTTGGCGGCGTCAAGCTCGAACGCGTTGAGCGATCCTCGTAGGAGTGGGTGATCCTCCAAGTCATCGAGCGCTTTCTCGGTCGCCGGGTTCGCGGCGCGAAACAGTTGCTTGGCCCGCTCGTCGTCGATCTGAGGCACACTGAAGCCATTACCCGGCTCGGGCAGTTCGCCCGTGAGAATAAGGACTTTGGTGTCGGCGATCAGCCGAGGCATGCGCTCT
The DNA here is from genome assembly GCF_000332815.1 of Arthrobacter nitrophenolicus. Classification (GTDB taxonomy): domain Bacteria; phylum Actinomycetota; class Actinomycetes; order Actinomycetales; family Micrococcaceae; genus Arthrobacter; species Arthrobacter nitrophenolicus. The sequence goes on from NZ_AOFD01000085.1 coordinate 7,086, forward strand.
GCACGCATCTCCACCGTTGATCCTTCGATAAGGTTGCGAAGCACCCGTATGCGACGAGGAAAGTCCTCAGTGGCGTGGGTGATGTGAAGCAGTACCGCCAGGAGTATCAGTGTCTGGCCAAAAGTGAACAGTCGGCTGCTGCCACTTCTCAATCCGTAGGATCTGCAGCAGGATCCAAAGAGATTAACATCGGTACCCCGGAAAAAGAGAGGGACTTTGTGCTCAGGTTCGTTCAGGTGACTATTTCTCCCGAACAGTTGGCTGAAGGTCGCCGGGATGTCACGATCGATCCAGGCGTCGAATGCCGAGAATATGAATTCGAGGTGATCGGCACTGCTGGGGTTCGTGTCCCCGAATATGCGTTCCGTCCTTTTTACCAGCGGCAGCCCAGGGATCGACGGGAGTACGGGGTCGCTCCATTCGCATACTTCGGTGACGAACTCGACGTAGCGGAGAAACTCGTCGTCGACGAGATCGTCGTCGCCCCGTAAGTGCCAAAAGACGTCTACCCATTCGACGTCCACCTTTTGAGCGAACTCTGACGCGCGCGGTGACGTCTCGATAATTTTCTCAAAATGAGCCTTGAAGTTTTCGAAGTCAGTGAGAGGCTTCCCACGCGAGTTCATTTTGATGTAGAGGTCCTCTGCCGAACCCATGTCGGGCAGTGGGAGAAGGTGGAACGACACGGCCGGTTCTGCCGTGTCGGCGAGCCGCTCCCAAGCGATAACGGCGTCTACTTCGGAAAACTGTTCGTGAATCGCATCGAGCATCACGAGCATCGATTGGATAGTAGGATCGTGCCGCCAAACGAAGAGGTACCAGGACTGGTCGATAATCCATCCAGATAGTTTCTCGACGTCGGACGGCGGCACCGCAGTGACCAGACGTTCGCAAAATCGTCGTGCGCTCTGCCGGGTGGCATAAGAGAATTGAGTCCATGGCGAGCTGTTATCCAGCACCCCGGCACGAGCTGCTATATACCAATGCAAAAGGAAAAGCGTAGTGAGGCGCTGCTGTCCGTCGAGGGGTTGCAGCGTTCCGTGATCGATCTCCCCATAAATGAAGTCGAGGCTGACACGCTGCGGGTGCGGCCCATCGAGGGCTTCGCGTAGGACGTCTAGGAATGTTTCGCGAATCTCATCCACTTTAACTCCACGCCGACCTTGGGCGTAGTCGCGCTGGATAAGCGGAATTTTGATTCTTTTTACCGGGTCTCCGTCCGTGGCATCTGAACGGAATGCGCTGATGAATGATTCGATTCGACTCACAAGTTCTCTTCCTGTCTTGAGACCTCGGCGGCGTCACCCAAAAGGTAGGGGCCGATTTCCCGTTCGACAGCATTGAAGTATGCCTCGCGGTCCTGCATGCTCCAGTAATGCACCTGCTGCGCACGCTCGCCGGTGTAGTACTTCAGGAACACGTTCCGTGTGCAAACTGGGATATAGGATCCCCCGCGGTCACGCTTGAGTACTTCAAGTCGCTTCACCTCGAACCACGAGTTGCTGAGTGCACTGTTGTCTCGGCTGTCAAGAAGTGCCAAGTTCGCTATTGAGTGGACATCGCTTTCCGCAGTGCCACCCCCGTCCGGCACAAAATAGGGGGCCAGCTCGAGTTCGAGTTCAAGGAACTTTTCTTCGGTGAGGTCTGTCATCGCTTCGTTGATACGCTCCTCAAGAACGAGTCGATCAACCTGCTGTACGTTTGGCAGGCTTGATAAAGCATCGCGGTGCAGCCGCAACCATTCCAGCCACTGTTGGACAGTTCGTAGCTCTTCTGCGTTCTGCGCGTGAATGTGTTCAAGGGACCACTGGCCGGTTGCGTGCGCCCGGAAGGAATACCGTTCAGTGGAGTTCGTTTGCTTTCGCACGGTTTCCACGTTCATGAGGAGCAACGCAGCTGACAACCGCTGCCGTTCATTGGGAGACTCATAGGACAGCTCGCGGAGGTCTTCCACAGAGAGCCGCAGTCGATTTCGGATCTGGTAATTCAATTTAGCGTCGAATTCTGACTTCTTGGAACCCTTCGCTAAATCGACGATGTCCTCGAAGCGGCTGCCGGTGGCCACGAGATAACCAATTTTGTGGAACAAATTTCGATCTTCAAACCAGCCGAGGACAAGTGAGTGGAGATCCACCACTTTGTTCCAGAACTCGTCTGCATCGTCGACGATTTGGTGGCGCAAGGTTTCGAACGTGTGGAACGGCTGGCGTTCGTGTCCTTTCAGATCGCCTGCGAGGGTATCAAGCAGGAGGCTGATGTGGGTCGCTTCAGGCCGTGGGTTTCCAGTCAAGAAGGCCCACAGTTCCGGGGTGCGCAGATCGCGTTCGATGACGTCCCACTCGGCGGCCATGGCTTGAGCCCGATCAGTTTGGTCCGCTAGATCCTGGCTGCGGGACAGCACAAGTGCCTTGATCAATTCGGCATCCGTCAATGGTATTTTACCCACGTTGAGACGGGTAAAAAGATCTGTCGAGCTTACGTATTCGGGCGCTTCGTACCAAATCACTTTCACCCGTTCGGATAGGGCTTTGTAAAGGTTGATTGCAGCGAGTGTCTTACCTGGACCCTGCTTCTCGAACCACTCCTCGATGCACTCCCAGGCCTGGAAGATGTGAAAGAAGTCGATATTCTCCGTTGCCCCATGGGCACTTGGAGCTTGAAGGAATTCTGCACTGCGTGGGCGAGTGTCATATTGGAGCTGATACTGCACCTCCGCGGATGGCAGGGCATTCTGCCTTATTAATTGCAATATAAGGAAGAGGGTCGTGAGTCGTTGCTGGCCGTCAACCAGCTCCCATCGGTTATCGCCCAATCGCTTGACCACGATGGGCTGGAGGTAATAGGTTGCACCTTCGCTCGCCTGAATGTCCTCGAGCAGGCGCCGAACTTCCGGTCGGCCCCATCGATAACCACGCTGATAGCCAGGAACAACAAAATCGCCCGAAATCAAGCCGACGACGCGGCCCTCAAATGCACCATTTAGAACCGACGTCTGTGCCATGTGCCCATACTATGGGGTGATACCGGTCAAGAGACATAAGTGACACGAAATCGGAATCTTGAAAAGGGGTGAATTTCCGGTGAGCACACAAGCGAGCTGGCGCCCCGGGGTATGCCTTGGAATTGGCAAACACGACTTGCGACTCCCAGCGGACCAATTTGCTTCCCCGCTTGCAGCCTGCACCGTAGCGCACAGAAACTGCAGCATATGGAATCACGAGCATCTCCGCCAAGAAGGGCCGCCCCATCGCCCAATACAGCCTCTCCCGCTCTCGAAACACTCCTGATCAGTCTTATCCCTGACTGGTAGGGTCTCGGAATGGTTCCTATCTAAGCAATCTGTGGGAACAGAAGAAACCCCGACCGATCAAGAAAAAATAGGGGTACTTCTTTTCAACTAGTTGGCGGGATACTCCCATTCCCAGCCCAGGGGCATGAACCCCTGCTGGTGCACCAGAACGCCTGTAGGAGTTGGTACGTCCACGATAATTGTTCCGGTGGCTTTTTCCCCCGGGCCTAGGGCTGACGGAAAGCGCTCGGTGTCATTGAGACACATGGTCGCAGCAAAAGTGGTGATATTGCCATTGAAGGTCGTGCCATTGTCGGCGATCGCCTTCCATCCGTACCCTGCCAAGCCAAATTGGGGATTTACTGATTTAGCAAGAGCGGGGTCCGTTTCCATGGATACGTTCAGTGCTACAAAGTGACCGTGCTCCGAGGGCATGGTCATCGTGTTAGTGCAGGTGGGGTCCACTTGAATGGAGTTCACCACGAAGCTGGCGACCGTCTTGTCCTTGTCGGTAACAGACGCGCCCTCCCCGACTTTCTTGATCAGATTGCCGCGGGACGATTTGGCTCCTGCGGCTGCGTCAGTCTTTGCGGGTGCCTGTGTTACGGGTTCAACCGAGGGCGCGCTGGGACTTGCCGTCGGCGTCCCACCGCACCCTGCCAGAAGCAGTGGCAGAAGGGCAGCGGCGGCCAAGTGCTTGTATTTCAAGTGTCCCCCATTGGACTCGTGCGAACGAAGTTTGCTCAGCATAATCGACAACAATTTACTTCGCGCTATTAGCACCTGTCACAAGCGGCAGTGGTGCGACTTGATTCTCTTTGACTACACCGAAATAGGCTCGATTCGCTGGCCGCCAGGAGTCCGTTCGGCTGCCTCGCTGCCTTGAACTGTGACAGACCGGCGGAATCCAGGGCAATCAGAGTGCCTACGTGGCACAACTGCAGAGAGGCGCGCCCCGCCAAAGCCGGACGCGCCTCGGGTGGCATAGCGGGCTCAGTCGATGAGTGCTGGCTGCTTGCCGGTTGGCGAATGGGGAGCGGTCGAAACCTTCCTGTTCCTGTGGTTCACCCAGCACCCCACCGCGAGAACCGCCACGAGTCCAAATGTGCTCAGCAGCTGCGGACGGGAGTCCTCGCCGATGAAGCCCACTGTGAAAATCGCCGCGAGGATGACCAGCCCAACAACAGTCAGCCACGGGAAGCCGGGCATCCGCAGGGGAAGATCCATTCCCTCGCGGTCAGCCCGGAGCCGCAGCGCGAGCTGGGCGAGCAGCGCGGACGTCCACACCAGCAGGCATGTCGAACCCACAATGTTGAGCAGGACGCCGAGCACCATCTCGGGGAAGGCCATCTCCAGAACCACCGTGACAACGCCGAAGGCGACGCTGGCCAGGACCGCCGCCACCGGAACCCGGGCCTTGGACACCGAGGCGAGAATCCGTGGCGCCTCGCCCCGCTCGGCCAGGGAGTAAGCCATCCGGGAGGCGCCGTAGAGGTTGGCGTTGAGGGCCGAGAGCAGCGCAGCGACTGCCACCAGGGTAATGGCGGTGCCGGCGCCGGGCATGCCGGCAGCTTCAAGCACTGCGGCGAACGGGCTCTTCAACCCCTCCGACCCCACCGGAACAACGGCCGCGATCACGAAGATGGCACCGATGTAGAACACCAGGATGCGCCAGAGCACCGTCCGGACAGCCTTCTTCACGCTGCGCGCAGGTTCCGCGGTCTCGGCTGCGGCCACGGACACGATCTCGGTACCGCCGAACGCGAACGCCACCACGAACAGCGCCGTCGCAATCCCGGCAAACCCGCTGGGCGCGAAACCTTCACCCATGAAGTTGGCCAGGCCCGGCGACTGCACGCCCGGCACCAAGCCGAACAGCAGCGCGAAACCCACCAGCAGGAACGCGACGATCGCCGCCACCTTGAGCAGGGCAAACCAGAACTCGAACTCGCCGAAGTTCTTCACGCTGGTCAGGTTCACGGCGGTAAGTACCACAATGAACACGAAGGCCATCAGCCACACCGGCAGGGCCGGGAAGATGGTGGCCAGCAAACCGGCCGCGCCGAGCGCCTCGGCGGCGATGACCACCACCAGCTGCAGCCACCACAGCCAGCCCACAGTCGCGCCGGCAACCGGCCCGTACG
>NZ_AOFD01000086.1 GCF_000332815.1 Arthrobacter nitrophenolicus
TGCAGAAAACCAGTAGCTACCAGGCCCGCTATGACCCGCCGCTCCCAACGGCAAACACTGGCGCCCGTCTAATGCCGTGAGCCTGCCCCACAATCTCTGGAGGAAATCGATGCCAGTTCAAAATGTACAAACACCCGATGGAGTCACCTTGAAAGTGACCGATGTGGGGAGGGGCCTGCGATCCTGCTTATCCATGGCCTCGCCTGCAATACCAGCGATTGGTTTACGCAGATCGCATATTTTCGACGGACTCACCGGGTCATTGCCTTGGACCTCCGCGGCCACGGCCGTTCCTCCGTTCCCACGGAAGGATATGGAACGGCGTCCTTTGTGGCGGATTTCATCTCGGTACTGGACGCCCTCGGCGTCTCGTCCGTAGTCGCCGTCGGACATTCATTGGGAGGTTTGCTGGCCAAGGCTCTAGCAATCACGCACCCCGAACGCGTCTCAGCCGTAGTGGCAATCGACCCGTCAGGGGGGCTGCCGGACGCGCAGAACGTGTACAAGTCGTTAGCGCCACTGGTCGCCCAACCGGGTGGATTGGCATCGATCTTCGAGCGCTCAGAGAGCCAGTTGACGCCACCTCACTCCCGTGAGGCCCACCAGTATGGAGCCCTGGTCACCGACATTTCGGTTTTGACGAAGGTCTGGCATGAGTGCTTAGTGGCTCCGGGAGTACTCATGTCGGATACGGAGGCGCTCCGGCAGAGGCGAGCCCCGCTCCTGGTCCTGCACGGTAAAGCCCAAGTCGGCGCCGTCGAGCGAGACCAGGAGATCTTCGTTCACCCTGCGGACCATTCGCTCGAACTTCCGGTCGGCCACTGGATTCACCATGATCTGCCGGAGCTGACACACGAGATCATCACTCAATGGCTGAGTAAGCTCGACGACTGATTCAGTGCCGGTGACAGACTTGCGGCCCTGTGATGCGGACGGGAGCCCGTGGCTTACCAAGCGGACGCGCGCTTATTGCTCGCGTCCGCTTGGTGCATGAGGCCATTAACTGACGAGGCGGCAAAGTCGCTGCCTCCCGTGATTCGGATGCGATGTGGTCTTGCTTATTTCTGGTGTCGCATCCAGGCACACCATAACGGGTACGGAAACCCGCTATTCGCGCGGGTTACCGCCCAAGATACGCAAGGTGATAATGGAAGCCGCCTCATGGTAAGTCCGGAAATTCCGCGGTACAGCATCCCTGCCTGTCAACGTGGTCCTGGCGGTTTCGGATACGAGCGTCAACAGGCCGCGGGCCATAATGGCCGCCTCCAATGGGTCAATCGAGTTGTCGAGTAACAAAATTGAGTCCGATATGGACTCAACCAGCTTTTCGCTATCACGGCGGAACTGAACCAAGGTCTCAGCCCCGTCCCGGGTTGTCGCCAAGCGAACAAAATAGAACTTGGCCTCCAGCGGATCCGTGCGCATCCACTCCAAGGCATGGCGCATTGATTGGACGCCCCATCCATGGAGGTCTGTAATGCCAGAGGTCAACTCGAAGAAGCTTGCCAGTTTGTCCGTAACTCCTGCCATGAGGGTTTCGATAATCTTCGTTTTTGACGAGAAGTGGTAATAGACCGCAGATGGCGTCATTTTGGCATGAGTTGCTACGACAGCCATGGAAACATCCGACGGATCGTCGGTAGCGAAAAGTTCCAAGGCGGCTGCCAAGAGTGATGATCGTCGAGACGGCCGATGCGCGGACCTGGCTGGCTGCTGCTTCAAAATGTACTTTCAGTCGTGGCGTGATGTTTCCAGAAGTATAGGGCGAGCCGCTGTCGACAAATTCGCGGCTCACCGAAGGTCACCCGACGCCGGATGGCCAGGCTCGACGAAGTCCTCTTTTCCTGCCGTGATTCCCGCGGGATGCGCTCAGGAGAGGTCACCGAGCCATGTTGTAGGGGCTCGAAGAAATTTTCATCCATGTGGTGTTCGTCAGGCCTTCCTCAACATCGGGAATCGGGACCCTGCTGGTCCCAGTGCAGCCGGCAGTGAATCCTTCCCAGCGCCGTCCAACTTATTCGAAACGGATTGTAGTTAGTAGATGCGTTCCGCTGCTCCAAAGTCAATGCCTCGAAGGCTTGTAATTGGAAGGTGCCTCTAGTAACGTTTTCAGGTAGTTAGTAGAGACACTCTTGAGTAAGTAGGGATCTGCCGATGACGGAAGACTCGGAAGTACCAAGCGTTCGTGTCCTTCCAAGCGATATATCTTTCAACGTCCAGCCTGGGATGACGGTGTTCCAGGCGGCAGAGACGAACGGGATTTGGTGGCCAACACTCTGTAACGGGTCAGTTGAATGCACGCGTTGCTACATGGAAGTTCTAGAGGGGGAAGAATTTGTCTCGCCGATGGACGAGACGGAACGGAAGGCTTTGGACCGGGTCCGGTGGCAGGGCGGTCCGCCAGGGCAGGAGCGATTGGCCTGCTGCGCAAAAATCAACGGAGATATTCTCGTGAGGCGGCGGAGCGTCCGCGTTCGCGAGGATGCGGACAAAAGGAAAGAACCATGACAATCAGCGATGACATCAAGGCATATCACTCGAATGTGGAGGTATATGGACTGAAGTACCCGGCGGACGCCGAGTACCCCGAGTCCATTGTCCTGACTCCTCAGGAATCACATATCCCCGTTGAGGTCTATACGTCAGAAGCTCAGCTTGACCTGGAGTTCAAGCAGATCTGGTACAGCATGTGGCAGGTGGCTTGCAGGACGGAAGAGGTGGACAAGCCCGGCGACTACCTTGAGTACGTTATCGGCGATCAGTCCTTCCTCATTGTTCGGGGCGAAGACGGTCAGCTTCGGGCCTTCCAGAACGCTTGCCGGCACCGTGGCACGCTGCTCAAGCACGGCATCGGAAACGCCAAGGACATCAAATGCTCCTTCCACGCCTGGTGCTGGTCCTTGAAGGGCGAGCTTCAGGACATCCCCGACCGTCAACTGTTCCCTGGGGTTACCGACGAGGAGTATGCACTGCCGGAGGTTGGCTGCGACACGTGGGGCGGTTGGGTCTTCATTCACCCCAAGCCTGAGGGAGCGCCGACGCTGCGGGAGTTCCTTGCCAGGACGGCGACTGACCTTGAGCCCTACCACATGGATCGCTACCGGGCGACCATGCACGCCAGAATTCCGCTGGAATGCAACTGGAAGGTGGCGCTGGAGGCCTTCCTGGAGGCCTACCATGTCTCCTCCACACACCCGCAGATCACGCCGTACCTTGACGATGTCAACACCCTGCATACGACTTTCGGGGACCACAGCAGGATGATCGTGCCCTACGGCGTGCCCAGCATGCGTTTGGAGCACGTCGACGAGGCCGAGATCTATGAGGCATATTTCAGCCGCTCAGCGACGGCATTCAGGCATTCAGAGGCTGCGAAGGCGACCGGGCAATCGGTTTCGGACCTCCCTCCGGAACTGTTCGATAAGGACGGAGAGTGGATCGGCGAGGGCACAATGCGCGACTACCTCATCCGGCGGGCGCAGGAGACTGGCGCAAAACTTGGCCATGACTATTCCGGCTTGACCAGGGAACAAATGATCGACGACTACGACTACCATGTCTTCCCCAGTCTCAAGTTCAATTCCCACGCCGGCGGTGCCCTCGGATTCGTATCGCGCCCCCACCCCACCGATCCGAACAAATGCTTCTTCGACGTCTACACCCTCGTCTGGCCGGACGAGAACGCCGCGCCTCCCGAGCCGGCGCCTCTTCTCGAGATCGATATCACACAGCAGAGCATGGGCACAGTCCTCGACCAGGACTTTGACAATCTCTGGAAAGTCCAAAAGGGCCTGCACAACAGCAGCCTGAAGCATGTCACATTCGGTTCCTCGGAGGTCAGGGTTGCCCACTTCCACACCGTGCTCAACCGGTATCTGCAGGAACCAGTCCAAAGCTCTAAGTAGGAGAACGAACGATGACCCAAATTCACGATCACGAGTCACCGCAGACGGCGGAGAACCTGCCCCCGGAAGAGGATCTTGAGCGTCTTTACACGGTGGCAAAGACGATTCAGGTCTGCGACCAAAAAATTCAGAAAGATGTCAAAGCCGGCACCCTGAAAGCCGCGACCTATCCGGTGGCAGGATTGGAAGCGGTGTGCGCGGGGCTCGCTCTGGCCCTGAACCCTGACGACTACCTGGTCTCGACCTACAGAAACCTCGGTGATGTTATCGCCAAGGGTGTGCCGCTGAGTCCCGTTATCGCTGAGATTGCCGGGCGCGCCACAGGTGTCGCTAAGGGCAAAGGCGGGGCGATGCATATTGCTGATTCCGCATACGGGCTTATGACAACGACGGGGATTGTCGGCTCTGGGTTGCCCATTGCAGCCGGCTTGGCATTGTCGTCGCTGCTAGCGGGGGACGGCAAGATTACCGCTGTGACCTTCGGCGACGGCGCCACTTCCATCGGTGCGTTCCATGAGGCGATGAATTTGGCGGCTGTCTGGAAGCTGCCCATTCTGTTTGTTTGCCAGAACAACCAGTGGGCCGAGCACACTCCCACGGGCGATCACATGGTCATCACCGAAATTGCCTCCAAGGCCAAGGGCTACGGCATGGAGTCGGCGACAACCGATGGTTTCGACCCGGTGGCGACCCTCGAAGTCCTGCGGCGGGCGACGGAGTCGATCCGGAACGGCGGCGGTCCCTTCTTTGTCGAAGCCGTGACCTATCGGCTCAGCGGACATACGTCGACGGCAGACTACTCCTATATGCCCAAGGAAAACCTGGATGCCGCCCGGGGTGCCGAGCCAGTGGGCAAACTGCGTGAGCTACTGGAAAGCTCGGCGGTACTCAGCAAAGAACGACTGGAAGAGATTGACGGCCAGGCACTCGCCGACGTCGAGGATGCCTTTGCCTTTGCCTACGCCAGTGATTACCCGGATCCCCGGGAGGCATTTACCGACGTGTTTTCAACCAAGACGATGGAGATTTCAGCATGACCACCGGTGCAGCCACCAACGAATCCTCCCGGATCGTAAACATGTCCAAAGCCCTCAACGAGGGCATGGACGTAGCGTTTGGACTCGATGAACGAGTCGTGCTGCTGGGCGAGGATGTAGCCGACCCGGCAGGCGGCGTCTTCAAGGTCACGAAAGGCTTGTCTGAAAAGTACGGCACGGACCGGGTGAGGGCCACTCCCATTGCCGAGGCCGCAATCGTCGGCTCTGCCATCGGTCTTTCTCTGGGAGCTACCGGCCCATCGCCGAAATCATGTTCTTCGACTTCATCACTGTTGGACTCGACCAGATTGTCAACCACGCCGCCAAACTCCGCTACATGAGCGGGGGCCATACTCCGGTTCCGCTTACGATCCGCACCACGGTCGGCAGTTCGCGGTTCGGCGCGCAGCATGCCCAGTCGCTTGAGAGCTGGTTCATGCACACGCCTGGCATCAACGTCGTCGTCCCGTCCACTCCTGCAGATGCGCGGGGGCTGATGCTGACCAGTATCTTCGGCGACGACCCGACACTGTTCATTGAACACAGCGAAATGCTCTTCAGTGTGAAGGGTCCCGTTCCGGACGGTGATGTGCGCATTCCGTTCGGAGTGGCCGACATCAAGCGACACGGAAGTGACGTTACGGTGGTCACATACGGACCCCAGGTGGCGATTGCTCTTGCTGCAGCTGAAGAACTGAGCGCGGAGGGCATCGAGCTTGAGGTAATTGACCTGCGTACGCTGGTTCCGCTCGATATGCAGACCGTGCTGGAATCGGTCTCGCGTACGCGGCGGGCCATCGTGACCCATCAGGCCACTACGTCCGTAGGACCGGGTGCCGAGATCGCCTCGCGTATCACAGAGGAGCTGTTCAGCGACCTGGAAGCTCCCGTTGTTCGTATCGGGGCGCCCTCCGTTCCGGTGCCATTCTCGACTTCACTGAACATTTTCCCCACCCCGGAAACGATCAAGGACGCCGCCCGGCAGCTTTGCCGCGTCCCGCTTTCGACGAAGTAGCAGACCGCGCCCACAGCCGTTGGCCGCGGGAGGCCTGGATGAAGCATGACGGCGGAAGTGGTTTGTATTCTCCGCATGGTCTTTCTTTAGGCATTGCAAGTTAACACGAGGAACTCCTGTGACCCGGCCTTCTGTCGCGGGGTCACAGGAGTTCCTCCCGTTAAGCATGCATGCGGATGGTGGGGCCGCCGCAGGGTTGGGGTCACGTGCTGAGGTGACGGCGGTTCTGGTTGTGGTTCGTTGTGGTGTGGGTCTCGGGCAGAAGGTGGGCGGCATTGTGTTGGTGGAGATGTGGGTTTTGTTGGTTGTGGTTGGTTTATGACAGTGGAGGCGCGTCCGCGTCGTGCTGCGCATCGGCCGTCGCGGCGGCAGGAGATTATCGAGGCTGCGATTGTTGTTTTTGCCCGGAAGGGATATCGGCTTCTATTGCTGAGGTGGCGCATGAGACGTCGATGAGTCTGGCGTCGATTTATTATCACTTCCAGGGCAAGCCCGAGTTGTTCACTGCGTGTGTGTTTGAGGTCAGTCACAGGATTATGAATGCGACGAGTTCGCAGGAGCCCTCGGAGAAGCTTTTGCAGACCCGGGAGGCGGTGAATCTGGTGTGGACCTGGGCTGAGCATCACCGTGAGGAGGCCAGGCTTTTGTATGTGTGGGCTGTTGCCGGTCCTCCTGAAGCGAAGGCGGTTCGTCACCGGTTTGAGGAGTATTACGTGCGCCGGGCGCGGCGGCGCATGCGTCGTGTTGGGGGCTCCACGCCGCTGGATTTTGCGGTGGAACGGTTGGCGTCCAGGACGTACATGTCGTTGGCGATGGGTGTCGCTGAGGCATGGGTGGAGGAACATCCTCTGGGAGGAACGTTGGACCAGCACAGGATCGCGGCGGCACTTGCAGAGGTCAGTGTGCGGCTTACCGGAGTTCCCTGAGAACCACGCGCAGGTTCTGCTGAACAACGGGCACGGCAATTCACGTGCACGACGCGTATTGCCCATTCGGTGCGGCGGCTCCTCGATGTTGTGCAGCCGGTCCTAATGACTGTTTGAAGCTGGGCACCGCACTATAGCGGGCATAGTCAGGCTGTTGGCCACGAAGTGCCGCAGCCTTGATTCCATAAATTTCGGGTAATGACTGTTCACCCTCATTGAGATAGTGTACTCTCTTCATTAGAGGGCACTCTCGCAAATGCCTCAGCGTCGAGGGCGTCGCACATCGAATCCCACAAGGAGAAGCATTGACTAGAGAACAGCCGGCTCTGCATGCCGCACCAATGGGGCTACGAGAGCAAGCGAAGCTGGAGGTCATGCGGCGCATTCGCGCAGCGGCCGTCGATCTTTTGGCGACCAAGCCCTACGCCTCGATCACAACTAAAGAGGTCGCAACTCGCGCAGGAATTGGCGACGCAACCTTTTTCCGCTACGTCTCGTCAAAGGACGAATTGCTCACACTGGCTTATGGCGACCGGATGGACTCTGTGCTGGACGAACTCGAGCATGAGGACGACCTCATTGAAGCGGCGGGCAACGATACAGGCGGCCGATGGTACTGCGACCGCATTCGCAACCTCTACAAGGCTCGCGCTGAGTTTTATCTGCAAGACCCTACTAACGCGGCACTCTATCTGCGGCAAGGATTCGACATGACGAGCCCTGGCCGCGAACGCGCCATCCAGCAGGGCGACAGGCTCATTGCACGGGCACGGCGGATTCTTGCCGACGGTCAGGCTACCGGCCAAATCTATGCCGACGTGGATCCGCTGGCCGTGGCACAAAACTGCCAGGGAATTTTTATCCATGAAGTTGATCGCACGCCCGTGCGCGGCTTTGAGCCCACGACAATTTGGCAGAGGGTCAATGCCCGGCTGAGCGCCCAACTCGATCCGCTGGTTCTCAACGAGCGGTCAACCGACCCGAAAAAGTCAGCCCCCTAGAACGAACAAGCAGCGTCAAACCGAAGGAGTACGGTGTCTCTTTACCCGGATCTTAAAGAAGGGACGGTCGTTGTTGATGGTATCGACGTCCGCTTCTACGACAGTCAGCGCGGCAATGGTGAGCCGCCTGTAGTGCTCCTCCATGGCATGGAGGGGTCCGCCGAGAAGGATTTCTGGGCACTGTTTCCGATGCTGGCCTTCACACGTCGAGTGATCACTTTTGACTTCGGCCTACCCAAAGATGGGCAGGACCTTACACTTGAACACTGCGTGGCCCAGGCCCAGGCCGTTATTGAAAAGCTCGCACCAGGTAGCCCCGTTGCACTGGTGGGATATTCGTTCGGCGCTGTCGTAGCGGAAGCCACAGCAGCACGGAAACCTGACCTCGTCGCATCCCTGGTGCTCATTGCCGGCTGGATGAAGACTGACCGGCATCAGCTGGTGCGAAACGGCATCTGGCGCGAACTCGCCCAATCCGGGTCATCTGCGCTCTCTGACTTCAACCTCTACTCGAGCTACAGCGCGCATTATCTATGCGCCCGGACCGAGCGTGACTTTCAGGAAATCGTCGAGAAATCAAGGCGTTCCTCGATTTCGCCAGTTGTCATAAAACTCAGCGACAACATCGACATTGGAGCGGAAGTGCAGACAATCAGCGCTCCCACGCTCGTCGTTGGCTGCATACACGACCAAATTGTGGACGTAAGCCACAGCCGTGAACTGTTCGGAGCGATTCGGGATTCACGCTACGTCGAGATAGAGGCGGGGCATGCGGTAGTGCAGGAACGTCCTGCTGAACTCTTCATGCTTATCGACAACTTTGTTGCGGCACCTCACGCCACATCTCCAGGCGATGTTTACGCCACCTCCACCCCCTAATGCATCTGACTACGAAGAAAGCACATGATGAACAGTCAAAATGTCCTGGCTGACAACGAACAGTTACAGAAGGAAGCCGAGCGGGTCAACGTCGCGATTATCGGCTCCGGCTTCTCGGGGACCGGGCTGGCAATCCAGCTCAAGCGCTCCGGCGAAGAGTCCTTCGTCGTACTAGAGCGAGAGCATTCACTCGGGGGAACGTGGCGCGACAACCACTACCCCGGGGCCGCCTGCGACGTTCAGTCGCACCTCTACTCATACTCGTTCAAGCCCAAGCCTGAATGGTCGCGCGTCTACGCCCGGCAGCCTGAAATCCTCGAGTATCTGCGCGATTGCGCAACGAGTGAGGGTGTTGACCGGCACATGCGGTTCGACAGCGAAGTGCTGGGTGCGGCGTGGATCGAAGAATCAAACGAGTGGCTCATTAGCACCGCAAACGGTAGCTATTTGGCACGCGTACTGGTTACTGCCTCGGGCCACCTCTCAGACCCCAAATATCCCAACATTCCAGGAATCGACGACTTCAAAGGTGCAAAATTCCATTCGGCACGTTGGGATCACGACACCAGTCTTGAGGGCAAGCGCGTCGGCGTGATCGGCACCGGCGCCTCGGCGATTCAGATCATTCCCGAGGTGGCCAAGGTCGCCGGGAAGCTCACTGTCTTTCAGCGTTCAGCACCCTACGTTGTCCCGCGCATGGACCGTGAATACAGCACAGCTGAGAAGAACATGTTTGCCCGCTTGCCCCATACGGCCGAGAAACTTCGCCGCGATCTTTTCTGGGCAGGTGAGGCGCGATTCCCGCAACGCCGTGGTATCGAGAGCTTCATTAGCAGGGTCGAAGGACTTGCGCTTGATCACCTGGCTGATCAGATTAAGGACCCGGACCTCAGGGCCAAGCTAACGCCGGACTATGCAATCGGGTGTAAACGGGTTCTTATCTCGAATGAGTACTACCCAACCTACCTGCGTGAGAACGTTGAGCTCGAGACGCAGGGCATCGAACGGATCACTGAGAATGCTGTTGTCATGAAAGATGGCAGCAAACATGACTTGGACGCGCTGATCGTCAGCACCGGTTTCGAGACCAGTGACCTCCCCATTTCGCACCGCATTCATGGGACGGATGGGCTACTGCTGGCTGACCACTGGGCACGGGGCGAGCAAGCATACGCCTGCAGCACGGTCAACGGATTCCCCAACCTCTTCATTATGAACGGTCCCAACTCAGGTCTCGGCGCTGGGTCCATCATCTTCGTGATTGAGTCCCAGATTGACTACATCCTCGGCGCCCTCGATTACCTTCACCAGAACGGTTACACGCGGATGGAGGTAACGCAGGATGCCGAGATGGATTTCGCGGCGATGATTGACCGCAACGCACAAGGAACGGTCTGGCTTGAGGGCGGCTGCAAGAGCTGGTACGTGGATGAGCGAAACGGACGACTTTCGACGATTTGGCCCGACTTCATGAGCCGCTTCCGTGATTCGAATGGCGTGTTCCGCCCCGAAGCTTATGAAGTACGGTCCTTGGCCGAACAGAAGGTCTAACAAGCGAAGAATCTCTAGCTTGCTTGGCGTGCGAAATAGAGCCGCGCCGCAGCAAACCATTCAGGGAAAGTGAAACAACCATGAACACCAGTACTCAGCTGCAGGAATTTCCTGTGACTGATCGCATCGATGTGGAAATTCCTGTCGAAGGGGGAATTAGTCTCCACGCGTGGCTCTACATCCCCGTCAGCGGTCAGGGGCCCTTCCCGGCGATTACCATGGCGCACGGGTTTGCCGGTCTGAAGTACCGCGCATTGTCGGACTACGCCGAATACTTCTGTTCCCTGGGTTTTGTTGTTCTTGTGCATGATCACCGGAACTTCGGGCTCAGCGGCGGCGAAATCCGGGGAGATATCGATCCCTGGCAGCAGATTGCCGATTGGCGTCGCGTGATTTCCTACGTGGAGTCCCGTCCCGAAGTCGACCCCAACCGTATCGGGCTTTGGGGGACCAGTTATGCGGGCGGCCATGGCCTGGTGCTGGGCGCCACCGACCGCCGGCTCAAGGCCGTTACCGTCCAGGTACCGACAATCAGCGGATACGAACAGAGCCTTCGGCGCATTAAGCCGGAAGATCGGGCTTCTGTGGAAGCCGTTTACGACGCCGACGAGCGTGCCCAACTGGCTGGGGAGCCGCCGGCCCGGCGTGCGGTAGTCAGTCTGGACCCGGAAGTTCCTGCAGCTTACCGATCTGCAAAGCTGATCGCGTACCACGAGCTTTTTCCGCTCCCCGAAGGCGTCGAGGCAGCGGAAACTATCACCGTTCGGTCCTCTCGGCGGGCGGCCATGTACGATCCGGGCCAGTTTGTAAGCCGGGTATCGCCGACGCCGCTGCTGATGGTTGTCGCTTCCCACGACGAGACAACCCCCGCCGATCTGGCGCTGGAAGCCTATGAGCGTGCCCTTGACCCGAAGCGTCTTGTAGTCGTTGCCGACGGTCACTTTGAGTCGTACACGAAGCACCTGCGAGAAACGCGGGCTGCTGCCGGCACGTGGTTCCTGGAGCACCTATGAACAGCCTGGGCAATCAGGTGATCCACGGCGTCCAAACCCGTATTCAAAGGAAGACCGACCATGAGTATTAGCGAACAGCTTCAGGTGAGCACCCCCGTGATGGGATTGGACAGCCCGATTGCGGTGGTGACCGGAGGGCGCGGATCGATCGGCCGTGCCGTTGGCGATCTCTTCCTGGGTAGAGGGCTGCGCGTTGCCTCGGCCGATCGCCAGCCCGCGGTCCAGGAGTCCGCATCGTCGGACAACGACCTACAGGTGCATTACGAAGCCGGCGACAAAAATGGCGCGCAAAAGCTGCTGGAGTCACTCCCAGCGGGCGCGACGATTCAGCACCTTGTCCTGGCTGCCGGCATCTATCCGGAAAGTGACTTCGCCGGCATCAGCGAGGATGCCTGGCAGGAGTGCCTCGACATCAACCTCACCGCCGTTTACCGGATGATCCGTGCGGCGTTGCCGCGGCTGACGGCGGATGCCTCCATTGTTTTGGTCAGCTCCATTGCCGGGCTGCGGGGAAGCAAGGGCCATGCCCATTATGCGACGAGCAAAGCAGGACTGCTTGGTCTCATGCGATCCGTCATGTGGGAGCTGGGCGACCAGCGGCGCATCAACACAGTATCTCCAGGCATTATCGAGAACCCCATGACGCAATCACTGCGCGAAGGCGCGGGTGGCACGATCCTCAGCAGCACGCCGCTGGGCCGGTATGGAACTCCGGAAGAAGTGGCCGCGGTCATCGATTTCCTGTGCAGCCCCTCCGCCTCCTTCATCCACGGGGAGAACGTCAGCGTTAATGGTGGCTTCTATGTCAATTGAAAATGTGGAGGGCGTTATGTGCGCCGTAGCCGCGGAGCGCCACTGCGACGACGTTGTGGGCTCGCTGCCGACGTTGACGATTCGTGGTGCGGTGTTGAATTCGTTGGGGGTTGAGGGTCCGTATGCGGGGAGCCGGCCTATAACGGTGGATGAGCTTACG
>NZ_AOFD01000087.1 GCF_000332815.1 Arthrobacter nitrophenolicus
GGCCAGCGCCCCGCCCAAGGTCCGTCCCAGGGTCAACCGGCCCAGCCGGGACAGCGGCCCGCACAGGGTTCCCGGCCCGCCACCGGCGGGCAGCGTCCGGCAGGTGCTCCGGGGCAGGGGACTCCCGGGCTGGTCAAGCCCGCCCCCAAGGCCAAGGTGCGGCGCGCCAGGCTGCTGATCA
Source organism: Arthrobacter nitrophenolicus (assembly GCF_000332815.1). GTDB lineage: Bacteria > Actinomycetota > Actinomycetes > Actinomycetales > Micrococcaceae > Arthrobacter > Arthrobacter nitrophenolicus. Next base: position 182 of record NZ_AOFD01000087.1, read on the forward strand.
GCAAGGTTGACCCCTGGTCCGTCCTAAAGATGGCCTTCCTGCTGTCCGTGGCCCTGGGCATCGTTACCGTGGTGGCTGCCATTGTCCTGTGGACCGTCCTGGACCTTACCGGCATCTTCGACCAGGTGGACAGCCTGCTCGGCACCCTGGCCGGTACCGAAGGCGGCGGCTTCGAATTGAAGAAGGTGGCCTCCCTGGGCCAGGTGGCATCCTTTGCCACCATCATCGCCGTGGTGAACGTGGTCCTGCTGACCGCACTCTCCATGCTGTCCGCCGTGCTCTACAACATCTCGGCCACCCTGGTGGGCGGCATCGGCGTCACCCTCACCGACGACTAGATCCGGTTCCCTAGGTCCCGTTTCCGCCGGTCCCGGACCGGCGGAAACGCCCGATTTGAGATCGGGCCGGGATGTGCTGTAAAGTCATGTCTCGGCCCGATGAGGCATCGGGGCGTATAGCTCAGGCGGTTAGAGCGCTTCGCTGATAACGAAGAGGTCCCAGGTTCAAGTCCTGGTACGCCCACGGAACCTGTGCAGGTTCAAGTGGAGGTTTGGTTCGGGTTTATCCCGCAGCCGGACCGGAACGGGGAGCATGTGAAGAAGTTGCTGGTACTTGCAGCTGCAATCGCAGGCATCCTGGTCTACCGCAAGGCACAGGAATCCGAAGCCCGGAAAACTGTTTGGAGCGAGTCCACCGATTCGGTTGACTAGCCGAGGCGCCTGGGCTGGAAGCCGGTAAATGGCTCTCCGGTTCTAGGGTATGATTGACGGGTTGCTTCTTATGGGGGCATGGCGCAATTGGTAGCGCACCTGCTTTGCAAGCAGGGGGTTCGGGGTTCGAGTCCCCGTGCCTCCACCATAGGAAAGTCCCGGGCCGCGGAAACGCGGGCCGGGACTTTTGCTTTGTCCCCACCATCACGAAGCACCATAGGGTGGAGCAGTGACCTTCTTCCTCGCGGCCATGGGCGTCCTGGGCGTTGCCTCCTCGGGTCCGCTGATTGCCGCCACGCTCGGCGCCACCAGCGTCAGTGCCCTCGCCATCGCCTTCTGGCGGAACGCCATTGCCGCCGTCGTGATGGCCGCACCCACCCTTATCCGGGAACCCCGCCAGTTCCGCAGGATAACCCGCCGGGACTTCGCCTGGTCCCTGGTGGCGGCCGCCGCCCTGGCCCTGCACTTCGCCTGCTTCATCACCTCGCTCCAGCTGACGTCGGTTGCCGCAGCCACGGCCCTGGTCTGCCTGCAGTCGGCCTGGATCGCGGTTTTCCAGCTGTTCCGCGGCGTCCGGCACCGCTGGCAGGTCCTGGCCGGGCTGGGCACAGCGTTTGCCGGCGTCGTGGCCATCACGGGCTTTGACATGGGATCATCGCCGCAGGCCCTTCTGGGAGACCTGCTCGCTGTGGCCGGGGGCGCCCTGGCCGGCCTCTACACGCTGGCCGGCGGCAAAGCGCGGCGGAACATGACCACCAGCACCTACACCACGCTCTGCTACGGGGTCTGCGCCGCCTTGGTGGCGTTACTGGCGCTCGTGGCCGGACAGCCGCTGGCCGGATTCGAGGCCGCGGGCTGGCTTGGCATCGCAGCCATCACCGTCTGTGCACAGCTGGTGGGGCACACGGCGTTCAACCACCTGCTGGCCACCATGAGCCCGCTCCTGGTGTCGATGATCATCCTTCTCGAAATACCGGGTGCTGCGCTGCTTGCCGCGCTGTTCCTCGGGGAGACCCTGCCGGCCGGCACGTACGCCGGTCTGGGCCTGATCCTGGCGGGGCTCGCCGTCGTCGTCCTGGGCCAAAAGCCCGGAAGGGCCGGCAGGCGCCCTGCCGCTCGCGGGCAGAAGCCGCCGTCGGACCGGCTGGCGGAGCTGGGGACGGACTAGCTACTGGCCGCCGCGGCGGACCGGCTGCGCCGTGTTCACGGTGTGGATGGCCCGCAGGAGCTTGGCCGGGAAATACACGGAGAAGAAGACCACCATCGGGGCCTTCAAGGCCATCTTCTTGACGTTGTGCGCCTTGTACGTGCGGTCGAACCGGGTCACGTAATAGCGGTAGTCCCGCGGTGAATCCTCCAGCCGGCGCGCCGACATCCCGGACACCATCTGGGCACAGTACTGCACTTTGAGCTCGTGGTCGGCCAGGTGCAGGGACAGGTCGATGTCCTCGTGCATCTCGTCTTTCTCGTCCCGGCAGGTTTCGGCCCGGATGGTCTCCCACGCGGAGGCACGCAGCGCCATATTGGAGCCGAACAGGAAGTGATACTGGTGCTTGGCCAGCTTGAGCATGAGCTGGCGCATCTTGTCGTCCGCCTTCAGCCCGAACCGGCGCATCGGCATGTCGTAATAGACCACCGGGCCCGTGGCTGCCTGCACCGACTGGTCAAGGAACGCCTTCTGCACCTGCTCCACCCAGTCCGGTTCGAGGACGGAATCGGCGTCGATCCGTCCCAGGACGTCGCCCGTGGCGTGGTCCAGGCCGAAGTTGCGGGTGGGGATCAGGCCCTGCTCGCGGTCCTGGCTCAGCAGGATGACTGGGCTCTCCGGATACTCGAGCTGCATCTGGCGGACTATGTCGGCGGTCCGGTCCTTCGAGAGGTTGTCCACCACGATGATCTCGTGCGCCGGGACGGACTGGTAGATGGCAGCGATGAGGCACTGCCGGATGACGCCCTCCTCGTTGTACGCCGGGATGACGATGGACACGCGGGGCAGCTCGGCTGCGTCGTTCAAGGCATCCCCAAGGGGTTGATCGGCTGACATCACTTCAAATCTAGCACCGCGGGGATGCCGCGCCCGGGACGGGAACCAGCGTCCGCCCCCTGCCGCGTCCGCAGACAGCAGAAGGGGCCCCGTCCTGGAACGGAACCCCTTCGCGGTGTGTGCGGGTAACTAGGCCTGGCTGGCGCCCTTGTCCCCGTTCATGTTCGCGGCGATGTTCTTGGTGGCAGTCTTCGCGTCAGTGGCAATCTTGGCCGTGGTTTCGGCGGCGTCCTCGGCCACGTGCTTGGCCTTGTCTGCAGCATCCCCTGCCTTGTCCTTGACGGTGTCCGCACCATCGGAGACCTTGTCCGCACCCGCAGCGGCGGCCGAAGCCGAGGCTGCGCCCGCCTTGTCCGCGGCGTCAGCCGTGGTTTCCTTGACCTCGTTGACGGTGGCGGCAGAAACCGGGGCCGGGGTCACCGGGGAAGGGGTCTTCCACGGGTCCTCCACGGGCTTGGAGGCCTTCCAGGCGGCAACACCGGCAGCCACTGCCGCGGCGATGACGCCGAAGACCAGCCAGCCGCGCTGCTTCTTGGGCTTCGGCTGGGCGAGTTCGATGCCAACGGTGCGGCCGGCTTCCGCTGCAGCTGCCTTCAGCTGGGTGCCGGTGGCCTGTGCCTGCTCCTGGAGGGCGTGGATGATGCCAACGTCGCCGAGCTTCTGTGCTACCGCATCCACCCGGGCCGGAGTGCCCTCAAGGGTGCGGTGGACAGCCTCGGACGCGTGGCCGATCTGGTCCGACAGGCGGGGAAGGTACTCCACCACAACGCGGTCACGGGCGTTCAGGACCACCGGGGTGGCCTTGTCCAGCGCCTCGTGGAGGCGCGGGGAGGCGCCCTCGACGGCGTCGTTGATCTTCGGGGCGAGCTGTGCCAGTCCGTCCTGGATCCGGGGGGTAACGGTGGCCACCCCGTCGGCCAGGTTGTGCGCCGCTGACTTCAGCCCTTCCTGGATCTTGGGAGAAGCGGTGTCCAGGCTGTGCTGGAGGCGGGGAACCGCCCAGTCTACAGCTGCTTCCACGCGGGGGGCGGCCCAATCCTTGGCATTTTCTACTGCCTCAATGACTGACAGCTCAAGGTCACGGGCAATACGATCCGATTTCTTCACAACTACCTCCCGATTAATGTGACGGTCTGTGGTTAGCCTACGTGGCTTGAAGTTCACCTGCTATTCCCACCGCGGATTTTAGGGCGATTTCACCCAGCGCGGAACTGCTGCAGCGGCTGCGACCGGCAGGGACCGGCGTGGAAGAATGGGGCCTATGACTGCAATCGCAACCGCAAAAGCAACCATCCACACGAGCCTCGGCGACATCGTGGTTAACCTCTTCGGCAACCACGCGCCCAAGACCGTCAAGAACTTCATCGGCCTTGCCACCGGCGAGCAGGCGTGGACCCACCCGGAGACCGGCGAGGACAAGACCGGCACTCCGCTGTACAACGGGACGATTTTCCACCGCATCATCAAAGACTTCATGATCCAGGCCGGCGACCCGCTGGGCCGCGGCACCGGCGGACCGGGCTACCGGTTCGACGACGAAATCCACCCCGAGCTCAGCTTCAACCAGCCCTACAAGCTGGCCATGGCCAACGCCGGCATCCAGATGGGCAAGGGCACCAACGGATCCCAGTTCTTCATCACCACCATCCCCACCGACTGGCTGCAGGGCAAGCACAGCATCTTCGGCGAAGTGGCTGACGAGGAATCCAAGAAGGTTGTCGACGCCATCGAAGGCGTCCGCACCGGCATGGGCGACCGCCCCGTGGAGGACGTCACCATCAACAGCATCGATATCGAGCAGCTGTAACACCACACCATGAGTTACGGAATTCCGTCGGCTGAGCCGTCCGCCCAGGTCCCGGTATGCCCCCGGCACCCTGACCGGCCGTCATATGTGCGCTGCCAGCGGTGCGGGCGCCCCGCGTGCCCCGACTGCCAGCGGGCGGCCGCCGTCGGATTCCAATGCGTCGACTGCGTCAACGAGGCACAGCGTGCGACGCCGGAGGTACGGACCGTCTATGGCGGCGCCGTCGCGGCCGGCAAGCCCAGGGTGACGTTCGGGATCATCGCCGTCTGCGCAGTCCTCTACGTCCTGCAGTGGCTGATCCCCAATGACGCCATTTACCAGACCCTGGGTTTCGCCAATATCTATGCGGAGCCCCGTTACGGCCAGTTCGAACCATGGCGGATGCTCACCGCGGCATTCCTCCACTCGCAGGGCTTCATCCTCCACATTGTGCTGAACATGTACATGCTGTGGGCCTTCGGGCAGGCGCTGGAGCCCCTACTTGGGCGGGTGAGGTTCCTGGCCCTCTACCTGGTCTCCGCCATTGGCGGCTCGGTCGGCTACCTTTTGCTGACCCCCCTCTATGAACCGGGCAGGCCTCTCTATGGTGTTGTCGGTGCCTCCGGGGCGATCTTCGGGCTCTTCGGTGCCATGCTGCTGGTGCAGCGCCACCGGGGAGGCGACACCCGCCAGCTGTGGGTACTGATCGCCATCAACGGCGTGATTGGCTTCGTGATCCCCCAGATCGCCTGGCAGGCGCACCTGGGCGGCCTGGTTGCAGGCGGGCTCTGCGCTGCAGTCCTCGCCTACACCCCGCGTGGTCCGCGTCAGGGCTTGATCCAGGCAGCAGGACTGGCGGCTGTGCTGGCCCTCCTCGCCCTCGCAGCCTGGCTACGCGTCACGCTGTAGCCGGACCCGCACCGGGCACGGCCCCACAGTCCTGGACACAGCCCATGACCCCGACACCCACACAGGGTGCCGGGGGTTTCGTTTTTCCACAGGCCTTATCCACAGTGTTAATAACTTACATGCCTGTCATTCATGCCTGACTTCTGCGCCAGCGTCCGCTTTCCCGGATTTTTCCACCCGGCGGGCCGCCTTTCTCCACACCTGTGGATAACTCTTGGGGATAGACCTGTGCTTAAGTGGACAAACTGAGCATTTTCCGGAGATTTGTGGATAAAGCCTTGGATACCTTGGCTCCCAGGGCACTGAAGGCTGTAGCAGGCGGTCCTTTCAACAACTTATGCACACTGTTAATAACTTCCGCCGATGTAGTTCAGGATGCTTTCTCGCCCTGCATCCCAGTGTGCGGGCCTTTCCTGGCAGATAATCCCCAACTGGTTTCCACAGCTGTGGATAACTTGTGGGTATTGGAATGTTGGTAAGTGGATAAGCTTCAAGTGCCCCTGTTCCGCAATCCCGCCCCTCCAGGAGGTCTTCCTTGACCACCACGCAGCACATCTTCCTCGACAAGCAGCATCCTGCTGTCTGGCGCGCCATCAACGGGCTGGCCCTGAAGGTCAAGGAAGCTGCCGCGGACGCCGGAATAGACGCCAAGACTCTGGAACTCCTCAATGTGCGTATCTCCCAGATCAACGGCTGTGCCTATTGCCTGGACCTCCACGTCCGGGAAGCACTCGAGGCCGGGGAAACATCCCAGCGCCTGGCTGTGCTGCCGGCATGGCGGGACACAGCGTTGTTCACCGAGAAGGAGCGTGCCGCGCTGGCCCTTGTGGAGAGCATCACCGAACTCCCCAGCCAGCAGCTCCGTGAGCAGGAGGAAGGAATGGCCCGCAAGTCCCTGACGGAAGAGGAATTCTCGGTGGTCAGCTGGGTGGCGGTCAGCATGAACGCGTTCAACCGCATCTCCATCGTGAGCCACCATCCGGTCCGGCGCGACCGCCAGGAAAGCTAGCTGCACCTTCCACAGCGGAGATTATCCACAGGGTATTCCACACTGTTAATAACCGCATCGCGGGGGCAGGTTTTGGCTGCTGGCCCCAGTGGGCGCCGGAGGCCCGGTACTCCCCAGCGTTATCCGCAGGTTTTCAACACTGTGGATAACTTTGCCAACAGCTGGGGAGAAGGTCCTAGCGGGCTGGTTCCTGCCACACACCGGACGAGCCCCGGCGGTGGCTGTCCAGGAGGTGGGTGTCCACCATGCCAATGGCCTCCATCAGGGCGAACATGGTGGTGGGTCCAACGAAGGAGAACCCCTTTTTGCGGAGGGCCTTTGAGAGTGCCACCGATTCTTCGGACTGGGTGGGAATATCGGTGTGCACAACGGGGCGCGGGGTGGCCACGGGGCGGAACTGCCACACGAAGTCCACCAGGCCGCCCTCTTTCCTCAGGGCAACGGTGGCCCGGGCATTCTTGATGGTGGCGAGGATCTTCATGCGGTTCCTGACGATGCCGGGGTCCTGCAGGAGCCGCTCCACGTCGGCGGCAGTGAACAGCGCTACCGCGTCCGGATTGAAGCCCTCAAAGGCGGTGCGGAAGGCCGGCCGCTTGCGCAGGATGGTTGCCCAGGAAAGCCCGGCCTGGAAACCTTCCAGGCAGATCCGTTCGTAGAGGCCGTGCTCGTCGGTCACCGGAAGGCCCCACTCCTGGTCGTAGTACTCCCGGAGCAATGGATCAGACGCAGCCCAGGCCGGGCGGGCCAGGCCGTCGTCGCCGATGATCACTGAGCCGGCAGTCTCGGCAGCCATCCGGTTCCTCCTGGGGCCGTGAAGAATTGTTGGAGAAGAAGGCCTAGGAGCGCCAGCGGGTGGTCATCAGGAAGCCGACGATGGCAATGCCGAAGCCGGCCACGATGTTCCAGGATCCCCAGGCCTGGACCGGGAAGAGGCCTTCGCTGATGTAGTACGTGATGATCCAGAACAGCCCGATGATCATCAGCCCGAACATAACGGGCTTGAACCAGACAGGGTTCGGTTTGTATGCCTGCGGGGAGGCCGGCTGGACGGTGCTGGCAGTCTTCTTGCGCGGCTTTGACTCGGGCACTGGCTCTCCTTGGCAGGGTGGGCAAGCTCGGCGTCCCGGGCTTGATATCCTGCAAGAAGGAAATTGCCAGCGGTCTGCGCGATCTTGGACAAATCTGGATTCTTACTAGCAGCCAATTCTAGCCGGACTTCCTGGGCCGCCGGTGCCCAGCGGAACCGCCCCGAGGAGAACGCGTGGTATTGCAGGAGAAGGCGAGGCCCGCCGCTGCGCCGGCTGCCGGCGTCGGAATAGTCCGCATAACCATCCAGGTACTCGGCGAACTCCTCATCACCGCAGGCATCATCCTCCTGTTGTTCGTCGCCTGGCAGCTGTGGTGGACCAACGTGGAATCGGACGCGCGGCAGAGCGAAGTCATCAAGGAATTCGCCAAGGACCTCGGAAACCAGGACCTCGGCAGCCCGCCGCCCCCTGCCCCGCAGGAAACAGGCGCGCCCGCGCCTGCCGAGGATTTCGGTCCGCCGGTGGTGGGAGCCGCCCCCGGCCATGCCGGAACCATCGGCATCATGTACATCCCCCGGTTTGGCCCCAGCTACACGCGGCCCATCGTGCAGGGCACCACCAGCGACGTCCTGGACACCCTGGGCCTGGGCCATTACGCCACCACGGCCATGCCCGGAGCGGTGGGCAATTTCGCCGTCGCCGGCCACCGGCAGACGCACGGCGCCGTGCTGGACAACATCCATACCCTGGTCCCCGGCGACAAGATCTACGTGCAGACCAAAGACGGCTACTACGTGTACGTCTTCCGCAACAACCAGATAGTGATGCCCAGCCGTACCGACGTCCTGGAGCCGGTGCCAACCCTGCCCGGCGTCACACCCACGGAAAGCTACCTCACCATGACCAGCTGCAACCCGCGTTTCGGGGCGGAAGAACGCATCATCGCCTATGCCCTGCTGGACAGCTGGCGGCCCGCCTCGGCAGGCCCGCCGGCGGAAATCGCCGCCCAGGTGGCGGCAGCGGTCGGGAAGGGCTGAGCATGTACGGATGGATTTTCCGCCACCTGCCCGGGCCTTTGTGGCTGCGGATCGTCACCTCGCTGGTACTCATTGCCATTGCACTGGTATTGATGGTCCAGTTCCTTTTTCCGTGGATGTCCGAGTACACCCAGTTCACTGACTCAACGATTGGTGCAGCAAGCCAGCCATGACCACAACCAAGATCCTCGTGGTGGATAACTACGACAGCTTCGTCTACACCCTGGTGGGCTACCTCCAGGAGCTCGGCGCCGAGACCACCGTGGTCCGCAACGACGATGTCACCCTCGCCGAGGCCATCGAGCTGGCCAGCACCCGCGACGGCGTCCTGATCTCACCCGGTCCGGGCAACCCGGCCGAGGCAGGTGTCTGCATCGAACTGATCAAGTGGTGCGGGGAAAACAGCGTCCCCATGTTCGGGGTCTGCCTGGGCCACCAGGCGCTGGCCGAGGCTTTCGGCGGGAAGGTGACGCATGCCCCGGAGCTGATGCACGGCAAGACCTCCCTGGTGGAACACATCGGCACCAGTGTTTTCGCAGGACTCCCCTCCCCCGTCACGGCCACCCGCTACCACTCCCTGGCGGCAGTCCGGGAAACCATTCCGGACGTCCTGGAAGTCACTGCCCAGACGGCCTCGGGCGTGGTGATGGGACTCCAGCACCGGACCGCCCCGCTGTGCGGCGTCCAGTTCCACCCCGAATCGGTCCTGACCGAGGGCGGCTACCAGATGCTCGGCAACTGGCTGGAGTCGCTGGGCATGAAGGGCGCCGCGGCACGGGCTGCCAAGCTGAGCCCGCTCATCCAGCACTAGCCCCGTTTGGTGGGGCTCGCCGTCGGCGTTGGGGTTGCGGTGGGTGACGGCGGCGGAGGCGGCGCCTTGGCCACCACAATGCTGACCGTCTTGCCCTGTTCCACGGCGGCGTTGACTGCATCGCTCTGGTCCGTCACGCGCCCGGCCTCCACCTGGCCGTTTTCCACCTCGATGACATTAGGGACCAGGCCCAGCTCCTTGAGGGCAGCCTCGGCTTCCTCCCGCGTGCGGCCGCGCAGTTCGGGGACTGCCACCTTGCCAGTGGAGACCACCAGTTCAACAGTGGTTCCCACGCCCACCATCTGGCCGGGGGCAGGGCTGGTGGTAATGACGATTCCCGCCGGCACGGTGGCACTGTTGGCCGTGGTGGTGGACGGGGCGCCCACCAGCCCGCTCTGACGCAGCATGTCCCGGGCAGCAGCCTCCGTCTTGCCGGGAAGACTCTCCGGAATCTTGACGGCGCTGGGCCCTTCCGAGATGTTCAGGACCACTTCCGTGCCCGGGTTCAACGCACCGGATGCCGGTTCGGTGCCGATGGCGGTTCCCTTGGCAACGGTGTCATGCTGCATCCGGACAATCCTGGGCGGCAGGTCCGCTTTGTACAGTTCCTGCAACGCCGCAGACTCCGTCATCCCGGCCACGGCCGGAATCTGGACCTGCACGATGGGCGCGGGCCGGTTCACCGTGTTGTACAGCCACAGGCCGCCGCCAGCGAGGACCAGCAGGGTGACAACAACCAGGGTGGCTATCCACGCACGACGGCGGGACGTCTGCCGGGTGCTCCGCTCGCTTTCCGGAGCGAACCCCAACGGCAGCGGTGCCGGGGCCGGGTCCTCCTCCTCGGCGGCGGGAACGGCGGCTGTGCCGCGGTCAGGGTATGCGGAGGTGGCGGCCAGCCGGCCGGTGGGGGCATCGTCGAGGAAGCTCGCACCGGTGGCAGCGAAGGCCTGGGTTGCCGGCGCCGCGGCCGGCACGTAGTCGTTGGGGTCGGTGGGTGCCTCCGAGGCGGGGACCGCCATGACCGGAATCCCGGACCTGGCCGCGCGGAGGGCGCGCCGGAAGGCGGCGGCGTCCTGGAACCTGTCCTCACGGTTCTTCTGCAGGGCTTTGGCCAGGACGGAGTCCAGCGCCGGGGAAACGTCGGGATTTACGCTGCTGGCGGGCTCCGGGATCTCCCTGACGTGCTGGTAGGCCACGGAGACGGGGCTGTCGCCGATGAAGGGCGGCCGGGACGTGAGCATTTCATAGAGCAGGCAGGCAGCGGAGTACAGGTCGCTGCGCGCATCCACCGTTTCACCCCGGGCCTGCTCCGGCGACAAATACTGGGCAGTGCCCACCACAGCCTGTGTCTGCGTCATGGTGGCCGAGGAGTCGGCCATGGCACGGGCAATGCCGAAATCCATGACCTTCACCGAGTCGGAGCCCTCGCAGTACATGACGTTGGCCGGTTTGATGTCGCGGTGCACAATCCCGGCCTTGTGGCTGTATTCCAGCGCTGCCAGGACGCCCAGGCAATAATCGATGGCCTGGGCGATGGTGACGCTGTTGGCGCGGATGAGCTCGCGGATGGTCTTGCCCTCCACGAATTCCATGACGATGTAGGGAACGCGGACGGACTCGGCGGAACCGTCTGGGACCGTGTGTTCCCCGGTGTCGTAGATGGCAACAATGGACGAATGGTTCAGCGCCGCCACCGCCTGTGCCTCGCGCCTGAACCGCGCCTGGAACTGGGGGTCCCGGGCCAGGTCGGGTCGCAGCAGCTTGATGGCCACGGTCCGCCCCAGCCGGGTGTCGGTACCCCGGTAGACGTCAGCCATGCCACCGCGGCCGATCAGGCCGCCCAGTTCATAGCGGCCGTTCAGGACACGCTGGTTGTCCACCGGGAGGCTGTCCTCCCGGTGCATCGGGGTGCGCGGTGACTCGTTCACTGGCTGTCCTGGGGGCTACGGCTTGCAGGTTGGCGGGGCACCCGGAAGCTCGCCGTCTGCGCAGTCAGGCAGCAGCGAGGTCGCGGTGGGCGCTGCCACCGACGACGTGGTGGGAACCGGTGTGGGCGTCGGAGTGGCAGTGGGGGTGGGTGGCGCCACGGCGTAGGTGACGGTGATGGGTGATCCCACGGGCAAGGGACCGGTCGGGTTCAGCCCCACTACCCGTCCCGGTGCGGCCTCCGAGGTCTGCAGCGGCTCAACGGTCACGGCAAGCCCCAGGTTTGACAGCTCCGACTGGACCTGGCGGTAATCCTTGCCCAGGTAGGCAGCCGGGATCACGTTGACCGTCTCCTGCGTGGGCTCCTGGGTGGGGCTCGGGGTGTTCCTCGTGGGAGTCGGCGATGCCGACGTGACGGTGGGACTGGCGGTGGTGGCCTGGGGGCTCGACGACGGCGGGCTGGACGTTGCGTTGTTGGACGGGAACAGGATTCCCTGCTGGTTCAGGAAGAACCCCACCAAGGCGAACAGCACCAGCAGGATCAGGGCGATGAGGGGCCAGGTCCAGGGGCTCCGGCCTTTCCGCTCGGGCTCATCGGCGGGCTCGTCGTCGTAAGTTGTCTCCTCCGGCACCCAGTTGCGTTCGGCAGCCAGCGCGTTGGCGCGGGCCAGCGGGCCCTGCGGGCCGTCCGCATCTG
>NZ_AOFD01000088.1 GCF_000332815.1 Arthrobacter nitrophenolicus
CCCACCTACGGCAGCGTCTCCCGTTACGGTGCCATCGCCATGGCCTCCTCGCTGGACCAGATCGGCCCGGTATCCCGGACGGTCCTGGACTCGGCACTCCTGCACCAGGTCATCGGCGGGCACGACGCCCGCGATTCCACCTCGTTGCCCGACCCGCTGGCCGACCTTGTTGCCGCCGCGAAGACCGGCAACGTCGAAGGCCTGCGGATCGGCATCATCAAGGAACTGCACGGCGAGGGCTACCAGGCCGGCGTTGAGAACCGCTTCAACGATTCCCTGGAGCTGCTGCGTGAAGCCGGAGCGGAAATCGTCGAGGTTTCATGCCCCAACTTCCAGTACGCCCTGGGTGCCTACTACCTCATCATGCCGTCCGAGGCGTCCTCCAACCTCGCGAAGTTCGACGGCGTCCGCTACGGCCTGCGCGTCCTGCCCGAGGACGGTCCCATGACCATCGAACGCGTCATGGGTGCCACCCGTGCCGCAGGCTTCGGCGACGAGGTCAAGCGACGCATCATCCTGGGCACCTACGCCCTGAGCGCCGGCTACTACGACGCCTACTACGGCTCCGCGCAGAAGGTCCGCACCCTGGTGCAGCGGGACTTCGACGCCGCGTTCACCGTGGCCGACGTCCTGATTTCCCCCACGGCGCCCACCACGGCCTTCCGCCTCGGCGAGAAGCTGGACGATCCGCTGGCCATGTACCTGAACGACGTCGCCACCATCCCGGCCAACCTGGCCGGCGTGCCGGGCCTGTCGCTGCCCGGCGGCCTGGCGGACGAGGACGGGCTGCCCGTGGGCATCCAGCTGCTCGCACCCGCCAGGGAGGACGCCCGCCTGTACCGCGTGGGCGCCGTCCTGGAATCCCTGCTCGAGGCCAAGTGGGGCGGTCCGCTGCTTGCCCAGGCCCCCGACCTTGCCGGTACCGCGGCCCTCGAAACCCAGGAGGCAAAATAATGACCACCGACGCAATCCTCAGCTTCGAAGAGGCCATGGAGAAGTACGATCCCGTCCTGGGGTTCGAGGTCCACGTGGAGCTCAACACCAAGACCAAGATGTTCTCCTCCGCGCCCAACGTCTTCGGTGACGAGCCCAACACCAACGTCAACGAGGTGGACCTCGGCATGCCCGGCGTCCTGCCGGTGGTGAACAAGACGGCGGTCGAGTCCTCCATCAAGATCGGCCTGGCGCTCAACTGCAAGATCGCCGAGAGCTGCCGCTTTGCCCGGAAGAACTACTTCTACCCGGACACCCCCAAGAACTTCCAGACCTCGCAGTACGACGAACCCATCGCGTACGACGGCTACCTGGACGTCGAACTCGAGGACGGCACCGTGTTCCGCGTGGAAATCGAACGCGCGCACATGGAGGAGGATGCCGGCAAGCTGACCCACATGGGCGGGGCCACCGGCCGCATCCAGGGCGCCGACTTCTCCCTGGTGGACTACAACCGTGCCGGCGTCCCGCTGGTGGAGATCGTCACCAAGCCGATCCAGGGCGCCGGTTCCCGCGCCCCCGAACTCGCCAAGGCCTACGTCGCGGCGGTCCGCGAGATCGTGAAGAACCTCGGCGTTTCCGACGCCCGGATGGAACGCGGCAACGTGCGCTGCGATGCCAACGTCTCGCTCCGCCCGCACGGCCGCGAACGCTTCGGCATCCGCTCCGAGACGAAGAACGTGAACTCGCTGCGCGCCGTCGAACACGCCGTCCGCTACGAGATCCAGCGCCACGCGGCGGTCCTGGACTCCGGTGAGCCGGTCATCCAGGAAACCCGCCACTGGCATGAGGACACCCGCACCACCACATCCGGCCGGGCCAAGTCCGACGCCGACGATTACCGCTACTTCCCGGAACCGGACCTGGTTCCGGTGGTCGCCTCCCGCGAATGGGTGGAGGAGCTCCGCGCCACCCTGCCCGAGCCGCCGGCCGAGCGCCGCAAGCGGCTCAAGGCCAGCTGGGGCTACTCGGACCTTGAATTCCGCGACGTGGTGAATGCCGGTGTCCTGGACGAGATCGAGGAAACCATCGCCGCCGGCGCCAGCGCCTCCGTGGCGCGCAAGTGGTGGATGGGCGAAATCGTGGGCCGCGCCAAGGCCGCCGACGTGGACCCCGGCCAGCTGGGCGTCCAGCCCGCCACCATCGTGGAGCTCGCCCGCATGGTGGAGGACGGCAAGATCAACAACAAGATGGCGTCCCAGGTGCTGGACGGCGTGCTTGCCGGTGAAGGCACCCCGGCGGAGATCGTCGAGAAGCGCGGCCTCGCCGTCGTGTCCGACGACGGGCCCCTGCTGGAAGCCATCGACGCCGCCCTCGCCGCGCAGCCCGACGTCGCGACAAGATCCGCGGCGGCAAGGTCCAGGCCATCGGCGCCATCGTGGGCGGGGTCATGAAGGCCACCCGCGGCCAGGCCGACGCCGGACGCGTCCGCGAGCTGATCCTCGAGAAGCTGGGCGTCACCGTCTAACTGCCGAGCACCCCTACAACCGGGTAGTGCCCCTGCCGTTGCATCACGGCAAGGGGCACTGCCCGGTTTTACTTTTAGGTACTCAGGTAGTGGGCGGCGGAAAGTACGCGTTCACACCCGGCGGGGCCGGTCCTACACTTGAGCGCACCGAGGCTGCCGGACGCAGGCCCCGGACAGCGACGCGAAAGGGGCCGCGATGCCACTGCAGGATCAGCCACGGATCCGGAAGGCCTTCATTGCGGGGGCGGTCGCCCTTGCCTTGAGCGGGACGGGGGCCGCCATCGCGTGGTCCGCCGACTCACCGTTCCCCTCGCCATCGCGGTCGCAGTCCGCGCCAGGCCAGTCCGCACCAGGCCAGTCCGCGCCCGGGCAGGAGAAAAAGCAGGACAAGCCGGGCAAGCCGGACAAGTCCGCCAAACCCGGGAAGCCCGGCAAGCCGGATAAGTCCCAGCGGCCGCAGTTGCAGCACAGCGAAAGCGTGGTGAAGAACGCCGACGGCACCTTCCAGACCATTGTGGAGCAGCGCGGCACGGTGGAGGCCGTCAGCGAAACGTCCATCACCGTCAAGAGCGAGGACGGGTTCAGCCGGTCCTACTCAGTCAACGCCGAAACGCGCATCACCAGGGCGCCGGCAACAGGCGAGGACGGCAAGCTGGTCCGGCCCGGCGACGGAAGCATTGCGGACATCACCGCCGGTGAAGCAGTCCGGATCTCCGGGGTAAAGAGCGGGGACCAGGCCACGGCCGGGCGGATTGCCGAAGGGGCCGGGGATGTGCCCGGGCTCGGGCTGGGCAGAGGGAACGGCATGGGGCACGGGCACGCCAAAGGGCAATCACAGTAGCCCGGCCCGGAGGATCAGCCTGCTCCGCCAGCCCCGCCATGATCTCCTGCAGCGCCTCGCACACCATCATGACGGACCGGCGCTTGAGGTTTTCCGGCCGTGCCAGCAGGTCGATCCGCCGCCGGGTGCTGATGCCCTCGAGCGGACGCAGGACGATGTCCGGATTCAGGACGGGCCGGGCCGTATACCTGGGCAGCAGCCCTACCACGCCGCCGGCGGCCACCAGGGCCGCCACGGTGGAGTAGTCATTGATGCGGTGGACGATGTTCGGTTCCCGGCTGGACACGGCGGCGACGGCGGACAGCACGTCCGCGGGGGAGTAGCCGGCATGGCTGGTCACCCACGCTTCACCGGCGACGTCGTCCGCGGCCACGGCCCGTTTCTGCGCGAGCGGATGCCCGGCCGGAAGCGCGACGTCCAGCGGCTCGTGCGCGAGCGGGATCACGGTGACCCGTTCGTCCGGCCAGCGGGGGCTGTGGTCCATCCGGTGGGCCAGTACCAGGTCGTAGCGGGCGGTCAGGGCAGGGAAGTCCTGCTGGGCCACGTCCTCGTCGGACAGTTCCACCCGCGGGCGTCCCGGCTCGTCCAGCATCCTGGCCAGGGGTGCGAAGACGGCCTGGCCTGCGCTGTGGAAGCCGCTCAGGGTCACCCGACCGGCGGGGGAGCCGTGGTAGGTGCCGATGGCGCTTTTTGCCTCGGCCATCGCGCTGACGACGGCGGCGCCCGCGTCCGCAAGGACCTGGCCCGCCTCGGTGAGCACCAGGTTCCGGCCCTCCTTCCGGGTCAGCGGAACCTCCACCGTGCGCTGGAGCAGGGCCAGTTGCTGGGAGACGGCGGACGGGGTGACCATCAAGGTGTCGGCCACGGCCTTGACGCTGCCCAGCGCGCCGAGCTCGCGAAGGATTTCAAGTTGGTGGATCTCCATGGACCCAGTCTAAGCATTAGCAAAAGCTACATCGTCGATTGAGGAAATGCCGATTGTGCTAAACGGTTTCCGGGGCTGTAATGGGGAGGGCAGCCCCTGCCAATGATGTGACAACCAAGAGTGAGGAAGCCGATGAAGGCTCTCTACAAGGCCGGCCCCCAGGCCGGCTTCGAGCTGGTGGACCGCCCGGAGCCCACGGTGGGTCCGGACGACGTGAAGATCCGCGTCATGACCACCGGGATCTGCGGCACGGACCTCCACATCCAGTCCTGGGACGCCTGGGCCCAGGGAATCATCGAAGCTCCCCTGATACCGGGCCACGAGTTCTACGGCGAGGTGGTGGAGACCGGAGGGGATGTCCGGGACGTCAAAGTGGGTGACCGGGTATCCGGTGAAGGCCACATTGTCTGCGGCATTTGCCGGAACTGCCGCGCCGGCCGCCGGCAGATGTGCATCCACACCGTCAGCGTGGGTGTGCAGCGTGACGGGGCGTTCGCCGAGTACGTGGTCATCCCGGAAACCAACGTCTGGGTCCACCATGATCCGTCGGTCACGCCAGAACTCGGCGCCATCTTCGATCCCTTCGGCAATGCTGTGCACACTGCCCTGAGTTTCCCGCTGGTGGGCGAAGATGTGCTCATCACCGGCGCCGGGCCCATCGGCTGATGGCCATCGCCGTCGCCCGCCACGCCGGTGCCCGCAAGATCGCCATTACGGACGTCTCGCGGCCCCGGCTTGACCTGGCCCGCCGGCTCGGCGCCGACCTTGCCATCGACGTCTCCACCACCCGCGTCCGCGACGCCCAGCGTGAACTGGGCATGCGCGAAGGATTCGACATCGGCATGGAAATGTCCGGCCACCCCACCGCCCTGCCGGAGATGATCGACAACATGAACCACGGCGGCCGGATTGCCATGCTGGGCCTGCCCAGCCAGGACATCACCATCGACTGGGGCAAGGTGGTCACCCACATGCTCACACTCAAGGGCATCTACGGCCGGGAGATGTACGAAACCTGGTACGCCATGAGCGCCATGCTCTCCTCCAACCCGGTCCTCCACGCGGGGATCTCCACCGTGGTCACTGACACGCTCCCCGCTTCAGACTGGGAGAAGGGCTTCGACCTGGCCCGCAGCGGCAGCGGCGGCAAAGTTGTCCTCGACTGGACCCGACTCTAAGGATCACCATCATGTACACCTCCATCAAGGACCAGCTCAGCAGCGAGCTGGAGGACATCCGCACCGCAGGGCTCTACAAGACAGAGCGCAGCATCAGGTCACCCCAGTCAAGCCATATCACCGCCGGGCAGATCGGCTCACCGGGCGCGGACGTCCTGAACTTCTGCGCCAACAACTACCTGGGCCTGGCGGACCATCCGGACATCATCACCGCAGCCAAGGCGGCCATGGATGAACGCGGCTTCGGCATGGCCAGCGTACGGTTCATCTGCGGCACGCAGGACCTGCACCTGGAACTTGAAGCCCGCGTCTCCCGGTTCCTCGGAACCGAGGACACCATCCTGTTCTCTAGCTGCTTCGACGCCAACGGCGGCGTTTTTGAGTCCTTGTTCGGTGCTGAGGACGCGGTCATTTCGGACGCGCTCAACCACGCCTCCATCATTGACGGCATCCGGCTGTGCAAGGCCCGGCGGTACCGCTACGCGAACCGGGACATGGCGGACCTTGAGGCGAAACTCGTGGAGGCGAAGGACGCCCGCCGGAAGATCATCGTCACCGACGGCGTGTTCTCCATGGACGGTTACCTCGCCCCGCTGGAGGCCATTTGTGACCTCGCCGAACAGCACGGTGCGCTGGTGATGGTGGACGATTCGCACGCCGTCGGCTTCATGGGCGCCACCGGCGCGGGAACACCGGAACATGCCGGCGTTTCGCACCGGGTGGACATCTACACGGGCACCTTCGGCAAGGCGCTGGGCGGGGCCTCCGGCGGCTACGTTTCCGGGCGCGCCGAGATCGTGGCTATGCTGCGGCAGAAGGCCCGGCCGTACCTCTTTTCCAACTCGCTGGCTCCCGCCATCGTCGCCGCGACCATCAAGGCACTGGACCTGGTGGAGAACTCGGCGGACCTGCGGCGGCAGCTTTTCGATAATGCCGCGCTGTTCCGCCGCCGGATGACGGAGGAAGGCTTCGACCTGCTGGCCGGCGAGCACGCCATCGTCCCGGTCATGTTCGGCGACGCCGTCCTGGCCGCCAAGGTGGCTGACCGGATGCTGCAGCACGGCGTCTTCGTCACCGCGTTCAGCTTCCCGGTGGTGCCGCGCGGTGCCGCCCGCATCCGGGTGCAGCTTTCGGCCGCACACTCCGCGGACGACGTCGAGGCGTGCGTTCAGGCCTTCGTCGCCAGCCGCGCCGAGGTGGCAGCCTGATCCGGCCGTTGTTTCCGGCCCGCCCTTTCCGCAGCAACTCTGCAAGATGGACGCATGGCAGCACACTACGATGTCCTAATTGTGGGCGGCGGCATCGCCGGCCTGTCCCTGGCGTCCGCGCTGGCGGGCAAATGCAGCGTGGCGCTGGTGGAGGCCGAGCAGGAGCTGGCGTACCACACCTCCTCCCGGTCGGCCCGGCAGCTTATTCCCAGCTACGGCCCGCCGGTGGTCCAGGAGCTCACCGCCAGGACGCTCGAGCTCATTGCCGCCCGCGATGCCGAGCTGCCCGAGCCTGTCCTCACGCCCCGGAGCTTTATGCTGGTCGGCAGCGAGGCCGGAGTGGCGGCGGAGGCCAGCGGCTCCATGAAGCCCATCACCCATGCCGAAGCGCTGGAGCTCTGCCCGGCGCTGGTTCCGGAGTCGTTCGCCGCTGCGGGCCTGGACACCGGATCGTTCGGTTCCAATGCCCCGCTGCTGCTGGACGACCACCGGCAGCGGGCAGTGGCCGCCGGGGCGGATATCTATACCGGTGCCCGGGTCCATTCCGCGCAGCGGCTCGGGTCCGGCTGGGAAATCGGCGCGGGCACGGAAGCCTTCCAGGCGGGCGTGCTGGTCAATGCCGCCGGAGCCTGGGCCGACGAGCTCGCCGTCATCAGCGGCGTGGAGAAGCTGGGCCTGCAGCCGTACCGGCGCACCGCGGCGATTGCCGCCGTCGAACGTCCCCTGCCTGAGGGGTGCCCCATGGTGGCGGCCGCCGACAACACGTTCTACTTCCGGCGGGAGGGGAGCGACGTCCTGATTTCGCCGTCGGAAGCGGTACCCAGCGGGCCCGAGGATGCCCGGCCCCGGCCCGGCGACGTCGAACGCCTGGTGGAGCTGCTGAACACCGTGACCACCCTCGGCATCACGGCGGTGCGCCGGGCCTGGACCGGGCTTCGCACAGAAGCAGCCGACGGGATTCCGGTGGCGGGTTTCGACGCCGAAGCGCCCGGCTTCTACTGGCTCGCCGGGCAGGGCGGCTACGGGTTCCAAACGTCTTCGGCCATGGCCGAGCTGGCGGCGGAGCAGATCCTTGCCGGCCAGGCCGGGGCCGGTGCAGCAGGTCCGGTATCCCGGACAGCACAGGCGCTGGCAGCCACGCGCTGGTCCATCCGGCGCTGAAGAATGGTTGCATGAGCACCCTGATCACGAACATTGCCGAGCTGATGACCCAGGACCTGGAACACCGGGTCCTGAAAGACGCGGCGGTAGTGATCGAGGGGGAGCGCATTGCCTGGATCGGGCGGGCTGCCGATGCGCCCGCAGCCGACGACGCCGTCGACGCCGGCGGCCGTGCCGTCCTCCCCGGCTGGGTGGATTCGCACACCCATCTGCTGTTTGCCGGCGACCGGACGGCCGAGTTCGAGGCGCGCATGGCGGGCGAACAGTATGCTGCGGGCGGCATCGCCGTCACCATGAACGCCACCCGCGCCACCTCTGATTTCGACCTCACCCGCCTGGCATTGGGCAGGGTGGCGGAAGCGGTCTCGCAAGGGACCACTTATCTTGAAACCAAGACCGGCTATGGGCTGGATGTGGAGCACGAGGCCCGGAGCGCCCGCATCGCCTCCACGGCCGCGGACCAGGTGACCTACCTCGGCGCGCACCTGGTTCCCGCGGGCCAGGATCCGGAAGCCTATACGGACCTGGTGTGCGGCCCCATGCTGGCTGCGGTCCGCCCTTTTGTGCAGTGGGCGGACGTGTTCTGCGAGGAGGGAGCCTTCACGGCTGAACAATCCCGCAGGGTTCTGCTGGCCTGCCGGGATGCCGGCCTGGGGCTGCGGGTGCACGGCAACCAGCTCGGCGAGGGCCCCGGAGTCCAGCTGGCGGTGGAACTCGGGGCGGCCAGCGTGGACCACGTGAACTACCTTTCCGCCGGGGACGTGGAGGCCCTGGCCGGCACCTGGTCCGGCTGGGATGCAGCCCGCGGAACAGGGGAACGGGGTACGGTGGCAACCTGCCTGCCCGCCTGTGACCTCTCCACCCGCCAGCCGCTGGCCCCGGCGCGTGCACTGTTGGATGCGGGCGTCCAGGTGGCGCTCGCCTCCAACTGCAACCCGGGCACGTCCTACACAAGTTCCATGGCGTTCTGCGTTTCCACGGCTGTCCTGCAAATGCATCTCAGCGTGCACGAAGCAGTACGGGCCGCGACTTACGGCGGTGCGCTGGCCCTGCACAGGGAAGCCGGCAGGGATGCCGACGGCGAACGCGCGGTGGGGTCCATCGCCGTCGGACATCGTGCGGACCTGCACATGCTCAACGCGCCCTCGGCCACCCACCTCGCCTACCGTCCCGGGATGCCGTTGACGTACGCTGTGTGGCGGGCCGGGGTGCGGGAACGATAGGCTACTCGACACTAAATGACGTTAGTTGATCGTTTCTCGTCTGTTATGATCAGAAAACGTCATCCGAAGCGGTGGCTGTTGTCTTGAGAGGCCCTGCATGACCCGCACCGACCGACTGACCGCCATTCTCGACCTCCTGGCCAGGACGGGCCAGGTGGAAGTCGACGAGATCGTCAGCACCCTCGGGGTATCGCCGGCAACGGCGCGGCGGGACCTGGACAGTCTGGCAAAGCGCCGGCTGCTCACCCGCACCCGCGGCGGAGCCACCACCGGTGCCCTGGCCTACGATCTTCCCGGCCGCTACAACCGCGACGACCACGCCGAGGCCAAGGAGCAGATTGCCCAGGCCGCCTCCGCCCTGATCAGGCCCGGCGCGGTGATCGGGCTCTGCGGCGGCACCACCAGCACGGCCCTCGCACAGATCCTCGCCACCCGCGAGGACCTGAACGCACCGTCGAACCAGCCCACCTTGACGGTGGTCACCAACGCCATCAACATCGCGGGCCAGCTGGCGGTGCGGCCCAACATCAAGGTGATGGTCACCGGCGGCATCCTCAATCCGCGGTCTTACGAACTGGTGGGCCCATACACGGACATCATCATGCAGAAGGTTGTGCTCGACATCGCTTTCATCGGCGTCAACGGCATCGACCCGGAAGTGGGGCCCACCAATACCGGCGAGGGTGAGGCGTCGGTCAACGCCCTGCTGGCCAGCCGCGCACGGGTGTCCTATGTCATTGCCGACTCCTCCAAGGTGGGCGTGCGTGCCTTTGCCACCATGGACGGCTATCACTTCACCCGGCTCATAACGGACGCAGGCATCTCGCCGAAGGACAAGGCTGCCTTCGAAGCCAAGGGCACGGAAGTTATCGTCGCGCCTGCGTAGCGGCCCTGGCTGACTGTGCGCAGCTGGGGCGGCCGGCGTTCAGGCAATCAGACAGGATCCAGAAACTGCAGGCAAGATGGGTACATGCTGGTTCCCTCCCGCCGTCGTCTGAAGGTCGAAGTCTGGATCGTCCTGGGCCTCTCGCTTGGGCAGTCCGCCGTGTACTCCGTGGTGCAGCTGCTGGACAAGATGACCCGTGCTCCGCTTGCCGAGGGGACCTCGACACTCAACCGTTCCCAGAGCACGCGTGAGTACTTTGACCTGACGTACCAGCTGCTGGACATCATGTTCGCCCTGGTGCCGGTGCTGCTGGTGATCTACTTCCTGACGGACCAGCGGCAGGCGGCAACGGATGACGGCGGCAATCCGGGCTCTGCCTTCCGGAAGCTCGGCTTCAATTTCGCCCGCCCCGGGAAGGACCTGCTGCAGGGGTTGGGGCTTGCGGCCCTGATTGGAATTCCCTCCCTGGGCCTTTATGCCGCGGGCAGGGCCCTAGGCATCACCACCGCCATCATCCCCAGTGCGCTGGATGCCTACTGGTGGACCGTGCCGGTGCTCATCCTGTCCGCCCTCCGGCATGCGGTGGTGGAGGAGGTCATCGTGGTGGGGTACCTGATGAACCGTTTCGGCAAGTTCGGCTGGAGCGTTCCGCTGTCGATCGCGGCGAGTTCGCTCCTTCGCGGCACCTACCACCTGTACCAGGGCTTCGGTCCCTTTATCGGCAATGTGGTGATGGGCATCGTGTTTGCCTGGCTGTACACCCGGACCAAGCGGGTTATGCCCCTTGTTATTGCCCACGCGCTTTTGGATATCGTGGCATTTGTCGGCTTCAGCCTCTTCGGCCGGGCCGTGGGGCTGGGGTAGCGGCTACGTACGGAGCAGGGCTGAGTCACTCCGGGCCGGACCGCTAAGTGCAGGGTCGCTGAGGGCCCAATCGCTAAAGGCCCAGCCGCTGAGGGTCAGGTCCTTTTCCGGGTCCGGTGGGAGGACGATGGGCATGGCGTAGAAGTCGTCCCATACGGGGTCGTAGGGTGCGATGTCGTCGGCGTCGATGAGGGTGTCGTCTTCTGGTTCTTCCCAGGGCGGTTCTTCCCAGGGTGGTTCTTCCCATGGTGGTTTGGCACAGGGTGGTGCTGATTCCAGCCATTCCGGAGGGCACCATGCCTCGGCGGGGGAGTCATCTGCTCCAGTTTGTCCCTTTAGGTGCGGCACGGTGTTGATTTCCTGAACCAGGACGTTGTCCGGCCAGATGGTTGGTTTGCGGTCAGGTTGTTCGCTGGAGTATTGGCGGCCGGTGGGTGATTTCCAGCCGGGTGGTTCGTTTTTTGTTGCTTGGGTGGGTGTCCAGCCGCTGTTGTGTTTGAGCCGGTGGTGTTTTGGGCAGAGTTGTGCCAGGTTGCTGATCCCGGTGGTGCCGCCGTGTTTCCACGCTTGGAGGTGGTCGGCTTCGTTGTCGAGTGCGTTGTTGTTGCAGCCGGGGAAGGTGCATTTGCCGTCGCGGAGGGTCAGGGCTTGTCGCATGGCTTTGGTGAGCCGGTAGCTGGTGCGGCCGATTTCCAGGGGTGCTCCGTCGCGCGGGTCGATGAGGACGCGGGTGAAGGAATCTGCTCCGTCGGCGAGGAGTTTACGGGCCATGGACGCGGGGATTGGGCCGTAGCCGTCCAGGGTGGCCGGTTCGTCAGTTAGGCCGAGCAGGGCGAACACGGGGACGGTGACGATGACGTCGGTGCGGGGTGTGGGGACTTTCCCGGCTCCGGGGCTGGTTGCGCCGGGGGACGCGGTGGTGGTGCTGGTTCCCGCTTGGCTGCAGGTGTCGCCGGTGCTGTTGTCTTTGGTGCCGGGGTTACTGGTTGCGTCGATGTGATCGTTGGTTTCGAGGTGAGTGTTGTCGGGGATGCCGAGGTCCGCTGCTGGTTCGTCGGATCCGAAGAGGGTGGCGAGCCCGAGGAATTCATCAGGGAACTGGTCCTCCGCGGCGCCTTGAACCTGATCGCCGGTGCCGGGGTGGCTGTTGCCGTCGCCGGCTGCAGGCGTGCTGGTGCCGGGTTGGCTGCCGCGTTGTCCGCCGGTGCCTTCCGTGTCCCCTCCGCCGGCCGGGGCGGCCATGCTCGGCCCGGAGCCGGAGCCGGTGCCGGTGCTGGCGTCTGTGGTGGTTGTTGTGGCTTGGGCGGGGGT
>NZ_AOFD01000089.1 GCF_000332815.1 Arthrobacter nitrophenolicus
CTTCCACCGAAGCGGGCGCTGCCGGCGCCTCAGCAGCTGCTTCGGTTGCTGCCGGGGCAACCACGCCGTCGCTGACAGCCCGGCGGCTGCGGCCGCGGCCGCGGGTCCGCGGGGCTTCAGCAGCAGGGGCTTCCGCAGCTTCCGGTGCGGCGGCAGGCGCGGCGGCAGCAGGAGCAGCCGTGGCCGTGGCCTTTTCAGCAGCCTTGGCGGATGCCTTGGTGGTGGGGGTGCCGGCGCGATGGGCGGAAATCGCCGTTACCAGGTCCCCCTTGCGCATGCGGGAACCGCCGGAGATACCCAGCTGGCTGGCGAGGGCCTGCAGCTGGGCGAGCTTCAGGCCGGCAAGGCCGCTGCTCTTGGCGGGTGCTGCCGGCGATTCGGCTGCTGAAGATAGTTCCACAGCTGGTGACAGCTCAGTGGTTTCGGTCACGAAGGATCCTTCCCCCTCGACGGCGTCCAGACTGGGAGCTGGGCGCGATGATTTGATCTGGGCTGCAGTTCAGATCTGCAGCCGGGGTTTCGGCCTTGCCGGTTGGATTTCGGCCAGCAGGGCCGGATACTGATTCACCTTGCGTTCCGCCCATGGCGGAACGCCGGGCTGACGCTTTCAGGGGCAGTTGGATGCTGCAGGTTCCTGCGTCAGACCAAGCAGGTGGCACCGGAATGCATTCGCAGTAGGAGATCAAATAGCAACTGAATGCAGGAGCAGATCAGATAGGCGGAATTACCGCCGGTGCATGTCCACCTTAGCACCTTCAACGTCCACTGCCAGCTTCAGAACGCGCCAGCCTACATCCGGCGTGTTGGCCGCAGTGAAGGTCTCGATGAAAGCGAGGGCCTCGGCGGCTTCAGCTTCACCGTTTGCCAGGACCAGGACGGTGGGACCCGCGCCGGAAACCACCGCTGCATGGCCGGCGGCGCGGAGTGCTGCGATCAGCGCTGCGCTTGGCCGCATGGCTTCCGCCCGGTAGCTCTGGTGCAGGTAGTCCTCGGTGCCTGCCAGCAGGAATTCCGGCTTTTGCGTGAGGGCGTGGATCAGCAGTGCCGCCCGGCCGGAGTTCATGCTGCGGCGTGGTGTCCCACGCTGGCCGGGAGCAGGGCGCGGGCCGCCTCGGTGGACAGTTCAAAGTCCGGGACCGCCACGATGGGGATCACCGATCCGGCCACGGTGGCGCTGGTGCTGCTGTACTGGTCACTGTCCTGCCATGACAGCGCCAGTCCGCCGAATATCGCGGGAGCGACGTTGTCCGGGTGGCCCTCCAGCTCGCTGGTGAGCTGGAGGATCCAGTCCTGTCCGCGCTGGCTGCCGGCGGGAACCATGGCGTTGGCCGCGGAGACGGCAGCCACCACGGCGGAGGCGGACGAACCGAGGCCGCGCCCGTGCGGGTTGACGTTCTCCGCCGTCACCTTGAGGCCGCCGTGGCGGAAGCCCAGCCGTTCGAAGGCGGCGTCCATGGCACGGATCACCAGGTGGCTGGCATCGCGCGGCAGGGTGTCGGCGCCTTCGCCTCGAAGGTCGAACACGAGTTCGTCCGTGTCGAGGCTTTCCACGGTCAGCGTGTCGTGCAGCGCCAGCGCGAGGCCAAGGCTGTCATAGCCGGGACCGAGGTTCGCGGAGGTGGCGGGGACCCTGACGGTGACGCGCTGGCCGGCCTCGATGAGTTGCAGTCCGACGGCGGCCTGCGAGGTGGTGTCCAAGGTTATTTTTCTTCCAGTCCCAGTTCAGCAGCAACGGTCACGACGTCGTTGGGTACCTTGACCGGCTGCACGTCGCTGCCGTCTTCGGTGCGCAGGGCCCACTGCGGGTCCTTGAGTCCGTGCCCGGTGACGGTGATGACGATGGTCTTCCCGGCGGGAACCTCGCCGGCGGCGTGCTTCTTGAGCAGGCCTGCGACGCCGGCCGCGGAGCCGGGCTCCACGAACACGCCCTCGCGGGAGGACAGCCAGCGGTGGGCGTTCAGGATTTCCTCGTCGGTGACAGCGCCGATGAGCCCGCCGGACTCGTCACGGGCGCCGATGGCGCCGTCCCAGGAGGCGGGGTTGCCGATCCGGATGGCGGTGGCAATGGTGTCCGGCTCGGTGATGGGGTGGCCGGCAACGAACGGCGCGGCACCGGCGGCCTGGAAGCCCCACATGGCAGGGGTTTTGGTCGCGACGGCGGGAAGCGTGCCTGCGGTTTTCGACTCGAACGGAGCCGAGTACTCCTTGTAGCCCTTCCAGTAGGCGGTGATGTTGCCGGCGTTGCCCACGGGAAGCACGTGGATGTCCGGGGCGTCGCCGAGCGCGTCGACGATTTCGAACGCGCCGGTCTTCTGGCCCTGGATGCGGGCGGGGTTGACGGAGTTCACCAGGAACACCGGGTAGGACTCCCCCAGTTTGCGGGCGATATCGAGGCAGTTGTCGAAGTTGCCGTCCACCTGGAGCAGCGTGGCACCGTGGGCGATGGCCTGGCTGAGCTTGCCCATGGAGATCTTTCCTTCGGGCACCAGCACGGCGCACTTCAGGCCCGCTGCGGTGGCGTATGCGGCAGCGGAGGCAGAGGTGTTGCCCGTCGAGGCGCAGACAACAGCCTGGGCGCCGGCTTCGACGGCGGCCGTCATGGCCATGGTCATGCCGCGGTCCTTGAAGGAGCCGGTGGGGTTCATGCCCTCCACCTTGAGGTAGACCTCGGAACCGGTGAGTTCGGACAGCTTCTGCGCGTGCACCAGCGGGGTGCCGCCCTCGCCAAGGGTGATGACCCTGGTGGACTCCGTCACGGGCAAACGGTCAGCGTATTCGCGGATTACGCCGCGCCATTGGTGAGCCACTTAGACTCCTTCTACCCGCAGAACGGATGTAACTGAATTGATCACGTCAAGGCCCTTCACGGCCTCGACGGTGGCCGCGAGGGCGGCCTCTGACGCGCGGTGGGTGACGATCCGCAGTTCGGCGGACTCCACGTTGGACTCAGCGTCGCGGTGGATGGTCTGCCGCATGATTTCGATGGAGACGCCGTTTTCGGCAAAGATCTGCGCGATCTTGGCCAGGACGCCGGGCTGGTCGGCAACGTCGAGGCCGATGTAGTAGCTGGTCACGGCGGCGTCGATGGGCAGGGCCGGAACATGGCCGGTGGTGGTCTCGGTGCGCTGCGGTCCGCCGAGAACCAGGCGGCGCGCAGCGGAGACGAGGTCGCCCAGCACGGCGGACGCGGTGGGGGTGCCGCCAGCGCCCTGGCCGTAGAACATCAGCTCACCCGCGTTTTCGGCCTCGATGAAGACGGCGTTGAATGCGCCGCGGACGGCGGCCAGCGGGTGTTCGCGGGGCAGGAGCGTGGGGTGGACGCGGACGGAGATGCCCTCGCCGCCGTCGGCATCCGTGAGCTTCTCGGCGATGGCCAGGAGCTTGATAACGAAGCCGGCGTCCTTCGCCGCGGCGATGTCCGCGGCGCTGACCTTGGTGATGCCTTCGCAGTGGACGTTTTCCAGCGCGAACCGGGTGTGGAAGGACAGCGTGGCCAGGATGGCGGCCTTGGCCGCGGCGTCGTGGCCTTCGACGTCGGCGGTGGGGTCCGCTTCGGCGTAGCCGAGGCGCTGGGCTTCGGCGAGGGCGTCGGCGAACTGGGCGCCCGTGGAGTCCATCTGGTCAAGGATGAAGTTGGTGGTGCCGTTCACGATGCCCAGCACGCGGGTGATCCGGTCGCCGGAGAGGCTGTCGCGGATGGGCCGCAGGATGGGGATGGCTCCGGCGACGGCGGCCTCGTAGGACAGCTGCACGCCGGCCTTGTCCGCTTCCTCGTACAGGGTGGGGCCGTCCTGGGCCAGCAGTGCCTTGTTGCCGGTGACCACGCAGGCGCCGTTGCTCAGCGCGGAGAGGATCAGCGTGCGGGCAGGCTCAATCCCACCCATCAGCTCGATCACCAGGTCGGCGTCCTTGACCAGGGTTTCGGCATCCG
This sequence comes from Arthrobacter nitrophenolicus, assembly GCF_000332815.1. GTDB lineage: Bacteria > Actinomycetota > Actinomycetes > Actinomycetales > Micrococcaceae > Arthrobacter > Arthrobacter nitrophenolicus. Next base: position 3,932 of record NZ_AOFD01000089.1, read on the forward strand.
TGGTGAACAGTTCCTGCGGCAGCTCGACGTCGCGCTTGGTGCCCAGGTTGCGCACGGCAATGCCGCTGAGCTCAAGGCGCGCTCCGGTGCGGGCAGCAAGGGCGTCGGCGTCCTCAATCAGGATCCGCGCAACCTGGGCCCCAACGTTGCCACAGCCCAGCAGGGCCACTTTCAGGGTTCGCATTTCCGTCACTTCAGGCTCCCATGTCGCGGTTCAGCAGATCTTCTTCGGTTTCCCCGCGGACAATCAGCCGGGCAGATCCGTCGCGCACCGCGACTACGCCCGGCCGGGCCAGATAGTTGTAGTTGCTTGAGAGGGCCCAGCAGTAGCGCCGGTTCCCGGTACAGCAAGCAGATCACCGGCTGCCACGTCCTCGGGCAGATATACATCTCTAACAACTATGTCGCCGCTCTCGCAATGTTTGCCCACTACGCGGGACAGCTGCGGCGCCGCCGTGGAAGTGCGCGAGGCCAGAATCGCCGAGTAATCCGCGTCGTAGAGCACCGGACGGGCGTTGTCGCTCATGCCGCCGTCCACCGACACATAGCGGCGCGGATACGTAACGTTGTTACCGTCCTCACCTGCACCGGAGCCGGCCGGCGCGTCGACGCGCACCGTCTTCAGCGTCCCCACTTCATAAAGCGTGAAGGTGGTGCTGCCCACGATGGCGCGGCCGGGTTCGATCGAGATGCGCGGCGAGGCGATGCCCAGTTCCGCGCAGGTGGAACGCACGACGGCGGCCATCGCCTCCGCGATCTCGGCTGCGGGGCGGGGGGTGTCCACCGGGGTGTAGGCGATGCCGTAGCCGCCGCCGAGGTCAAGCTCGGGCATAACGATGGAGTACTTTTCCTGCATGGCTGCCAGGAAGCGCAGCAGCTTCTCCGCTGCCAGGGCGAAGCCGTCCGGCTCGAAAATCTGCGAGCCAATGTGGCAGTGCAGGCCCAGGAGTTCGATGCCGGGGTGGGCCGAAGCGGCAGCCACCGCTTCCTCCGCCGCGGACAGGCCGGCCTGGTCGGTGGTGTCCGCCGCCATGGAGAGGCCGAACTTCTGGTCCTCATGGGCGGTGGCGATGAACTCATGGGTGTGGGCGTGGACACCCGGCGTGAGCCGCAGCATCACCTTTGCCTGTTCCCCGCGGACCCGGGCGATATCGCCCACCCGCACCAGTTCGTCCAGGCTGTCCACCACGATGCGCCCCAGTCCCATGTCCAGGGCACGGTTGATCTCGGCGTCGGACTTGTTGTTGCCGTGCAGGGCCACACGCTCCCCCGCGATGCCCGCGCGGGCAGCGACGGCCAGTTCGCCGCCTGAAGCGGTATCCAGCCGCAGGCCTTCTTCCTCAACCCACTTCACCACGGCGGTGCAGAGGAAGGACTTTCCGGCGTAGTAGACATCCACGCCGCCGCAGATCTCCGCGAAGGCGGCATCAAAGGAGTCCTTGAAAGCACGCGCCCGGGCACGGAAGTCCGCCTCGTCCATTACGAACAGGGGCGTGCCGAACTGTTCTTTCAGTTCCTGGACGGTGACGCCACCAACGGTGAGGGACCCGGCGTCGTTCCGTTCCACGCTGCCCGCCCACATTGGTTCCTGCAGGGCGTTGAGGTCGGCCGGAACGGCCAGCCAGCCGGGTGCCAGGGGGGATGCGGCGTTTCCGGTGTGCGCGGTTGTTTCAGCTTTCACGCTCATGTTGCTCACATCCGTTCCGGCGCGGAAACGCCAAGCAGGTCAAGGCCGTTGGCCAGCACCTGGCTGGTGGCATCGTTGAGCCACAGCCGGGTGCGGTTGACATCGGTCACGGGGTCGTCGCCCATGGGCGCCATGCGGCAGGCATCGTACCAGCGGTGGTAGCGCCGGCGATGATCTCAAGGTGCCGCGCCACACGGTGCGGTTCACGCAGTTCCGCAGCCTTGGCCACCACGGAAGGGTAGCTGCCCAGGTACGAGAGCAGCTCGTTTTCGGTGGGGTGGTCCAGCAGCGAGGCGTCGAAGCGGTCTTCGCCGTCCACCGTGCGCTCCACTCCCGCTGCCACGGCGTTCCGTGCCGCGCCGCGCGAGCGTGCGTGGGCGTACTGGACGTAGAACACGGGGTTCTCGTTGCTGTGCTTCTTCAGCAGCTCGGGGTCCAGTGTCAACGGAGAATCTGCAGGGAAGCGGGCCAGCGAGTACCGCACGGCGTCCTTGCCCAGCCAGTCGATCAGGTCCTTGAGCTCGATGATGTTGCCGGCACGCTTGGAGAGCTTGGCGCCGTTAACGGACACCAGCTGCCCGATCAGCACCTCGATGTTCTTCTCGGGGTCGTCCCCGGCCGCCGCGGCGATCGCCTTCAGCCGGTTGATGTAGCCGTGGTGGTCGGCGCCGAGCAGGTAGATCTTTTCGGTGAAGCCGCGGTCCTTCTTCGAGAGGTAGTACGCGGCGTCCGCGGCAAAGTAGGTGGGCTCGCCGTTGGCGCGGATCATCACCCGGTCCTTGTCGTCGCCGAAGTCCGTGGTCCGCAGCCAGACGGCACCGCCGTCGTCGAACACGTGGCCCTGCTCGCGAAGGCGCGCCACGGCACTTTCGATAGCGCCGGCGTCGTGCAGTTCCTGCTCCGAAAAGAACACGTCGAACTCGACGCCGAAGTCCGCGAGCGTGGCCTTGATGTCCTTCATCTGTGCCTCGTACGCGGCGGCGCGGATGACGGGAAGCGCGGCAACTTCCGTGAGTTCGCGGATGTCCGGATGCGCGGTGAGGACCTCGTGGCCGAGGTCGGCGATGTACTGGCCCGGGTACCCGCCTTCGGGCACGGGGAGGCCGTGAAGCCGGGAGTAGACAGACTTGGCGAAGGTGTTCATCTGCGAACCGGCGTCGTTGATGTAGTACTCCGCCGTGACGTCGGCGCCCGACGCACGGAGCACGCGCGCGATGGAATCGCCCAGGGCGGCCCAGCGGGTGTGGCCGATGTGCAGGGGGCCGGTGGGGTTCGCGGAAACGAATTCCATGTTCACGGTGCGGCCGGCGAGCGCGGAGTTGGTCCCATACTGCGTGCCCGCTTCGACAATCACCTTGGCAAGGGCGCCGGCGGTGGCAGCGTCAACGGTGATGTTCAGGAACCCGGGTCCGGCGATGTCCACGGCCGAGACGCCCTCGATCGACTTCAGCCGGGCACTGAGGATCGTGGCGAATTCCCGCGGGTTCGTGCCTGCCTGTTTGGCCAACTGCAGGGCGATGTTGGTTGCCCAGTCGCCGTGTTCCCGGTTCTTGGGTCGCTCCACGCGCACCTCATCCGGCACAGCTGATGCTGAAAGGGCAATATCACCGGCGGCAACGGCGTCTTTCAGGCATGCGGATATGGCGAGGGAGAGTTCTTCGGGAGTCACCCCTCTAGCCTACCGGGGGCCAGTGACAGCAAAGAATTTTGCGCGCCCTCCAGGGGACGGCCTTACACAGGACCGTCACAAGGAAAACCCAAATGTGGCACAGGGTTGAACCAATAGGCTGGATCCAGCGTTGACATCAGCGTAACCACCGCTTGAACTCCGTGATCCCTATGACGAAACGAGAGCCTTGATGAGACCCTCCGTACGCAGGAGCGTTTACGCCGGTATTGCCGGCCTGTCCCTTGCGGGAACCGTGGCAGGCTGTGCGCCGTCCGCTACCGAAACGGCTCCGGCCACCACCGGCGGGAACGCCGCCGGAACCACCGCCGCACCATCGCCCAACACGTCCTCCCTGGCCGGCAGCGGCTCCACCTACAAGGACGGCACCTACAGCGCGGACGGAAACTACGTCTCGCCCAACGGTACCGAGACAGTGGGCGTCCAGCTGTCCCTCGCTTCGGGCACGGTGACGGATGTCCAGATCACCCAACACCCTTCCAACCCCAATACGCGCAAGTTCCAGGGCGAGTTTGCCGGCGGCATCGCGGCGCAGGTAGTGGGCAAGAACATCGACGAGCTCAATGTTTCGAAGGTGGCAGGCTCCTCACTCACCAGCGGCGGCTTCAACCAGGCAGTGGAGCAGATCAAGTCGGAAGCCCGGTAGCCGGTGCCGGGAGGGGACGTGGAGGGCATATCGTTCGAAGGCATCGGGACTCAGTGGGAAATTTCTTCGCCCCTTCCGCTTGCGCCGTCCCTGACGGAGCGCATCCTTGCCAGGGTTGAAAAGTTCGACGCCGACTGGTCCCGTTTCCGTGGCGATTCCCTGGTAAGTGCAATGGCACGGACACCTGGCCGCTACGACTTTCCGGACGAGGCCGGACAACTCGGGAAGCTGTACCGGACCCTCTACCGGATCTCAGCCGGGACCATGACTCCCCTGATCGGCGCAAGCTGGAGCGGCTGGGGTATGACGCTGCGTACTCGCTGCGGCCGGCCGGTTCCCCGCTCCCCGCCCCGGCCTGGGACGACGTCCTGGACTGGAACGGAACGTCCATCACCACCAGCGCTCCGGTGGTACTGGACATCGGCGCCGCCGGGAAGGGTCTGCTGGTGGATCTGCTGGCCGCCGAACTGGAAGCGGCGGGAGTTGACGCCTTCGTCATCGACGCAGCGGTGATCTCCTGGCACGTGGCCCGTCCGCAATACCGGTGGCCTTGGAGCATCCCTACAATCCGGACCAGGCCATTGGGGTGGTCCGGCTGGCCGGGCGTGCACTGTGCGCTTCCGCCGCCAACCGGCGGGCCTGGGGTGATGGGCTGCACCACGTGCTGGACGGAACAACCGGCAGGCCGGTGCAGACCGCCGTCGCGACCTGGGCCCTGGCGGAGACGGCCGTCCTTGCCGACGCGCTGGCCACGGCGCTCTTTTTTGTCCCCGGCGCACAGCTCCAGGAATCGTTCGATTTCTCGTGGCTGACCGTGTACTCCGACGGCAGCGCGGGCTATTCCGAAGAATTTGAAGGGACACTGTTCACATGAGCCCCGTCGAGACCCCCCAGGCCGGTTCTTCCGCATCTGCCACGGGGCGCATGGATACCCTGCTTGGCCGGTTCACCATGTACCGGCTCATCCTCCTGGTACTGGCAGCCCTTGCCGTGTACAGCCTGCTGCTTGAGGTCCTGGGCTGGCTGACCTTCGGCATCCCGGAAATGCTGGCCCACCTGGCCTTGTGCCTGGCCCTGACCTATGCCTCCAACCGTGCTCTGGCGGCGCTGTTCCGGGTACGGCCGCACTCGGAATCGTCGCTGATTACCGGGCTGCTGCTCTACTTCCTTTTCTGGCCTTCCTTCCAGACTTTGGACGTGGCGGGGGTTGCCCTGGCCTGCGTGCTGGCATCCGCGTCGAAGTACGCCCTTGCCTGGCGCGGCCGGCACATCTTCAACCCCGCGGCCGCCGGAGCCTTCGTCACCGGCCTTACCGGGCTCAATATCGCCACGTGGTGGGCGGCGACGCCAGCCATGCTGTGGCTGCTGGTCCCCGGCGTGCTGCTGGTCCTTTACCGGACCAGGAAAGTCCTGATGGCCACAGTATTCACCCTCATTGCGACGGCCATCATCACCTTTGAGCTGCTCCGCGCCGGCATGACTGCAGGGATGGGCATCTACCAGGCACTCGCGCAGCGGCCGGTGCTCTTCTTCGTCGGCTTCATGCTGACCGAGCCCCTGACGCTGCCGCCACGGCGGTGGCAGCAGCTGGTGCTGGCCGCCGTTGTCGGCGTTGTGTTCGCGGTCCCCTACAACCTCGGATTTATCGCTAATTCTCCCGAAGCCGCGTTGCTGCTGGGCAACCTCCTTGCCTTCCTGCTGGGCCAGCGGGGCGGCGTCAGGCTGCGGTTCACAGGAAGCCGGAGGCTGACTCCGAGCACCACGGAGTTCTCGTTCGAGCCTGCCCGGCCGGTGCGTTTCCTTCCGGGGCAGTACATGGAGCTTGACCTGCCGCACGTCAGGTCCGACGGTAAGGGACGACGGCGGGTGTTCAGCCTGACAGGTTCACCTGCGGAACGCCTGGTGAAATTCGGCGTCCGGACCGCCGAGCCATTATCCGCGGCCAAAAGGGTGCTGCTGGCGCTGAAGCCCGGCGATGAGCTGACGGCCACCTCGGTGGGCGGTGACTTTGTCCTCCCCCGCGACCCCCGCAAACCCGTGCTGCTCATTGCCGCCGGCATCGGCATTACGCCTTTCCTCTCACACCTGGGCTCGGGAGGGCTGCGGGAACGCGACGCCGTCCTTCTCCTTCTTGCCAGGAGCGCCGACGAGATCGCCTACGCTGACGAACTCCGGGCTGCGGGCATCCGGGTCCTCGTACGGCTCGCGGACGGATCGAACCCCCCTGTGGATTTCGGCGCCGTTCCGGCCGGAGCTTCCCGGCTGGACCACGAAGGATTGAAGGCCCTTGTTCCGGACATTCATAGCCGTGAAGTGTATGTCTCCGGTTCGCCCGCCAGCGTTGCCGCGCTCCGCCGTGCCGCCCGGAAAGCAGGGGCCCGGCGGGTGCATGTGGACTCGTTCTCCGGGTACTGATGACTCGGTTCCGTGTGCTCCCGACCCGTTGGCAACGCCGGATCAGGATCGGTTTTCCCTTGGAGCCCACCTTCCTGCTAAGCTCTAGGACGTCCCGCCGGGAACGGCAGGAAATCCGGATTGCCCTCGTAGCTCAGGGGATAGAGCGTCTGCCTCCGGAGCAGAAGGCCGTAGGTTCGAATCCTACCGAGGGCACCAGCCGAAAGCGGCCCGGTCACTGACCGGGCCGCTTTCGTTTTCCCGGGTTGTTTTCCGGGTTTGTTTTACGAATTTGTTTTCCGGGCAGTCCGGCAGCGGGGACCTCGTCGTTTGCCCGGGTCAGTACACAACGTTGTTTGCCGCCCGTGGTTATTACGGGTGGCTCAATGCTGTTTCTTCAGCCTCCAGCCATAGGAGCCAGTCCGGGAACGGATCTTTGGCTGGATCGTATTCGAGCAACTCAGGATCATCCGGGAAGCCAGCGTCATCAGAGTTGTCCGGGTCCGGCACGTCCGCGTCTGTAATTTCCATGTCACCCCATTCCAACCACGGCGGACAGACCAGGTCTTCGCCTGCTTCAGGCGTACCGGCCGCAGTTGCTGCGGGATAGCGCTCCTCCGAAGCGGCAGCCAGAACCACCTGCTGTTCATCAGTGGCAGCAGCAGGCGAGCCGCGCTTTCGAGCGGCAGACCAGCCCGACCCGGGGTTACCAGGTGCTGCGCCGTCAGTCAGCAGGGCAGCCAGGGCGGGCGGCAGCTGTGGTGGTTCCCAGCCTGGTTGTTCGGCGGGGTAGGTGCGGCCGGTGGGTGAGGTCCAGCAAGGCGGTTCGGTTTCTGTTGCGTGTGTGGGTGTCCAGCCGCTGTTGTGCTTCAGGCGGTGGTGCTTCGGGCAGAGCTGTGCCAGGTTGCTGATCCCGGTGCTTCCGCCGTGGTTCCACGCTTGGAGGTGATCGGCTTCGTTGTCGAGTGCGTTGTTGTTGCAGCCGGGGAAGGTGCATTTGCCGTCCCGAAGGGTGAGGGCTTGCCGCATGGCTTTGGTGAGCCGGTAGCTGGTGCGGCCGATTTCCAGCGGGGCGCCGTCGCGCGGGTCGATGAGAACGCGGGTGAAGGAATTGGCTCCGTCGGCGAGGAGTTTGCGCGCCATCGACGCGGGGATCGGGCCGTAGCCGTCCAGGATGGCCGGTTCGTCGGTCAGGCCGAGCAGGGCGAACACGGGGACGGTGACCAGCACGTCGGCGCGGGGTCTGGGGACTTTCCCGGCTTCGGGGATGGCGTCAGGAAACGCGGTGGTGGTGCAGGTTCCCGCTTGGCCGGTGCTGTTGTCCTGGGTGCCGGCGCTGCTCGCCTCCAGGGACACCGCTGCCAGGGCGTCCGGGATTCCGAGGTCTGCAGTTAGCTCGTCGGACCCGAAGAGCGTGGCGAGCCCGAGGAATTCATCGGTGATCTGGTCCCCGGCAACGCGTTGAACCTCATCGCCGGTGTCAGGACGGCCGCTGCCGTCGCCGGCTGCAGCGTTGCTGGTGCCGGGTTGGCTGCCGCGTTGTCTACCGGCGCCTTCCGTGTCCCCGCCGCCGGCCGGGGAGGCCATGCTCGGCCCGGTGCCGGCGTCTGTGGTGGTCGTTCCGGCTGGGGC
>NZ_AOFD01000090.1 GCF_000332815.1 Arthrobacter nitrophenolicus
GCGGTGGGGGGCTGCCTGGCGGCGGGCGCGCTTGCGCTCGGCGTTGGCACCGGTGGAGGTGCCGCCGCCCTGCTTCTGGGCCTTGGCTGCCAGCAGTGCGGCGCGGGTGCGGGGATCAACCTTGTCCGCCATCTCGCCCACCAGTTCGGCGACGATGGGCGAGCTTGCCGTGACGCGTTCGAAGCTCACGTCCACGCCTGCGGCCTTCATCAGCTTCTTGACGTCGGTCTGCTGCTCCGGGAGGGTCAGCGTGACAACGGTGCCGTCGGAACCGGCGCGGGCGGTACGGCCCGAGCGGTGCAGGTAGGCCTTGTGCTCGGTGGGCGGATCAACGTGGATCACCAGTTCGACGTCGTCCACGTGCACGCCGCGGGCAGCGACGTCGGTGGCCACCAGAACGCGCACCTCGCCGGAGGAGAACTCGGCCAGGTTGCGGTCACGGGCGTTCTGCGACAGGTTGCCGTGCAGGTCCACGGCGGGTATCCCGGCGTCGGTCAGGGTCTTGGCGAGCTTGCGGGCGTGGTGCTTGGTCCGCATGAAGAGGACCCGGCGGCCGGCACCGGACGCGAGCTCCACGATCAGCTGCTTCTTGACGGTCTGGTCGTTGACCACCAGCACGTGGTGCTCCATGGTGGTCACCGCTGCCTGCGGATCGTCCACGGAGTGGGTCAGCGGGTTGGACAGGTAGCGCTGGACGATCTTGTCCACGCCGTTGTCCAGGGTGGCGGAGAAGAGCAGGCGCTGGCCCTGGCTGGGGGTCATATCCATCAGCTTCTTGACCACGGGCAGGAAGCCGAGGTCGGCCATGTGGTCGGCCTCGTCCAGGACGGTGATCTCCACGGCTTCGAGCGTGAGGATTCGCTGGCGGATCAGGTCCTCCAGGCGGCCGGGGCAGGCGATGACGATATCGACGCCGGCGCGCAGCGCCTTCTCCTGGCGGGCCTGGGAGATGCCGCCATAGATCACCGTGGTGTTCAGGCCGGCGGCCTTGGCCAGCGGTTCGATGGTGGCGTTGATCTGGGTCGCCAGTTCACGCGTGGGCGCCAGGACCAGGCCCATGGGGCGGCCGGGCTTGCGGAAGTACGGCGCTTCGCGTTCGGCCAGGCGGGCCACCAGCGGAATGGCGAAGGCGATGGTCTTGCCGGAGCCGGTGCGGCCGCGGCCCAGGACGTCGCGTCCGGCCAGCGTGTCCGGCAGGGTCTTCACCTGGATGGGGAACGGGGATTCGATTCCCTGCGCGGCAAGGGTATCGGCAAGGGCTTTGGGCGTGCCGAGGGCAGCAAAAGTAGTCAAAGTCAAAGGTCTTTCAGGCGGTATCCGTACGGATATCGGCCCCCGGCGCCGGTTGGCCCAGGGGTTTCGCCGAAGAAAATTCAGGTGGTCACACCAGCCTGCTGCCGCTTATGCAAAGCGACGGCCGGGACCAAATGGAACGCGTTCATCGACGCAGGATGTGCCTCTCACATGAAAAAAGCCCAGTCCCTAAATGGAGGGAACCCGGGCATCACTGCACATCAAGTTTCACCAGTCTAGCATCCCGCGCGGGTTCGCCCCGCCCCGCCGGCCCGGGGGCGTTGCCTCAGCAGGCGGGGCAGGGCAGTGTTGAGGCATGAGCGAACAGCCGGCACCCCACCATGACAGGCATCACGGCGATTCCATCCCGGGCGGCGGCACCGGTGGCATCGGCAGCGGGATCCGCGGCGATGACGCCGCCTCGATCTGGGACGAGCGCTACCGCACCAAGCCGCAGATGTGGAGCGGCAAACCCAACCCCCAGCTGGTGCGGGAAGCCGGCGGACTGAAGCCGGGCAAGGCGCTGGACCTGGGCTGCGGCGAGGGTGCAGACGCCATCTGGCTCGCGCAGCAGGGCTGGACGGTGACCGCCGTCGACGTGTCCGCCGTCGCACTGGAACGCGCGCAGTCGCATGAAAAGGCTGCGCTGGCAAGGGAAAGCGTCCACGCGGCCGACGGTGCCATTGCCAGCCGTATCACCTGGCAGCAGGCCGACCTGGAACAGTGGCAGCCGGAGGGGGCCTTCGACCTGGTGACCTCGCAGTTCCTGCACTCCCAGGAACTCGCCTGGCAGGGGCCGCTGCGGACGGCGGCGGCTGCGGTGAAATCGGGCGGGACGCTGCTGGTGGTGGGGCACCATCCGGACCGGCTTCCCCCGTGGGGTGCCAGCCACCACAACCACCGGGACATGTTCTACACCGGGGATGAACTGGTCAGGGAACTGGCGCTGGACGGTCCCGGGTGGCAGCTTGAGGTCCTCACCAGCCGGGAACGCCCGGTGACCGGGCCGGACGGCGAGCACGCCACCATCGCGGACGTCGTCCTGCGGGCCACCCGTCTGACCTGACCCTACGGCCGCCTGGTGGTGACCCGCGGCGCCACCAGTGCCGCGGCTGCGGCGATCACGGCGGCAAGGGCGAAGACTCCGGAGAAGGAGGCCGCCGGCGTCGTAAATGCCGCGAAGACGATGCCCGTCGTGGCCAGCGCCAATGCCCCGCCGAGCGAGTCTGCGATGGACATGGCGGAGCTGTTGAAACCCTCGTTGTCCTTGGTGGACAGGGCCAGGGTCATGACACTCAGCCGCGGATAAAGCAGGCCCATCCCGCCGCCAGCAAAGATCCAGCCACCGATAACGACGGCGGCCGGCCAGTTAAGCGCGGTGGTGGCCAGGGCGAGCAGCACCGCGCCCAGGACCATCAACGCCCCGGCCGTCACGGCGGTGCGGTGGGACAGCCTGGCGCCCAGCCGGCCCTGCACGGCCGATGCCCCGGCCCAGGAAAGCGCGCCGCCGGTGAGCGTGAGGCCGGCGAAGGTGGGCGAAAATTCGTACTGCTCGATCAGCAGGTACGGCAGGTAGACCTCAGCGCCGAAGAACGCGGCCGAGGCGAGCCCGCGGGCCAGGATAACGCTGGGCAGCCCCCGCCGGGACAGGAGCGTGCCGCGGGGAACCAGCGGGCGGACGGCCAGCAGGGCCAGGACGACGGCGGCAACGGCCAGGAGCGCCGTGGCTGCGGGAAACCCGGGGATACGGACCTCCGCGGACAGGTTCAGCGCCAGCACGGCCACCGCGGCGAGCGCCGCCCACGCGAGCCGGCCCACCGCCCACGGGAGCTTTGCGGCTTCTGCCGGCTGCTGCGCCATTCCCCGCAGGACGGGCGCGATCATCAGCAGCGCCGGGATGACCAGTCCCACCACGCCGAGGAACACCCAGTGCCAGCTGAAGACCTGCACCACGATCCCCGCGGCAAACGGGCCCACGAGGGACGGGATCACCCAGGCCGCGGAGAACGCCGCGAAGATCTTCGGGTGCAGCACGCCGGGATAGATGCGGGCCACGAGCACATACAGCGCCACGGTGAGGGCGCCGCCGCCCAGGCCCTGGACCAGCCTGCCGGAAACGAGCATCGGCATGCTCGCGGACGTCCCAGCGATCAGCAGGCCCAGGACGAACAGCCCCACGGAGGAGTACAGGGGTGCGGTGGGGCCGCGCCTGTCGGACCAGTTGCCGGCCGCCACCATGCCGATGACGCCCGTGGCCAGCGGACCGGCGAACGCCAGGGCGTAGAGCCCGGCGCCGTCCAGCTCGCGGCTGACGAGGGGCATGATGGTGGTCACCGCGAGGGATTCGAACGCGGCGAGGAATACCAGGCACACGTGCCGATGGTGACCCAGAGGTAGGGCCGCTGCAGGATCCGGCGGCGGGGTGGGTGGTTGGAAGGGTGGGATCGGGCACGGTCACGGCCTAGCCAACGAACCTGTCGCGGCCGGCGCGGTAGCCGAAGACCGCCGCCAGCAGCCCGACCGCCAGGAACAGGAATCCGGCGGCCGCAAAGGACCCGGTTGCCTGGTGCAGCTGCCCCACCATCAGCGTCCCGGTGGAGCCCAGGCCGTAGCCCACGCCCTGCATCATCCCGGACAGGTGCGCGGCGGTGTGCCCGTCCCGGGTCCGCAGCATGATCATGGTCAGCGCCACGGCCGTGAGGCTGCCCTGCCCCAGCCCCAGCAGGCCCGCCCACACCCACACCAGGTCCAGCGGCCCGAAGATGCAGAGGGCGAACCCGGCGCCGGTCATCAGCGCCACCGTCGTATTGATGGCCCGCTGGTCCCGGAACCTCGCGGCCAGCGCCGGCGCGAACAGTGAGCCGAGCATCTGCAGGACGATGCTCGCGGACACCATCAGGCCCGCGGTCCCGCCGTCCACCCCGCGTTCGCGGAGGATGGGCGCCAGCCAGGCGAACACGCTGAAGGACATCATGGCCTGCAGCACCATGAAGAGCGTCACCTGCCAGGCCACGGCGGACCGCCACACGTTGACGCCGTCCCTGACGGCCGTGTGCCGGACCGGCCGCTGCGGGGCGGCCACCGGGAGGAACAGCAGCAGCACGACGGCGGCGGGCAGCGCCCAGAACCACAGGGCCAGGGTCCACTCCCCCGTCGCCGTGTAGACCGGGTAGGTGAAGCCCGCCCCCAGTGCGGCGGATGCGCAGATGGCCGTGGTGTACAGCCCGCCCATGAGGCCCAGCCGGTGCGGGAAGTCGCGTTTCACCAGGCCCGGAAGCAGGACGTTGCAGAGGGCTATCGCGGCGCCGCAGGCCGCGGTGCCGGCGAGGAGGGCGGGCAGATGGCCTGCGGCCGGAAGTTCCACCGGGCGCAGCAGCAGCCCCGACGTCAGGACGGCCATGGCACCCAGCAGGACGCGTTCGGCGCCAAACCTGCGCGCCAGGACCGGGGCAAGCGGAGCGAACACCCCAAGAAGCGTCACGGGAACGGTTGTCAGGACCACCACCGCCCATCCGGGCAGCGCCGCCTGCGAAGTGGCCTCGGGGAGCACCGCGGAAAAGCTGGAAAACACGGTCCGCAGGTTGAGCCCGATGAGGACAAGGCACAGGCCGAGATAGGCAAGCTGGCGCCGGCTTCCCACCCGGGTGGGCTGCGGCGCGGGCAGCTCATCGATCTCGGCGTCCACCAGGATGCCTGGCTCGGCCCGGGCATGCGCCGCCTTCCCGGCAGGGCTTCCCGGCCGCTGCTTCCTTGCCTCGGCGTTCGTCGCTTCCGTCACCCGCCCATTGTTGCAGGCGCCCACCGCGGGCAGGAGTTGTCCACATACGGCGTCCGTGCCCTTTTGGCAGCCAGGCAGCTCCCTACGTTTGAAGGGCACCTGCCGGGCCAGTCATCACAACCAGCGAGAACCATGGACACGCCACCACAGTCCGGGCACACCAACACCGGGGCGGCGAACACCGCCCCGCCCGTCCAGGCCGTTCCGGCACCGGCAGGCGGCGGCCATAACGGCACAGCCGTTGCCGGCTTTGTGCTGGCGGTCGTTGCCCCCGCGAGCCTCCTGCTCACGGCCCCGTTCGCCCGTTTTGCCATGCTCCTGACATTCCCGTACAGCGGCCCTTCACAGAATCCGTGGCTGGCTCCCCTCGTGTTCTGGAGCCTGCCCCTGATCTTCGGCATCACCTCTGCCTCGCTGGGCGGCTACGCCCTTCGCAAATCCGGGCTTCGGGCCAAGGGATCCGGGCTGGCGCTGGCGGCCTTGTGCATCAACAGCGTGATCTTCATCGTGGGGCTGATCATGACCCTGCGGTTCGTGTACATGATGCGTTGACGCCCCGTGCCGTGGCGGGACCCTCCGGCCGCGGCTGTCCCCGCCGGCCGGGGACGGGACCCTCCGGCCGTTCCCGCCCCGGTATCCTTGGAGGGATGAGTGAATCCCCGGAAAACCCCCAGCAGCCGCATGTCCCGAGGCCGGTCACGCCCGGAACGCAGGCCTCCTTCGGCACCTACGGCGGCCGGCCGGTCAGCTTCGTCCGCCGCGGCACCCGCCTGCAGGGCCGCCGCCAGGCCGCCTGGGAAGAACATGCGGACCGGTGGGCGGTGGACGTCCCCCGGCACGTCGCGAACACTTCTGTCCACCCGGACTACACGTTCGACGCCGAGGCGGAGTTCGGCCGCAAGGCGCCCCTGATCGTGGAAATCGGCTCCGGCCTGGGTGACGCCATCTGCCATGCCGCGGAGCAGAACCCAGACACTGACTTCCTGGCTGTGGAGGTCTACACCCCCGGCCTGGCCAACACCATCATCAAGATCAACAGCCGCGGGCTCACCAACGTCCGCGTGGTGGAAGCCAACGCTCCCGAGGTCCTCGCCACCATGCTGCCGGCCGGGTCCGTGGACGAACTGTGGGTCTTCTTCCCCGACCCGTGGCATAAGTCCCGGCACCACAAGCGCCGCCTGATCCAGCCCGAATTCGCCGCGCTGGCAGCCCGCGCCCTGAAGCCCGGCGGGCTCTGGCGGATCGCCACCGACTGGTCCAACTACGCCATCCACGTCCGCGACGTCCTGGCGGATTCCCAGGACTTCGAAAACCTGCATACCGGCGAACGCCGGGGACCCGAAAGCCCGCTCACGCAGGTCTGGCAGTCAGGGGTAGAAACCGTCGTGGGAGGCGCCCCCGTCCGCGAAGGCCGCGCACCGGTGAGCACGGAACACACGGGCCCCAACGAAGGCATCGACGAAACCGGCGGCTGGGCGCCGCGGTTCGAAGGCAGGATCCGCACCAGTTTCGAGGCCAAGGCCCACGAGGCCGGGCGGCTGATCTTCGATCTCTGCTACCGCCGCCGATAGCGCACACGCGCAGCAGCACAACCGGGTCAGCCGACGTTGATGCCGGCCACGATCTCCTTCAGCATGCCGAGCCGGGGTTCCACCTCGGGGCTGGCGTACGGCCAGAGCACCACGACGCCGATGAACCGTTCGTTTTCCCAGACACCCACAGTGGCAGCCACCTTGCCTGAGCCGGCGTCGCCGTAGCCCGCCACCACGGCGTATGCGGCCTTGCCGGGCAGGTCGAGTTCGCCGTCGGCCAGCAGGGTCCCGGCGCGCTCCTCAAGGTAGAAGCCGGCCATGAGGTGCGCCCATCCAGTGGCCTGCGGGGCATCCCGGACGGAGGTCTCGTCCTTGATGACGGTCACCAGGACACCGCCCGGCAGGCCGTACTGCTCACTGTCTGGTCCGGCAGTGGAGGACTCCAGGACCTGGGTGTGATCGGGAAAGTCTGCCGTGAATCCCAGCGGTGATTCGATGTGGACGGACATGGTCACAGCCTCTCGAGCTTGGTGTCGTTGGGGACCTTATAGTACGTGGACACGTTGGTGGTGGACTGGTTCTCGGTACTGACTTCCACCTCACCCACCTTCACATCCAGCCCTGCCTCGCTGGAAGCAGTGACAACGTTGTTGACCTGGACGGTGGCGGAGCCTGCCTCGTAGAGCCGGGCGGCGTCCCGGGCTGCTGCAGTGTCATTGCCAAGGGCCACGTTGCGGAGGTAGCTGTCGATGACGGGGCGGTTCACCGGTGAGTAGTCGACGTCGATCTTCACGGTGCCCTGAGTCCCCACGGACACGGAGGACTCTACCTTTACCGCCTTCACGTCGGTGCCGGCCACCACGCCCTGCGCCACGGTGCCGTCCATGGTGACGGACACGGAGGAGATGTTGCTGTCCTTGTCCATGGCGACCTGCAGGCCGCCCTTGCCGGAGGCTTCGAACACGCGGCCGTCGAGGTTCAGCTTCCCCTGCGCGGATACCTCGCCGCTGGCCGTGGCAGTGCCGTCCGTGAGGTTCCGCTCGTAGGCCAGGTCGAGTTTCGCCGAGCCGGCCGCCGCGCCGGCCTCCCCTTCGGCCTCCAGCGAGAGGGTGCCCTTGGCCTTGTCTGTCTGGCCGGTGGATCCGTTGTCGCCGGCGGCGTTGTTAATCGTGTCCAGGATGTAGTCCGGCGGGTTGCCGGCCACATCCTTGATCTCGCCCACGCTGTCCGGCGGCAGGTCCCGGTACATCTGCTCGCGGGCGGCCATGGCCTCCTCCACGCTGCCGAAGGTGTACTCCCGGGACACCTGCCCGTTCAGGGTGACGCCGGCGGTTCCGGTGGTGTCATTGACGCCCAGCCCCATGTTTCCGTACACCTTCATGGTGGCGGAGCCGTCCGCGTTCTCCACCACTTCGGTCCCCACCTCCGCGCCGCCGTGGACCCAGGCCACCCGCGCCTCGATGGAAGCCTTTCCGGTTTCGGAGTAGACGGGGATATCCGCCTTGGCCAGTTCCTGCAGGTAGTCCTTGGCCTGTTCCTGGGCCGAGGCCGGGATGCCGCCGTCCATCCGCATGAGGTCCTCGGCGAAGGGGCCGTCCTCCCCAGCGCCTTCGATCAGGTACTTCCGGTCGGCGGTGGACAGGCCTGCCCACCATTCCGCCTGCTCCCTGGGGCCGGCATCAAGCATGCGATCCAGGCCGGCCTCCAGCTCCCTCCGGTGTTCCGCGGCGGCAGCCGCCGCCGCGGCCTGCTCCTGGAGCCAGACCCGGGCCTGCCCGGCCAGGATTGCCATCCGGTCCCACAAGCTGGTGCCGCCGGCCCCGGAGAATGACGAGGCCTTCTCCTGCTCGTCGGCGTGCTGCAGCAGGAGCTTCGAGTTTTCACGCAGTCCGGCCACCACCCGTTCCAGCCCGGGGCGGTGGGTGCCGGTCCATTCCCGCCGGAAGCGTTCCCCGTCCGCGCCCTTCCACGGCGCAGCCTGGATCTGGCCGTGCAGCACGCCGGCCCGGGTGCTCAGGAGGGATGCGGCCTGCTCGGCCGCCTTGGCCAGTGCCCTCAACTGGCTGACGTCGGCGCCGTAAAAAGTCATGTGGTCCCCCGGGAAAGTGTGCGCTTCGTGTTCAACCGCCGTGCCCATGGTTGCACGGGGCGCACCCAACGGGCGATGGGGATCCCTCCCCATCGGATCACCGCCCTCCGGGGATTCCGGCCGGAATCCCCGGCGCCGGCACCCGGCAGTTGCCCTTGGCAATCCTTGAGCCACGCATACTGTTCCGGGCCCCGTCCGCGTGGGACGATTACGGTTGTGTGGGGCACGCACACCAGTGAACCACCGCGCGGGTGCCGCGCATGCACAAAGGAACAGCCATCAAAAGAGAACTGAAGCAGGCAGTAAGCGCCGCAGAGAACGTCACCAACTCGCGGACACTGGAGGTGCTGGCGAGGGCAGGATTTGCTGCGAGCGGCATCCTGCACCTGCTGGTAGGCGCAATCGCCATCCGGCTGGCCATGGGCGGCAGCGGCAATGCCGATTTCAGCGGCGCCGTGGCGGAACTTTCAACCCAGCCGGCCGGTCCCTTCCTGCTGTGGGCCAGCTTCGCGGCATGCGCTGCGCTGGCGCTGTGGCAGACCAGCGACGCCATCTTTGACTACAACCGCCTCCCCACCAAGGAAAAGGCAGGGAAGAAGGCGAAGGCCGGGGCGCAGGCCTTGGTCTTTGCCGGGCTTGCGCTGACCCTGCTGTCCTTCGCCCGGGGCACGGGTTCGGGCGGTGACAACCAGCGGGCCGCCAGCGACATGACCGTCAACCTTATGAAGGCCCCCGGCGGCGTGGCCCTGCTGGTGGTGCTGGGCATCGCCATCGCCGTCACGGGCGTGGTGTATGCCATCCGCGGCCTGCGGAAGTCCTTCGAAAAGCACCTGGTGATGCCGGCCAACCAGAAGGCCAGGACGGCTGTCACCGTGCTGGGCGTGACCGGGTACGTGGCCAAGGGCATCGTGCTGTTCCTGACCGGCTTGCTCATCGCCATCGCCACGCTGCAGGCCCACCCGGAGGACTCCACCGGCCTGGACGGCGGCCTCCGTGCGCTCCGCGACCAGCCCCTGGGCGTCTACCTGCTGGCGGCCGTGGGCGCCGGACTGATCTGCTACGGGGTGTTCATGATCGTGCGGGCGCGGCTTGCCAAGATGAACCAGTAGCACCCGGGATCCTGCGGCGGCTCGTTAGGCTGGGAGCATGCCCCAGGTACGCGCCGAACGCCTCATCCGCCTCGACCCGGAGACCGTTTTCGCGTTCTCCCAGACCACCGGCTCCTTCCGGCTCAAGTGGGATCCGTTCATCTCCTCCCAGGGGTTCCTGGACGGGGCCGGTTCGGCGGGCAAGGGCGTCCGCACCCGGACCCGCTCCCGGCTGGGACTGACGATGGTCAGCGAATACGTCTCCTACGCCCCGCCGCGCAATGTGGGCATGACCATGGTCTCCGGGCCCTGGTTCTTCGGGAACTTCGGCGGCGGGTGGCGCTTCACGAACGACGACGGCGGCACCCGGGCTGTCTGGAAGTACACCTTCTCGTGCCGGCCGGCTGTGTTGCGGCCGCTGATGGATCGGGTGGGCACCTGGTTGCTGGGACGCGAGATCGAGCGCCGGATCGAGCGTTCGCCCGGGCCTGCGAGGACCCGGCGCTGGTGGCCGAGTTCAGGGCGGACCTCAGGGCACGGTGATGACGGCCACCGCGTTCTGCGTCCCATCCCGCAGTTCCACGCTGGAGATGCTGCCCAGCTGAATCGGCGTGGCCCCCGTGACCCGGACCCTGCCGCTGGGTGTTGCCGTCCAGGAGCAGGCCCGGTCCTCGCTGCCGGCGCGGTCGCGGACCCAGAGCGAGAGCGTCCCGTCCTGCGGCAGGCTGCTCCCGTTCACCGCCAGCTCCGTTCCCCAGGTCTTCCTGGCGAGGTCGATGCTGAACTGCAGCCCGCCCCCGGACTGTACCGAATACGTGGCGTCGGGCGCCTCGGGCCGCGCCAGCAGCGGACCGGCCAGGATGCCCGCGGCAAGGCAGGCTGCGGCGACGGCGCCCACCAGCGCCACCCAC
>NZ_AOFD01000091.1 GCF_000332815.1 Arthrobacter nitrophenolicus
GCGCTCCGGACGCCCGGCCACCGGCCAGCGCACTGCTGCCGGTGCCGGCCGCTCAGGCGGCCAGCGCTCCGGCTCGGGTGCGTCCAACGCGGGCGGCAGCAAGGCTGTCTGGTCCTCGAACACCGGCGGAACGTCCGGCGGCTCCTACGCCGGCAACGGCGGCGGTTCAGGCCGTCCCGCCCGCAGCGGTCCCCGCCGTGCTTCGGCTCCGGCGTCGAACGAACGCCGTGGCCGCTAGCACTAAGTAGGTTTCGACAGGCTCAACCACCGGTGGTTGAGCCTGTCGAAACCCTTCACCAGCCCCGGGCGCGCCACTCCTCCAGGTGTGGCCGCTCGGCGCCGAGCGTCGTCGGCTTTCCGTGGCCGGGATGCACGACGGCGGCATCCGGGTAGGTGCCGAACAGCCGCTCCGTCACGTCGGACAGCAGCTGGTTGAACCGCTCGGGATCCTTCTGCGTGTTGCCGACTCCGCCGGGAAAGAGCGAGTCGCCGGAGAAGATGTGGACCGGGCCTTCCGGGTCCTGGAAGACAAAGGCGATCGAGCCCGGCGTGTGTCCGCGAAGATGGACAGCCGTGAGTTCGAACCCGTCCACGCCAACCATGTCCCCGTGCCCAAGGCGGCGGTCCACCGGAACGGGCAGCGCCTCGGCGTCGTCCGCCCCTGCGGCGGTGGGCGCGCCGGTCGCTTCAACCAGCTCCTTGAGCGCCCGCACGTGGTCCCAGTGCTGGTGGGTGGTGGCGATCAGCGCAAGGCTGGGCGCGGCGGAGGTGTCCGAAGCCCCGTCCGCCAGCAGCTGCCGGATGGCGGGCGCATCGTCGGCCGCGTCGATCAGCACCTGTTCACCGCTGGCCTTGGAGGTCAGCAGGTACACGTTGTTGTCCATGTCGCTGACGGAGATGCGGCGGATGGTCAGGGCCGGCAGGTCATGAAGAAGTGAGTCCATGGGCTTCAGTCTAGGGACCGCGGTCCGCGGGACGGGCTATTCCCGGCCCTGGGACACCCAGGTGGGATCGGCTGAACGGGAGCCGACGACGGCGTCCGAGGCCCGGCCCAGCGCGTCCAGTTGGGCGGGGCTAAGGTCCAGGGCGAGGGCGCCCAGGTTCTCATCGATCCGGTCCCGCTTGCGGGTGCCCGGGATGGGGACCACGGGAAGGCCCAGCCGCCTGCCCTGCACCAGCAGCCAGGCCAGGGCAACCTGCGCCGGCGTTGCACCCAGCTCATCGGCCACCGCCCGGACGGCGGCCACCACTGCCTGGTTCGCCGCTGCGGCGTCCGGGGCAAACCGGGGGATGTTGCGGCGGAAGTCGTTGTCCCCCAGGCTCGCGGCGTCCACCGTGCCGGTGAGGAATCCCCGGCCCAGCGGCGAGTACGGCACGAACCCCACCCCCAGGGCGGCGGCGGCAGGAACAACGTTGCGTTCCACGTCGCGGCTCCAGATGGACCATTCACTCTGGACCGCCGCAATGGGGTGGACAGCGGAGGCTTCTTCCAGTTCCTGCGCCGTCACTTCAGACAGGCCCAGGTGCCGGACCTTGCCCTGCTGCACAAGCTCCGCCATGGCCTCCACGGTTTCCACAATCGGAACGTGGAGGTTACGGCGGTGCATGTAGTAGAGGTCGATCACGTCGGTGCCCAGCCGCCGCAGGCTCCGGTCCACGGCCTGGCGGATGTAGGCGGCATCGTTCCGGACGTCCGTATAACCGCCGGCAGGACTCCCCACCAACCCGAACTTGGTGGCCAGTTGGACCTCGCCGCGCCGCTCCCGGAGCAGGCGGCCAATTAATTCCTCGTTGCTGCCCCCGCCGTAGACGTCGGCAGTGTCGAAGAAGCTGACACCGGCGTCCACGGCATGGTGCAGGGTCCGCAGCGCATCCGCAGGGTCCACCTCACCGTAGACGGGGGTCAGGGCCATGCCGCCGAAGCCAAGGGGACTGACGTTCAGATCGTCGCCGAGTTGTACTGCTGGTGCCATCCGTGGCCTCCTTGCTGGTGTGGGCTTGTTTCAGTTCCAGGGGATGATGCGGTCCGCGGCAGGCCGGGTGGCCTGGACCAGTCGGGCGTTGTTCTCGTCCGGTCCCGCCGCCCACGCCTCCGCGGCGGCCTGGTCCATTCCGAACGAGGCATGCCGTGCCGCCAGGCGCCGAAGCCGCAGTTCCTGCGGGGTGTCCACGAACCAGACCTCGTCCAGCTGTGCCCGGACCTCTTTCCACGGCTCCTGCTCGGCGAGCAGGTAGTTCCCCTCCGTGATAACCAGGGGTATCTCGGCGGGGACGGCGATGGAGGCGGCCACCGGTTCGTCCAGGGTGCGCCGGAACTCAGGCGCGTACACCACCGCTTCGTCCCGGCGCGCCAGGCGCCGGAGCAGCGAAAGGTACCCGCCGGCGTCGAACGTGTCGATGGCGCCCTTCCGCTGCCGCAGCGGCGTCCCCTCGATGATGGCGTTGCCAGGTGGAAGCCGTCCATGGGAACCACCACCGCCGTCGCCGGGCCGAACTGCTGCTGGATCCAGGCGGCAAACGTGGATTTGCCCGAGCCCGGCGCGCCGGTGATGCCCAGGATGGTGCGCGCGCCGGGAACCAGGCGGCGCCGCAGGGCATCCATGGCCTGGCTGATCTCGGGGGAGTCCATGGCAAAAGCCTAGACTGCCCGGGCCTCTAGACCGCCCCGGCCTGCATCAGCGGCGGGCGGGCCCGGCAGGTTCCGGGGCCTGCTCGGCGGCGGGCGCCTGCTTCCGGGCCGGGAGCAGCTTCAAGCCGGCGGCACAGGCCACGATGCCGGCGATGAACAGCACCTTGGGCACGCTGAAGGGTTCCACGCCGGTTGCCATCGCCCAGCCCACGGTCAGTGCGGCACCAATGCCCACCCAGATGGCGTAGGCGGTGCCCAGCGGGATGCTGCGGATCGCCATGCCCAGGCCCAGCATGCTCAGGGCGGCGGTGACGATGAATACCAGGGTGGGCAGGGGCCTGGTGAACCCGTCGGAGAGGCCGAGGGCGGTTGCCCAGACAGCTTCGAGGACGGCGGAAGCCAGGAGCACCAGCCACGGAACGGAACGCTTCAGCATCACGCCACCACCTTCAGGCCGACCACGCACGCGGCGATGCCGGACAGCAGGAGCAGGCGCGCCGCCGTCGGGCGTTCCACCTTGGTGGCGATGGCGTACGCCGACGTCAGGACCACGCCGACCCCCACCCAGACGGCGTAGGCGGTGCCGGTAGGGATGGTCTGCATGGCAATGGCCAGGCCGGCGGTGCTGGCCGCGACGGAGACCACGAACAGAAGGGACGGTGCGATCCGGCGGCGGCCTGTTGCCTGGAAGGCGCGGTGCAGGGCTGCGGCCCAGACGGCTTCAAGGGCGCCGGAGAGAAGGAGAATTAGCCACGACATGACAGATCCTTTGGCCAGTCTTGTCGCGTGCCGGGTACTGAACCGTCGTCCGGAGGCTCGGGTGCGGAGCCTTGGTTTCCAGCGTAGCAACGCACGACGGCGGCTGGCCACGTTGGTGGCCAACCTCACCAGCCGCGTACTGGTCCTAGAGCGCGCCGCCTGCGGCTTCCGGGGCGGCGGTGTCGCGGCCGCCGTCGCCGATGGTCTCGCGCGCGATGAAGTTCTCGATGTCGAAGAGGTTGTCGGCCCGCTCCGCAATGTTCAGCAGCGTGGTCATGGACGCCACCTCCTCCACCTGCTCCTTGAGGAACCAGAGCATGAACTGCTCGCCCAGGGCGTCGTTCTCGCTGCGGGCAGCCCGGAACAGGTCCTCGATGTTGCGGGTGACTTCCTTCTCCTGGTTCAGGGCAAGGGCCAGCGGCTCGGTGACTTTGGAGAAGTCGTTGCGCACGGCCGGGACACCGGGGATGGTGAAGGGGATGTCGCGGTCCAGCATGTATTGCACCATCATCATGGCGTGGTTCCGTTCCTCCACCGACTGGCGGTAGAAGTACTTGGCCAGCTGCGGAAGGTCCTGGTTGGCGAACCAGGTGGCCACGGCAATGTACTGCTGGGATGCAGTGAACTCATTGGCGATCTGGGTGGACAGGAGCGCGTTGAACGTTGTTCTGGTCATAGCCTGAGTCTAGGGACGGCGGCCACCGGTAACCAGTGTGGAAAGGCTCGTCTTCCCAAGGCGAGGCTGGCCTATCCAGACGCGCGGATTAGCCCAAGATCAGCCCGGATCAGTCCTCGACCGGGTCGATTGACACCACGGCCAGGAAGCCCCTGCCCAGGACCTCCGGAGTGCTGCCGTCCGAGCCCACCACGGCGTCGTACCGCCCCAGTGCCTCCGGTTCGTGGGTTGCATCGGCCACCGTGGCCTGGCCCTGGAGCAGGACACCCAGCTGCCCGTCCCACAGGGGCTTGGACCGCTTCTTGGAGAGCTCGATGATGGACGTGTATGCCTTGTACGCCCCGGCCCGGGTGATGACGTTGAGGTTCCGGATGTCGCCCGTGGGCAGGGCGCCCGCGGTGGCCGCCCCGCCGTCGAACCGGAAGGGCCGGTACTTTTCCACCGGATGCTCGGCGCCGCCAACGGTCAGCAGCAGCAGGTCCCCCTCGATCACGGTTAAAAGCCGCTCCATCCCCGGGAAGGGTGAGAAGTCGCCGGCCCTGGTGACGTCTGCGATGCTCACCCGCCAGTCCCAGCTTCCGTCCTGGCCGTCCTCCCCGCCGGCCGCCGAGGGCCGGCTGGCCAGCTGGCGCGTCACGCCGCCGCCGTTGCGCCACGGTTCGGCCTTAAGGTCTGCGAAGCGGATGATCTGCATCAGCCCAGCCTAGTTCCCCGGCTGCGCCTCCCGCCGTCGCGCGTCACAGCCTTCCCTGCTACTCTCCTCCGGGGGGTCATCACGAAAACAGCCTGAAGGAGCCGGGAATGTTCGTCAAAGTGTGTGGTCTCAGTACTCCGGAATCGGTCCGCGAAGCGGTTGATTCCGGAGCGGACGCCGTGGGTTTCGTGCTTACCGCCAGTCCGCGGGTTGTCTCGCCGGGCCAGGTGTCCTCGCTCCTGGCGGAGGTCCCGGGCCGGGTCACCCCCATCGGTGTGTTCCGGCATGAGCCGGTGGCCGACGCCGTCGCCATCGCCCGCGCCGCCGGGCTGGAATGGGTCCAGTTGCACGGCGCCCGCACCCGGGAGGACATTGCCACGGTGCACGACGCCGGCATGAAGGTCATCAGGGCCGTCACCATGGATGCCACGCGGCACGAGATTGAAGACTGGGGCGAGGACCTGCTCCTGATCGATGCCGCCGTGCCGGGCTCCGGCGAAACCTGGGACTACGCCGCGATGGCCGAGGTGCCCGAGCTGCAGGGACGCAAGTGGCTGCTGGCCGGCGGACTGGACCCGGAGAACGTGGGCCAGGCAGCTGCGTCCGCCCAGGCGTGGGGCGTGGACGTGTCCTCCGGCGTGGAGGCATCCCGCGGGGTGAAGGACCTGGCCAAGATCCGCGCCTTCGTGCATGCCGCGAAGTCGGACGCCACGGTCTGACGCCGGACCGGGTCGCCGCTTCAGGGGCCGCTGATTTCAGGGTCCGGTCAGGGGCTTCCCCCACCGTGGCGTGGCACCTGCCGGGGGACAATGGATGAATGAAGACGCTGCTCAACATCATCTGGCTGGTTTTCGGCGGCCTCTGGCTCGCCCTGGGATACTTTGTGGCCGGCGTGGTCTGCTGCCTGCTGATCATCACCATCCCGTGGGGCATCGCCTCCTTCCGGATTGCCGCCTACACGCTGTGGCCTTTCGGCCGAACCGTGGTGGACAAGCCGGGCGGCGCGGGCATCTTCCCGATGTTGGGCAACGTCATCTGGCTGCTGGTTGCGGGCATCTGGATCGCCATCGGCCACGTGGTCACGGCCTTCGCCATGGCAGTGACCATCATCGGCATCCCGCTGGCCATCGCCAACCTGAAGCTCATTCCTGTCTCCCTGATGCCGCTGGGCAAGCAGATCGTGCCCACCAGCACGCCGTTCGTGAAGGCCTACCGGTAGCAACCGGCACAGGGGACGGTCAGCGGCGCGGCGGGTTGTTCCGGAACGCGCCGTCCACGAGGATCGCAACGGCATCGCTGTCGTCCAGTTCGGCGGCGATGTCCACGTCCCCGCCATAGCCGGCGCCGGCAAGTTCCCGGCCGCTGGAACAGCCGTGCAGCATCCCGCGGAGGTCCGGCTCGGCGGCTTCGAAGACGGCCATGGCCAGTTCCGCTTCCGGCGCGTAGCCGTGCCTGCCCTCCCGGCCCTCCGCCGCCTCGTAACCGCCCTTGCCGGAGGCTGCCAGGCCGGCGATGAAGGCGCCGGCCCCGATCTGGTCCTCGACGGCGGGGCGCAGGCTTC
Source organism: Arthrobacter nitrophenolicus (assembly GCF_000332815.1). Lineage (GTDB taxonomy): Bacteria > Actinomycetota > Actinomycetes > Actinomycetales > Micrococcaceae > Arthrobacter > Arthrobacter nitrophenolicus. The sequence goes on from NZ_AOFD01000091.1 coordinate 6,320, forward strand.
CATCCGGCCAGCGTTCACCCGCGGCCACCACGGCAATCACGGCGTCCTCCGGAAGGTTCGCCGCCACCCAGTCGGCGGTGGCCGCCGCATTCCGCAGGCAGACCGCGGCCACCAGCGGAACTTCCCGGGCCAGCGCATGGCACAGGGCGGAGCCATTGGGGGAGGGCAGGACCACGCGCCCCAAGCGGTCCGCCGCCCGGAAAGTGGCAGGGGACAGGCTGAGCCCGCCGCCGTCGCGGGGTCCCGCCAGCCGTGCCTGGTGGCGGGCCGCGAAGTCCTCCGCGCTGGTGTCCTTCCAGGGGTACGGAAACACTTCCCCGCCCCGGTCCAGGGCAACGCTGACGCACGTGCCGAAGGACAGGACGTCCACCACCACGGCAAGGTCGGCCCCGGGCGCCACTGTCCTGGCGCCGTCGAGCCCCCACTCCATCCGCACGATGTAGGGGAGTTGCCGGTGCGCGGCGTTCGCGGAATGCACGTGCAGGGTCTTCGACGACGGGGCGTTCATTCCAGTTCACCTTTCAGGTTCCGCTGCGCGGCGTCCAGCCACAGCTCTTTCGCCCGGCCGGTGTGGAAGAGCGTGTCCAGTTCCAGCAGGCGGCGCACGACGCCGGCACGCCCGGCTGCGAAGTCGGCGTCGCCCACGTGGGCGTAGTCCTTCCTCACAGCTGCGAGGTAGCGGGCGTACTCGTCCGGGTCCCCGCCAAGGACCGACAGGTCGGCATCACACAGTAGGGCGCCGGCGCTGTCCCCTGCCTCGGGGCGGTGGTCGCCGGTCAGCCGGACCAGCCGCGCCACCTCTGCCACGTCGGCGTCCGGCAGGCCCGCGTCGCGGAGGCGGTCCTCGGCGAGCCGGGCGGATTCCTCTTCATCCTGCAGGGGAATCCCCTGGTACACGGCGTCGTGGAACCAGGCGGCCAGGAGGACGGTGCGGGGCGGGTCGGCCGGCTCGGTGAGCAGGTCCAGGGATTCGAGCACCGAGAGCAGGTGCGTGCAGCCGTGGTAGTGGCGGTGCGGTTCGCTCCAGCGGTCCAGCAGGTCCAGGAACAGGGCGTCGTGGCCGGGCATGATGGCATCCCAGCGGAGCTGCAGCGGCATCTTGAGCGACTTGTTCCGCTGCCGGGCGGGGATCCGCAGGCCGCTGGAGATCAGCTTGCGGACCAGCATCCTGGCCTCGACGGGCATTGCACCGGCCGCCACCAGTTCATCGAAACGGCGTTCGGGAACGTCGTAGTGGTCGCCGTCGAAGGCCCGTTCAGGGATCCCCGCCGCCGCGGCGAAAGTGTGGAGTTCGGCCAGCGAGGTGTCCGAGACCAGATGGGAGAAGTGCGTGCCGTGTGCAGGCCATAGCGGCGGGTCGATGTAAATGGCCATGCAGGAAGTCTAGTAGTGCCGGGCGGGGCAGCCAGCGGCGGACCGGGGCGGGCAGTAATAAGTCGAAAAAGCGGAGGAAAGGAGTGAATGGTTCCGCAAATGCGCCCTATAGTGGGCGAATGACCATCATCCGCGTCTCCGAGGCCGCGCGCTTCCTCGGTGTCAGTGACGACACCGTGCGCCGCTGGACCGACAACGGTTCCCTCACCCCGCTGCGGGACGACGCGGGCCGGCTCGCCGTCGACGGGCTTGAGCTTGCCCGCCATGCCCGGAAGCTGGCGCAGCTGCCGGACGATCCGCACCGGACAGGCAGCTCGGCCCGGAACAGGTTCATCGGCCTGGTGACGGACATCAAGGCGGACAAGGTCATGGCGCAGGTGGAGCTGCAGTGCGGCCCGTTCCGGGTGGTGTCCCTGATGAGCAGCGAGGCCGTCCTGGAGCTGGGGCTGGAGCCGGGATCCATCGCCACCGCCGTGGTGAAGGCCACCACCGTGATCATCGAAACCCCGCAGGGGAAGGGCGCGCTGTGAGGCGGCAGGCCGGCGTCGTGCTTGCCGCCCTTGTCCTGGCAGCCGGGGTCCTGGCAGCCGGGCTCGCCGGCTGCTCCGGGGGCACCGCCGCTCCCGGCAATTCCACCGGAGGAGCCGGCGGGACCCTGACCGTCTTCGCTGCCGCTTCATTGAAATCCAGCTTCACCGAACTGGCCGGGATGTTCGAGGCGCAGCACCCAGGTACCGACGTCACCCTGAGTTTCGCCGGATCGTCGGACCTGGCCACGCAGATCAGCCAGGGCGCACCCGCGGACGTCTTCGCCTCGGCGGACACCAGGAACATGGATAAGCTGCGGAACGCCGGGCTGCTCGACGGCGACCCGCAGGTCTTCGCCACCAACACCCTTGCCATCGCTGTCCCGCCCGGCAACCCTGCCCGTATCAGCTCCTTTGCCGACCTTTCCAGGACAGGCACACGGCTCGTCACCTGTGCCGTTCAGGTGCCGTGCGGTGCTGCGGCAGCCGCGGTAGCGGAACAGCAGGGGGCGGACCTGGACCCGGTCAGCGAGGAAAACTCCGTCACCGACGTACTGGGCAAGGTGGTGTCCGGAGAGGCCGATGCCGGCCTGGTCTACGCCACGGACATCCGCTCCGCCGGGGACAGGGTGGAAAGTGTCCCGTTCCCCGAAGCGGCAGGGACGGTCAACAGCTATCCGGTCGCCGCAGTGGCCGGCGGGAACACCGCAGCCGCCCGCGCTTTCGTGGACCTGGTGGCCGGCCCCGAAGGCCGGCAGGTGCTGGAACGGGCCGGCTTCGGGGCCGGCGCCCCGTGACGCGGACGGCCTACACAGGCGTGCCCCGCTGGCTCTACGTCCTGGCAGCCCTGGCAGCCCTGGTCATTGTCCTTCCCCTGCTTGCCATCGTCGGCCGGGTCAACTGGGGCAATTTCCTGCCGCTGGTCACCTCGGAGTCCGCTGTCACAGCACTGGGCCTGAGCCTTCGCACCTCGCAGCCAGCACTGTGCTGTGCATCGTGCTCGGCGTTCCGCTGGCCCTTGTCCTGGCGCGCGGACGCTTTCCGCTGCTGGGCCTGCTGCGCTCGCTGGTGCTGCTGCCGCTGGTGCTGCCGCCCGTCGTCGGCGGCATCGCACTGCTGTACACGTTCGGCCGGCAGGGCCTGCTGGGCGGTACCCTGGACGTGCTCGGACTCCAGGTCGCCTTCTCCACCACCGCAGTGGTCCTGGCCCAGACCTTCGTGGCGCTGCCGTTCCTGGTGGTCAGCCTGGAAGGGGCGCTGCGGACCGGCGGGCAGAAGTACGAGGCCGTGGCGGCCACGCTCGGCGCGCCGCCCGGCGTTGTCTTCCGCCGCGTCACGCTGCCGCTGATGCTGCCCGGCCTGGCGTCCGGGGCCGTACTGTCCTTTGCCCGCAGCCTGGGCGAGTTCGGGGCCACCCTTACGTTTGCCGGCAGCCTGCAGGGGGTCACCCGGACCTTGCCGCTGGAAATCTACCTGCAGCGGGAGACGGACCCGGACGCCGCCGTCGCGCTTTCGCTGGTCCTGGTGGCGGTGGCTGTGGCCGTGGTGGCACTCGCCTACCGGCGCCCCCGCAGCAGCGCCCGGCAGGCTTCGGGTGAACGGACGACGGCGGCCGTCCCGGCAGGAGGGGCCCTGCCGTGACATTTTCCTACCACGCAGCCGTGGCTGAGCGGGGCTTCGACGTGGCCCTGGACGTAGCACAGGGCGAAACGCTCGCGGTCATGGGGCCGAACGGGGCGGGCAAGTCCACCCTGCTGTCCACCATCGCCGGCCTGCTCAAGCCGGACACCGGCCGCGCGCACCTCGACGGCCGCGCGCTCTTCCACCTGGACGGCACCACCCGCCGGTGGGCCCCGCCGCACAGCCGGGGCGCCGCCCTCCTCGCGCAGGAAGCCCTGCTGTTTCCACATCTCACGGCCCTGGAAAACGTGGCCTTCGGGCCGCGGAGCGCGGGGGCCGCCCGGCGG
>NZ_AOFD01000092.1 GCF_000332815.1 Arthrobacter nitrophenolicus
CCGATGTGTTTCACGCGGTTGCTGCCGAGATTTCGGCTTATCGGAACTCACTGATCGTGGAGACGCTCAAGCGGGGACAGTCCCGGGGCGAGGTCCGCAGCGATGCGGACCTTCAAGTAGCCACTGAACTGCTGATCGGGGCTTTGATGCTTGACGCGCTCTACGCCCCGGGCCCGTATCAGGTCCGCGGCATCGTTGCGAAAACGGTCGACATGCTCCTGAGGGGACTGGGCAACAATCCCGTGGACCGGGACACTACAGAAGCCACCGGCGATCCCGTCTAGGTCTTCCGCGGTAACAAGGAACAAGGGCGATCGAGGGAACCGCCCCCCGTTGACCCCGTCCACCGCGCCACCGCGAAAGTACCTGGCCACCCCGCGTCAGGCCACCAGACCAACGCGAAAACCCCCTGCATCCGCACATATCGGCCAGTCGCCTCCAATTCGGGGGCGGCGTTCCAGTCTACGTGGCAGCCTTGGCTGCGTCGATGTGGGTCTGGACGATTGCTCCGTAGTACTCCACGAGTTCGTCAAGGTCCCGGCCGTCGAAGAGGCCTAGAGTGCGGATGGCCTCTCCGAACCCGGTCATGAGGCAAATCACGGTGGAGGCAAAGCGGCGGTCCTGGGTAGGGTCCCCGATGAGTCGGGTGATGGCATCGAGGTAACGTTCGCGGATTTCGGCCCGTGCAGCGTGGGGGTCGGGGGAGTCCAGCACGGCCAGGGCGATGTTAGCCCATGGCTCCTGCATTCCGCGTTCTCGTCTCATCAGCACCCGGAAGACGAGGCTCTGCCCAGTTCCGCTATCGGGACGTCCGGTTCGGCTAGCAATGACTCTTCCGGTTGCACAGCCGCATAAAGATTTTCCTTGGAAAGGAACAGCTTCATGACCAGGGAGGCTGACACGCCGGCGTCGGCAGCGATCTCGCGCACGGTGACGGCGCGGTAGCCGCGTTCCCCGAAAAGCCGGCTGGCGGAATGGATGATCGCGTCATGGCTGGGGCCGCTCACGTTCCCACCCGCTCACCGGCGGTGTCCTCCACGGGTGGGGCCTCGAAATCCACGGTGATGGATCGGATGTCCACGGTGACCTTTTGTGCCATAGCCTCCTGCGTCACCGGGTGAAGCATGGTCAGGACATATCGGCCGGCTACGGGAAGCGGAAAGGCATACCCGCCGTCGCCATCCGTGCGGGTGGCGCCTACATGCCCGCCACCGGCTTCAAGGAGTGTCACCACCGCCCTGGATACAGACGTGCCACCGGCGCTGACCGTCCCCTGTAGCTGCAGCCGCTCCCGGAGCATGAAGTTTTGTTGAAGGGTGCGGCCGTCGAAGTCAAAGACTTCTGCCATGGGCGCCCAACCGCCGGCATTAGCCACCATGAGATACTTTCCCGCACCGGGGAGCGCCACAGAGTAGTTGCCCTCCGTGTCTACGCGGCTCCAGTCCACCGGATCGCCGTCGGTCTTCAAAACTGTCACGACGGCGGGGATGAGGGGGCGGTGATCGGGTGCCAGGACGCGTCCCTGGACCACCAGTTCGACGGCACCGATGTCGGAGGCTGGCGGGCGGTGGACCCCGGCGGCGCGGGGTATGAAGACTGCGGCCAGCATCGAGGCTGCTGAGGCCCCGGCCGCCAGCCAGAAAATGTCCTTGAATGCGTCGAATGACGGAAGGCGGGTGTCGCCGACTGTCATGGTGACGGAGGTTAGGACTGCGGCGATGGCGGCACTGGATGTCGAGGTGCCAATGGCGCGGACCAGGTTGTTCAGGCCGTTCGCGGAGGCCGTTTCGGTGATGGGAACGGCACTCATGATCAGGGTGGGCGTGGCTGCATAGGCAATGGCCGTGCCTACTCCCACCACAGTGGAACCTACAATTACCCAGGCGATGGAGTCATAGAAAAAAACGCGGCCCACATAGCCCGCAATCATCACTAGCGCCCCTGTCATGAGTGCCGTCTTGCCGCCGAAGATCCTGATGATGCGTCCGGACAGCGGTGCGAAAACCACCATGGCCAAGCCGGAGGGCACCATACACAAGCCGGCAGTAATCACATTAAGTTCAAAGCCGTAGCCCGTAACGACGGGAAGCTGGAGCTGCTGCGTGGTGACGAGCATATTGGCGAACATTGAAAAGCCGATGAGCAGCGAGGCGAGGTTGGTCATGAGTACGGGGCGGCGGGCGGATGTCCGCAGGTCCACCATCGGCTGACGGACTTTGAGTTCATACGGGATCCAGGCGGCCAGCAGTATGACCGTTGCGAGGAACAGGAGTAAGACTGGTTCGGACCCCCAGCCCCAGGTGCCCCCTTTGGTGATCGCCAGCAGGAGTGCAATCAGCGCGCCAGAGAGCAATGCCGCCCCTGCGTAGTCGAAAGTTCCGTGGGTGCGGACCTTTGACTCCGGGACCACCAGCACCACCGCAAGGAGCAACGGGACGCCTGCAGCAGCGGAGACCCAGAAGATCGAGGCCCACCCCAGGCTTTCGTAAAGGACTCCTGCCAGAGGCAGGCCCAAGGCGCTGCCAATCCCCAGCGTGGCGCTCATCAAAGCAACCGCGGAGCCCATCTTCTCCTTGGGCAGTTCATCGCGCATGATGCTGATGGCCACCGGAATCAGGGCTGACGCAAACCCCTGAAGGGCCCGGCCGATGACCAGCCACAGAAAGGAACCGCCGACGGCTGCCACGACCGACCCCGCCACCATGACGGCCAGGCACAGAACCATCATCTTGCGCTTGCCGTACATGTCTGCGCTGCGGGAAACGATGGGTGTTGCCACGGCACTGGAAAGCAGTGTGGCGGTGACCAGCCAGGAGGCGTCATCGGCAGTCACACCCAGGATCACGGGGAAGTCGGGAAGAAGCGGAATCACTAGTGTCTGCATCAACGCCACCAGGGTGCCGCTAAGAGCCAGGACCGCAGTGATGGCGGACGGCGACGGACGCCGTCGCGATTGGAAAGTGAGGGAACGCGGCATCGGCTGCTTCCATATAAGTTGATGGTGAACGCTTGTTCACCCCTAAGTAAAAGCGATGTACAGCCGTAGCCGCAACGGCGGGGTCTACGTGTTGCACCAGATGTACATCCTGCTCGCCATCTCCAGCACACATGACCGGCTAAACGCCGTCTTTCTGAGCAATCAAGATTGGCGCCTATGACGGAGCAGAACGCGGGTGCTCGTCTGCGGCGACATCGCCCATGCCCTGGCCGATTCCTCAGGTCCTGACCAGGTTGGACACTTCGAATGGTCGGCTTAAGGAGATGGCTCTGAGCTCCCTTTGACCTGCCTTCCTATACAATCGCACCGCGAATCGGGCGCGCGGTGAACGCCCCGAGCGGTCGCCGAAACAGTCCCTCTGAGGGGCTCCCGCCTGTTCCAAAATGCGTGTGCGGAGTGGCGTGGCTAGTGTGGGATTGGCTGGCAGAGTTGGTGCAGGCAGCCCACGTCGATGACTTGATCAGAAGATGGTCCGCGGCCAGCGGCTGATTCGAGTTGATGCAGGCGCCTTCGCTGCGGGTTCGCGGCGGGGAAAGCCGCCCGCTACGATGGCACTGCGATTGATGCCCTAGTAGACTCCAAATTCCGTTGGGGTGCCCCCTAAAGCTGCGCCATGCAGAGTTCTGTGGCTCCGATGACATCAAGCATTCCGTCAAGTTCCACGGACGGTAGCTGGAACCGAGAGCGTGCAGGAGTAAGGAACGTGACCACAACGCACAGAGCGAAGGGCGAAGAGGGAGTGCGCCTCGGCAGACCACGCGACGGGGCACTAGATAAGAAGGTCATCGATGCCGCCATTCATTGCTATGCGGAGCGGGGCTGGAGCGGCTTCAATTTCGAGGCTGTAAGCGTAAAAGCCTCGGTCGGTCGGCGCGCTTTGTACCTGCGATGGTCTAGTCGCGAGGAACTGCTCATTGACGCCTTCCGGGAATCAACGCGTCCGCTGCGTGTCGGCACTCACGGACATGTACGGGACGACCTAATCGAAATCGCGTTGGCGCACCGGCAGCTTCTGGCAAGCCCGCGCGGGCGCGCAGGATGGCGCTTGGCCATGGAGAAGGAGGCTGTTGGTGAGGTATACCGGACGGTATCCGCCGAAACAACAAAGCAGCGAGACTTGTTAATTCTGGAATCCTTGAGGCGGGGCCAGTTGCGCGGCCAGGTCCGTTCCGATGCGGACATCCACGTATCCCATCGACTGCTCGTTGGCGGCGTGACCCTTGATTCCATCAGCTACGACAAGACGCCTCAGCAGATTCGTAGCACCGTTAAGACCTTGGTCGACATTGTATTGAGTGGCATAAGTCCCCAACCATGCCTCAATGGGACGTCCTGACGCGGTGACGAATCTTCAGTAGCTCTAGCAACTATGAGAGGTGTGCACTGTTCAACAACGCAGCGCACGCTCACGTGGGCTGCGGTCGGGGCTAAGTGGCCGTGATCAAACGCATCACTGATTTCTGACCTCGCTGTCGGCTTTCTCAGTGCCGCTTTCGAATGTCCGCGTAAATAATCATATTGACTGCGCGGTGGGCGCTGTTACGGCTTCCGGATGATAACCCGATCTGCGTCGGTAAACGCTTGGGAGATCGTCTCCGGAGGATATCTGGGGCGGGCGCGAACAGCCGGAGGCCGAATCATTCGGGCCTTAAAAGAACAGGACGGCCGAGCCCATATCTGGGAGCTCGGCCGTCCTGGATGCGTTAGGGCATCACGTAGGTAGCGGGCCGGACTGAACCTGCGGCCCTTGGAAGGACGCGTGAACGCCGGTCCGCGGGTGACGGGACGCTGCCGCGGTGCCCGTCAAGGCCCTACTGGGGTCGGATCGAGTGGCCAGGGTTGAGGGCCATTTGGCCGCCATCGACAGGAATCGTGTGGCCCGTGATGAAGGACGCGTCCTCGGAGGCCAGGAACAGAATGGCAGCAGCCTGTTCTTCATCCCGGCCCATGCGCTTCCACGGAACCCTCGCGATGCGTGCCTCAAAGGCCTCGGGTTCGCGCTTCTGCCATTCCAGGGAAGCCGGCGTTTCGGTCATTCCCGGGGAAACGGCGTTGACGCGGATACCGTACTTCGCCCATTCCACGCCCAAGGCCTTCGTGAGCCCCACAACCCCGTGCTTGGCGGCGGTGTAGCCGGCGTCGTTGGGCAGGGCAGCAAGGCCCGCGAGGGACGACAGGTTGACGATGGCTCCCCGGTTGCGCGGGATCATGGAAGCGTTAGCGACTGCCTGGGACATGAAGAATGTTGCCGTGAGGTTCACGCCAATCACTCGGTCCCATGAGGCATACGCTTCTGCAGGCTGCATGTTCTCGCCGCCTGCATTGTTGACCAGAACGTCGATGGACCGTGGTCCTCAACGATCTGCTGAACAGCCTTTGCGGCTACTTCCCGGTCGGTGATATCAAACCCTGCGGCGGCAGCATTGCCGCCCAGCGAGTTGATTTCTGCAACGACCGAGTTCACGAATTCCTCATGCAGATCATTGATGAGTACGAAGGCACCTTCCTCCGCGAACTTCAGTGCAGTGGCTCGTCCGATGCCGCGGCCTGAACCGGTGATGAGTGCGACTTGGTCTTTAAAACGTGACATTTATGCTGGCCTTACCCTTCTCTGTGGCGCGCATCCCTCATTGGATGCGCTGTATCTGAGCAGATGCTCCAAACGCGACACCAGGGCGATTGTATTGGTGTCGGCCTCGATCACTTCAGCACACGGATCGTACGTAAGTCAATAGCCTAGACAGATCAGGCGCAACGGGCTGTGCTCCCGGGGGACGCTGTGGATGTGTGGCAATTCTGCTGGTCCGGGCAGCGGCTCACCGCACGCACCACGGCGAAAGCTTCACGCGTTGGCGACTGCTGCTCAGTACGCGGTCGTGGGCGCGCGACTCGGATTCAGCGGCAGGGCACGTCCTCTATCGCTACACGCGAGTTCCGCATGGACTGGACGAACGCCCTCCTCAGCGTATCTAGAGTGCCTGTTCAGTAAGTGTCAGCTTGCAGTTGACTTTGTGTCACCGCTCACTATAGTTACTTGCACGAGCACCAAGTAACTAGACCGAAGCTATCGAGCTTCGCCGTCGTGCTTACCGGACCATGAAGGTGCGGTTACTCAATGAGGAGAAGAGGAAACATGTCAGAGTACGGTGACCAGATCAATGTCACTCTTGACGATGATGTTCTGACTATCGAGATCGACAAGATGGACGCCAGCTCGCACATCGGATTGCCGATGGCGCTCCGTGACGCTCACCAGTCGGAAGCGAAGTTTGTGGTCATCACCGGCAAGGACCGTAAGTTCCTGAGCCCGGAGTCTTACGACCACGAGTGGATCAAGACGATCAACTCCTACGGATACGTCGAGCAGATCCTGCGTGAGAGCGAAGACACGCTTCGTCACTCCATCTCGCTCGATAAGCCCACGATCGCGAAGGTCTGGGCACCCGGTGCGCATCAGCTCGGGGCATCCATCGCCTTGGCGTGCGACTTCATCATCGCGGCCGACGACGCCACATTCAGCGACCCGCACCTTTCGGGATTCGGTCTTCCGCCGGGGGACGGTGGTTTTGTGCTGTGGCCGAACCGCGTCGGGATGACCCGTGCCAAGGAGTTCCTGATGCTGGATCGCGTGGCGACCGCACAGGAGGCGGTGGAGATAGGGCTCATCAACAAGGCTGTCCCGGCCGACGAGCTGGACGCCGAGGTCGACAAGCTCCTCGCGAAGCTGCGGTCCTTCGACTACAGCTCGCTCCGCCTCACCAAGCACGTTCTCAATAATTACGCAAAGCAGGACATGCTCACGGTCGGACACCCGGGCATTGCTTGGGAAACCATGCGCTTCGTTGGCAAGATCTCCGAGGGCAAATCGGGTGGCGAGTGAAGGGTCTGCGCGGCGGCCGGTCCGGCCACGGCGCTGCCCGAGCTCGATCCGCGACGTGAAGATCGGTAGAACACATGGATGACCACGACCTCCTGGTCCAACTGAAAGCGGAACGCGACATTGCGAGAGTCGTTACTCTCGCAGCGCGTGCGTCCGACCGTAAAGATTTCGAGATGCGGCGCGCGTGTTTTCACCCTGACGCCGTCGAGGACCACGGTCATTTCAGCGGAACTATCGACGACTCGATCGCGTTCCTCGAGCCGCACCACGAGAACTACGACATGTTCCTGCACTTCATCGCCACTCCGTCGATTGAGGTCGAGGGGAAGCGTGCATACGCAGAGACGTATGCCATCGTGGTCACTCAACTGAAGCAGCACCAGGTGTACACGTTGAGCGCTTCGCCTTCTGCCATGATCGGGTGCCGATTCCTCGATGAGTTCGAGGAGCGCGATGGTGTGTGGAAGATCGCCAAGCGCACGGTCGCATTCGAATGGTCCAAGACCGACTGGACCACACCGCCGAAGGCTCCCGGCGCGCCTGGGAGCACGGGGGCGCAGCCGTCGCGATCGAGCGAGGATTTCGTCTACGGACTCGGCGACGGAATCCTTGTCAAGGCGCCGGGGAATCGCGCCTGACCCCAGGTTCGCATACGGGTACCGCCTTGCCATGCAGGTTGGAGGCCAGCGTTCGCCGGCCTCCAACCTGTCGTTTTAACACTTGGGGCACGCTAGAAGTTGCAGGTTTCCACGGTCACGTGCGCCGTGATGGCGCTGAGCCGGAAAACGGTTCGGTTCGCCCGCGGCTAGCTAACGGACGACCACCCGGCCACTCCGTGCGTCCTGAGTACGGCCGCAACGAGTGCGTCACGCGTTGGACCAGCCGCTCACGCGGGGCAGTGCGTGGTCTCCAACGCCTAACCGCGAGTCTTGCGCGTGCAGCCCAGGCACGAGCGGTTCAAAGCGTGAGCCGGCGACAGTCTCTGGCTGATGCCCGCTGACGAGGCGAAGACTCCTTCGTCGAGGACTTCGTCCGCTTGCTGCAGGAGTGCGGCAACTGTATTCGGAGTGCGCGGGCGATCACTCTCCGCCAGAATCTCGGCATTGCCTAATAGTACGGCCCTGGATTCTGCGGTTGCCGGTAGCGGGTGGGCGCAGGTCGTCAAGCGCAAAGGACTTCTGGGCCACATGCCCGAGGGGCACCATACTTGGCTTACGACGGCGGGACATCCCGCCGTCGTAAGCCTTTTACTAGTGCCTCACAGCAGAGGCGTCCGGACTACAGAGCTGACCAGCCGCCGTCAGATGAGAGGATGCTGCCGTTGATGTTGGTGCCGTCATCGCTGAGCAGGAAGGTGATGGAGGCAGCGAGCTGCGCGGCACTGGCAGGAGCGGGGACCATTGCCTGCAATAGCGGACCAAGCCGTTCAGCGGCGAACTGGGAACCCCAGCTGGCAACAATGTTCGTCGTCGTGGAACCCGGAGCCACGGCATTGAACCGCAGCCCCTTGGGCCCGTAGATCACCGCCGAGTTTTTGGTCAGGCCCATCACAGCGTGCTTGGAAGCGGTGTATGCGGCGCCGGCTGCGGACCCGCGAAGGCCGGCTCCGGATGCCACGTTGACTACCGAGCCCGTTCCCGATTCCAGCATCAGCGGGACGACAGCGCGGGTCAGGCGCATCAATGCCGTGACATTGATACGGAAAACTCGCTCCCACAGTTCGTCGTCAACCTCATGGACGGGGAGGAAGTTATCAAAAATCCCTGCGACGTTTGCCAGCGCGTCCACCCTCCCACCGGCTGCCGCCACGATGGCGGCGACAGTTTCCTCCATCGAGATGTCCCCGGCGATGGGAATGAGCTCCAGCCCGCCGTTTTCCGCGACCATATCGTCCAACCGCTCCTTGCTGATGTCTGCGGCGATGACTCGCCCACCCTCTTTAGCGATTCGCAGGGCGGTGGCCTGACCGATACCCGAGCCGGCGCCAGTCACGATGACGGTCTTACCCCCGAAGCGTCCAGGGGTGATGGTCTCTTGCCATGAAGCTTCGTTGCTCATGGTGTCCTTTCGAAGTCGAGATGGATAATCGCTGAGATCCTACGGCATTGACGTTGACTTTGTAAGGGGTTTGCGGTTCCGAGGGTCTGAGGTTTTGCGTACGTCATGTGTTTGATTGTGCC
>NZ_AOFD01000093.1 GCF_000332815.1 Arthrobacter nitrophenolicus
AATACCTGCGCCCCTCCGAACGGCACCTGCCCGTGGACCGCTGGGTCAAGCCCCAGGAATTCCTGGACCTCCAGCACGAAGCCGAAGAAATCGGCTTCCTCGGCGTCATGTCCGGACCCCTGGTCCGCTCCTCCTACCGCGCCGGCCGGCTCTGGGCCACCGCCATGCGCAAAAAGGGCCACGACATCCCCGCCGAACTGACCCACATCGCCGACGGCATCCAGGACTCCGGCACCACCCGCCAGGAAGCCGCCAGCCTCCTCGCGGGATAAGCGCCTGCCTGGTGCAGGCTGGGGGCACCAGGCCGGCAAGGGCGGGCTTAAACTGGGGCTTATGCCCGCCCCGAAAGCCCTGCGCCCCTTTGCCCACCGTGAGTACCGGGTACTGATCGCGGCGCTGGCCATCTCGATCTTCGGGTCCGGGATGTGGGCCGTAGCCATGGTCTACCAGGTGATCCAGCTCGGCGGCGGGCCCCTCGAACTCTCCCTGGTGGCGGCCGCCGGGAGCGTCGGGTTGGTGGCCTTCGTTCTGGCCGGCGGCATTGCAGCCGACCGGATCCCGCAGCGCCAGCTGATCATCGCCGTCGAGGGCGCCAACCTGGCAGTCATCGCCGCCATCAGCGGACTGGCGATGGCGGGCTGGCTGCAGCTGTGGCATGTCGCTGCAGGCGCGTTCGTCCTCGGCGTCGGTGCCGCCTTCTTCTTCCCGGCCTATTCGGCCATCCTGCCGCGCATCCTGCCTGCCGAGGACCTGCTGGCTGCCAACGGCATGGAAGGCACCATGCGCCCGGTCCTCCAGCAGGCGGCGGGCCCCGCCGTCGCTGGCATCCTGGTGGCCGCGCTCTCGCCGTCGCACGCGGTGACGGGAGTGGCCATGTGCCACCTGCTGGCCTTCATCGTGCTGAACTTCCTGGCCCGCCATACCCTGGCGGGGCACCCCGGCGGGCATCCCGGCGGGCATCCCGATGGGGCGCAACGGAAACAGTCCTTCTTCCATGACCTGCGCGAGGGCGTCAGCTACACGCTGCGGACGCCGTGGCTGCTGTGGACCCTGGTCTGGGCATGCATCTCGGTGCTCTTCCTGATCGGCCCCATCGAGGTGCTGCTGCCGTTCGTGGTGCGCGACCAGCTGGGCGGCGATTCCAGCATGTTCGGCTTCCTGCTGGCCATCATGGGTGTCGGCGCGGCGCTGGGCTCCCTCGTCACCGCCTCGCTCCGGCTGCCCAGGCGCTACCTCACGGTGATGATGGTGTCCTGGGGAACCGGCAGCATGCCGCTGGCCGCCGTCGGGCTCATGGACAACTTCTGGGTCATCGCGGCAGCCCTGTTCGTGTGGGGCGTGACCGGCAGCGTGGGTATGGTCATCTGGGGAACGCTGCTCCAGCGGCGGGTTCCGCCGCACCTGCTGGGCCGGGTCTCCAGCCTCGATTTCTTCGTCTCGCTGGCGCTGATGCCGGTGTCCATGGCCCTGGCCGGCCCGGCCGCGGAGGTGCTGCCCATCTGGCTGATCTTCCTGGTGGCCGGCGGCGTCTGCCCCGTCATGGCGGTCATCGCTTTTGCCGTCGCCAGGATGCAGGCCGACGAGCTCGCCCACCCCCTGGACCGGGCACCGGAAGTGGAACGCGCGACGGCGGCAGGAGACTAAGGCGGCCGTCCGGCCGCCGCCTCCTCCCGCCGTCGGACGTCAGCCCTTGCCCCGCACCACCGGGATGCTTGCCGTGGGAAGGCCGCTCGGGAAGACGGTGGGCTCCGGCTCGGTGACCGGATCCAGGGCTACCCGGACGGGATCGTCGCCGACGGTTTGCACCTGCCCGCGGACGTCCACCTCCAGCGGTTCGCCTTCCTGGACGCTGAGCGTGATGGAGCCGGCCGTGAGCTGGACCAGCAGCAGGCGGCCACGGATCTTGAGGTGGAAGGTCAGCGCGTTCCATTCGGCCGGCAGCCGCGGATCGAAGTACGGCGCGGGACCCTGGTCCCGCAGGCCGGCAAAGCCGCACACGAGCGAGCTCCACACCCCACCGGTGGAGGCGATGTGGACGCCGTCGATCGTGTTCCCGTGGGTGTCGTCCAGGTCGATGAACACGGCGTTCGTGAAGTGCTCCAGGGCCTCCTTGGAGTAGCCCACCTCGGCCGCCATGATCCCCTGCACGCAGGCGGACAGGGTGGAATCGCCGGTGGTGATGGGATCGTAGAAGTCGAAGGCGCGCTGCTTTTCCTCGGCCGTGAAGTCCTGCCACTGGAGGAACATGGCCAGGACCGTGTCCGCCTGCTTGAGGACCTGGTGGCGGTAGATCACCAGCGGGTGGAAGTGCAGCAGCAGCGGGTACTTGGACCGCGGCGTGGTCCAGTCCCAGGCCTCAAGGGTCATGAAGTCGTTGTCCTGGGAGTGCACCTGCATCCGGTCATCGAACGGCAGCTGCATCAGGTCGGCGGCGGCCTCCCAGAGCTGGCGTTCCTCCTGGGTGATGCCGGCGTGCTCCAGGGCGGCAGCGGCCCGCAGATTGAAACGGGCCATGACGTTGGTGTACAGGTTGTCGTTGACCACTGCCGTGTACTCGTCCGGGCCGGTGACGCCGTGGATGTGGAAGAGCCCGTCCTTGCCGAAGAAGCCCAGTGAGATCCACATGCGGGCGGTCTCGATCAGCAACTCGGCGCCCATCCCGTCGCGGAACGCGGTGTCGCCCGTGGCCCACAGGTAACGGTTGGTGGCGAAGGCGATAGCGGCCGCGATGTGGAACTGGGCGGTGCCCGCGGCGTAGTAGGCGCTGGCTTCCAGCCCGTTGATGGTGCGCCATGGGAACAGCGCCCCGTCCACGCTGAGTTCCTTGGCCCGGATCTTCGCCTCAGGCAGCATGCCGTGCCGGAATTCCAGGACCTGCCGGGCGCCCTCGGGGTTGGTGTACGTCATGTACGGCAGGAGGTACACCTCTTGGTCCCAGAAGTAGTGGCCCTCGTAACCGGAACCGGTCACGC
The DNA here is from genome assembly GCF_000332815.1 of Arthrobacter nitrophenolicus. Classification (GTDB taxonomy): domain Bacteria; phylum Actinomycetota; class Actinomycetes; order Actinomycetales; family Micrococcaceae; genus Arthrobacter; species Arthrobacter nitrophenolicus. The sequence continues at coordinate 2,973 of NZ_AOFD01000093.1, forward strand.
CCTTGGCCGGGATGCCGGCCACGCCTGCCCGCGCGGTTGCCTGGGCCAGCTGGAACAGGTTCCAGCGGATGGCCTGCTGCAGCTGCGGGGTGCCGCCGTCCACCACGATGTCCGAGGTGGCCCAGTAGCGGCGGTAGTGGTCTTCGCTTTCGGCAAAGATGTCCTGGACCGGCCGCAGCCCCGCTTCAGCCGCGTCGGCAGCATCTGCGGCGGGGTCCTGGACCGCGGCGCCCGCGGCGTAGCTGACGCTCTTCTCCAGGGTGAACGGCTGGTCCGGGCTCACCGCCAGGACATACCTGACGGTGCTGTCATCCTGGTCCACCACGGTCTCGAACGGCTGGTAGCCGGTGGAGGTCCAGTGGTCCACGGCGATGCCCACGCGTTGCTTGGATTCCGCGGCTTCCCAGGCGAGCCGGAGCGATCCGTCGCCGCCGTCGAGCCGCAGCGGCAGCAGCACGCGCCCCGCGTGGCGGCCCGCGCGGCGCGGATCATGGACGGAGTGGTCCTCGACCGGCTGGTCCTGCCGGTTGATGACGGAGGAGGTCACGTCCAGTGACACATCCTGGTCCGTGGCGACGGAGAGGGAGATGCCCAGGCTGCCGCGGGACGCGAAGCCCACTGCCCGGCGTTCGGTGGTGGTCACGGTGGCGCCGGAGCGGCACTGCCATGTGATCCGGCACTCGTACACGCCGGTGGCGAAGTCGAGGGTCCGCCGGTAGTCGACCACCTCGGATTCGGCGAGGCTGAGGGCCTCTCCGTCAACAACTACCGTGAAGTTGTTGGCATCCGGGATGTACAGGATGCGCTGGCCCGTCCGGGCGAAGCCGAAGGCGTTTTCGGCGTGCTTGATGTCCCAGATTTCGTGCAGCCCGTTGATGAAGCTGCCCGGCAGCTCGGCGTCCGCGGCGGCCCAGTGCGCGCCGCGGATTCCCAGGTGCCCGTTGCCGAGCGCAAAAAGCGTCTCCAGGGTACCGGCGTCGCCCGGCTCGTGGCGGGCTTCGACGAGCTGCCAGGGGTTATTCGGGAACCGCTCGCGGTCCGCGGTGATGAGTGCCATGGTGTTGGGGTCCTTTTGGCGTTACTGAGCTGCCGGCTGTGCCGGCAGATGTTATTCGAAGGGGGTGCGGCGCCTGGATGGCTGCTGCGGGGGAACAGCTGCCGTCCTGCCGCCAGTGGCTAGGGAACCAGTTCCTGCAGGTCCTGGACCACCAGCGTTGCCCCGGCGTCGAGGAGGGTCTGCCGGCCGGCGCCGCGGTCCACACCGATGACCGAGTGGAACGCTCCTGCCTGGCCCGCCTGGACCCCGGATACGGCGTCCTCCACCACGACGCATTCCTCGGTGGGGAGGCCCAGCAGCCGGGCAGCGTATTCGTAGGTGGCGGGGCTGGGTTTGCCAGGCAGGCCCTCCTTGGCAGCCAGCACGCCGTCCACCACCACGGCGAAGTGGTGGCTAAGCCCGGCGGCTTCCAGGACCGCCGGCGCGTTGCGGGAGGAAGAGACGACGGCGACCTTCAGCCCGCGTTCCAGCGCGGCCTGGAGGAAGCGCACCGAGCCCTCGAACGGTTCGACGCCGCCGCTGACGATGTCGTTGAAGATGCGGTTCTTCCGGTTGCCCAGGCCCTGGACGGTGGAGTTTGCAGGATCATCGTCCAGGGGACCTTCGGGAAGCACGATGCCCCGCGAGGCCAGGAAGTCGCGGACGCCGTCGAAGCGCGGCTTGCCGTCGATGTGGTCGAAGTAGTCGCTTTCGCGGTAGCCCGCCACCTCCGGCTGTGAGGCGAGGTAGCCTTCAAACAGTTCCTGCCAGGCCTGTTCGTGCACGGTGGCCGTGGGGGTCAGCACGCCGTCCAGGTCGAACAGGATGGCAGAAGCGCCGGTCCAGGCGGCAGTCTCTGTTGCAGGCAATGCAGTCATGGGCGGTTTGTCCTTTCAGACGGCAGGCAGCCGTGAAGACGGAGTGTGGGGGAGGTGGCTTCGGCGCCCGGATGACCAGCACAGGGGGCTGCCGGCGAAAATTGCTGCGGCGCGCAGGTCCCTGCTGGTCCAGATACGTCTTCCATCATGTGCCCGTTGCCAGTGAAGGACAACTTGGCGGAACGGAAACTTTCAGCCTCATGCTGCCGTGGGGTGCCCGCCCGGGCCGGGACGGCACCGGCGCATCGCCCCGGCTTGCTGCCTGCATGTCCTTCGCCTCCTTGTCCGCCCAGTTCAAGGCCACACTAAGGGCCGTAGACGAGTGTAAGCGCTTACAAATTTGGCTGGCAACTGTTTTTTTGCAACTGCTGGCGCCAGCCTGGATGTGACGGAATTCGCAGGGCTGAACGCCGGGTTTCCGCGCTCAGCGGAGGATGTAGTGGCGGAGGAAGGCGCTGACATCCACCATCTCGGCCTTTGACATCGCATGCCCCATTCCGGGATACGTCCGGCTGGTCAGGAGGGTGTTCTTCTCAAGCCAGTCAGCGGTATAGGCGGTGGCGTCGTCGTTGATCACCAGGTCCGCCTTGTCGCGGCCCCAGAAGAAGGGCGGCTTTGGGTCGAAGGAGTCTGTCAGGGCGAGCAGTTCATTGTTCAGGACGAAGCCGGACAGTCCCACCACCGACGCATAGGCCTGCGGGTGCAGCCGCAGCAGCGTACTCGCCATGGCCATGCCCTGCGAGTACCCCATCAGGCTGACGCTCGTGTGCTGGCCCCTGACGGCATTGACCCACCCGTGAACGGCATTGGTGGCGGAGATGACATCGGCGAAGTCGTTGACCAGGAAATAGTCCAGCAGGAACCAGCCGTAATGGTCGCCAATCGGCATGGGCGCGCGAAGGGCGGCGCAGGTGAATTCGGGGGGAAGGTAGTCGAAGAGCCGGACCATGCGGGACTCGTCCGTGCCGTAGCCGTGCATCATCACCAGCAAAGGCGTGCCTGCCCGCTGGTCCTCGGGCTTGGACCACACAACCGTTTCCATCGCACCAGCCTAGCCAGCCGTTACACAGATGAGACGCGCAGCGGCCCCCAAACCGTTGATCAGGGTCCCGCCGGGCTGTAGCGTTCGAATTAACTGACAGCATGCTTAGCATCTGTCGCGGGCTAAGCCAACGCCCATCCTCGACCAGAAGGAGCAAGACATGAGAATCGGATCCTCCATTTTCCTTATCGCCCTCGGCGCCATCCTGGCCTGGGCGGTAGCCCCCGGCCTCATCCCCTTCGTGGACCAGGTGCTCATCGGCTACATCCTGATGGCCGTGGGCGTTATCGGGCTGATTGCCTCCCTCATCCTCGCCCCCCCGGGCCGCAGCCGGCGCGTCAGTGAGACCCGCTCGGTGGTGGATCCGAACACCGGCGAGCGCATCACCCGCAACGAAAGCCGGGACGGCGGGCTTTAGCCCAGCGGAAGCGCAAACAGCAGGAAATGTCCGGGCACCGAGTGCCCTTCACTCCCGGAAAGCCGGGCCGGACCGTCATGGTCCGGCCCGGCTTTCCCCTTGGAGCGTTGACCGGGAGGGCGGCAACTCTCGAGTGGAAGGGCGGCATTTTGTTTCATGTTGGTTTCCATTGACAAACCAACAGAAGCAAAGATAAAGTCAAGTAACCCAACATCATGTGATGCCAGTCACCCCAGGCTTCGGAAGCCCAGGGCAGCGGCACCGAAAATCCCAGCACCAGCAACCTACGCAACGGAGGGTATGTGTTCGCCGAGGAGCGCCAGCAAAAGATTGCCGAGCTTGTTGCCGGCAGCGGCCGGGTCAGCGTGACCCACCTGGCCGAGCGCTTCCGCATCACTACCGAAACCGTCCGCCGGGACCTGGCCACCCTTGAGACCGCAGGCACAGTACGCCGCGTCCATGGCGGCGCCGTGGCGGCAGACCGATTCAGCACCACCGAGGAAAGCATCACCGAGCGCGCCATCCAGCGGCCCGACCAGAAAATCAGGATCGCAGAGGCCGCCCTGGCCCTCATCCCCCGCAATAAGGCCGCCAGCGTCCTGCTCGACGGCGGCACCACCACCGAAGTCCTGGCGGACATGCTTTCCCGCCGCCCCGCTGCCGAGCCAACCGATTCAGCAGAACCCCGGCCCGAACTCGTGGCCATCACCCACGCCGTCCCCATCGCGGCCAAACTCTCCAACGTCCCCGGCATAGCGCTGCAGATCCTGGGCGGCCGGGTGCGCGGCATCACCCAGGTGGCCGTGGGCCAGGCCACCGTCGACGCCGCGGCAAGAATCCGCCCGGACATCGCCTTCGTGGGCACCAACGGCATCCACGCGGATTTTGGCCTCAGCACTCCCGATCCTGAAGAAGCCGCCGTCAAGGCAGCCTTCGTCCATTCGGCACGCCGCATTGTGGTGCTGGCCGATTCCTCAAAGCTGGACACGGAAACCCTGGTCCAGTTCGCCTCCCTGAAAGACCTGGACACCTTGATTACAGACAGCGAACCCGGACCTGAACTGGCAGCCGCACTGGAAGAAGCCGGCGCAGACGTGGTGATCGCATGATCGTCACCTTCACCGCCAACCCCAGCCTGGACCGCACCGTGGCCCTGCCCGGCCCGCTGGAACGCGGCGAAGTGCAGCGCGCCGTCTCCGTCAGCCAGGAGTCGGGGGGCAAGGGCGTCAACGTTTCCCGCGCCCTGGTGGCCTCCGGCCTCGAATCCATGGCTGTGCTCCCGGGTGCGGACAGCGATCCCGTCCTTGCCGGCCTCCGTGAGAGCGCCGTGCCGTTCGCCTCGCTGCCCATCGACGAGCCGCTGCGCACCAACGTTGCCCTGACCGAGCCCGGCGGCGTGACCACCAAGATCAACGAGCCCGGCCCCATCCTGGATGCAAACCAGCAGGAGGCCCTGCTCAAGCTGCTCCTGGAGACGTCCCGCGGTGCCAGCTGGGTGGTCCTGGCCGGTTCCCTGCCGCCGGGCTTCCCGGCTGATTTTTACGCGACGGCGGCCCAACGCCTGCGTTCATCCGCCGACGGCGCGTCTCCGGAACGGACGCCGCTGATCGCCGTCGACTCGTCCGGCCAGCCACTCGCCGCAGCCCTCACCGGCGGCGCGGCCGGCATGCCGGACCTCCTCAAGCCCAACGCCGAAGAATTGGCAGAGCTGGCCACCGCGGCCGGCTTTGCCCCGGCCACCGCTGACGAACTGGAAGCGGACCCGGCGGCCGCAGCGGCAGCCGCTGCCGCCGTCGTTCGAGCGGGTGTGGGTGCTGTGCTGGCAACTCTCGGTTCCAAGGGAGCTGTCCTGGTAACGGCCGACGGCGCGTGGCTGGCCACGCATCCGCCGGTCTCCGCGGTCAGTACGGTGGGCGCGGGTGATTCCGCGCTGGCCGGCTATCTGCTCGCCCACGGCCAGGGTGCGTCCCCGGCCGATTGCCTTCGTCAGGCTGTGGCCCACGGTGCCGCTGCCGCCTCCCTGCCCGGTTCAACGGTTCCGGCAGTCCACCAAACAACCCCGGATGCCGTAACCATCACGGCCCTTCGAAAGGATTGACAGTGACTCAGCTCATCACCACTGAACTGGTCGAGCTCGACCAGAACCTGGGCAACGCGCCCGAGTCGGTGATCCGGCACCTGGCAGGCAAGGTAGCTGCCGCCGGACGCGCAACCGAGGTTGAAGGCCTCTTCGCCGACGCCTTCGCCCGCGAACAGAAGACCGCGACCGGTATCCCCGGCGGCATTGCCATCCCGCACTGCCGCTCGGCCGCGGTCACCGAACCCACCCTGGCCATGGCCCGCCTCAACCCGAAGGTGGACTTCGGCGCCAAGGACGGCCCGGCGGACCTGATCTTCTTCATCGCCGCCCCGGACGGCGCGGACCAGGAGCACCTGAAGCTGCTCTCCAAGCTGGCCCGGTCCCTCATCAAGAAGGACTTCACGGCAGCCCTCCGCAACGCCACCAGCCAGCAGGAGATCGTGGAGCTGGTGGACGGCGCCTGGCTGACAAGCCGGCAGCCCAGGCCGCCGCTGCCCCCGTCGGCGCCGCGACGGCCGGAGCG
>NZ_AOFD01000094.1 GCF_000332815.1 Arthrobacter nitrophenolicus
TGCCCCTGGATGGCCGGCCGCGGCCGGCGGGTGCCGCCGTCGCCCGCTGTGCAGTCAGCGTGCTCATTGTTCCTCCTTGGCAACTTCGCGGATGTTGCCCCCGGCGAAGCGGATGTACACCACCGAGACCGCCATGACGGTCAGGAAGGTGAGGATGGACAGCGCCGACCCTTCGCCCACAAGGCGGTTTTCCCGCAGCTGTGCGTAGGCCAGCATGGACATCGACTCGGTGCCGTTGGCGCCGCGGGTAAGCACGAACGGCAGGTCGAAGACGCGCAGGGCATCCATTGTCCGGAAGATCGCGGCCAGCACAATGGCCGGGCGGAGCAGGGGAAGGGTGACGTGGATGAACGACTGCCACTTGCTGGCGCCATCAAGTTCCGCGGCCTCGTAGGTCTCGGTTGAAATGACCTGCAGGCCGGCCAGGATGATCAGGGCTGCGAAGGGTGTTGTCTTCCAGACGTCGGCCAGGACGATCACGGCCATGGCGTAGCCGTGCTCGCCGAGCCAGACAACGTCGCCGCCGGGTAGGCCCAGCGTTGACAGGACGTTGGTGACCAGTCCCAGGTTGGGCTGGAACATCGTTTCCCAGGTGATGGCACTGACCACAGTCACCACCGCGTATGGCAGCAGGACCACGGTGCGCAGGAGTGCCCGGCCCTTGAAGGCGAGGTTAAGCAGCAGTGCCATGCCCGTCCCGAGCACCAGCTCGAGCGAGACCGAGAGCCCCGCGAACAGGAACGTCTGGCCGAACGCCGCCCACCAGTGCGGCCCGGTGAGGGCCGAAATGTAGTTCTCAAGTCCGACGAAGCGCGAGAGTCCGGCGGTGCGGACGCTGTACTGGTTGAGGGAAAGCCAGAGCGCGTACCCGATGGGCACCGCCGCCACCAGGGCCATGAGGACCAGGGAGGGGGCAGTCATCCGGAACGCGAGCCGCCTCTCCTCCCGGTCGCGGCCGTTGATGCCGCGGCCGGGAGCAAGGAACTTGGTGGCCATGATCAGAAGCTCGCCTTTGCGGCCGTGATCTCTTCAGCCATGGTCTTCACGGCGTCCTCGGTGGTGGCGGTTCCGGAAAGGACCGCGTAGACGTTCTTGTAGATCGCCTGGGAGATCTGCGGGTAGACCGGGGAAATGGGGCGCGGCTTGGAGTTCTTGACGGAGGCGAGCAGTTCAGTGGCGAACGGCATCTTCGCCAGGACGTCCGGGTCCGAGTAGGCGGCCTCGTTGACCGGCGCCTGCGAGAAGTCCATGGCCACGTGCTTCTGCACTCCGGGGTGGTGGCGAAGTCGATGAAGGCCACGGCGCCCGCCTGGTTCGTGGAGTGGGCCGAGATGGCAAGGTTCCAGCCGCCCAGGACGCCGGAGGCCTTGCCGCCTTCCCATGCCGGAAGGGGGGCTACGCCGAACGTGCCCGCAAGCGGGGTGGCGTTGAGCAGGCGGTTCACGTGCGGCCAGTTGCGCTGGTAGCCGAAGTTCCCCGACTCGTAGGCCAGGCGCCCCGCGTCCTCGTTGTACGTCAGCACCGCGCGGTCCGCCGAGCCGTCCTTGAGGCCCTTCGCCATGAAGTCGAGTACCTCCCGGGTTTCCGGGGAATCGATGCTGACCTCGCCCTGGTCATCCAGCACCTCGCCGCCCGCGCTGTAGAGCATTTCGAGGAAGTTCACGGTGAGGCCCTCATACTGCTTGCCCTGGTAGACGAAGCTGTTTCCCGGGGCGCCGGCTGCCTCCGCATACAGCTGCTGCCAGGTATCCGGCTTGGCCACCTTGTCCTTCTGGTAGTAGATGAGTCCCGCGTTGGTGAAGAACGGGGACGCCCAGTACTTGTCCTCGTACTTGGCGGTTTCCACGGTGGAGGGAATGAGGCGGTCCTTGTTGGCTTCCACCAGTTCCGTCTGGTCAAGGATCCAGCCCTGGGAAGCGAACTCGGAAGTCCAGATAACGTCCGTGAGGAACAGGTCGCATTCCGCTGACTTGCCTTCGAGCCGCTGCACTGCCTGGGTCCGCATCTCGTCAGTGGTGGCACCGATTTCGGTGTATTTGGCCGTGACCTTGCCGTTTGCCTTGGTGAAGGCTCTGCTGTGCCTTTGTAGATGCCGGAAGCGTCCTTGCCGCCGCAGATGTTGATGCTGCCGCTGGCGCCGGCTCCTGCGGCCGGATCTGCGGCAGGGGCCTGGTCCGCACCGGGAGCGGCCGCACCACCTCCACAGCCGCTCAGCAGCAGGCCCGCGGCCATGGCTGCCGCCACCGCCAGGGTTCGCCCGCTGGTCCGGCGTGATGCGGGCGCAGGGGCGGGGGCGGGCATGGATGGTGCAGTGTCCTCATGGCGCGGAAATGCGTTTTGAATCAGGTCCACAAGTGGCTCCTTTGGGGTCGGGAGGGATGCTCGAGGAATGGCAGCGTGCAACGTCGCCCGCATACCTCAGCGTGGCTTCGTTGCCTGGCCGGCTTTTGGTCAGTCCTATTTGGAATCGATTCCACATTCCGCCCAACAACCTGACGGGCTAACTTTGGAATCGATTCCACAGAAGTGTGTCAGGGGTCACGTCGGCCTGTCAACCCCCGGTTCAGCTGTTGGTGGAGTCCCGCACCACGAGTTCGTGGGGGAGGAACATCCGGCCCCTGCGGTGCGGGCCCGCCGTGGTCATCCGTTCAAGGAGCGCCTCGAAAGCCAGGCGGCCCATCGAATACGCGGGCTGCCTGATGGTGGTCAGTTCCGGGACGCACATCTCCGCCTGGACGGAGTCGTCAAAGCCAGCCACGGCGATGTCCTCCGGCACCCTCAGCCCGGCATCGGTGATCGCGCGGACGCACCCCGCTGCCACTGTGTCGTTCCCGCAGAACACGGCATCGGGGCGCGGGGTCGCGGCGAGGAGCTCTTCGGCGTGGCGGCGGCCGGTGTGGAAATCGAAGTCACCGTCCACGAACAGTATCTGGTCGGCAGGCATGCCTGCCTCTGCGGCGGCGAGCCGGAAGCCCTCCTCGCGCAGGCGGCCGGAGCGGGCCGCCCTGTTGCCAATCATCGCCAGCCGCCGGGCACCGGTGGCGATCAGGTGCCGGGTGATGTCCACGGCCGCCTGCCGGTCGTCGATGGCAACGCCGAAGGCTGCGTCGCGTCGGCGATTTCGCAGACCTGGACGACGCATTGCTGCTCGGCCATCTGCCGATGTCCTCGTCGGGCATGGTGGGGGAGAACATCACCAGGCCGTCAACCGAGCCGTTGCGCAGCATGTCCACCAGTTGCTGTTCACGCTCCGGATCGCCTGCGGTCGGCGCGATGAGGCTGACATACCCGGACAGTGCCCCGGCGTCGCTGACTCCGCGGAAAGCCTCGCTGATCACTGGCGAGTTCAGGTTCTTGGCAATCGCGAGGATGCGCATGGTCCTGTCCCGCCGCAGGTCGCGGGCGGAGGCAAGCGGCCGGTAGTTGAGCTGGTGGATGGCGGCGGTGACCTTTTCCTTGCTCGACTCGCTCACGGCAGGGCTTCCATTGAGGACCCGCGACACCGTGCCCACGGATACTCCGGCCGTCCTGGCGACGTCCTGGACTGTCGCTCGCGCCATTCCCCTGATCCTTTCGCGGCCGGCGGTGATTGCCGGAAATCTTCCCCAGCTTAGCCGGGCGTGCACAGCCGGGGACGCGCGGCGGCGTCACCCGGCGCGTGCTTGCGGCCCGCCCGCCTGCCGGTCAGGCGCCGGCAACATCCAATTAACATCCCAGCCGGACGCTCGAAATCTTCGCTTGGCTACTCTGGTGCAACAAGGTTTACTAGTAGCTAACACCAACCTGACAGGATTGTTTCGATGACCAGTGTCGCAACCCCTGCTGTAACCCCCTCGGCCGGGCTCGCCAGCCAGGCCAACGACGCCCTTTCCCAGCCCGCCATCTCCCTCGCGGACATCGCCCGCGCCCACGACGTCCGCTTCCTCCTGGCCACGTTCGTGGACATGACCGGCAAGCCCTGCGCCAAGCTGGTCCCGGTGGAGGCGGCGGACGAGCTGGAATCCGGCGCCATGGGCTTTGCCGGCTACGCCGCGGGCCTGATCGGCCAAAAGCCGCAGGACGCGGACCTCATCGCCGTGCCGGACCTCTCCTCATTCACCCCGGTCCCCTTCGTCAAGGAGGGGCTGGCCCTCATCCACTGCGATCCGCACGTCAACGGCCGGCCGTGGCCGTACGCGCCGCGCGTCATCCTGAAGAACGCGCTGGCCCGGCTTGACCGGAAGGGCATGCAGGCAAAAGTTGGCGCCGAAGTGGAGTACTTCCTGGTGAAAAAGAACGACGACGGGACGCTGAGTACCGCCGACGACAAGGACGATTCGCCGCGCCCCTGCTACGACGCCCGCGGCGTGACGCGGATGTACGAGCACCTCACCTCGATCTCCGACGCATGAACAGCCTGGGCTGGGGCAACTACGCCAACGACCACGAGGACGCCGCCGGCCAATTCGAGCAGAACTTCAACTACGCCGACGCCCTCACCACGGCGGACCGTGTTGTCTCGCTGCGCTACATCCTCAACATCCTGGCGGAGCAGCGGGGCATGACGGCCACCTTCATGCCCAAGCCGTTCACGGACCGCACGGGCACCGGCCTGCACTTCCATCTCTCGCTCTGGTCAGGTGCGGACGCGCTGTTCCCGGCCGGCGACGGGAAAGCGGACGACGGCGGCCGCGGCCTTGGGCTCTCCCGCCTCGCCTACTCCTTCATCGGTGGCATCCTGGAGCACGCTCCGGCCCTGCAGGCCTTCCTGGCGCCCACCGTGAATTCCTACAAGCGCACCGGCGCCACCACCAGTTCCTCCGGAGCCACCTGGTCCCCGCGGAAAGCGTCCTTCGGCGGCAACGACCGCACCCACATGATCCGGGTCCCGGACAACAAGCGGATCGAGCTGCGCTCAGGCGACGGTTCGGCCAATCCGTACCTGGCCATCGCCACGGCCATCGCCGCCGGGCTGGACGGCGTGGAGAAGTCCATCGATCCCGGCCTGCCGTCGGGGCCGGGGGAGTCGAAGCCGGACGCCCACTTCCTGCCCGCCACCCTGCTCCACGCAGTCGAGGCACTCCGCAAGGACCGGTGATCCTGGCCAGCCTCAGCGGCGATCCGGAGATCGGCGCCTACTACGCCACGGCGAAGGAAGAGGAATTCCTCAGCTGGCACAACCAGGTCAGCGACTGGGAAATCCGCACCTACCTGACCTCGATCTAAGCAACCCGACCCGAACAGACCCAACCAAGCAAAGGACCGTTATGTGCGGAATCGCCGCGCTGCAGCTGCGCAACCCCTCGCTGTATCCAAAGATGGGCAGCCTGCTGTCCTCCATGCTGTGCCAGATCGTGGACCGCGGACCGGATTCCGCCGGCCTGGCCGTCTACAACACCCCGGGCCTGGTGTCCCCGGGCACCTCCACGCTGAGCCTGCTGGGCAGGGACCAGGGCATGCCGACGCCGGCCATCACCGAGGGCGTCGCCGGGCTCCTCGCCGGCGTGCTTCCGGCGGACGCCGGCGTCTCGGTGCAGGTGGTGGGTGACACCACCCTGGTGGGTGCCGCCGTCGGGACCGACCTTCTTGTGAAGGCCGTGACCGAAACCCTGCCCGCCGCCACCGTGATTGGCCGCGGCGAGCACGTGGCCGTGATGAAGAGCGTGGGCCACCCCATGGAAATCGCCGCGGAACACGGGCTGGAAGCCATGGCCGGCAGCCAGGGCCTGTCCCACACCCGCATGGCCACCGAATCTGCCGTGACCGCGGGCGGCTCGCACCCCTTCTCGGTGGCGGACGACCTGTGCCTGGTGCACAACGGATCGTTCTCCAACCACGCCACCGTGCGGCGGGACCTCAAGCGTGAAGGCGTGGTGTTCGACTCCGAAAACGACACCGAGGTGGGCGCCCGCTACGTGGCCTCCCGCCTGCAGCAGGGTGACACCCTCGAGGAAGCGCTGGTGAACCTGGGCAAGGTACTGGACGGTTTCTACACCCTGGTGGTCACCACCGCGGACAGCATGGCCGTGGTCCGGGACCCCATCGCGTGCAAGCCCGCCATCATCGCCGAAACCGAAGACTACGTGGCCATGGCCTCCGAATACCGCGCCCTGGCAGCCCTGCCCGGCATCGACAACGCCCGCATTTTTGAACCGGAACCCGGAAAGGTCTACACATGGTCACTCTGACAGCCCCCGAAACCACCGCCCCTGAGCCTGTAACGGACGCGCCAGCCGTGGTGGACCTGGCCGACGCTCCGGTCCGGGGCCTCAACCAGGCACTGCACGACGCCGTCGACGGCCAGTCCTGGACCGTCACCAACCCCGGCGGCAAGCACAGCCTGGCTGTCGGCATCAACGCCGACGTTGTGGTGACCATCGAGGGCCATGCCGGCTACTACGCGGCCGGGATGCACCAGAAGGGAACCGTGACGGTGAACGGCAATGCCGGCGTCGGGCTGGCCGAGAACATCATGTCCGGCCGCGTCCGCGTGACGGGCGATGCTTCCCAGTCCGCAGCCGCCACCGGCCACGGCGGCCTGGTGGTCATCGACGGCAACGCCGGTGCCCGGTGCGGGATCTCCATGAAGGGCGTGGACATCGTGGTGGGCGGCAACATCGGCCACATGTCAGCGTTCATGGCCCAGGCCGGCCGGCTGGTGGTCTGCGGCGACGCCGGGGACGCGCTGGGTGACTCCATCTACGAGGCCCGGATCTACGTCAAGGGAACCGTCGCCTCGCTCGGCGCGGACTGCATCGAAAAGCCGCTGCGGGAGGAGCACCTGGCCGAACTCGCGGAGCTCCTGGCCGCCGCCGGCCGCACCGACAACCCGGCCGACTTCAAGCGCTACGGTTCAGCCCGCAACCTCTACCACTTCCACGTCGACAACTCGACCGCCTACTAGGAGGCCCCCATGACCATCACCTCCGTTCCCGCCCCGGCACCGGCACCCGCCGACATCACTGCGTCTGATTCCGCTGCGCTGGGTCTCCGCGAATCCGCCACGTTCGACCGCGCCACCATCGCCGACATCCAGCGCGCCGCCGCCACCGGCGTCTACGACATCCGCGGCTGGGGAGCCAAGCGCAGGGTCCCGCACTTCGACGACCTGCTGTTCCTCGGCGCCTCCATGTCCCGCTACCCGCTGGAGGGCTACCGCGAAAAGTGCGATACCGACGTCGTCCTCGGTGACCGGCACGCCAGCCGGCCGCTGCACCTGCAGACCCCGGTGACCATCGCCGGGATGAGCTTCGGCGCCCTGTCCGCCAACGCCAAGGAGGCGCTGGGCCGCGGCGCCAGCGAGGTGGGCACCTCCACCACCACGGGCGACGGCGGCATGACGCCTGAGGAGCGCGGCCAGTCCAGGCACCTGGTGTACCAGTACCTGCCCTCCCGCTACGGAATGAACCCGGACGACCTCCGCAAGGCCGACGCCATCGAGATTGTGCTCGGCCAGGGTGCCAAGCCGGGTGGCGGCGGGATGCTGCTGGGCCAGAAGATCACCGAACGCGTCGCCGGGATGCGCACCCTCCCGGTCGGGATCGACCAGCGCTCCGCCAGCCGCCACCCGGACTGGACCGGCCCGGACGACCTGGAAATCAAGATCGGCGAACTCCGGGAAATCACGGACTGGAAGACCCCCATCTACGTCAAGGTGGGCGCCTCCCGGCCCTACTACGACACCGCGCTCGCCGTGAAGTCCGGCGCCGACGTGGTGGTGCTGGACGGCATGCAGGGCGGAACCGCCGCCACCCAGCAGGTGTTCATCGAGAACGTCGGCATCCCCACGCTCGCCGCCATCCCGCAGGCCGTCCAGGCACTGCAGGAACTCGGGGTCCACCGGAAGGTGCAGCTCATTGTCTCCGGCGGCATCCGCACCGGAGCCGACGTGGCCAAAGCCATGGCACTGGGGGCTGACGCCGTGGCGATCGGGACCGCGGCCCTGATCGCGCTGGGCGACAATGATCCCCGCTACACGGCGGAGTACTCGGCCCTGGGCTCCGCCGCCGGTTTTTACGACGACTTCCAGGACGGCCGGGACCCTGCCGGCATCACCACCCAGGACCCGGACCTGGCCTCGCGGCTGGACCCGGTGGCCGCGGGACGGCGGCTGGCCAACTACCTCCGGGTCCTCACCATGGAAGCCCAGACCATTGCGCGGGCCTGCGGAAAGTCGCACCTGCACAACCTGGAGCCCGAGGACCTGGTGGCCCTCACCATCGAGGCGTCCGCCATGGCCCGCGTTCCGCTGGCCGGGACCAGCTGGATCCCCGGCGCGCCCTGACAGGGGTCCGTTCCGCGGGCGCCGGCACGGCC
>NZ_AOFD01000095.1 GCF_000332815.1 Arthrobacter nitrophenolicus
GGTTGCGGCCGGCACCGGGACGTGCGGCGGCAGGGGCCGCGCGGGCCGGGTGGTGCGGATAGCGTCCTCCACCAGGGCCAGCGGCCGACGCCACGCGTCGGATCCTGGTTCCATGGTGTCCACCACGCCGATCAGCATGGCGAGCAGCCGGAACATGTCCGTCATGGAGATGTCGGGCCGAAGGCTTCCCTGCCCCTGCCCGCGCACCAGCAGGACGCTGATGGATTCCATGAGGGACCCGGTGATGCCCGTCAGCAGTTCCCGCCTGCCCGCCACGGCGCCCAACAGGTTGGCGTCGGCGCTGGAGGCATCCATGAGGGACTCCATCACCCGGAACAGGCCGGCGGCGGCGTCAATATCGGCCAGCGCGCCTTCGATCACGGGATCGACGGTGAGCCGGAGCTGGCGGTTCAAGGCCGCGAGGACGAGCTCCTCCTTGTCCGCAAAGTTCCGGAAGAGGGTGGCTGGGCCTACGCCTGCGGTCATTGCGATGGTCTGCAGGGGTACGTCCGGGCCGAATTCCCGGAAGCACTGGCGCGCCGCCGTGATGATCTTGTCCACGTTCCGCGCTGCGTCGGCGCGGAGGGGCTTGCGGGCGACTGCGAGGCTCATGCCCAAAAGGTTAGCAACGCGGCTGCGCACCTTCACCGTTACTGAAGGGTAGGAGCTTATGTGACGGCGGCGCTGCCCGCGCTGCCCGTTTCGCGGGCTGGCGGCGTGGCAAACTGGCACCATGTTGCTTGCGTTTTCTGTTGCCCCGTCCGGCACCCCCGCTGAAGGTTCCCGCCCGGGTGACGCCTCCGTCCACGATGCCGTTGCCGCCGCCGTGAAGATCGTCCGCGAGTCGGGACTTCCCAACCAGACGGACTCGATGTTCACCACCATCGAAGGCGAATGGGATGAGGTCTTCGACGTCGTCAAGCGCGCCACCGAAGCGGTAGGGCGTTACGGCAGCCGGGTATCCCTGGTGATCAAGGCAGACATCCGGCCCGGATACACAGGAGAGCTCACCGCCAAGGTGGAGCGCCTGGAGGGCGCCCTGGCGGACGGTTCCTGACACTTCCGTTGCGGTGCCCCGCAGTCCGGCTGATTCTCTGGACCAGCAAGTCCGCCCGTGCCAAACTGTGGCAATGTTCGAGCACAAACCCCGGCCGGAGTGGACGGCAGCTGAAGAGTTCCTGACACGCGTGGTGGTCCATCCGGACCCGGCCCTGGAGCAGGCCATCAGTTCCGCCGCGGAGGCGGGGATGCCAGCCATCGAGGTGGCGCCAAATGCCGGTAAGCTCCTCAAGCTCCTGGTTCAGCTGTCCGGTGCCCGCCGCGTCCTCGAAATCGGGACGCTTGCCGGTTTCAGCACCATCTGGATCGGCCGGGGGCTTCCCGAGGACGGCACGGTGGTCACCTGCGAATTCCTTCCCAAGCACGCGGAAGTAGCCTGGGCCAACATCGATTTTGCCGGTCTGGGCGAGAAGGTGGAGATCCGGCTGGGGCCCGCGCTGGAAACCCTGGCAGCACTCGCAGAGGAGGGCCGCGAGCCGTTCGACTTCATCTTCATCGACGCGGACAAGGAGAACAACAGCCGGTACCTGGACTGGGCGGTGCGGCTGGGCCGGCCCGGCGCCACCGTGGTCCTGGACAATACCGTCTGGGAGGGTGCCATCCTGGATCCTGACCTGGACCCGGTCAACGCCCCGGGCATTGTGGACGCCCTCAAGCTGCTGGGGGAGCACCCCAGGCTTGATGCCACCGTCATCCAGACGGTCGGTTCCAAGGGATGGGACGGCTTCGCGCTCGCGAGGATCAGCTAGCTGTATTGTCCCGACAGGCATGGGCAGCAGCCCGGCAGCGACATCCTGGCAGCGGCAGTGGCTGGCCCATTACTAAGTATGCTTAGAATGAGGTCCGGCTGAAGGGCAGCCGGCCAGGCCGCATCGGAGGTACTTGATGAAAGCGTCACCCACCCTTGCCAGCAACCTGCAGATGGTCCTCACCGACCTGATTGAGCTGCACCTGCAGGGAAAACAGGCCCACTGGAACCTCGTGGGCACGAACTTCCGCGACCTTCACCTGCAGCTCGACGAGATCATCGCTGCGGCCCGGCTTTTCGCGGACCAGACCGCCGAACGGATGCGGGCCCTGCACGCCCTGCCTGACGGGCGCAGCAGCACGGTCTCGGCCGACAACAGGCTGGACGAGTTCCCCGAGGGCCTCACGTCCACTAAGGACACCGTCAAGCTGATCACCGCGAGGCTGGAGCGCACGGTGCAGACGATGCGCGACGTCCACGACGACGTCGACGACGAAGACCCCACCAGCGCTGACCTGCTCCACGCAGCCATCGAGCGACTGGAACAGCTGGCCTGGATGGTCAACGCGGAAACCATGTCCCCCACCGCCTCCGTCACCGAGCCGGCCGCCAAATAGGTGGCAGTCGGGCAGGCGGTCCACAAAAAAGCGGATCAGCTCCACAGCGAAGCCGGCGGACCGGACGGAACCGGAGGCCCGCTCCGTCCGGTCCGCCTGGCGTCCCCGCCGGAAGATCTTGCAGGATGGACGCCGCTGCTCCAGGCCGTGCAGCGCAGCGTGGGCGACGTGCCCGCGCTGCTCCGCCTTGCTGCTGACGCGGGCCGCAGCTGGCCTCGGCCGGGCGAAGGGAACACTGCCCTGCTGTGGGAACTGCTGGCATCCGTCACCGCTGTGGACGTGGCGGCAGGCCGGGTCTTCGAGCCCCACCTTGATGCCCTGGCCATCCTCCACCAGGCCGGGGCGCCGTACGGGCTGGACCGCACTTGGGGCGTCTTTGCGGCTGAAGGGCCAGGGATGCTCCTCCGGGCAGAAGGCTCCGGCCCCGGCGTCCTCCTCACCGGCTCCAAGCCGTGGTGTTCCCTGGCGGGTCTGCTGCAGCACGCCGTCGTCACGGCACACACCGGCGACGGCGGCAGGGCAGCTTTCGCCGTGGACCTCAAACACAGCGGAGTGGCCTGTGACGAGCCGGGGTGGATTGCCCGCGGGCTCCGGGAGATCCCCAGTGGCACAGTCCACTTCGACCAGGTCCCCGCGGCAGCGGTCGGCACCGCCGGCTGGTACTTCAGCCGGCCCGGCTTCGCCTGGGGCGGCATGGGCGTTGCCGCGTGCTGGCTCGGCGGAGCGGTTGGGGTGGCCCGGGACTACCGCCGCGCCCTGCTGGCCGGGGCAGATGCGGGACGCGAACCGGACCAGCTGGCGCTCGCCTCCCTGGGCGAGGTGGACCGGATCCTGGCCTCGGCCCTCCAGTACCTTGCCCGGACCGCCCACGCGATCGACGAGGGAAGCCTCGGCACGGAGGAAGGCCGGAGCGCCTGGAGCGAGGCCTTGCGGGTACGCGGCACCGTTGCGGCAGCGGTGGAGCGGGTCCTGCACCTCGTCGGTTCCAACCGGGGACCGGCCCCGCTGGCCTTCGATGAGCAGTACGCCAAGCGCACGGCGGACCTTGCCCTCTACGTCCGGCAGCACCATGGCGGCCGCGACGACGCGCACCTGGGTGCGCTCACGCTCAAGGGCGACTGCGCGTGGTGACCTTCTCCCACACCGACCAGGGAACGGAAGAAGCCGCCTGGGAGGCTAGCGGCCTGCCGGTGGCGCCCGAACTGCCCCTCGGGCCGGACGAACGCGCAGCCCTGCGCTTCGTGGTCCTCGCTGCCCATCCCGATGATGAAACCCTTGGCGCCGGCGGCCTGCTCGCCTCCCTGCAGGCCACGGGCGCAGCAGTGGAAGTCCTGCTGTGCACAGCCGGCGAAGGTTCGCACCCTGACTCCCCGACCCATACGCCGGAGGAGCTTGCCGCTGTCCGGATCAGGGAGTTTTCCGAAGCCATGGCTGCCTTGGGCCTCCAGGACCGCTGGCACTTCCTGGGGCTGCCGGACAAGGGATTGGGCATGCACGCGGACACCATCGCCGCGGCCATCCGCGACGCCGGCCGCAGGCTTCGGGGAAACCCTGGCTCGCTGGTCCTGGTTGCTCCCTACCGTGCCGACGGCCACGCCGACCACGACGCCCTGGGCGCTGTCTCCGCTGAGGTTGCCCGCCAGGACGGCCACGGCCTGCTCGAGTACCCCATCTGGTACTGGCTGTGGGCCACTCCGGACCACGCGGACTGGCAGGACTGGCTGCGGTTCCCGCTGGACGCGACGGCCCGGGCGGCCAAGAACCAGGCCCTGCAGGCGCACTCATCCCAGGTCCGTCCGCTGTCGCCTGCAGCGGGGGACGAGGCCCTGCTGGGCGAGGGATTCCTGGGCCACTTCACCCGTGGCTACGAAATGTTCGCCTGGACGCCGCCACGGGAGACCCCGGCAGGCTCCCGCCGAAGCACCGACGCCGAACGGGTTTTCGATGACGTCCACGGGCGGTCCGAAGACCCGTGGAACTACACGTCCAGCTGGTATGAGCGGCGGAAACGTGCCCTGACGCTGGCCGCACTGCCTGCGGAGACGTACGGGTCGGGGCTGGAAGTGGGATGCTCGATCGGAACCCTGACCGCGGAACTCGCAGGCCGCTGCCGCAACCTCCTGGCTGTGGACGCGAGCGGGACGGCCCTGCAGCTGGCAGCCAGGCGGCTGGCCGGACTGCCTCATGTCGGGCTCCGCCAGCTGGTGGTGCCCCAGGCCTGGCCCGAAGGAAAGTTCGACCTGGTGGTGGTGTCCGAGGTGGGC
The DNA here is from genome assembly GCF_000332815.1 of Arthrobacter nitrophenolicus. Lineage (GTDB taxonomy): Bacteria > Actinomycetota > Actinomycetes > Actinomycetales > Micrococcaceae > Arthrobacter > Arthrobacter nitrophenolicus. The sequence continues at coordinate 4,689 of NZ_AOFD01000095.1, forward strand.
TATTACCTCGCCGCCGATGAGCTTTCCGTGCTGTGGGACAGGATTGAAGCATCCCTCGAGCCTGGCGGGACACTGCTCCTCTGCCACTGGCGGCACCCGGTGGACGGCTGGGAGCTCGACGGCGACACGGTCCACGCCTTGGCAAGGAAGAGGCCCGGATGGAAGCCCGCCGGGCTCCACCGCGAACGCGATTTCGTCCTGGAAACGCTGGTGGCGCCCGCCAGTATCCGGCCGGGGGAGCGGCGATGACCACCGTGGGCTGCGAATGCGCTGCTTCCCTTTCCTTCGCCTGCCCGGACCATCCCGACGTCGGCTCCGTCATGGTGGTTGTCCCCGCACACAACGAGGAGTGGCACCTGGAGGCTCAATCGCCAGTGTCCGTGCCGCCGTCGACGTCCTGCAGGCCGAGCAACCCGGCATCATCGTCCGCGCCATGCTGGTCCTGGACTCCTGCACGGACAACTCGTCCTTCCTCGCCCGGAAGTTCACGGCCGGCGACGGCCGGTTCGGCACCATGGAGGTTGCCTACCGCAGTGTCGGGCGGAGCCGGCGGGCCGGAATCCAGGCACTCTGGGCCCAGGCCGTGCCGGACGCCAGGGCGGCCTCCGGAACCTGGATAGCAAATACCGACGCCGACACGCGCGTCCCAGCGGACTGGCTGGTGCGCCAGCTCCAACTCGCGGCTGCCGGCGCGGATGTTGTCCTGGGCGCCGTGGAACCCGATGCGGACGGAATGGATCCGGAACTGCTGAGGCGCTGGCACCTGCGGCACCCGTTCGTGGAAAACCATCCGCACGTGTACGGGGCCAACCTGGGCGTCCGGGCCTCCGCCTATCGGGCAGCCGGAGGTTTTCCGCGTCACGAGTACGACGAAGACCGGACCCTCGTGGCCCGGCTCCGGGCGGCCGGGGCAGCCATCCATGCCACGGACAGCAACCGGGTGGTGACCTCGGGGCGGACAGCGGCGAGGGCTCCCCGCGGCTTCGCAGCCTACCTGCGGACTTGCCGGGGACTGCGGGGGAGCGGTGGGGGTTGCGGCGTTGTGAAGCACGCGCACTGGACCCCGGGCAAGCGAAAGGGTGCTGCCGCACCATGCGGCAGCACCCTTGCGCGTGGACCTAGTCCTTCTTGAAGGCGTCCTTGACCTTCTCGCCCGCCTGTTTCAGGTCGGCCTTTGTCTGGTCCATTTCGCCCTCGGCCCGGAGGTTTTCGTCGTCCGTGGCCCGGCCGGCGGCCTCCTTGGCTTTGCCGCCCATCTTCTCGGCGGCGTTGTCGATCTTGTCATCCAAACCCATGGCATTGCTCCCTTCGGCTGGTGGCCGGCGGACCATGATGCCCGCCGGCCATAATCCCATGCTAGCCAGACTCGGGACGCTCCAACAGGGGCTGTCCCGCCCTTGACCTGCACATACGTGGAAACCGGAAGGATCAGACCAGCGGCGGTGCGCTGGCCACGATGTAGTCGGCGGCCGCCGGCCCGGTCATGGACAGGTTGTTGCTGTCCGGGTTGATTCCGTGTTCCGCGAGGGCGTCCCAGAGTGCATCCGGTGACTGAAGCTGTGCTTTATGGATGAGGCACCAGCTGGTGTAGAGGCCGTAAAGTTCGTCGCGTCCAAGGCCCAGGCCGGGCTCCCTGTCCGGAACAACTGCTTCGGCAAGAAATTCTTCAAAGTGGTTAGCAGGCATGTCCGCTCATTAGGGTCGACCGTGATGCCGCCGTATCTGCTTCAGCGGCCCTGCCGGCACCGGGGACCGGGGCCAGCAGAGTAATCAAGAAAGTATTGCAGTACGGATCACTTTGTCCAGTTAGGCCACCGAATTGAGGCGCTGCCAAGTGCGCGGATCGAGGGGGCCGACGGCGACTGGGGGGACTGGCCTCGGTCTCAGAGGAGGCCATCTCACCGCCGGCCCCGCCTTGCCCCGGGCCCTTGCCAAACCCGGGATCTTCAACTGGACCTACCTATAATTTTCCCCCATCTTGGAGGTCCTGCCTAGTACCTGCGGCGCACGCCCTGAGCGCGCCGCACGAGGAACGGCCGTCAAGCACAAAGAGGGGTACAGCGCCCTGCAGCGGACGCTGTACCCCTCCGTTGGAAGCAGCCGGTTGTGACTACCGGTTGCCGTGTTCCCCGCCGCCGGGGGACTCCCGGTGGCTGGCGCGGTCCCGCACCTTGTCCTTTACCCGGTCTCGGTGCGGCTCCGTTTCCTGTTGCCGGTCGTTGTCATCCTCATCCTGGTTTTCCGTGCCGTCGCCATGTTGCGCGCTGTACTTCTCACGCAGTTCGCGGCCAACCCGGATGTCTTCTTCCTCCTGCGCCTGGAGCTTTTCGCTCTTCTTGGTGTCCCTTGGCGGCAGCTGGATGGTTTCTTCCGCCTCGATGCCGGCCTCAAGCTGGCGGCCGCGTTCGAGTTCGGCATCGAACTCGGCGCCAAACAGCAGGGACAAGTTCAGGATCCAGAGCCACAGGAGCATAACGATCACGCCACCCAGGGCGCCGTACGTCTTGTTGTAGTTGCCGAAGTTGCCCACGTAAAACCCGAAGCCAAGGGACGCAATCAGGAAGACGAACAGGGCAATGCCCGAGCCCATGCTCATCCACTTGAACTTGGGCTGCTTGACGTTGGGAGTGGCGTAGTAGAGCACGGCGATGATGACGATGATGAGGGCCACCATGACCGGCCATTTAGCTATATTCCAGACGGCGAGGAAGACGCCGCTCAGCCCGATCAGGCCGCCCACTGCCTCTGCTACCGGACCGCTCAGGACCAGCATGCCGGCGAGGATCGCGATGATGACAATTGCCAGGAGGGTGACCACCAGCATGGTGCCGCGCAGCTTCACGAACGGCCGGCCTTCATCCACCTCGTACACCCGGTTCATGGCCCGCCCAAACGCGCCAACATAGCCCGATGCCGACCACAGGGCGGTGGCAAGACCGATGACCAGGGTCAGCCCTGCCGCCGGCGCGTTGGCCAGGTCTTCCACCACGCCGCTGACCGTATTGACTGTCTCCGCGGGGGCGAAACCGCGGACGATGTCCAGCAAGGCAGTGGTGGTCTTTTCCGGATCGCCGAAGATCCCGACCAGTGACACGAGGGCCAGGATGGCCGGGAACAGCGACAGGACGGCGTAGTACGTCAGCGCTGCGGCGAGATCGGTGCATTGGTCCTTGTTGAACTCACGCAGTGTCTTCTTGAGGACGTATTTCCAGGAGGGCTTGTCCACGTCCCGGAGGTTGTCCGGTTTCCTGGAGTCGTTCGGATCCGGCGCCTGTCCTGCCTTGGCTGTGCTGGTCTCGGATGCGTCGTGAGTGGCCATGATGTGTCCTCTCGATCAGGGGCTGAAACGGACAGGCCGGTTCCGCGGGGTGCGGAACCGGCCTGTCTTCTGGTGCAGTTGCCTTGCGTTGCCGCGGGGCCCGGGCTC
>NZ_AOFD01000096.1 GCF_000332815.1 Arthrobacter nitrophenolicus
GGTACTCGGCTTGCGCGCGGCTCGTGCCGCGCGTCGCATAACTCGTTCATTGCATCCGAATAAGAAAGCCGGGCGCCCTCCATGCCACACCCCCGAACACAGCGCTCACTCCTGACGTGGCGCTCATCCAGTGCAGTCGCGCACTGGAGAGCTGGCACGCGAAAGCGCGAAGGAGCAAAGCTACCGGCTAAGCATGGTCATAGGGAAACAATATGAGCATCATCGACGTGCCCCCGGTTCTGACGAGTGAACATGACCTCAGGACTGACATCCCTCCTGAGCGCGTCGTAGTCGCGGCCGTTATCGAATGGCGAGGCAGGATTGCGCTGTTCAGGAGAAGCCGGCGGCTCGGTCATGACAGCGGGATGTGGCATTGCATCAGTGGTTTCGTCGAGCCGGGAGTAACACCGGCCCAACAGGCTTTTGATGAGCTCTCCGAAGAAGCCGGCTTGGATGTCAAGGACGTCTTGGAACTCCGGCAAGGGCCAACACTGGTGCTCGTCGACGGCGTCGGAGCGCCGTGGCTTGTGCACACGTTCACAGCTGCGACAAACCGCCGACGGCTTCGCCTCAACTGGGAACACGATTCTTATCGGTGGACAACCGCGCGAAAGGGGAGGCGTTTCATCAACCGCGTGAGTTGGCTGGACGATGTGCTGCAGGCAACAGGCCACCTCTCGACATCGCGAAACAAGGATTGTGTAGCCGAAGAAGACCCAGGGTATACGAGCTCCGAGTTGTTGGAATACAAGACTGCGGTAGAACAGCGGACGTGAAGAGCCACTGGGCGCGGAGAATATCCGCGGTCAGCCCATGGCAGACACTGGCCCGGCCTACGGCAGCACCGCCGTGAACCGATAGACCTCCGTCACCCTCCCCGGTGATTGCACTACGACCCGGGGTGGCCCCCGGCCCAGTCCACAACCATCGCCCGGCCCGGCTCGTGGTGCAGTATTCCCACCACTTCGCCTACCTGAGCAGTGCGAATACCCGTTACTTCCCTGCGTTGGCCGTAGTCGAAGCCAAATACCTGCTCCAGGCCCGCTGTAGGGTGAAGTGACGGTTTTCCCGCACCGAGCCGACATCCGATCGAAGCCCGGGTGTCCCTGTGTCACCCTGTCCACCTTCCGGCTCTCGGGAAACAACAGGGCTATCTTCTTCGGCTAATGCCGACACGAGCGACAGAGGCCTGCAGGTAGATCGGGGGGCAGTGCCGATGCTAGGACGATGCGGTACTAACGATCGAAACCAGGAGTACCAACCGGAGCCACCTCCATCCACTGGATTGCGTACGCATAGTGCCTGGATACCGCACAAGTGTTTGCATAATTGCCGCACAAAGAAGACCGAACTCTTGACTTACGTACGATCTTCGTGCTGAAATAATTCATGAGACCCGGATCACTGCAGGGGATTCGATGTCGCGGTCGGTTGCAGATCCGCTGCTCGTTTTGGGTTGCGGGTGTAAACGCTTTAAAGACAAATAGACACAGTCGTCTAAGGAAGAAGCACGAATATGTCATTCCTAATCGCCGGAAAGTAGATCCTGGTTACCGGCGGCGCTGGCTGAGTCGACGATGCTCTGTCCGGCACTTCGGCAGTGAAGACCCCCACACCGCTTTCGTCGGTGTACGAATCAGGACCTCCTTGCCGGTCGCTTCATAAGCCCGGCTCCATGCAGGTAGGAATGGCTGACCTGTAGACAACAACTTTGGCAACCTCGCTCTGCCGCGCCGCCGGCGGCAGGGGCTATGCACGAATTCACTCTCGGTCACCGTGGTGGCCGCCAAGCAGAGGGCATGCCTCTTCTGAAAGGACTAGATTTCATGACACAGGAACTGGCAACCGAACCCAGGGTGAGTGCCTTCAGCGAGGACCCGATGCTGGTGCGAAAGGCTTTTTCTCATTTCCCATCCGGTGTAGCGGTGCTCGCGGTGGACATCGACGACGAGAAACACGCGCTCGTCGCATCGTCGTTCATGGTTGGCGTCTCACTCGAACCGTGCCTCGTTTCGGTCGCGGTGCAAAAGACATCCGAAACCTGGGAGCATATCAAAAGTGCCCCCTCTCTCGGCGTTTCAATCTTCGGCAAGGGCCAGGGAGGGCTAACGCGCAAGCTCGCAAGCAAGGACCGCGCTGCCCGATTCGAGCAGGTCGCGATCGAGGTCAATGAATCCGGTTCGGTCTTCATCGAAGACGCGGCGCTGTGGCTCGAGTGCTCGATCCACGAAGTTACCGGGGCGGGTGACCACTGGATGGTCCTGCTCGAAGTACACAAGCTTGGTGTGGGCGACAACGAGCCGCTTATCTGGCACGGCTCTAAATTCCGCGAACTCGTCGACGCCCAATCGATCGACATCAATTAACCACGAAGGATTACAGGACGTGGAACTTCACTGGCAACCCGACTGGCAGCGCACACTGGGACAACACGTCGAGATAAGGCGAGGCAGGATAACCATCAGGGCAGGAACAGTAGAGGCAGTCACTGCCGACAACAATGTTCTCTGGATTGCCGCCAGCGGTGTGGAGCCGCGACAAATGGTGGAACGAGCCAACGGCAATGAGGTCTACGCTCCGTACACATGAGATCCGTCGCCCCACCGCCTTGTCCAGCGCTTTTTCCACCACCAAACACAACTACCGAGGGCCGGAAGACAGTCTTTGCAGGGCCATCAGAAGAAGGAAACCAATGCCGATCTCCATCGGGCACCGCGCCATCTTTAGGGCATTCCGCCACCGCAGCAACTTTGCCCTGCGCACGGACAGCCCCGCTTGCATTACGGATAAACCGCAGCAGCCAGCAGCGGCCCCGGCGGTAGACGAGTTCCAGTGCTCACCCTGGGAAGGTCTCTACCTAGAACAGACACACCCGGTCACGCCCGTGGACGCGGACAACAGCATCAGCCGGCAATTGGATGTGTTCCTGGCCGAGCTGATGCAGGGCACCCTTGAAAATTAGATCGAGGAACTGGCAATAGCCCTCACGGCCTGCGAGGAAGGGGACGCCGCAGCTCCGTGATCTGATGCACCTCGTCGCCGGCCCAGACCCCAAAATCTCCCGCTCCCCGCTGGTTGTAACGCCCATGACCACGCAGAACGGGGTATTGCGCACCTGCCCGTCACGGACCAAAATCGACGACCGCGTCAACGAACAGCACCGGATATAACGATCCGTCGGCCGGGACGACCATCCGGCCTGCTCCCCCGCGACCTTCTCCTTGATGCGGCTGATGGTGACTTTGGTGACCTTGGCGCCATAAACCTCCTCGCAATGTGCGGGCATTTCGCCCGTGGTCAGTTCCCGAGCGGACAGCCGAGCACGATCTGATCGATCCCGTCCTCTCCCGGTGACGCGCATCAATATAGACCTGCGCGATGCTCGTCCATCGAGCCGAGGCCTGCACGATAATAGGAGCCAGTCGGCACTAACACCCTGAAAGGGATTGACTTACGTACGGTTAGTGTGTGTAATTGAGATCTCAAAGGCCACGGGGCTAAGACGCAAAGATGCAGTCCCTTGAGACCGTCGACTCACGAAGACCGTCCAACCCGACGGTCCGGCGCTCACGGCCCGGTCCGGTCCCTGATCTCGACGGCGCAACTATGGACAACATGGAAAGAGGCGGGGTGGATCCCATTACCAGACTGGAAGCAATCGAAGGCATCAAGCTCGTAAAGGCTCGATACTTCAGGGCAACCGATACCAAGGACTACGACCTGCTTCGCAGTGTCTTTGCGGATGATGTCGTGTTTGATGCCCGTGGTGTTGTAACGGACCCCGTCAGCGGCTTCAATTTGGCGCCGGGGACGGACGAGGTAATCCGCGGGGTTGACAATGTCATCAGCAGTAACCGTGCCGCTCTTGTAGACATAGTATCGGTCCACCACGCCAGTGTCCCCGAGATCGAGATCACCGGTCCGACGAGTGGTAGCGGAATCTGGCCGATGGTCGATCTGCTTCTTTTCAAAGAGGGGTCCCCGTTCAAGGAAATCGTCGGTTACGGCTTCTACCACGACACCTATGAGCGCATCGATGGGCAGTGGAAAATTAAGACGGTCCGCCAGGAACGCACCAGACTGGACTTCATTCCGTGGTAGCAAACGCTTAGGAAACTGCTGCATGGTGGCCGCTAGCGGAAGCTGGAAGACGATGAGCTGGGGCTTTGCTCTTTGGCGGCAGTGGGGGCAGTGACGGAGCCAGGCGGCGATCACTTTTCGGCGTACTTTGAGGAAGGCGTGCAGGCTCAGGCTGCCCCAGTTGCTTTGGGGTTGTGACGCGCGGCAGGGTGATGAGAAGGTGGGCTGCGGTGACGAGGGTGACGGGCCGGTGCCCGCGGGTGAAGGTTCGTCTTTCGAAGCGGGAGAGGTCGAGCGCGCTTTAGAGTTCCCTGTAGTGGTGTTCAATGCGCCACCGCATTTTGACTAGCCGGACCAGGGTTTAAGCGGCGTGTCGGCGGGAGGTCCGAAATCCAGTAATCGGTGGGGCCGCCTAGATTGGGCGGCCATACAGCCAGTATCCAGGGCTTCTGGCACGTATCTGGATCGATTCGAGCGCCGCGGCGGGACGTGGCTCATCGTCCACCGCGTCGTTGTCGTCGATACCACGCGAGTCCTTCCTGACGGAGTGTGGGACCAGGGAACAACGATTCCCCCAAGGCGGGCACCGACTGATTGACTCGTCGTCGGGGTTCTTCATGTGACCACGATGGTCCAGAGCGCAGAAGATGTCAGCGTCGATCCGCGAGCCGGCCCCGTCGCCCACCCTGCCCACCACCCGTGTGGCGACCGGTCCAGTCCGCCGGGCGATATTGGCCCTCGAGAAGTCGCCGACCGATCCAACCTAAACAGCGCTGGGTGAAGCCAACGTCATGAAAGACCCAGCCGAGGTCAGAAACCCACACGAGAGGAATTCATTGTGAGCGCCGAATCTGATGCCCTAGAGGAGCAGTTGCAATTGCTGCTTGCCGAACGAGACATCCTGCGCGTCATTTTCCAGTACGCGCTTGCTATCGACACAGGTGATGAAGACTCTTTCGTAGATTGCTTCACCCCTGACGGCACCTGGGAATCGATTCGTCGAAACGGCGTCAAAAAGTTCGTGTCGGGCAGCGCCGAGCTCAGGCGCTTCGCTGAGGTCCATACGAGAGCTCCCGAGTCCTACCACAAGCACATTGTCACCAACTCCCGTCTGACGGTGTCGGGTGACTCCGCATCCGCCCTAAGTTACTGGATCCGTGTCGATGCTTTTCCGGAATCCTACGACGTGGAAGCCACCCTGCGGGCCCGAACGCCCATTGGTCCAAACCCCTTTGTCCTGGCTATGGGCACCTATACCGATTCTTTTAGGAAATGCCCGGACGGGCGTTGGCGCATCAGCTCCCGGTTCGCTGACAGACAGGAGTAGCCACCCTATGAATCGACGAACTACTCTAGTGACCCGGGCACGCGGTTGGATCTGACTAGGCTTGCACCTCGCAGATGCATCGACACCCGTTGCGCTGACTTGGGGTGATGTTCCTGGGTTGGCGACGGGGACATCGTGGTGGTGCATCGCAGGGATCACCAGCCCGCAACCTTGATGGCCTGCGTGCTCTAGGCAAGGGCTGACCCCGTAAGGCGTGGGTGTGGAAGTCGTGAAAGACAGCTCCGGTTTTCGCCGGAGAGGGCTTCCCCATGGCCAACTTCGTGCTCTCGCCATGGGTAGGCGAGGCACATCATCACTACGTCGTGACCGATGCCGGCCGATGCCGGATTCTTCCCGCAAAAACCCGAACGATCAACCCGCCTGGCGTGCAGCCGCCATGTCGGGGACTAACTCGTGTTCGTCGCCCAAAACAAGGCCGATGATTACACACTCCTTCAGGCGAGCACGGAGGGAGTCAAAGCCGAAGGCCGCGCGGACAAAGTTCCCCCGCTAAACCGCACGGGCGGCGGAGCATGTCGTATCGCTGAACATCTCAGCGTGTGGTGCCAATCACCTACCGGCGCGACGCAGGAAGGAGCCGGCGAGGAGGAAGAAGGCGCCGAGGCCGGCGGCGAATGCGCTGACACCGTAGGCGAGCACGGAGGTCATGAGGGAGGTGCGCAGCGAGGCCGCCGTCGAGAGGGCGACGCTCTGCTTGCGCAGTTCGGCGGCCTCGTCACTGCCGCCGTCTACTCTACGGATAGCGTTGCTGATGTCGGCGAAAGTGCGGCCGCCCGCCCCGCGCTCGGCATGGCGTTTAATGACGAGCGCCTGGACGTAGGCCGTCGCCGGACCCTGCACGCGCTTCCCAGCGAGTACCGGGGCATCGCTTGGCACGTCAATCTTCTCCGCTTGAAGTTGCTTTGTAACCGTGACCCAGGCGCCGGCTCCGGCGGCAACTAACAGTGTCCCGGCAGCGACGGCGAAACCGCCGACACCGCGCAGGGCTGAGGCGGTGGACGAGGGGGTCATGGGTAATCCTTTCGATCGTGTGGAGCACATCCCTCTAAGTGAATGCCTCCACTAAATGTTGCCCCAGTGGTTACTAAAAGCGGATCGAAACCCGGATCTCGTCGGCCTTAGCGGCGAGATCCTGGACGGGCAACGGCTAGGCAGGGGTCATGAGGGGAGCCTCCATGGGGACGGCGGATAGGGCTAGGTGTGCAGGACGATGTTGGTTGGTTCCTGGCCTGCACGCAGGTAGTTGATTTGGGTGTGGAGCAAGCGGGCCATGCGTGGCCCCATGGACGAAGACGCTCCACCGACATGCGGGGTGATGAGCACGTTTGGCAGACTGAGCAGGGCATGGTCATCCGGGAGCGGTTCAGGCTCGGTGACGTCCAAGGCCAACCGCAGGCGACCGAGCTGCGCATGCCGGGTCAACGCAGCGGTGTCAGCCACTTTGCCGCGGGCGACGTTAACCAGGAGAGCATCGTCAGGCATTGCCCTGAGGAAGGCATCATCAATCAGTCCCACGGTAGTGTCGTTCAGCGGCACGCAGACGATGACTATCTCTGCGTCCGGAAGCAGCCGGGGCAGTTCCGCAACCCCATGCACCACACCCCTGCCATCCTCGCGCCGACGGCCCGCAACCCTTGTGAGCTCCACTTCAAAAGGCGCAAGCTGCTTTCGATGGCACGTCCTACCCCGCCGTAGCCGATCAGCAGCACTGACCGGTCGGCAAGGGAGGGATGCCACCGACGTGCCCGGTTCGGTCCCACGCGAATGATTTCCGGAAGTCCCCGCTGTGATGCAAGGACTAATGCCATGGTGAGCTCGGCGGTAGACGTTTCATGAACGGAACTTGCGTTGGCAACTACCTGTCCCGGTGCCATCGCCGCGCCAAAACCGTCATAGCCAATTGTCTGCGTTTGGATCAGCCGTGGGCGAAGATCGCGCAGGTGAGGCAGAGCCTCCAGTTCCCTCTGGTACGGCAACACTACGATGTCCGGCACGTCATCCCGGGCCCAGGCCCCCTGCATCTCCCAAACGGCAACATCCACGCCGGCAGGGAGCGGACCAAGAGATTGCCGGAACGCTTCGTCGGGAACACTGAGCAGAAATGGGGACGCCATGTTGATTCTTTCCTGAATGTTGGCGGGGCAGATAATGTGAAGGCAGTCTTAGTAAAGCCCAGGCTGCCAAGGGTGTTCGGTCGCGGTTTTCCAGCCTTCGCCGACCGAGGCATGCGGCGTCGAAATTGCGTTAGGCGTCCGACCTGAGCTACTAGCCTGGTCGTCCGGGGTGCG
>NZ_AOFD01000097.1 GCF_000332815.1 Arthrobacter nitrophenolicus
CCCGCGGCCGGCGGGGCTGCCGGATATCCGGCCGGGTCCGGTCCGGGCACGACCGGGCCAAGCACCAGCGGGCCGGGCACCAGCGGCCCGGGGTGCTGCCTCATACGAGTTCCTCCACAAACATGTCATCACCCAGTGCGTCCAGGACGGATGCGGCGAAGTGCCGGATGCTGCGCCGTTTGCCCAGGTCAAGGAGCCTGCCCGCTTCGACGGCGGCGGCCACCCCGCGCAGTTCCGCACCCGCCCCTGGACGGGAAGCCCGATGGCGTCGGCGAGCAGTGGACCGTCCAGCGCGGAACCGGGCTTCCCGCGGACCAGGAGGGCAGCCTCCACCGGCGGGAACTCCTGGAGCAGCCGCGCCGCCGCTACGGCAGCTTTGAGCTGCGCGGGAACCACCACCAGGATCCGGTCGCAATCCCACGTGAAGGCCTGGAGCGGCTCTGTCCGCCGGCCGATATCCACCACCACCAGTTCGTAGCCCCGCCGGGCAGCGTCCAGTACACCCACCGTGGTGGACGCAGCTACCGGAACGGGCTGGTCCCTGCTGGCGGGCCATGACAGGAAGGAGAACCCGCCTGCCACGGGCAGGGAGTCCGAAAGCTGCACGGGGTCGATGCTGCCCCGGGCATCGGACAGGTCCGGCCAGCGCAGGCCCGGGTGTTCCTCGGCAGCGAGGGCGAGCTCCACTCCTCCACCCCAGGGATCTCCGTCCACCAGCAGCACGCGGACCCCCAGGCCGGCGGCGGCCTGCGCGATCCAGACGGCGGCCGTGGTGGCTCCGGCGCCGCCGCACCCGCCCGTCACGCCGAGCACCAGTCCGCCGGGAGCAGGCGAACGAGACCTGCTGAGATGGTCGGCCAGCCACGCCGCGGCGTCCGGAAGCACCGCCACCCGTTCAGCGCCCAGGGCTGCGGCGAGGTGCCACAGGCTGTCGCCTTCGCCGTCAAGCCCCACCAGCACTGCGGGCGCCCGGCGCCGCGGCGGGAGTTCGCGGATATCGCTGCCCACCAGGACCGCGCCCGCCCCTTCCCAGTACCGGCCGCTTTCGGCGGCGTCGGCAACGACGCGCAGGTGCGCGCCGGCGGCCGCCACGATACGCTCCACCTCGGACCGGAGGAGCGTGGACGACGTCACCAGGAGCACCTCGTCGGCACCGGCCGGCAGCCAAGCTCCGGCGGCGTCGTTTCCCGGGCCGGTTCCAGTACCTGCGCCCCCGGCCGCCACCTCGCCGGAGGACCGCGCGGAACCGCCGGCACTGCCTGGATCGGCGTGGGAAGGGGTCAACTGGTGCCTGCTCATGGAGCCACTCTCCACCGGCGGCGGGAAGCAGGTAAGCCACCGCGGCTGCTATGTGGAAAAGCCGGGCCAGTTGGTGCCCGCACCGGACCGGCCCAAGGATCAGGGCACAATTGGAGCATGTACCTGCTGCTCGGCGCCCACCCCCACGGCGCGGCCCTTCAGGAACTGACCCAGGCGGGCGGGCCCCAGCCGGCCAACCCCGAACCGCGCATCATCGCCCGGGAAGACCTTGCCGCCGTCGTGCGCCGGCTTGAAAATGACCGGAAGGGCGGTCAGCCGCCGCGCTGGATCTGGCACCGCACGCAGGACTGGTACCCCGGCCTGCTGGCGTCCGGCGTGGAACTGGAGCGCTGCTACGACCTCACCCTCTGCGGAAATATCCTCGCCTTCTCCCAGTTCACCGCCCATACGGAGTACGCCCGCACGGCGGACAGGACCCCGGCCGAGGACCCGGTTCTCCCGCCCAAAACACTCCTGCCGCCCCGCCCGCCGGCGGACCAGGGCGCCCTGTTCGATGAGCCGGACACGGCGCCAACACCCCGGCACACGCCCGCTGAGCTCCGCACCGAGTACGCCGCGCAGCAGGCTGCCCTCGCCGCGGTGGGCCCGGAGGGAAACCAGCGCAACCGGCTTCAGCTGCTGCTCGCCGCAGAGTCCGCCGCCGCGATGATCGCCGCCGAAATGCAGCACGCCGGCGTTCCCTGGCGCGAGGACCTGCACGAAAAGATCCTCGCCGACCATCTCGGGCCGCGCCCGCCATTAGGCCACCGCCCGGCCCGGCTGGAGGCCCTGGCCGCTGAACTGCGGAACCTGCTGAACGCGCCCGCCCTGAACCCGGACTCCCCGCAGGACCTGATCCGGGCCCTGCACCGCAACGGCATCGAGGTGAAAAGCACACGAAAGTGGGAGCTGCGGGAGTCCGGCCATCCGGCCATAGAGCCCCTGCTGGAGTACAAGAAACTCTCCCGGCTCCACACCGCCAACGGCTGGGCCTGGCTTGATGCCTGGGTGGCGGGCGGCAGGTTCCGGCCCGAGTATGTGGTGGGCGGCGTGGTCTCAGGGCGCTGGGCGTCGCGCGGCGGCGGTGCCCTGCAGATCCCGCGCCAGGTCCGCGGCGCCGTGCATGCCGATCCAGGCCACAAACTGATCGTGGCGGACGCGTCCCAGCTGGAGCCCCGTGTCCTGGTGGCGCTGGCGCAGGACTCCGTGATGGCCGAGGCCGCGCGCGACCAGGACCTGTACGCAGCCATCGCCGCCAAGGGCTTCGGCGGCGACCGCGCGAAGGCGAAGATGGCCCTGCTCGGCGCCATGTACGGGGCCACCTCGGGGGAAGCCGGCAGGCTTATGCCCCAGCTGGCCCGGACGTATCCGCGCGCCGTGGACTTCGTGGAACGTGCGGCGCGGACCGGGGAAACCGGCGGAACGGTCACCACCAGGCTGGGCCGCAGCAGCCCGCCGCCGTCGGAGCGCTGGTTCCACAGCCAGCGGTCCACCACCGCCGAGGAGCAGCGGCGCGCGGAAACCATTGCCAGGTCGCGGGGCCGGTTCACCCGGAATTTCGTGGTCCAGGGCTCTGCCGCTGACTGGGCAGCCTGCTGGCTCGCGGAATTACGACGCCGGCTGCGAGGCCTCCGCGCGGACGGTACCCCGGGTGCCGAACTGGTCTTCTTCCTCCATGACGAAGTGATGGTCCATGCTCCTGTGGAGCGGGTGGCTGCCTGCACCAAGGCCATCGAGGACGCTGCCAACGCTGCCAAGGAACTGCTGTTCGGCCGCATCCCGGTGGAGTTTCCCGTCAGCATGGCCGTGGTGGACTCCTACGACCACGCCAAGTGAGGAAACCACAGATACCCATATGTCAGGGAATGTAACCTACCCGGCAGTAGCTCGACGGGCAGCGTGACGGACGTTACAGTTCATAGCGGCGACTGAGGCAGACCGGTCGGGACGGCTGATGCAACGACGCATACCAGGGGAGGTCCGACATATGGCGGGCAGATTCGAAATTCATCGGGTAGGAGACGAGTCATACCGGCTGCGGCTCACAGACGCGGACGGCAACATCGTTGCCGTGTCACCCAACTTCAAGTCGCTCAACATGCTGCTTGAAGGCATCAAGGCGATGCGGGAAAACGCGGCGACAGGCATCGTGGTGGACCTGAGGCAGCAGCAGGCCTGAAGCACCACCCACCGGGCTCCCCGGCTTCTGCCGGGGACCCGCCACGACCGGGCAGCCGCGCTCAAAGGCGCGCGTGGCTTCCCTATTCTTTTGGATCCTTTTAGACGGCCAGCCTGTGAAGGCGGGTGCGGTCCCACGGGACGGACCAGCCCAGCTGGTCGAAGAGTCCGCTCAGGACAATTCCGGTAAAGCCCCATACCAGGACACCGTTAACGGTGAATCCGGGGCTGTCGAACGTGCGCCCCGCCCGGTGCACCGTGGCCATGACGCGGTGGTCGGGATCCAGCAGGTCCCGCACGGGCACCCGGAAGACCTGGGCTGACTCGGCGTAATCCACCACCCGGACCGGCGAGGGCGAGTGCCACCAGCCCAGCACCGGGGTCACCAGGAAGTTGCTGTGGGCCAGGCCGAGCTGCTGGAGCGTGCCCAGGACCTCGACGCCGCCTGCGTCGAGCCCGGTTTCCTCCTCGGCTTCGCGGAGGGCTGCCTCCACCGGCGACTCGCCGGCGTCGATGCTGCCGCCGGGAAAAGCGACCTGCCCCGGGTGGGAGCCCAGTGTGTGGGCCCGCTCCAGGAGCAGCACGTCGAGGTCGGCGGGGGCAAGCGGCTTGCCCGAGGCGGCGGGGACGTCATCCAGTGCGCCGAAAAGCATCAGCACCGCGGCTTTTCGCGCCAGGTCCTCGTCCACGGTGAGGGCTGCCCAACGGGGATCCGGGGTGGCGTCGAATCCGGATTCGGACCGGCGCACAAGTCGAATCAGGTCATCCCGGGCACTCACAGCGTCCTCTTCCGGGATGCCATCCTGATCTCCGCGGCCCGCTCCGTGTTGGCCAGCAGTTCAGCCAGCAGGGCCTCGCTGCCCGGCGCCAGCTCATATTTCAGGAGCTTGGCCGCCTTGGCCGGGTCAGTTTCCCCCAGGCCATAACTGGGACACCAGTTGGCCACCGGGCACGCCCCGCAGGCTGGTTTCCGGGAATGGCACACCCGGCGGCCGTGGAAGACCACCCGGTGCGAGAGCATGGTCCAGTCCCTCGGCTCGAACAGCTCGGCAACGTCGGCCTCGATCTGGACAGGATCCTCCGACTGGGTCCAGCCGAACCTGCGGGCCAGCCGGCCGAAGTGGGTATCCACCGTGATGCCCGGGATGCCGAACGCGTTTCCGAGCACCACGTTGGCGGTCTTCCGGCCCACGCCGGGCAGGGTGACCAGGTCCTCGATCCGGCCGGGCACAACGCCGTCGTAATCATCCACCAGCCGGGTGGCCAGCGCCAGGAGGTTACGCGACTTCGCCCGGAAGAAGCCGGTGGGCTTGATGATTTCCTCGAGCGTGGCCGGGTCCGCCTCGGCCATGGCCCGCGCGTCAGGGTAGCGGGCAAAAAGCAGCGGCGTGATCTGGTTGACCGTGACGTCGGTGGTCTGGGCCGAAAGAACTGTGGCGACCAGCAGCTCAAACGGATTGGTGAAATCGAGCTCCGCGTGCGCGTAGGGATACTTCTCGGCCAGTGCCCTGTTGATGCGCCGTGCCCGCCGCTTCAGCGCGAGCAGCGACTCCGACGAAACCACCGGCATCCCGGCGGCCTGGCCGGCGGGCGCCGGCTTTCCGCCGGCCTTGGCGGCGCGGGGCACGGCCACGGGACCTAGCCGCGCTCGATGTTGGTGAGGTCCCTCAGGACGCCCAGCCGCCCGTCAGTGTGCTGGACCAGGAATTCGTGGCCGCGGTCTTCAAGGGCAAGGACCCAGCCGCCTGGCTCAATGACGAAGGCCGGCGCGCCGGTTCGCGGATCGTAGGCGGTGCGGTGCTGGGCGACGGCGAACCAGAACGCCTCGTGGATGGGCTGCTCGTCCAGTTCGTCGTGCCGGCTGGACGGGTCCACTGTTGCCCCGATCGGTTCCTCCGAGCGGATCTGCTGGTGCACAGCCGTTGCTGCGGGCGGCTCCCAGGTCCTCCGGGCCGCGGAGGCAGCAGCGCCGGACGCAACCGGCTGCGCACCGGCGTCGTGATGTCCGCCGGGCACACCGCCGGTGACGGACGACCCGGAACCGGCGGGCACCTGCCCGAACCGGGTCTCCTCGGCCGATGCCGCAGCGGGACGCACGACGTCGGCCGCCTGGGTGGGCGGGCCGGCGTCGATGTCAGGAGCGTGGTCGGCGACTTCGGGAGCCGTGGACACGGGCGTGCCTGCCGCGGGGGCGCCTGCCGGCGCGGGACCGGTGGCGGGCACGGCCGCGGTGGCCGGGGAATGGTG
>NZ_AOFD01000098.1 GCF_000332815.1 Arthrobacter nitrophenolicus
GTCCGTTCTCAATGTAGTTGTCAGTAGCGACGTGGGAACTGACAGGTTGGATGCGAGAGATTCGGGCTGATTTTTCTCTTTCATGTTGTCAGTTCCGTATTTTCGGTTCCTGTGGGCGTTAGGTCATCCAGTTGATGCCGAGGCGGGAGAGTTTTCGGAGTGCTTTCTCGATCCGTTCGGCTGAGCGGAGACGGCGGTTTTCCCCGGTGGGGATGATTGAGGATGCAATTTCTCTGGCCATCCGGTCGCGTTGTTGCTCGGGTGGGTGGGCCGGGTCGTGGAACCAGTTCTTAAAGGATGTTTGAGTGATCAGGCGGGCGATTTTTATGGTTTCGGGGTAGGTCAGCATTTCGGGGTCGTAGGTTCCTGCCCGCGTGGTTCGTTCTTCGAGGGTGGAGAGCGTGATGCCGGCTCGTGCGCATTCGCGGGCGGTTACCATGACCGGGGTGCCGACATGGGCCCCGCGGGAAACCAGTGTTGACCGGAAGTGTCGTTCGGCGGCTAGCAGTTCGGGGAGTGCACGGATGTCGAGTTGGTTGTGGCCAATCCAACGCCGGTGTGCGATGCAAACCCAGCCGACGGTTAGGGTCCGTCCCACTCGCTGGGTTCCGGCTGCGCATCGTAAGCATAGTGCCCGTTCGAGGATCGGGTGCCCGTGGAGCGTTGAGCGCTGATCGAAGGCTCGACCATCGAGCTTTCCCAGTTGTTTCCAGGCTTGGATGCGTTCAGGGTGCCGCCGGGAGCGTGAAGGCGGAAGGATCCCGGCTTCCCTGAGAGCTTTTTCGATTTGTTCGACGGTGGTGCCGTTGCGTTGGGCGTGCCGGGACGCGTAGTTGTCGATGCCTTCGCCGTGCGTCAGGCGCGTCGGGACGGGGAGTGGGGCCAGGGTCACTGTGCCATCTTGAGCCCGCGGCTCGGGGATTTGTGGCCGCGGGACCGGCTCTGCGACCGGTGGTGTTCCTGAGCTGCCAAGTCCGTGGCTGTTGCTTCGAGCCTGTGCCGGTCGATCAGTTCCGTGCCGTCCAGGATCGCTCCGATGGCGGCGTCCGAAAGGAGACCGCGGAGCGCCCCGATCCTTCCTCCGGTGCGATCCCAGAGGTAGAGGGATTCGTCAGCAAGAGAACCTGGCCGATGCTCAGCCAGCGGCAAGAGGTTTTCGATGCCGAGCACCAGATCGGTCCATGCTTCGCGGTCCGCTTTCGAGCCGATGGAGTAGGCGGTCATCTCGTGCAGGATCATGCGGGCTTTGATCTGCCGGCCCATGTCACCGGCGAAGAGGTCGGTTGTTGGAAGATCGATTCCGGCGTAGAGGAAGGTTGCGTCGAGCCGATCCGCGAACTGTTTCAGGGTGCTGGCCGCTTCGGCACCGATCTGCCTGTTCGTCCTGAGATTGTGCACCTCGTCGACGATTACCAGCGAGGTGCCCATGGCGCGGAGGACTGTTATTACCTGTTCAGTGAGCGTCGGTGCTGTTGCCCGGTGAAGTACCGGTAGTCCGAGCCATTGCGCGAAGGCCTGCATGAGCATCTTTGGTGTGGTGGCAGGGGGAACGACGGCGTAGACAACCGGAGCGAAACCCCAGTCAGCCTGGCGCCCGAGTCTTTTGCGCTCTGATCTGTCGTGACGTTTGCCCAGTAGCAGGGCCGCCGTGGATTTCCCCATGCCCGCCGCGCCTGAGATGGCCAGCCCGCGTCTCGCGGTCGCCGTGCTGGCCGCGTTGCGGGCGATTGCGATGCGGGTTTGCAGGGAAAGCGCCTGAGTGTCCGTAGTTTCCAGAACTGTGTCTGCTGCAAGCCACGCGAAGCGCGCAAGGTCGTAGGTGGACTTCTCGTCGGCGGAGAGCGCCTGAATCTCTGACAGAGACAGGAGCGGGGGCTCTTCGGGCACGTGCGCTACGAAATCGCGCCAAGCCGTCAGGCTGTCCGGGATGGCGATGTTTCAGTCCTCCAGAAGATCAATACGTCGTCCATGGCGGCGACGTGGAAAGTCGATGACTACCGGGTCCGGCGCCTGGATCGGGACTGGTGCCATAAGCGCAGGGTCTACGACCGGTCTTGAGGGCGCTTCCGGAGCCGGGACGGCCGCAGGTGTCAGATGTGTGCGTTGTGCAGCTTGGCGTTCGGCTCGTCCTGCCGGCGTAGTGAGGATCCGATTGATCTCGGCAAGGAGGTCCCTGCCGGCAACGGTCTCGCCTCTCCTGTCCAGTGCCTTCTTCGCGGCGGCAAGGACCTCGCGGGAAAAGGGGCCCACAAGGTGCGTGGTGAGCGTCCAGCTTGCCTCGATCCACCGGCCCTTTTTGTGGTCACGGACGTAGATCGCCTGGAGCCTGTAAGGGTCATACCGCACCTCCCAGCGTCCGTCGGCTGGTGCGGGGAGCCCTGAGGGGACCCCGCGGTATGGATGAAAATCCGGGCTATCGTAGTGCAGACCGTGAAAATTGATCCCGTATGGCTGGATGCGCCGCCATTCGATTGGCAGGAGTGACAGATAGTCATCGCGGGTCAGTGCTACAGGGACCTGTGGTGCGACACTGGACAGCGCCGCGAATGCCTCGTTGGGCGTGAGGTCTTTCCGGGGCATGGCTGGGTGACGTAGTCCCTGATGGGGCCGGTTCTGCCAGATCGCGACAAGCCACCAGTCAAGAAGGTTCTGGACTTCCGCAAGAGTGAATCTGGCCTCCGCTGCCGGATCTTTGCCCCTGCGAACTGTGTTGGGCCCCGTGTATCCGTCCAGATACTGGGTGAACCCGGAATTAACGCCGGCAAAGAACCGTTCGATGTGCGGCTTGTCAGTGGGCGTCCGAGGAGCCGCTTTAGTGATGCTGATCTGCAGGCGCTCACAAGCTGCCGTGAAGGTTGAGCCGATAAATACCTTCCCGCGGTCAACCGTGATGGATTCGGGAACGATGACGGGCTTGGCGGCGATCGCGGAACGCAGGTCCTCATCGCCTGGAAGCATTCCCTGGGGAAGCACGGAGCGTGAGTAGCTCAACGACGCGTCCCATCCTGGCTGCATCGGCAGGGGAGTCATGGCGCGGGCAAGCAGCAAGGCCGCGTCCACGGCCTTCGTTGCCACCGGCCGGAGGATGACAGCCAGCGGGGTGCGGGTTGCGATGTCCAGCGCGACGGTCAGATCCACCCGACCGCTGCTGCCGTCGGGATAAACGACCATGAGGTCCATCGGGGTGGAGTCAATCTCCACGAGCTCGCCCGGACGTGATGGGGCTTGGCGTCCCCATGACCTGTCCGGCCTGTTCCCCTGGGTCCGCCGCGTTGTCGCGTTCCCGAACGGGTGCCTTGAACCCTCGATCTTCTTCAAAATGCGGTAAAGGGTCGCATCCGACGGCACGTCGAGACCGGACTTGGCCGCTGCCGCCCGAACCCGGGCAATGACACGAGACCTGGTGCCCGTGGAAACATCCTTCTGCCAGACACCTCGGCCTCGATCAAAGCCAAGACTCTGAGGTCGGTCCGCCCGGAAACACTCGCTTGACGGGTGGCCCTGCCATCCGCGAGGCCCCCAATGCCCCGGGCTCGGTAATCGGCGAGATGACGGAACATTGTCCGCTCGGTCATGGCGATCCCACGGGTGGCGAGCTCCGTCAGTTTCGCCGCGATTCGGGCCTGCAACGGGTTGGTGAGATCGTACTCGGGCTTCGGCGTGCTTCCCGGCGATGACCCGGGCGGAAGTCCGTGGAGCACTTCGTGGACGTGCCCGTGCAAGGCAAGGACGTCGTCACGGGCGGCAGGGGAGAGCCGCTCCAGAGCAGCCGCATTTTCCAGCGAGGGGAGGGGCCGGGGATCGTCCGGCAGGTATGAATCATCGATCAACAGGTCGACCGCCGGGACACGTCGGATGCGATTGGTCGCGAGGTTCTTCAAGGCCAACTCAGACCCGTCCTGGGCCACAACCTGCCACGATCCACCGTCGAACTGGATGAAATCAAACAACCTGACGGCTTTCACAACGCAGCCGCCATGCTCGGCATAGGCAACACCTTTTGAGCCGGTGCGATCCAAGCATCCATCGACAACGGCTCGTCCACGCCAACTTCAAGGATCCCGACGAAAGCCAGATGCAGGAGATAGGCCTGAACAACTGAGGCTCCAGCTCCAACATCCGCGAAGCCCGCCGCACGGCCGCGGATACAGAGACGCCCGAACCGATTGCTTCCAGGATCACGGGCACGACAGTGCCCGCAGGCGCATATCTCTGAAAACGATAGCCAGAGAGCCACCGAAGGTTCGAAGACCGCGGCTCCGGTATCCCCGAGAACACCTCGTATTCCCAGCCAGCCTCATCACATAACGCCCGGGTCAAGGCGAACTGGCAGGACCCGGCCTCCAAATGGTCGCGATGCCGCACATCCACAACGCGTCCGCCGCCGTCCCGCAGCCGCACAAAGAAATCCGGGACATGGCCACGGCCGCCATCAGTCCCTTTAGGCCAAAGCACAGCAAATGGCTGAGACGCGATACCCACAACGTCCTGGTCGTAATCGGCAAGCATCAGGAAATCCCGCTCCAGCAGACTCTCAAAGCTCACGTGTGAGCCGGTCGTGCTCGACCACCACGAACCCTCATAGTTCCGCTTACCGGGCCAGGAAAAGAACGACCGAACAGGCAACGCATGCTCCAAGCCCAGCGACGCCCAGGCCGACAAGACCGGCTCATCCAGCATGCAGCCGCCCAGCCGAGCAAGAATCCGAGCAGAGTCAGTCGCGTTCGCCGGCAGCGACCTCAACGCGTCACGTTCAACCACGCTGACAACTTAACTGAGAAACATCCCAAATCCGTTAACTGACACGTTCAGTGCGAAAACTGACATCTGCAATGAGAACGGACA
>NZ_AOFD01000099.1 GCF_000332815.1 Arthrobacter nitrophenolicus
GGGTGTCACGGTGTCGTAGTAGCCCTGCCCGATCATCTGGACAGCAGTCTTGTTCCTGGCGGCGAGCCTGCGCAGTTCGGCAAGGACCTCCACCTCGCTGAGGGCCCCGCCAAGCCGGAGCGCGTGCTCCTGGCGGATGGCTCCCGGAACGGCAACGTCCACGAGCCCGTCCACGCTGTCGTAGCCGATGGCCTTGAGCATGGTGTCGACGTCGGCCTGGCGGCGCGCGCCGATATGGCGGTCGGCAAAGGCCGATGGGTTGGATTGAATCGTCATGAGGAACTCCAGGTCTGGCCGGCCACGAATGGCACGGCATGGATGGGTTCCTCCCCGCTCTGTATTGGACCTGAGAGATTCCGAGGACACCTGCTCTTGGCAGGGCACTCTTGCACCGTCGGTGAGTCCGGCAGGAAACCGGACTGCTTTCCAGAGTCGCCTCGCCGTGACGGTACATGGGCCTGAGAGATTCCTGGGGAGGATTTGCTCCTACGGCGCCTGTCCGGTGGTGGTCCGGGAGGGCTCTCCCGTCACAGCTCGAAAGGCAGTATTCAAATGTGGGTGATTCGGCTCACAAGGTACACGCTGTTGCTGGCCGCTGGCAAATCGGGGCGCGGCAGCACCGTTGCAAAGGCGGTTCGGGCGGCGGGCCACGGCGCAGAAGTTAAGCATGCTTAGTGTTGATCCACTTAGGATGGAGGAGCACGGCAGCCTTCCCGCTGCAGGTCGATTTGAATGAGGTGACCATGGCCAGGCGCAGCAATCCCGCAGTACGAATCGCACAGGAAACCGCCCACAACGCGGTGTTCGACGCCGAGGGCAATCCCAAGCCCGGTGTCCACAACATGCTGCTGAAGGCGGTGGAAATCCAGCGTCCGTTCGTGGTGGCCTATGTCCGGCGGCTGCAGAAGAGGCATCCGCGTGCCACCGCCGCCCAGCTGGCCGACATCCTGGAGCGCGACTACCTGCGCGCCGTCACCGGCGGCGGGGCGGTGGTGGGTGCCACCGCCGCGGTGCCCGGTGTGGGGACGGTGGCGTCGCTGGGGCTTTCCGCTGCAGCCACTGTCGGATTCCTGGAAGCCACAGCCCTGTATGCCACCTCGCTGGCCGAACTCCACGGCATCCGGCTGACCAACCCGGAGAAGGCCAGCACCATGGTTATGGCCATCATGCTGGGTGAGGAGGGGACCGCACTCCTCAGCACACTGAGCGGCCAGGTGGCAGGCCGTGAAATGAACCCCACCAGGGCCTGGGGCAGCGTGCTGTCCAAATCGTTGCCGATGCCGGGCTTCAGCAGCATCCGGAACCGGATCCAGAAGGCCTTCCTCAAGAACCTGCTTAAACGCCAGGGCACGGCGCTGTTCGGCCGGGCCCTGCCCTTCGGGATCGGGGCGGTGGTCGGCGGAGCGGGTAACCTCATGATGGGCCGCGCCGTGGTGTCGAACGCCAAGGAAGCGTTCGGCCCGATGCCGGACACCATCCCCGGGGAGCTGACGGCAGCCGCAGCTCCTGACAAGCAGACGCTGGAAGGCAACACCTTTGGATCTCAACGCTGACCTCGGCGAATCATTCGGCTCCTGGAAGATGGGGGACGACGCTGCGATGTTCCAGCTGGTGACCAGCGCCAACGTAGCCTGCGGGTTCCACGCCGGCGACCCCATCACCATGCTGGACAGCTGCCGGGCAGCCTACGAGCTCGACGTCACTGTCGGTGCGCACGTGGGGTACCGGGACCTGGCAGGCTTCGGCAGGCGTTCGCTGGATGCCAGCTTCGATGAGCTGTTCGGCGATGTGCTGTACCAGCTGGGGGCGCTCGACGGTGTTGCGCACGCCGTGGGTGCCTCCGTGGACTACGTGAAGCCCCACGGGGCGCTCTACAACCGGCTGGTGCACGACGCCGGGCAGGCGGAGGCCGTGGTGGCAGCCGTCAGCGCCTACGATCCCGGGCTGCCCATCCTGGGGCTGCCGGGTTCGGAACTGCTGAAGCAGGCGCGGGAGGCCGGGCACCCGGTGTTCGTCGAAGCCTTCGCTGACCGCGCCTACCAGGCAGACGGAACGTTGGTCCCGCGCTCGCAGGAAGGCGCCGTCCTGCACGACGTCGATGCTGTGGTGGAGCGGGCGGTCCGGATGGCCACCAAGGGCGAAGTGGTGGCCGTGGACGGCACAGTGGTGCAGGTCCGGCCCGATTCGCTGTGCATCCACGGCGATACCCCGGGCGCCGTGGAGATGGCCGCGGGAGTGCGGGCAGGCCTGGTTGCTGCCGGCGTTGAACTGGAGTCGTTCGCCTAAGCGGCACTAGGCGGCAGGCCTCCGCCGGCAGCGGCGCTCAGCCGAAGACGAGATGCGCCGCCGTGAAGATCGCCAGCCCGGCCAGTGACCCCACCACCGTGCCGTTGATCCGGATGAACTGCAGGTCCTTGCCCACCTGGAGCTCGATTTTCTGCGACGTTTCCTCGGCGTCCCAGCGCGCCACGGTGTCGGTGATGACCCCGGCGATATCCGAGCGGTAGGTCCGCACCAGGTATCCGGCGGCGTCGCCGATCCAGGCGTTGACCTTGCCCGCGAGTTCGGGATCATTGACCAGCCGGGAACCGAAGTCCCGGACCGCTGCCTTGAACTTGATGGTCAGGTCGCTGTCCGGATCCTCCACGGCACCCAGCAGGGCGTTCTTCACCGTTCCCCACGTCCGGGAGGCGAGTTCGCGGACCTCGGGGTCCCCCAGGACCTGGGCCTTGATCTCCTCGGCGCGCGCGATCATGGCCGGATCGTGCTGCAGGTCCTGGGCGAGGTCGTTCAGGTACTTGTCGATCTGCTGGCGCACCTGGTGGTTCGGGTCCGCCTGCACGGCCCGGACGAACTTCAGGATTTCGACGTACACCTTGTCGCCCACCAGGCCGTCCACGAACTGCGGCACCCAGGTGGGGGAGCGGTCCGAAACAAGCCGGGTCACGGTTTCGTGGTTGTCGTCCACCCAGTCCGCTGCCCGGTCCACGAGCAGGTCAACGAGCTTGTGGTGGTGTCCGTCGTGGAAGATCCGCTCAGCCATCCTGCCCACCGGAGGTCCCCACGGCGGAGCCAGCAGGTGCTTGCGCACCATGCCCTCGATGACCGCCTGGACGTCGTCGTCGTTCAGGACCTTGAACGCGCCGCGGATGAGCGCCGCGCCTTCCTTGGCCACCCGGTTGGCACCGGCAGGCGTGGCGAGCCATTCGCCGGCCCGGCGGGCGATGTTGACGCTGGCCAGCTTCTCCTGGACCACCTGTTCGGACAGGAAGTTGGTCTCCACGAATTCGCCCAGCGAAGCGCCGATCTGGTCCTTCCGCCGCGGAATGATTGCGGTGTGCGGGATCTTGATGCCCATCGGGTACTTGAACAGCGCCGTCACGGCGAACCAGTCCGCCAGGGCGCCCACCATGCCGCCCTCCGCGGCCGCCCGCACGTACTGCAGCCAGGGGTACTCGTCCTGCAGCGCAAAGGCGATGACAAAAACCACGGCCATGGCGACCAGCAGGCCCAGGGCCACCAGCTTCATTTTCCGCAGCGCTGCCGCCTTTTCGGCATCGCCCGGGCTGAGGTGATGGACGACGGCGGCACGCGCCCTGGGGCGTCCTTTCGCCTGAGGCGGGGGCCCGGTGAGTGCTTCCTGGGTAGTTGGCTCAGAGTTCACCTGCATGTGCCAAGCCTAGCCCCGCAGTTCGGTCCGGGTCGGCTACCGTGTCTGCATGACGATTGAGGAGCCACTGCCGCAGCGGCCGCTGGTTTTTGCGCACCGCGGCGCGAGCGCCGCTTTCGCCGAACATACCCGGGCCGCCTACCTGCAGGCACTGGCGGACGGTGCCGACGGCGTTGAGTGCGATGTCCACCTCACCCGCGACCAGCATGTGGTCCTGCTGCATGACGCCAACCTGGACCGCACCTCGGACGGCACGGGGCCGGTGGCCGAGCGGACACTGCGTGAACTGCGGCACCTCGATTTCTCGTCGTGGAAGGGCGTGCGGATCCCGGAGGCGTACGGGGCCCGGTCGGCGCAGTTCCTCACCCTGCCCGAACTGTTGGACATCCTCCGGGGAGCCGGGCGGCCGGTCAGGCTCGCCATCGAACTGAAGCATCCAAGCCCGTACCAGCTGAAGCTGGAGGACAGGGTCCTGGAGCTGCTGCGCCGGGAAGGCTGGGACCCTGCCGGCTCCACCGTGGACAACGTGGCGGTGACCTTCATGAGCTTCAGCCCGGACTCCGTCCGGCACCTGCTCCGGTCCGTCCCCGCCCAATACATCTGCCAGCTGGTGGATGACATCAACATCCACGAAATCCGCGGCGGGCTCGGCCTGGGCCCCATCACCGGCGGGGCCATCGCCAACCTGATGAAAGCCACGCAGCTGGAAGGCGAGCGGATCCTGGACAGCCGCGTGGCAGGGTTGGCGGGGCCGGGCATCGATTATGTCCGCGGGCATCCGGCAACCATTAAGCGCTGGCTGGCTTCCGGCCGGCGGTTCCGCGTCTGGACGGTGGACTCCCCGGAGGATGTGGCCCTCTGCCAGGAACTCGGGATCCACGAACTCACCACCAATGTGCCCGCCCGGGTCCTGGGCCAGCTCCAGCTGGCCTCGCCGCAGGGACGGTAGGCCGGCCGTGGGCAAGCGGGCGGACGACGCCGGGCCCCGCCGCTGGTGGGCCGGACCCTTGGACGTGGAGGGCCTCGCCGTGGGCGCCGTTTCC
>NZ_AOFD01000100.1 GCF_000332815.1 Arthrobacter nitrophenolicus
CTTACCCGACCGCCGAATACTTTGCAAATCCGCTTTTCAGCAGCTGCAGCATTCGTGATCAGCCCCCACCGGGTCAAGGCACGCTAGCGAGCGGGCCATTTTCCAGGCTGTTTTGAAGGGGTTTGGCCGCTATTTTTCCGCTTCAGCGGCGGCGACTCAGAAAACAATACACGTCGCCGGACCCCACTGCAAATCGCCCCTGTTTGAGGGTTCGGGCCCCCCGGAATCCCCGTAATGGCGGGGATCCCGGGGTCAAGCAGAAGGGCAAGCCGTACTGAACCGTGGGCGGTGGGCAATTATGGGGTGGCTCACATCGGGGGTCCCCTCACATCCGGAAGACGAGGGTGAACTCTGCCGGCCGGGGCTTCAACCGGTACGGCTCCAAGACCCCTGGCCCGCAGGCCGCGGTGCCCACGCCCCGTTGCACATGGTCGAGGTACACGTATGACCTGCCATCCGCCGCAAGCTCTGGCCGGTGGGCCGCCGCGTCAAGGACTGCCATGCTGTAGGGCCGGACTGTGAGGGCAAAAGGCTCGCCCGTAATCTCCAGCGGGCTTCCGGCAACGTCCAGGGAGGCAGTACGCACCCCTGAGCGCGCCCCTGATTCCTGGGGGCGGACATAGTCCACGTCCAAGTCGGCGAGCGGAAGGGAGAACCATCCGGTACGGGCCCCTTGGCCGGTGTCCGGATAACTCTGGTGCGGGCCCTTCCCGAACCAGCTCACTGCTGACGTCTCTCCAGCGAGGACAAGCTCCAGTCCGATGCGGGCCCATTCCACCTCAAAGCCGGCGTTGTCCCAGGTCCCTTCCGGGCGGACGTGCGTGTGGAGAGCCAGGGAGGCGCCGTCGCTGGTCCAGCAGTACTCCACCTGGACTCCGAACTGCTTGTCCGCGGCACCCACCCGGGTACGGACCGTGAGCCGCTCACCGCCGTCGGACGTAACCTCGGATCTGATGCCGACGAGCCTGGTGTGCAGCCGGTTCAGCCGGCGTCCTTCCACTGGGTGGCGAGCGGGCGCGGGTCCGCGCCGCCCCATTCCCTGCCCAGGTCGTTGTCGGTGGGCGCCCACCACAGCACCAGCCCCAGCTTTTCCACCGGCACGTCTCCCAGGAAGGTGGGCATTCCGGTCATCCGGCTGAACCGTGCCGGCCCCAGCCGCAGCTCATCGTCCGAAACCAGCACACGTTCGGTCGTTGCAGTCTCAACAGCACTGGGAAGCAGGACGGACTGGCCCCATGCGATTTCGTGGCCGGCGGCAGCCAGGAAGAATCGGCCGCAAGAACGGCGCGAACCGTCAGTACCGCCGCCTGTCCGGCACGTGCAAGCTCAGCGGCGCTGTCCGCGACGGCGGTGGGCAGGGGAACCGCCGTTTCGGACTGTGGCGGCAACGGCGCGAACTGCACCGGTCCGGCGTCCAGCAGGCCGCCGTCGGACTCCACCGTGTAGCGGAACTCATACGCGGAGGTGTCGGCGAAGTCCTGCAGGTTGCGGATCCGGAACCCGGACCAGTCATCGGCCACCTCAAGCCTGAGCGGCTCGATGACCTTCTTGAAGTCCAGTAGTCCCGGCCGTGGTTTGCGGTCCGCGTCCACCAGGCCATCCGTGACGAAGTTGCCGTCGTGAATTTCCTCACCGAAATCACCGCCGTAGCCGAAGTACTCACTGCCGTCAGCAGAGTTCAAGGTGATGCCGTGCTCCAGCCACTCCCACACGAAACCACCCATCAAGCGCGGATACCGCTCGAAGAGCTCCTGGTACTCGCTCATGCCGCCGGGGCCGTTCCCCATGGCGTGCACGTATTCGCACAGCACAAAGGGCATAGCCCGGCGCCGGGCGTCCAAGACCGCGTCCTCGAGGGGCGGTTCGATACCCTGTCCGATCAGCGCCGTTTCATCCTGGCTTGCGTACATGCGCGAGTAGACGTCCACGTAGGGCGAGGACCAGTCCCCCTCGTAGTGGATGGGGCGGGAGGGGTCGCGGTCCTTGGTCCAGCGCGACATGGCGGCAAGGTTCCTGCCGGTTCCGGCCTCGTTGCCGAGGGACCACATGATGACGGACGGATGGTTCTTGTCCCGTTCCACCGTTCGCTGCATCCTGTCCAGCAGCGCGGGTTCCCATTGCGGATCGTCACTCGGGTTCTGCGCCCAGCCTGCACTCTCGAACCCGTGCGTTTCCAGGTCGCATTCAAGGACTACATAGAAGCCCAGTCGGTCGGCAAGCGCCAGGAATTCGGGGTGCGGCGGGTAGTGGGACGTGCGGATGGCGTTGATATTGTGCTGCTTCATCAACCGCAGCTCGGCCTCCACCACATCCTGGGGAACAACGCGGCCCAGGCGGGGGTGATGTTCGTGGCGGTTGACACCCCGCAGGAGGATGCGCCGGCCGTTGACCTTGAACTGGGCATCCTCAATAGCGATGCTGCGGAAGCCCAGCTGCAGGCGGACAGTTTCGCCCGGAGTGCTGACCGATGCTTCGTAGAGTTTGGGCAGCTCAGCCGACCAGGGTTCGACTCCGGGTATACGCACATCCGTTCCAGCCGGCAGTTCCAGACCCAATTCGGGAACGCGTACGACGGCGTCAATCCCCTGATCGCCCCGGCTCGCCTCGACGCGAAACACGCCTTCGCGGTTTTCGTGGTCGTAGCCGGCATGGACGAACACGTCATCGATGCCATCCGCGGGCCGGGCCTGGAGTGTGACATCACGGAAGATTCCCGGGAGCCACCACATGTCCTGGTCTTCGACGTAGCTGGCGGCCGAGAACTGGGCCACCCTGACGGCAAGCGTGTTGGTCCCTTCCACCAGGATGCCCGAGACATCGAACTCGTGGGGCAGCCTGCTCCCGCGGGTGGTTCCCAGCTCTATCCCATTCAGCCAGATGGTTGCGGCTGACTCTATCCCGTCGAACCGCAGCACAGCATGGGGCATGAACGCGGGTCCGGCCTCGAAGGTCCGTAGGTGGTCCCCGATGGGGTTTGCCTCAGGAACGTGCGGCGGTTCGACGGCGAAGGGGAACTGGACGTTGGTGTAGGCGGGCGCACCATGGCCATGCATCGGCCAGCTGGACGGGACGGGCAGGGTGGTGAAGCCGCCAAGGTCTTCGCCCAACTGCCAGCCGGCGGCCGGCGCAGAGCGGATTCCGGGGCTCAACCGGAAGTGCCATTCACCATTCAGGGAGAGCTTGGGCGCGCTGCTGGAAAGGTAGGCGCGTGCCGGGAGCGAACCCCGCCCGGGTTTCACCGACGACAGCTCCCGTACGGCCGCTGCCCCCACGTCGAGACTTTCCGACCCCTGCGCGGTGCCGAACGTCAGGGTATTTCCTGCTGTTGTGAAGGGGGGCTGGGCTGGCATGGTATTCCTTGCGTGATAGGCGGGCCGTACTACGTGAACGTTCACGAATCTCAACAAGCGTAACCGTTGCCGCGCCCCTTGAATAGGCTCTCAGGCAGATTGACGGACGATGAGTTCGTGCCGGAGGGTCAGCGAAGCAGCGGGACTGCCGGGCTCCACCGCACCGGAGAGCAGGGCTTCCACGAGGTCGACGGCGGCCCGTCCCACCGCACGCAGGTCAAGGGCGAGGGTGGTCAGCTCGGGAGTGAGGAGTTCGCCCAGCGGAATGCCATCCATGCCGATCACGGCACAGTCTCCAGGGACAGACCTTCCTGCACTGTGAAGAGCCTTCAGTACACCCGCCGCCATGACGTCATTGAACGCCAGCAGCGCATCCAGTCCGGGCTCTTTCTCCAGCAGACCCCCAATTGCGTCCCGCGCGGCCGTTGCGGACGGGGAAGCATGGATCCTTGCCAGCGGGATACCCGCTGCTGCAGCAGCCGCGGCAACAGCAGCCCCACGGCTCCCGGCCGGACCGCCCTGGTCCGAGTCGAGGAAGGCCACCTTGTGTCGGCCAGTGCTGGCCAGATGGTCCAGGGCGAGCCCGGCCGCGTAGGGGTAGTCGAATCCGATACTGCCGGCGGAACTGCCGCCCGGGCAGTCCAGGCCCACCACGGGCCGACTGCCCATGAGGGACTGCGCCTCGGCCGCATGTTCCCCCAAGTACCCGATCAAGGCGTCAACCTGGGGTGCCAGCCGGCTCACGGCGTCGAGGCCACTGCCTGTCCCGTGCCCGTAATCATCCACGACGACGTTCCAGCCCCGCTGCGTGGCCGCTTCCACCACGCTTGACGCGAAAGCAGGGAAGTAGGGGTTGGTCAGGTCCGGGATCGCCAGGCCTACCGAGGTCCGAGCGCCTTGGACAAGCCCTTTTGCGAACCGGCTTGGGGAGTAGCCCAACTCCACAGCGCATTTCTGCACCCGCTCACGGGTGGCCGCACTGATGCCGGGCATGTCATTCATGGCCCGGGTAACGGTCTGGCGGGAGACACCTGCAGCAGCCGCGACATCCAGGATGGTGGCGCGCCGGCCGGGAGCATCTGCTGAACGGGTCATGAACCGAGTCTAGGTGCCAGGCAGGCAGCAATCCGGCGGCGGCCCTAGGTACCAGTGCCT
>NZ_AOFD01000101.1 GCF_000332815.1 Arthrobacter nitrophenolicus
GGCCGGACCCTTGGACGTGGAGGGCCTCGCCGTGGGCGCCGTTTCCGCCGCCGCCGCGGCCCTTGACGGGTACACCGGCGGGCGCGGAAGGTTTTCCACCACGCCGGCGCTGACCGCCGCCGCCTTCAATTCGTCCGGGCACCTGCGGATCGCCGGGCGGAAGCTGCAGGGGTTTGCCCCGCTGTCCGGCTTCCGGCGCACTCGGGACGGCTGGATCCGGCTCCACGCCAACTACCCGCACCACGAGCAGCGCCTGCTGCAGGCCCTCGGCGCGCGCTCCCCGGCCCAGGTGGATGCCGCGCTCCGGACCATGGCGACCCTTGAGGCGGAGGCAGCAATCCAGTCAGCGGGCGGAATCGCTGCTGCCGTCCGGACCCGCAGCGAGTGGCTGGCCTCCCCGATGGGTGAGGCTGCCGGTTCCGGCCCATGGATTTCCCTGACGTCCTCCGACGGCGAAACCACCCCCATGGGCCTGGCCGGGATACTGACGCCGGAGCCGGTGCCGGCAGGTCCTCCAGCCGTTAACGGGAAAACCACCCGGCCCCTTGCCGGCGTCCGTGTCCTGGACCTGACCAGGGTCATCGCCGGCCCGGTGGCCACGCGCCTCCTGGCTGCGCTCGGCGCGGACGTCCTGCGGATCGACCCGCCCCGGCTGCCGGAACTGTCCGACCAGTTCGTGGACACCTGCTTCGACAAACGCAGCGCCGAGGCGGACCTGGCCCTCCCGGAAAACCAGGAGCGGCTGCGCGACCTCCTTGCGGCCGCCGACGTTGTGGTCACCGGCTACCGGCAGGGGGCGCTGGACCGGTTCGGACTGGGGGCCGGGGACCTGCTGGAGGCCCGCCCGGGGCTGGCCGTGGTCACGCTGAACAGCTGGGGTGCAACAGGGCCGTGGAGCGGCCTGCGCGGCTTCGACAGCATTGTGCAGGCGGCTGCGGGCATAGCAGACCTGTACGGCCGGACCGACGACGACGGCTGGCACCCGGGTGCCCTGCCCGTCCAGGCGCTGGACCACGCCACCGGGTACGGAGCGGCAGCCGCAGCTGTCACGCTCCTTGCCCGCCGCCGTCGTACCGGCCTGGGCGGGACCGCGCGGCTGTCACTGGCGAGGACCGCCGCGGAGCTGTTCTCCCTGCCCGGAACCGACGACGCGGCAGCAGGACTGGCGCCGCCGGACTGCCGGACCATGGACAGCTCCTTCGGGGAGCTCCGGTACGTCCCGCCGCCGTTGCTGCTGGACGGGCAGCCCCTCGATTACCGCAATCCGCCCCCGCCCTACGGCAGCTCCGCCCTGGCCTGGGCCTGACCCCGGCAGCTGCGGCCCGGTTTCAAGCGTCCACCCTCGCTGTGGTTGAGTTGGACCATGCTTCTCCTGGGATCACCGGCCGTCCGGGTAGGTATCTCCATCAGCATCGCCACCGGGCTGTACGGGCTGTCCTTCGGGGCACTGTCGGTCACGTCCGGGCTCAACTTCTGGCAGACCATGGCCCTCAGCTCCTGCTCTTCAGCGGCGGCTCCCAGTTCGCGTTCATCGGCGTGGTGGGAGGCGGCGGTTCCGGCATCGCGGCCATGAGCGCGGCAACGCTGCTGGGCATGCGAAACGGCATCTACGGGATGCAGCTGAACGCGCTGCTTCGGCCCACCGGCTGGCGGAAATACGTCGGTGCTCAGCTGACCATCGACGAATCAACGGCCACCAGCACCGGGCAGGCTGATCCCGCAGAGCAGCGCCGCGGATTCTGGGCAGCCGGCATCGGAATCTACGTGCTGTGGAACCTGTTTACCGCCGTCGGCGCCCTGGCCGGCGCAGGCCTCGGGGACCCCAGGCAATGGGGCCTGGACGGCGCCGCGGTGGCCGCCTTCCTGGCCTTGCTCTGGCCCCGGCTCAAAGGCCGCGAGCCCGTGGCCATTGCCGTGGTGTGCGCTGTTGCAACGGTTATTGCCGTTCCCTTCGTGCCGGCGGGCGTGCCCATCCTGGTGGCCGCCGTCGTGGCGGCAGTCATTGGCTGGTTCAGTCACGGACGCAGCGACGAGGGCCTGGAACCCGACGTGGATCCTTACCGGGAGCACCACCGGCATGACGGGGGCCACGGCGGCAGGCACGACGGCGGCCATCACGGGACTGTTCCGGGAGCAGGCGCATGAGCCTCTGGTTCTGGCTGCTGGTGGCCTGCGCACTGGCCTATGCCTGGAAACTGGTGGGCTACCTGGTGCCGGCCCGCTTCCTGGAGAATCCGCGGATGTCGCGCATCGCAGGAACCATGACCATCGGGCTGCTCGCCTCCCTCACCATGGTCAATGCCGTGGCATCGGGCCAGTCGCTGGCCGCCGACGCACGGCTCGGGGCGCTGGCTGCGGCAGCGGTGGCCCTGGCGCTGCGCGCCCCGTTCCTGGTGGTGGTGCTCGCCGGAGCGGGAACGGCGGCGCTGCTGAGGCTGTTGGGCTGGAATTGACCGCCCACCGCCGGGGCCGCGCCGGGTGACGTAGGTCACTTCCAATGGCTGTCCCCGGCTGTACTATGGGAGCGGCTATGCAGTTGGCCACTGAATTCCCTGTGAACGGCGACCATGGACAATCAGCTGCACGCTGCCGGAGAAAGAGCCGGCCGACCCCGAAAAGATGCCCGGCGGCGGGCGGGGCTTCCTGCCAAACGCTTCTACACACGATTTGCTGCCCTGTCCGACGTCCCGCCGGAGGATCTTGAGCTGCTGGCCGAGAGGCTGCGCGCCGGCCTGACGGCCGATCCGTCGTCGCCGGTTCCAGCGCTGCAGGCCCTGGTGCGGCGGGAAATCCGCAAGAGGGGGGACGCGGCCAGCGGATGACCCGCAGCCCGGACAGCCAAAGTCCGGAGAGCGGCTGCAACGCCCCCTTGGCGGCCAAAGGAGGAACCGAGATGAACGCAGAATCCCAACCCGCGGGGGAGCGGTCAGGCAGGCGCTGGCCCGGCTACCGTGAGCCCCGGGGCGCCGAGTCCACCCGGGAAATGCGGGACACCGCGCGGCGGCGCAGGGACGCCGAGGAGAAACTGCAGCAGCATCTCCTGGAAGCGAAGGGCCATGTCCCCAACGAACACCGTGGTCATCGGGGGCCGGGCGGCGGGCGGGAATAGGTGCGGAAAGTCCCGGTGCTACGCCACTCCGTGGGCGGCGCCGTCACGCAGTGCGGCCCTGCGGCAGCTTTCTTCGACGGCCATGTCGTACCAGGCCTGGGCGCCGAATTCGGGTTCCGGCGTGTCAAGGTTCTGGTAGAGCGCGTCCAGCAGGTCCGCGAGTTCATTCGCGGTTAATGTGGGCAGGACTTCTTCCGGATCGCGCGGATTATTGAGGTAGTGCGAAAGCTTTGAACTGTTCATCGCGCCGCTGCCAGTGGGCGCCGGAAATGCAGGAACTGCATCATTGAGATCGCTCCATCTCGAATGTCCAGAGGCTGGCTGCGTAACCCTCTTGAAGTGTATTGCACAAGGCTGGAGGCCACAATGGGTCCCCCGGCGAGGGGACCGGCGGCCGCCAGGTCAGGGCAAATCCAAAAACCTACCCCAGCTCAGGGTCCTCCAGCGCGGCCAGGGGCGGCGCGGCCGGGGTGGTTGC
>NZ_AOFD01000102.1 GCF_000332815.1 Arthrobacter nitrophenolicus
AACAGTGATTATTGCATCTGATGCATGATCGCCCCTCCTGCGCCCGCCACTCGCCGCCCCACGGTCATTCAGCGTCGTAAAGTGCCTTTGAGCTGCGGAAACACTTCGCACAGAGCCGGCGCAGGACATTCCGAATAGCATCGACGGGGCGCGCAAAGCCACATGACATAGATCTTGGACGCCCCGTTGAGCAGCGGATTTGCAGGCGTTCTGCATTAATCGCATGATTCTTGCATCCAATGCAATGTTTTAGGAGGGTTCGTGGCTGTCGATTCAGCGGGACGGGTGCTGGATTTCGGCGCAGTGCGTTTCCTTCATCCGGAGGATGTCGTGTTCACCCAGATGCTCACGGGTTGGCGGAATCAGCAGCTGAGCAGAAACCTGTCGTTTGGCACCATCGAAGGCCGGGAGCGGCTGGTGACGCGGTTCCAGGAGTCCACGAATGAATATCCATGGCAGTGGACGCCGGCCCACGTGGATGAGTTCTTCGGGGATCTGCGCAGCGTGAAGCACGCGGCCCAGTCCACGATCCGGAGTTATCAGGCGGCGCTCCGGGCGTTCTGCTCGTACGTAGCCTCGCCTGATTATGGCTGGGACCGGGTCTGTGAGCAGTATTTCGGAACGCACCCTTCGCAGGTGTGCTTCGGCTGGAACACCGCGGTCCACGCCCAGACCAACGAATCGGATCCTAAGCGGCGACCGTTCACCCGGCACGAGCTGCAGGCCTTCTTTGACCGGGCCGATGACGAGGTGGACCGCATTGCGACGCTGGGCCGCAAGGGCTGGCTGCCGGCCTACCGCGACGCTGTCCTGTTCAAAGTGGCCTACTGCTGGGGTCTCCGCCGCAACGAGGTCAGGCACCTGCAGACTGTCGATTTTGCCAGGAACCCGCACGCGCGGGAGTTCGGCAAGTACGGGGTCCTGCAGGTCCGCTACGGGAAGGCCATGAAGGGTTCACCACCCAAGCGCCGCAGCGTCCTGACCGTGTTCGACTGGTCCACGGAAATCGTTGCCGACTGGCTGGAACGCGGCCACCCGCACATGACCGACGGCCTGGACCTGTTCCCTTCCGAACGGGGCGCCCTTGTTTCGGAGACGGCGCTGAACCGAAGGTTCAACCGGTACTGCGAGGACCTGGGCCTCTCCCCCGGCCTGGACATCCACTCGCTGCGCCGCTCCTACGTCACCCACCTGATCGAATCAGGCATGGACGCTTTGTTCGTCCAGCACCAGGCCGGGCACGAGCACGCCTCAACGACGGCCCTCTACACCTCCGTCTCCAGCGACTACAGGGTCAAAACACTGCGCCGTGCCCTGGATTCCACGATCCGGGACGCCCTGGCCGGAATGGAAGACTGAACCCATGAAACGAGAGATCGACTACCGCTGGCGGCTTGCAGAACTCATGGCAGCCCGGGGAATGCACAACAGCACAGACCTCAGTCCCTTGCTCAAGGAACGCGGCATCGAACTCTCTGCCTCCCAGGTCTATCGGCTCGTCACCCAACGCCCGGAGCGCGTCTCACTCATGATGATCGCTGCGCTCTGCGACATCTTCTCCTGCGGACCCGAAGACCTAGTCACCGTCACGGCAACGGATGCCAAGCCCGTAAAGTCGCCTCCGACGCGAACGTCGTCGACCTGAACAAGACCATCAGACCCAAACGCGCGAGGGTAATCCGCGATGACGGCTGAGGTCATCCCGCGGTCCGGCGTCCGTGGCCGGCCGCGCACCACCGGCCTCTTCACCTGTGACAGGTGCTCACGGGCGGCCGGTAAGCACCGTGCCAGCTGGCCGGAAGGCAGGATCTGCGGGACCTGCTTCACGGTCGCCATGCGCACCCACGGCACCTGCCCCGGCTGCGGGACAGAGCGGATGCTTCCAGGCAGGTCTGCTTCCCACGGTGACCAGCCAGTCTGCGCCGATTGCGCCGGCATCACCCAGGATTACCACTGCTCCGACTGCGGGACGGAAACAGAGCACTACCGCCAGAACACCTGCGCCCGCTGCTCACTCCGGAACGACCTCATGGCGCTGTTGCGTGTCGACGAGTCCAGGGCAACGAAACGACGGCAGCGAAACTGCTCTCCGCGCTCTGCAAAGCCCAGCGATCCGAAAGCATCCTCACCTGGCTCCGCAAACCCGGCGTCCGCGAACTGCTCGAGCAACTCGCCACCGGAGACATCCCGCTCAGTCACGAGGCGCTTGATAGGGAACCCACCAGCCTACGGGTGGAGCACCTGCGCAGCCTGCTCGTCCACCACAACCTACTGCCGGTCCGGGACCATTACCTCGCGCTCTTTGAGCGGTGGCTGTCCAGCAAGCTCGATGACATTGATGACATCGAGGTTCGGCGACCCATCGAGTCCTTCGCCCGCTGGCACCACCTGCGACGTATCAGGACCATATCGGCGAACGGGAAGCCCACGCAGGGCCCGGTGCACAGCGCGAAGCAGGAAATCACCGAAACCATCAAGTTCCTCACATGGCTCAAGCTCACCCACGGACGAACGGTCGCCTCCTGCCTCCAGGCCGACATCGAAGCCTGGCTGACCGATGGTCCCACAACCAGACATGCCATCAGAACCTTTTTCGTCTGGGCGGTGAAGAATCGGACCTGCACCAACATCACCATCGGCTTCCGGCAGGCCAGGACCGTGCCACTGCTCACCCAAGGTAAGCGCCTCGCCATGCTCAAAGCCTGTCTCACCGACAACTTCGACACCCTGTCATACCGGGTCGCCGCCATTCTCCTGCTGCTATACGCCCAACCAGTAGTGAAGATCGCCGCGATGAAGAGCGCCGACGTGTTGCTCACGCCCGATGGTCCGCGCCTCTCACTGGGGGAAGAACACCCAGCGCCAGTGCCCGAACCGTTCGCCGGATTGCTCACAAAACACCTCGCTTCACGCCCCAACATGCGCACGGGCAGCAGCTCCGGCAGTCCGTGGCTCTTCCCTGGCTACCGCGCAGGACAACACATCCACCCCAACACACTCATGATGCGGCTGAGGGAAATCGGAATAGACCTCCTAGGCGCACGCAACGCATCCCTCCGCAGCCTCGTCCAGGAAGTCCCGGCACCGCTCGTGGCAGAAATGCTCGGCTACAGCTACCAAGTCACGCAAAAGCACGCCGCAGCCGCCGCGGAACCCTGGTCCCGCTATCCAACAGGGAAGTCATCGCGCATAATGACCGACATCGTTGCGGGAAGCCGATAACGAGCCGAATCGATCCACAGCGGGCCGGGCCTTCCGGACCCCAGCCCACGGAGGCAGGCATGGCAACCAAGGATGAAATTCAGCGCAGGTTTCAGCGCATGCGCTGGTTCCTTCCAGTAACGCTCATCATGCTGGTTTCCAGCGTCCTAAGCCTCGCCGGTGTCGACTCAGAGCCCTGGCTCTGGATCCGGACAATCCTTTTCAGCATCGCCGTCGTCGTACTCTGCGTCCAAGCAACCAGGTTTTCCCTATGGCAGCGGGATGAGTACTGGCGGGAAAAGGGACGAGACCCTAAGCATCCGGACCGCTTCCCCTCGAGTGGTGCTGCCGAATAGTTCCAGATCGAATAATCACCATTGCC
>NZ_AOFD01000103.1 GCF_000332815.1 Arthrobacter nitrophenolicus
TTTCTGTGGTTCTCTCGAGTGTTTTTGTTGTTGATCTTTTGTGGTCAAGTTTTTAAGAGCACACGGTGGATGCCTTGGCATTAGGAGCCGAAGAAGGACGTAGGAATCTGCGATAAGCCTGGGGGAGTCGATAACCGGACTGTGATCCCAGGGTGTCCGAATGGGGAAACCCCGCCAAGCGCGCGAGTGACTTGGTGACCCGTACCTGAACACATAGGGTGCGTGGAGGGAACGCGGGGAAGTGAAACATCTCAGTACCCGCAGGAAGAGAAAACAATAGTGATTCCGTTAGTAGTGGCGAGCGAACGCGGATCAGGCTAAACCGTTCCATGTGTGATAGCCGGCGGGCGTTGCATGGTCGGGGTTGTGGGACTTTCCATACCAGTTCTGCCGGGCTGGTGGGGTGTGATGTGCGCGCATAGGTGAACGGTTTTGAAAGGCCGGCCAGAGAGGGTGTTAGTCCCGTAACCGTAATGCGTTTGTGCCGCCTGTGAGAGTATCCCAAGTAGTACGGGGCCCGAGAAATCCCGTGCGAATCTGTCAGGACCACCTGATAAGCCTAAATACTCCCTAATGACCGATAGCGGACCAGTACCGTGAGGGAAAGGTGAAAAGTACCCCGGGAGGGGAGTGAAACAGTACCTGAAACCGTGTGCTTACAATCCGTCG
Source organism: Arthrobacter nitrophenolicus (assembly GCF_000332815.1). Classification (GTDB taxonomy): domain Bacteria; phylum Actinomycetota; class Actinomycetes; order Actinomycetales; family Micrococcaceae; genus Arthrobacter; species Arthrobacter nitrophenolicus. The sequence goes on from NZ_AOFD01000103.1 coordinate 670, forward strand.
GAGCAGTCGCGAGTAATCGCATAGTAACTGTGACGGCGTGCCTTTTGAAGAATGAGCCTGCGAGTTAGTGTTACGTCGCGAGGTTAACCCGTGTGGGGCAGCCGTAGCGAAAGCGAGTCTGAATAGGGCGTGTGAGTGGCGTGATCTAGACCCGAAGCGAAGTGATCTACCCATGGCCAGGTTGAAGCGACGGTAAGACGTCGTGGAGGACCGAACCCACTTCAGTTGAAAATGGAGGGGATGAGCTGTGGGTAGGGGTGAAAGGCCAATCAAACTTCGTGATAGCTGGTTCTCCCCGAAATGCATTTAGGTGCAGCGTTGCGTGTTTCTTGCTGGAGGTAGAGCTACTGGATGGCTAATGGGCCCTACAAGGTTACTGACGTCAGCCAAACTCCGAATGCCGGTAAGTGAGAGCGCAGCAGTGAGACTGTGGGGGATAAGCTTCATAGTCGAGAGGGAAACAGCCCAGACCACCAACTAAGGCCCCTAAGCGTGTGCTAAGTGGGAAAGGATGTGGAGTTGCTCAGACAACCAGGAGGTTGGCTTAGAAGCAGCCATCCTTAAAAGAGTGCGTAATAGCTCACTGGTCAAGTGATTCCGCGCCGACAATGTAGCGGGGCTCAAGTACACCGCCGAAGTTGTGGCATTCACACGTGTTCTAAGCCTTTGTGGTTCAGGAGTGTGGATGGGTAGGGGAGCGTCGTGTGGGCAGTGAAGTCGCGGTGGAAACCAGCGGTGGAGCCTACACGAGTGAGAATGCAGGCATGAGTAGCGAAAGACGGGTGAGAAACCCGTCCGCCGGATGATCAAGGGTTCCAGGGTCAAGCTAATCTGCCCTGGGTAAGTCGGGACCTAAGGCGAGGCCGACAGGCGTAGTCGATGGACAACGGGTTGATATTCCCGTACCGGCGAAAAACCGCCCATGTTGAACAGGGGATACTAACTGCCCGAAACCTGCCCGACACCCCTTGTGGGTGAAGGGTTTTGGTGGAGCGCAGGACCTGATCCTGGGAGGCAAGCGTATTAACAGGTGTGACGCAGGAAGGTAGCCGAGCCGGGCGATGGTTGTCCCGGTCTAAGGATGTAGGGCGAGTGGTAGGCAAATCCGCCACTCATGTGCCTGAGATCTGATGGGACCCCCGTTTGGGGGGATTTGGTGATCCTATGCTGCCGAGAAAAGCATCGACGCGAGGTTTTAGCCGCCCGTACCCCAAACCGACACAGGTGATCAGGTAGAGAATACTAAGGCGATCGAGAGAATTATGGTTAAGGAACTCGGCAAAATGCCCCCGTAACTTCGGGAGAAGGGGGGCCCCAACCTTGAACGGACCATGCGTCCGGGAGGGGATCGGGGCCGCAGAGACCAGGGGGAAGCGACTGTTTACTAAAAACACAGGTCCGTGCGAAGTCGCAAGACGATGTATACGGACTGACTCCTGCCCGGTGCTGGAAGGTTAAGAGGACCGGTTAGCCTGTAAGGGCGAAGCTGAGAATTTAAGCCCCAGTAAACGGCGGTGGTAACTATAACCATCCTAAGGTAGCGAAATTCCTTGTCGGGTAAGTTCCGACCTGCACGAATGGAGTAACGACTTCCCCGCTGTCTCAACCATAAACTCGGCGAAATTGCAGTACGAGTAAAGATGCTCGTTACGCGCAGCAGGACGGAAAGACCCCGAGACCTTTACTATAGTTTGGTATTGGTGTTCGGAGTGGCTTGTGTAGGATAGGTGGGAGACGTTGAAGCCCGGACGCCAGTTCGGGTGGAGTCATCGTTGAAATACCACTCTGGTCACTTTGGACATCTAACTTCGGCCCGTAATCCGGGTCAGGGACAGTGCCTGATGGGTAGTTTAACTGGGGCGGTTGCCTCCTAAAAAGTAACGGAGGCGCCCAAAGGTTCCCTCAGCCTGGTTGGCAATCAGGTGTCGAGTGTAAGTGCACAAGGGAGCTTGACTGTGAGAGAGACATCTCGAGCAGGGACGAAAGTCGGGACTAGTGATCCGGCGGTACATTGTGGAATGGCCGTCGCTCAACGGATAAAAGGTACCTCGGGGATAACAGGCTGATCTTGCCCAAGAGTCCATATCGACGGCATGGTTTGGCACCTCGATGTCGGCTCGTCGCATCCTGGGGCTGGAGTAGGTCCCAAGGGTTGGGCTGTTCGCCCATTAAAGCGGTACGCGAGCTGGGTTTAGAACGTCGTGAGACAGTTCGGTCCCTATCCGCTGCGCGCGCAGGAAATTTGAGAAGGGCTGTCCTTAGTACGAGAGGACCGGGACGGACGAACCTCTGGTGTGTCAGTTGTACTGCCAAGTGCACCGCTGATTAGCTACGTTCGGATGGGATAACCGCTGAAAGCATCTAAGCGGGAAGCTCGCTTCAAGATGAGATTTCCATACACCTCGGGTGTGAGAGGCCCCCAGCCAGACCACTGGGTTGATAGGCCGGATGTGGAAGCGAGGACTAACGACTCGTGAAGCTGACCGGTACTAATAGGCCAACAACTTACACCACAAAACAGCACAACTGCTTGCGTCCACTATGTGGTTCCCAACCAACAACCCAACACAACGGGAAACGGTTGAAGGAA
>NZ_AOFD01000104.1 GCF_000332815.1 Arthrobacter nitrophenolicus
AGGTGCCGGAACAACGGGGGCCGGAGCAACCGGGGCAGGTGCAGGTGCGGGTGCAGCCGGAGCCGGGGCCGGAGCAACAGCTGCAGGAGCCGGGGCCACGGGAGCTGGTGCCACAGCCGCCGGAGCGGGCTCCGCCGGAACCGGTGCCGGTGAAGGGGCTGGAGGCTGGGCGTTGGTCGGCGCCAGCTGTCCGCTGCAGTCGGCGAGGATCCGGGCCATGGCGTCGTGTTCCGCCTGGGTGACCCACAGCCCGTAGGTGGCCTTCACGGAAATCTGCCGGGCGACGTACTCGCACCGGAAGCCCTTGTTCGGCGGCAGCCAGGTGGCGGCGTCGCCGTCGCCCTTTTTCTGGTTGGTGGGGCCGTCCGTCGCCTGCAGGTTCAGCGGGTCATTGGCGAACGCTGTCCGCTGTTCCGTGGTCAGCTGCTGGGCGCCCTTCTGCCACGCATCGCTGAGCGCCACCACATGGTCGATCTGGACGGCACTGCTGGTGGCCTGCCCGCGCAGGAAACTGATGCTCCTGCCCGTATACGGGTCATCGAGCATACCCGACTTCACCTTGCACGGGACGCTGTTCACGTAGCTGACGGCCGTGAGGTCACGCTTGAGCATGTCGTTGCGGGTGTCGCAGCCGTTGCGGTCCACATCCGCCCACGCCTGGCCGAACAGCGCCCGGTCGTATCCCGTCTTCGGCGCCCTGCCTTGATGGGAAGGGTGGCCAGCAGGTCGATCGCCCGGGTGGCGAACGCGGGCTGCTCCTTCGGAGCGGTGACAGGCACGCCCTGCGCCACCAGGTACGGCGTCTCTGGATCCAGCGGTGCGCCCGTCTCCTGGGCTGTGGAAGCGGACGACGGCGCCGCACTGGCTGTGGCGGTTGGCCTCGCCGTGGCCGCGGCGGCCGGCGCGGTGCTTCCCGAGGCGGCAGCTTCCAGGTCCTCGGTGGAAACACGCGGCATGGTTGCGCCGCCGGCGAGGAGGAGGGCGAACGAGGTGGCGAGTGCAACGGCGCCGGCCTTCCGTGTGGCAGGCAGCCAAGCCCAGGAGCGGCGTCCGGTCAGGACGACGTACAGGCCTGTGAGCCCGGCTGAGATGGCCAGGAACACCAGCGCACCGCCAAGTCCACTGCTCAGCGCCCCCAAAAGCATAAAAAGAGCGGTAATGACTCCAACAATGATGGTGGAGGCGAGTGGTTTGCGCGGCGGTCTGGGCGCAGGTTGATAAGGACCCCTCAGGGTCTGGTATTCGGACATCATTTCCCCATTTATCTGAGCCCGAAAAGGCCCCGCAATTGCCGGGCTTGCTGCTAAACGCGACAAATGATTCGCCGTTGAGCCTATTGGCACTGCCGTAAGGAATTCCCGTATTCCGGTTTTCCTCGCTGAAGATTGAGCAGCCCTTGAGCTGATCTTGATCCTGCTTGTCGCACTTGGGTTTTTGGGCTTAACTATTTGGGTATCCGCTGGGCCGGGTAATGCTTGTCTTTCGCCTTTGGTGCGCCCTACCGTGAAGGGAAAAGCGGCCGAAGTGCAGGTGCGGGCATGCGGACTCATGGGGTGTGGTCACACTGCCTCCTGCTGTGCTTGCTGGGTTTCAGCTTTGCCGCCGCCCCCTCCCCTGTTGCCTCGGCTCCCGCCGCGGAGCCCGCCACCTCGGAACAGAACCATAAAACCCTCGATGCCTTCCTCCAGGAGCAGATCGATGCCCTCGGAATCCCCGGTGCCGCCGTCGCCGTCGTAAAGGACGGGAAGCAGGTGCACTCGGCCGCATTCGGCCGCGCCGATGACTCCGGACGGCCCATGACAGTCCGGACGCCGGTCCTGCTCGCGTCTACCAGCAAGTCCCTGACCGCGATCGCGGTGATGCAGCAGGTGGAGGCCGGTCGGCTGCGGCTGGATGAGCCGGTACAGACGTACCTGCCTTGGTTCACGCTTGATGACAGCCGGTCTGTGTCCATCACGGTGCGGCACCTGCTGCACCAGGCCAGCGGCATGGCGTCCAGGGACACCGCCTTCGAAGCCTCCCTCGAACAGGGCCCGGAGGCCTTGGAGGAAAGCGTTTGGGCCCTGGCCGATGCCCCCTTGGCCAGGACTCCGGGCGAGACATTCCACTACGCCAACGCCAACTACAACATCCTGGGCCTGCTGGTGCAGACGGTCTCCGGCCAGCCGTTCGGGGAGTACCTGGAGGACCACGTTTTCGGGCCGCTGGACATGGCGCACAGCCACCCGACCCGTGCCGCCGCCCGCGCCGGAAACGCCGCCGCCGGCTACTCGCGCTGGTTCGGCTCCTTCTGGCGCCAGACGGACGTGCCCGCTCCCTCGTCCGGGATGCCCTCGTCCACGCTGTACTCGTCCGCGGAGGACCTGGGCCGTGAGCTGATCGCGCTGCTCGACGGCGGCCGTTACGGTACCGCGCAGGTCCTCCGGCCCGGGAGCGTGGAGACGATGTTCGAGCCGCGCGTGCAGGTCGAAGGGTCCAAGGAGTACGCGATGGGCTGGTACACCCGTCCGCTGGTGGAGTCCGCCAGCCCTGGCTCGGCCGTACCTGAGGAGGCCCTGCCCCGGCTCCTTGAACACCAGGGCGAGTGGGGCAACAGCCACACCTATTTGGGCATGGTGCCGTCCTCGGGCCTGGGGGTCGCGCTGGTCATCAATGCCAACGACGCCGCCGCACCGTCACGGTTGAAGGCCATCGACACCAATGTCCTGCGGATCATTCACGGCCAGGAGCCGGTGCCGGCGGTCATCTACGAGGACTGGCTCCAGCGGTACAGCTGGGCGGTGGCCCTGGCCCTGCTGCTCGCGGAGCTGCTAAGCCTCTGGCTGGGCGCGCGGTACCTGCTGCCGCAACGCACGGCGCGCTTCCCCGCCGCCTATGCGGTGGCCGCCCTCGGCCTTGACGCCTTCGTCCTTTGGCTGTGCCTCGACTACGCCCCTGCCAGGTTCGATACCCATCTGCTGGTGGTCATCCGGCAGTTTCCCGACGTCGGACTCTTCCTGGTGCCGGCCCTCGCCCTGGCTATCCTCTGGCCCATCCCCCGGACATTCCTGCTGCGGGTACCGACACGAAAAGTCCTCTGACAGCTGCCCGCCCAATGGCCCCACACCAACGCGCGCTGACTTGTGGTGAGCGGGGGTTGGTGGTG
>NZ_AOFD01000105.1 GCF_000332815.1 Arthrobacter nitrophenolicus
TTGCGGGGAAGCTGTCCGCCGTGGCCGTGGGCAAGGCCAAGTACTCGCTGATCTGCGACGCCGACGGCGGCATCATCGATGACCTGATCTCCTACCGCCGAGCAGATGACCGCTACCTGGTGGTCCCCAACGCTGGCAACGCCACCGTGGTTGCCGCGGCACTGCGTGACCGGGCCGCGGGCTTCGACGTGGTCGTGGAGGACGCTTCAGCGGAAACCTCGCTGATTGCCGTGCAGGGCCCGGCAGCCCAGGCCATCCTGCTGGAACTCGTCCCGGCCGACCAGCACGCCCTGGTCACTGAGCTGAAGTACTACGCTGCCGTGGAGGCCGGCGTCGCGGTCAACGGCTCTGTCCAGGACCTGCTGATTGCCCGCACCGGCTACACCGGCGAGGACGGCTTCGAAATCTACATTCCCAACGTGGACGCACCCGCGCTCTGGGAGGCACTGCTCGCTGCCGGCGAAGAACACGGGCTGATCCCCGCAGGCCTTGCCGCCCGCGACTCACTCCGCCTCGAAGCCGGGATGCCCCTCTACGGCAACGAACTCTCGCGCCACGTCAACGCCTACGCTGCGGGACTCGGTCCGGTGGTTTCCCTTGCCAAGGAAAGCGACTTCGTGGGCAAGGAGGCGCTGGCTGCCATCAAGGCCGCAGGCGTCGGCTCCACCGTGGGCCAAAAGCTCGTGGGCCTCAAAGGCACCGGACGCCGTGCAGCCCGCGCGCACTACCCGGTCCTGCAGGACGGCACCCTGGTAGGCGAGGTGACCTCCGGCCAGCCGAGCCCCACCCTCGGCTACCCGGTGGCCATGGCCTATGTCGCCGTCGAACACTCCGCCCCCGGAACCGTCCTGGACATCGACCTCCGCGGCAAGCCCGAGCGCTTCGAAGTCGTCGAACTCCCCTTCTACAAGCGCAACAAGTAACCAGGCCTGGATCTCGACAGGCTCGATCACCGTCCCGGTGGTTGAGCCCGTCGAAACCCCTACACCAACAGAAAGACCGAAAATAATGAGCAAAGTTGTTGCTGAACTGAAGTACTCCGCCGAGCACGAATGGGTGGCTGCTGACGGATCCGGGCCTGCCGGAATCGGCATCTCCGCCGTCGCCGCCGATGCCCTGGGCGACATCGTCTACGTGGACCTGCCCGAGGTCGGCTCCACCGTGACCGCCGGCGAAACCTGCGGCGAGGTGGAATCCACCAAGTCCGTATCCGACCTGTACGCCCCGGTGACCGGTGAGGTCACCGAAATCAATGACGGCGTGGTCTCCGACCCAGCGCTGATCAACACCGACCCCTACGGCGCAGGCTGGCTCTTCAAGGTCGCCGTCACCGAGGAAGGCCCGCTTATGTCCGCCGAAGAGTACGCGGCAGCAAACGGCGGCGAGCTGTGAGCGCCCCGGCAGAAGTGGGCGCGTTCGAACAGGTGGCCTCCCCCAGCCTGAATGCGGACCTGTCCGCCCTGGACCCGGAGATCGCGGCCAAGATCGACGACGAACTGGGCCGCCAGCGCGACGGCCTGGAGATGATCGCCTCGGAGAACCACACCGCCGTCGCCGTCATGCAGGCACAGGGCTCCGTGCTCACCAACAAGTACGCCGAGGGCTACCCGGGCAAGCGTTACTACGGCGGCTGCGAGCACGTGGACGTCATCGAGCAGCTCGCCATCGACCGGATCAAGGCCCTGTTCGGCGCGGACTTCGCCAATGTGCAGCCGCACTCCGGCGCGCAGGCGAACGCCTCGGTGATGCACGCGCTGATCAAGCCCGGCGACACCATCATGGGCCTGAACCTGGCCCACGGCGGCCACCTGACGCACGGGATGAAGATCAACTTCTCCGGCAAGCTCTACAACGTGGTGCCGTACGGCGTCCGCGAGGACACCCACACCGTGGACATGGCCGAAGTGGAGCGCCTGGCCCAGGAAACCAAGCCGGCGCTGATCGTGGCCGGCTGGTCCGCGTACGCCCGGCAGCTGGACTTCGCCGAGTTCCGCCGCATCGCCGATTCCGTGGGCGCCTACCTCATGGTGGACATGGCCCACTTTGCCGGGCTGGTCGCCGCCGGGCTGCACCCCTCCCCCGTGCCGCACGCACACGTCACCACGTCCACCACGCACAAGACCCTCGCCGGTCCGCGCGGCGGGATCATCCTCAGCAACGACGCCGACATCGCCAAGAAGATCAACTCGGCTGTGTTCCCGGGCCAGCAGGGCGGGCCGCTGGAGCACGTCATCGCCGGCAAGGCCGTGGCGTTCAAGATCGCCGCGTCCTCCGAGTTCAAGGAGCGCCAGGAGCGCGTCCTCGCCGGCGCCCGGATCCTCGCCGAGCGCCTGGTCCAGCCCGACGTTGCCGCCAAGGGCATCACCGTGGTTTCCGGCGGCACCGACGTGCACCTGGTCCTCGTGGACCTGCGGAACTGCGAACTCGACGGCCAGCAGGCCGAAGACCGGCTCGCCGCGATCGACATCACCGTCAACCGCAACGCCGTCCCCTTCGACCCCCGCCCGCCGATGGTCACCTCCGGCCTGCGCATCGGCACCCCCGCACTGGCCACCCGCGGCTTCGGCGGGGACGCCTTCCGCGAGGTCGCGGACATCATCGCCGCGGCTTTGACGGCCGACGCCGACGCGGACCTTTCGGGGCTGCGTCACCGCGTCGAGGTCCTGGCGTCGGCGCATCCGCTCTACCCGGACGTGGCACCACTGTCCTGAACCCGGTTTCGACGGCTCAACCACCGGTGGTTGAGCCGTCGAAACCCCTTTCACATCTCCAGTAAGGAATCCCCTCATGGCAGTCGGCGTATTCGACCTTTTCTCTATTGGCATTGGTCCCTCAAGTTCTCACACTGTGGGGCCGATGCGGGCTGCTGCGGTGTTCGCGGAGGAGCTGAAGGCTTCGGGCGGGCTGGGGTCCGTGGCGGGGTTGCGGGTTGATTTGTATGGGTCGCTGGCGGCGACGGGGCACGGGCACGGGACGATGACGGCCATCCTGCTGGGGTTGGAGGGGTTCCATCCGGAGTTGATCCTGCCCGGTGAGGTGGAGGAGCGGCTGGCCTCGATTGCGGAGACCGGGGTGTTGAACCTC
>NZ_AOFD01000106.1 GCF_000332815.1 Arthrobacter nitrophenolicus
GAGTGGCGGGTGTTGCCGGGTGCGGGTTGTGGGGCGGGGACCGTTGACTTACGTACGGATTCTGTGCTTAACTCGGGTTTAGTGAGGAGTTGATGCGGGGGTGCGGTGTTGCATTCCTTGCTGAAGGCCGTTCGTCCGGGGTGCCGGGGGCGGGCGGCCCACCGACTTTGCGGTGCTGGCTGTTTTCCCGGTGTTCGTTTCCCGTGTGTGGGTTGCGGTGGTGTGGCCTTGTTTGTGTATTTACGGCATTCGTCCGGTATGTATTCCCTAGTGAAAGAGCTTTGACCCAATGGTGCGTACGCTCAAAGAAGTGATCAGTGAAAATTCTCCGCTGGTTGCCCCGCTTGCTTATGACGGGATTTCGGCCCGTCTTGTTCGGGATCTGAAGTTCCAGGCCGCGTATATCGGTAGTTACGCGGCTTCTGCTTCGAAGTATGGTGTGGCGGATATTGGTTTTGTCGGGCTTGAGGACATTGCCGATATGGTGCGCCGGATTGCCCCGATCGTGGATGTTCCGCTCATTGTTGATGGTGAGGGCGGGTTTGGGAACCCGATTCATGTCGCCCGCAGTGTTCAGGTGTTGGAGCGGGCGGGTGCGAGTGCGACCCATATTGAGGATCATGTGTTTGGTAAGCACCTGGGAACCCCGCAGGTGATCCCGCTCGGGCAGGCCGTTGACAAGATTAAGGCGGCGGTGGATGCCCGGAAGTCTGAGGACTTCTTGATTATCGGCCGTTCGGATGCGCTCCTGAGCGAAGGGGAAGAAGCCACCATCGACCGGTTGCTTGCGTTCCAGGAGGCTGGTGCGGATGTGTTGTTCCTTGCCAGGGCCCCGAAGCCGGGCGATGTTCTGAATAAGCGGCTCCGCGAGGAAGCCCGGGTGCCTATCCTGATGACCAATGGTCTGGGTTACAGCGCCAAGGAGATGGGTGAGCAGGGCGCGGATATTGTTCTTTACCCCACGCTGACGAATTTTGTTGCGGAGTCGGCCATGCGTCAGGCGCTCGAACTTCTCGCACGTGAGGGCTCCACGGTGGATATCGTCGAAGACTACGATGCCTTCGACGCCTTCCTGGGAGCAGAAGAGTACAAGGCCACGGCGCACAGGCTGGGCCTGCTCCCGCAGAGCTAGGCTGTGGCCTGCCGATTTTCGGCCGGCAGCCGCGCCCGGGGATGCCGCAGTACGGCCGGTGTCCCTGGCGCGGCGCGAGAAAGAACAAGCCAGATATTGACTGACGGATTAAGGATCGTTGCACCATGACTGAGACACAACGAGGTGACTTGAGGTTTTGCCTTTACACGTGCTTCGCCCCGGGCGGACCACTGGGCACGCCGTGGAACCACCCCGGGAATAAGGGATTTGATTACCTGAATCTCGATCATCAGACAAAGCTTGCGCAGGCCTTGGAGGCGGCGCGTTTTGACGCGATTTTCTGGGCGGACTTCAGCGGCGTGCATGACACGTACAAGTCCTCGCCCGCTACAGCGATCCGCGACGCGGTGGCGTTTCCGCTCGGTGACCCGCTTGTTCTGACCGCTGCCCTGGCAGGTGCCACAGAGAACCTCGGGTTCGCGTTCAGCGCGAACATGACCCAGCAGCATCCCTACTCGTTCGCTCGACGGGTCGCGACACTTGATCACCTGACGCGGGGGAGGGTGGCGTGGAACATCGTTACCTCATACCAGCCCTCCGCCTGGCGCAACTCCGGCTTTGATGACATGGAAGGGCACGCAAAACGATATGTGCGTGCGCAGGAGTACGTCGATGTGCTCAGGAAACTCCTCGTTGATTCCTGGGAAGACGGGGCGGTTGTCCGCGATATCGACCGGGGAATCTACGCGGACCCGGCGCGCGTGCATCCCATCGCACATGACGGGGAGTTCTATCGTGTGCCAGGAATCGGACTGACAGAGCCTTCCCCGCAGCGCATGCCGGTCACGTTCCAGGCAGGCAGTTCCAACGACGGCCGTGAGTTCTCGGCGCGTAACGCTGAGGCGATGTTCATCGGTACCAACTCCCCACAGGATGCTCAAACACTGATAAGCGACATGACCGGGAGGCTCTCGGCGAACGGCCGCAGCAGAGAAGACATCGTGTTCCTGCAATACATGGCCGTTCATGTGGTGAGCACCGAAGAAGAAGCCAAGCGTAAGCATGAGGAGCTCGACGAACAAGCAGGTTCCGAAGCCGCTATCGCATTCGCCAGCTCTACCATGGGCACCGACCTGTCACAGATCGACCTCGACAAGCCGCTGGCGGAACATAATACCGACTCCATGCAGGGAATACTCAAAGGATTCGCTGAGTCCGCGGAAGACAAGTCATGGACATTCCGCGACATGGTCCGCAAAATCGGCTCGGACCGGATCGTCGGCACCCCGGAGCATATCGCCGACGAACTGCAGAAATGGAGCGACGCCGGCGTGGACGGCATCAACATCAACACCCAGGACGTTGAGAACACCTACACCTTCCTCGAACACGCAGTACCCGTCCTGCAGCAGCGCGGCCTCATGCAGCGCGAGTACCGCAACGGAACCCTCCGCGACAAACTGTTCAGGCGCTAACCCGCCGAACAACCACGAAAAACGCCCGGCCCCTCCACCCACCCCTGGAGGGGCCACAGGCA
>NZ_AOFD01000107.1 GCF_000332815.1 Arthrobacter nitrophenolicus
TGCCTGGGGCGGTAGGCGGCCGCGGTGATCCGGCCGGGCCGGTGGGAGGCGAGAAGCCTGCCCACCGTTGCCGGGGTCAGGCCGGGCTGGTCCACGAGGGCGATGAGCAGGTGGTCCCCGGGGTCCGCTTCCATGTCACCGAGCAGGAACGAGCTGCCCATGCCCGTGCGCCAGTCCTGGTTGACGATGACCCGGTAGCGGTCCAGCTTGGCCGCGGCCGCGACGTCCGGTGCGCCCGCTCCGAGGACCACCACCACCTCGCGGCAGCCGCCGTCGAGGAGGTTTCCGGCGATCGCCTCCACCAGCGGCCGGCCGCGGTAGGGGAGCAATGCCTTGGGGCCCAGCCCGAGCCGGGTCCCCGCCCCGGCGGCCAGGACGATGCCCGTCGCCGGCCGTTCCAGATCGCTGTCTGCCCCCGTCTTCTCCATAGGTGAACCCTAACCAAACAATGGCAGCCGGGTAGTCTCCCCCCGGAAACTGACCCGGCCGCCGGTCTTTGCGGAAATCAGGCCTCGCCGCCGGCCCCGCCGGTGGTTCCGGCGTTCACGTCCAGCAGCTTGTAGCGGTCCATCGCGTACGACGGCGCCGCCTCCTCCACTTCGCCCCTGGCCGCCAGCATCTGCAGGGCTTTGACCACGATGGAGTGGGTGTCGTTCTTGAAGAAGCGGCGGGCTGCGGCGCGGGTGTCCGAGAAGCCGAAGCCGTCGGCGCCCAGCGAAGCGAACTGGTGCGGCAGGAATTGCCGGATCTGGTCCGGAACGGCTTTCATGTAGTCCGAGACTGCGACGACAGGCCCGGTGGCACCCTCAAGCTGACGGGTGACGAAGGGGACCCGGGCGGGCTGTTCGGGGTTGAGGAAGGCTTCCTCTTCGGCGGCGAGGCCGTCGCGGCGGAGTTCGTTCCAGGAGGTGACGGACCAGACGTCGGCGGAGACTGACCAGTCTTCGGCGAGGATCCGCTGGGCTTCGAGGGCCCAGGGGACGGAGACGCCGGAGGCCAGGAGCTGGGTTTTTGGTCCCTTTACGTCGGAGGAGGACAGGCGGTAGATGCCCTTGATGACGCCCTCGACGTCGAGTTCCTCGGGTTCGGCGGGCTGGACGATGGGCTCGTTGTACACGGTGAGGTAGTACATGAGGTTCTTGTCCGTGCTGTCCGGGCCGTACATCCGCTCGAGGCCGTCACGGATGATGTGGCCCATTTCGTAGCCGTAGGCGGGGTCGTAGGTGACCACGGCCGGGTTGGTGGAGGCGAGCAGCGGGGAGTGGCCGTCGGCGTGCTGGAGGCCTTCGCCGGTGAGGGTGGTCCGGCCTGCGGTGGCGCCGATGATGAAGCCGCGGGTCATTTGGTCCGCGGCTGCCCAGAAGGCGTCGCCGGTGCGCTGGAAGCCGAACATGGAGTAGAACACGTAGACCGGGACCAGTGGCACGCCGTGGGTGGCGTAGGCGGTGCCGGCGGCGGTGAAGGCTGCCACGGCGCCGGCTTCGTTGATGCCGGGGTGGATCAGCTGGCCGGCGGGGGATTCCTTGTAGGCCAGGACCAGGTCACGGTCCACGGACAGGTAGTTCTGGCCGCCCGGGTTGTAGATCTTCGCGGTCGGGAAGAAGGCATCCATGCCGAACGTGCGGGATTCGTCGGGAACGATGGGCACCAGCCGGTGGCCGAACTTCTTGTCGCGGAGCAGGTCCTTCAGGAGCCTGACGAACGCCATGGTGGTGGCTGCCTGCTGCTTGCCCGAGCCGCGCCTGGCCACCTCATAGGACTTGGGATCCGGCAGGTCAACAGCCTGGTGGTGCGAACGCCGTTCCGGAGTGAAGCCGCCCAGTTCCCGGCGGCGGTCCAGCAGGTAGGCGATCTCGGGTGCGTCCGCCCCTGGGTGGAAGTAGGGAGGCCGGTACGGGTCTTCCTCGAGGCGGGCATCGGAGATGGGAATGCGCAGGTAATCCCGGAATTCCTTCAAATCCTGGAGCGTGAGTTTTTTCATCTGGTGGGTGGCGTTGCGGCCTTCGAAGTGGGGTCCGAGTCCGTAGCCCTTGACGGTTTTGGCGAGGATGACGGTGGGTTTGCCCTTGAATTCGGTGGCTGCCTTGTAT
>NZ_AOFD01000108.1 GCF_000332815.1 Arthrobacter nitrophenolicus
GGCTTCGGCAAGGGCGGTCGCGGCCGCGGCGGCACCCAGGGTGCCTTCGGCAAGGGCGGCGCAGGCCGTGGCAAGCAGCGCAAGTCGAAGCGCGCAAAGCGCCAGGAACTTGAGCAGATGAGCGCACCGTCGCTGGGTGGCGTGAGCGTACCCCGCGGCGACGGCAACACCGTCATCCGCCTGCGCCGCGGCTCGTCCATCACGGACTTCGCCGACAAGATCGAGGCAAACCCCGCCGCGCTGGTGACCGTGCTGTTCCACCTCGGTGAAATGGCAACCGCCACCCAGTCGCTGGACGAGGACACCTTCGCACTGCTGGGCGAGGAACTGGGCTACAAGCTGCAGGTCGTGTCGCCGGAGGACGAGGAGCGCGAGCTGCTCTCCACCTTCGACATCGACGTGGAAGCCGAACTCGAAGCCGAAGGCGACGACGAACTCGAGCCGCGCGCTCCGGTCGTCACCGTCATGGGCCACGTTGACCACGGTAAGACCCGGTTGCTGGATGCCATCCGCAACTCGGACGTCGTGGCCGGCGAGCACGGCGGCATCACCCAGCACATCGGTGCCTACCAGATCAGCCATGAGCATGAGGGCACGCTGCGCGACATCACCTTCATTGACACCCCCGGTCACGAGGCGTTCACCGCCATGCGTGCCCGTGGTGCCAAGGTCACCGACATCGCCATCCTGGTGGTGGCAGCGGACGACGGCGTTATGCCGCAGACCGTTGAAGCACTCAACCACGCCCAGGCGGCCAACGTGCCGATCGTCGTGGCCGTGAACAAGATCGACAAGGAAGGCGCCAACCCTGACAAGGTCAAGGGCCAGCTGACCGAGTACGGCCTGGTTCCGGAAGAATACGGTGGCGACACCATGTTCGTTGAGGTCTCTGCCCGCCAGAACCTGAACATCGACGAACTGATCGACGCTGTGCTGCTGACGGCCGACGCCGCGCTGGACCTCCGGGCCAACCCGGACAAGGCCGCCCGCGGTATCGCCATCGAAGCCAACCTGGACAAGGGCCGGGGTGCTGTGGCCACCGTGCTGGTGCAGTCCGGTACCCTGGCGGTCGGCGACACGATCGTGGCCGGTACGGCCCACGGCCGCGTCCGCGCCATGTTCGACGAAGACGGCGAAGCCCTCGACGTCGCGCTGCCGTCACGTCCGGTGCAGGTCCTCGGCCTGTCCAACGTGCCGCGCGCCGGTGACAGCTTCCTGGTCACCACCGACGAACGGACCGCCCGCCAGATCGCCGAAAAGCGTGAAGCCGCTGAGCGCAATGCCCAGCTCGCCAAGCGCCGCAAGCGCATCAGCCTGGAAGACTTCGACCAGGCAGTGGCCGACGGCAAGATCGACACCCTTAACCTCATCCTCAAGGGTGACGTGTCCGGTGCCGTGGAAGCCCTCGAAGACGCCCTGCTCAAGATCGACGTCGGCGAAGGCGTGCAGCTGCGCGTCATCCACCGCGGTGTGGGTGCCATCACGCAGAACGACGTCAACCTGGCAACGGTCGACTCCGCCGTCATCATCGGCTTCAACGTCAAGCCGGCCGAGCGGGTTGCCGAACTGGCAGACCGCGAAGGCGTGGACATGCGCTTCTACTCGGTCATCTACGCAGCAATCGATGACATCGAGATGGCGCTCAAGGGCATGCTCAAGCCGGAATACGAAGAATTCCAGCTGGGCACCGCCGAAGTCCGCGAAGTCTTCCGCTCCTCCAAGTTCGGAAACATCGCAGGCTCGATCGTCCGCAGCGGCATCATCCGCCGTAACACCAAGGCACGCATCAGCCGCGACGGCAAGGTCATCGGTGACAACCTCACCATTGAGACGCTCAAGCGCTTCAAGGATGACGCCACCGAGGTCCGCACCGACTTCGAGTGTGGTATCGGCCTTGGCTCGTACAACGACATCGTTGAAGGCGACATCATCGAGACCTTCGAGATGCGCGAAAAGCCGCGCGTCTAGTCTGTCCCGCGGCGGGACGCCTCCGAGTTTTGGGGGCGCCCCGCCCCCACGCTGGGCGGCAAAGGATCTTGCGAT
>NZ_AOFD01000109.1 GCF_000332815.1 Arthrobacter nitrophenolicus
TCGCCGAGCGCGGCTGACCGCCGTCCCCGCCAGGCGGGCAGGCGCGTTAAACCAAACGGCCGCCGTCGGACTTTCCCAAAGGGAAGGCCCGACGGCGGCCGCCGGTTCAGTGCTTGAAAGCAGCGTGTCTGCTACTCGGCGTCGTGGTCCGTTTCCAGGATCTGGACCAGGCGCTCCAGTGCAACGTCGGCGCCGTCGCCCTCGGCGCGGAGGACCACCTTGTCGCCGTGGGAGGCGCCCAGGCTCATGAGCGACAGGATGCTGGCCGCGTCCATGGCCTCGTCGGCGGGCTCGCCTTCCTTGGCGATGGTGATGTCAAGGTCGAACTCTCCGGCAGCCTCGGCGAAAATCGCGGCAGGGCGGGCGTGCAGGCCCACGCGGCTGGCGACGGTTGCGGTGCGTTCTGGCATTGTTGCTCCTTTGTCTTGCGGCTTGCTGTGTTGCTGTGCCGGGGTAGTAGTGGGTGGACCGGATCAGACCGTTGCTGGAACGGTTTCCACCGTAGCAGTGGACTTGGGGGCTGCCCAGCGCTTCAGCGCGATGACGGCCAGTGCACTGACGATGGCTCCGGCGATGATCGAGACCACGAACATCAGGACGTTGCCGATCGCGAAGAACACGAAGATGCCGCCGTGCGGGGCCTGCGAGGTGACGTTGAAGGCCATGGTCAGCGCGCCGGTGAGGGCGCCGCCCAGCATGCTGGCGGGAATGACGCGCAGCGGGTCGCAGCGGCGAACGGGATGGCGCCTTCGGAGATGAAGGAGGCACCCAGCAGCCAGGCGGCCTTGCCGTTTTCACGCTCGGCCAGGGAGAAAAGCTTCTTGTCCAGAACGGTGGCCAGGGCCATTGCCAGCGGCGGAACCATGCCTGCAGCCATGACGGTGGCCATGATCTGCCACGGCGCCTGGTTGTCTGCGCTGCCGGCGCTCAGGCCGGCGACGGCGAAGGCGTACGCCACCTTGTTCACGGGGCCGCCGAGGTCGAAGCACATCATGAGGCCCAGGATGATTCCGAGGACGACGGCGGACGCGCCGGTCATGCCGGACAGCCAGCCATTGAGGGCGGTGGTGAGTCCGGCGATGGGGCCGCCGAGCACCAGGAACATCAGGCCGGAAGCCACGATGGAGGCGAGCAGCGGATGATGACCACGGGCATCAGGCCGCGCAGCCAGCGGGCCACCTGCCAGGTGCCGATCAGGTGCGCGATGTAGCCGGCCAGCAGGCCGCCGACGATGCCGCCCAGGAAGCCGGCGCCCATGAAGCCTGCCACTGCGCCTGCGACGAAGCCGGGGGCAATGCCGGGCCGGTCGGCGATGGCGTAGGCGATGTAGCCGGCCAATGCGGGCACCAGGAAGTTCATGGACAGGGCGCCGATCTTGAAGAACACGGCGCCCAGGTAGGCGGCGAGCCCGCCCTCGGGGAGGTTGCCGAAGCTGTTCTCCAGGACCACCTTGTCCGCAACATCGGTGATGTCGTAGCCGCCCAGCAGGAAGCCAAGGGCGATCAGGAGGCCGCCGCCGGCAACGAACGGGATCATGTAGCTGACGCCGGTGAGCAGGGCCCTCTTCAGCTTCTGGCCGATGTGCTCACCCTTTTCGGCCTCGGCACGCTCGGCCTGCTCTTCGGCGCCGAAGTGCGGAACGCGGCGGGCGTGCGGATCGGTGGCCGCTGCGAGTGCTTCCTGGACCATCTTGGCCGGCTCGTCGATGCCGCGCTTGACCGGGGCGTTGATGACGGGCTTGCCGGCGAAGCGCTCCTTGCCGCGCACGTCAACGTCCACCGCGAAGATCACGGCGTCGGCGGCAGCAATTACGGCCGGGTCCAGCGGCTTGGCGCCGGAGGAACCCTGGGTCTCCACCTGCAGGTCCACGCCGGCTTCCTGCGCGGCGGCCACCAGGGAATCGGCGGCCATGTAGGTGTGGGCGATGCCGGTGGGGCAGGCGGTGACGGCAACCAGGCGCTTGGGTCCGGAGGCAGCGGCCGGCGAGGCGGCACCTGTGGCAGTGGACCCGGCAGCAGCGGCACCCGCGGCGCCGGCACC
>NZ_AOFD01000110.1 GCF_000332815.1 Arthrobacter nitrophenolicus
GGTTCCGGAACCGGCCGCGGACGCACCGGCGGCACCCCCCGGCGTCACCGCGCCTGGCGGAGCAGCCCCCGCCACTGGCGGCCTTTCCCCGGAAGGTTCATCCGTGGCGGTGCTGGACCGGCCCGAAGACCTGGTGGACGACAGCGACACGGTCATGGCGGACACCGCCCTGGACCCCAACCGCAGCACCCTGCGCCCCAAGCTGTTCTGGTTCAACCTGGCCCTCACGGTCGCCGTCATGGGCATGCTCATCGCCGACCTCGTCCCGCTGCCCTACGTCTTCATGGTGGGCTCCGCCATCGCCCTGCTGGTGAACTTCCCCAAGGTCAAGGACCAGGGCACCCAGCTGGTGGCCCACGCCCCGTCCATCGTCGCCGTCGTCAGCATGGTCATGGCCGCCTCCGTCCTCACCGGCGTGCTGACCGGCACCGGCATGGTGGAAGCCATGTCCGCCTGGCTGGTGCAGATCATCCCGTCCAGCATGGGCCCGTTCATGGCCGTCATCACCGGCGTCCTCAGCATCCCCATGACGTTCTTCATGAGCAATGACGCCTTCTACTTCGGCGTGCTGCCCGTCCTCAGCGAGACCGCAGCGCACTACGGCATCAGCGCCGCCGAAATGGCCCGCGCCTCCATCACCGGCCAGCCGTTCCACATGCAGAGCCCGCTGGTTCCGGCCATCCTGCTGCTGGTGTCCCTGGCCAAGGTGGACCTGGGCGACCACCACAAGAAGGTACTGTGGCGCAGCGCCGTGGTGTCCCTGGTCATGCTGGGAATCGGGATGCTGACTGGAGCCATCGGTATCGGTTAGTCTGTAGCTGCCTGCGGTCACTGCCTCGGCAGGGACCCCGGCATAAAGGTGCCCGTCTGACGCCCGCTGGGGGTCGTCAGACGGGCATCTTTGTTTGCCCACTAGAATGGATCGGAAACCAATCCGAACTTTGCAGGGGAGATCCATGGCTGCGATCAACCGTGACGACGTTGCGCATCTCGCGCGGCTCGCTCACATCGAGATGAGTGCTCATGAGCTGGACAGGATGGCCGGAGAACTCGCCGTCATCGTTGATGCGATCAAGTCGGTCAGTGAAGCCGCCGGAGACGACGTGCCGGCCACGTCCCACCCCATCCCGCTGAGCAACGTTTTCCGCGAGGACGTTGTGGGCCACACCTTCACGGCGGAACAGGCACTCTCCGGTGCTCCGGATTCCGACGACAACCGTTTCAAGGTTCCGGCAATCCTGGATGAGGACTAAACAATGACTGAACAGAACACCAGCGCCGCCACCCTGATCCGGCTCTCCGCCGCCCAGCTGGCCGAGAAGCTGCGCGCCCGCGAAGTTACGGCCGTCGACGTCGTCCAGGCGCACCTGGACCGGATCGCCGAAGTGGACGGCGGCGAACGCGGCGTCAACGCGTACCTGCACATCAACGCCGAGGAAGCGCTCGCCGTCGCAGCCGAAGTGGATGCCATCCGCGCCGCCGGCGGCCCGGAGGCCGAGGCCCTCCACTACCTGGCCGGCGTGCCCATCGCGGTCAAGGACCTCATCGTCACCATCGGCCAGCCCACCACGGCGGGCTCCAAGATCCTCGAGGGCTGGCACAGCCCGTACGACGCCACCGTCGTGGAGCGCCTGCGCGCCGCGAAGATGCCGATCCTGGGCAAGACCAACCTGGATGAATTCGCCATGGGCTCCTCCACGGAGCACTCGGCCTACGGCCCCACCCGCAACCCGTGGGACCTGGACCGCATCCCCGGCGGCTCCGGCGGCGGGTCCGCTGCCGCCGTCGCTGCCTTCGAGGCGCCCCTGGCCCTCGGCACGGACACCGGCGGATCCATCCGCCAGCCCGGCGCCGTC
>NZ_AOFD01000111.1 GCF_000332815.1 Arthrobacter nitrophenolicus
GTTGATATTCCACCCATGAGCACCCGCCGCAGAACTAGCGTCTGCGCAACGGGCGTACTCCTGACAACACCACACCCCGCCATACAGCAGAGAATGATAATTGTGAGGCGCTCCTTAGAAAGGAGGTGATCCAGCCGCACCTTCCGGTACGGCTACCTTGTTACGACTTAGTCCCAATCGCCAGTCCCACCTTCGACGGCTCCCTCCCACAAGGGGTTAGGCCACCGGCTTCGGGTGTTACCAACTTTCGTGACTTGACGGGCGGTGTGTACAAGGCCCGGGAACGTATTCACCGCAGCGTTGCTGATCTGCGATTACTAGCGACTCCGACTTCATGGGGTCGAGTTGCAGACCCCAATCCGAACTGAGACCGGCTTTTTGGGATTAGCTCCACCTCACAGTATCGCAACCCTTTGTACCGGCCATTGTAGCATGCGTGAAGCCCAAGACATAAGGGGCATGATGATTTGACGTCGTCCCCACCTTCCTCCGAGTTGACCCCGGCAGTCTCCTATGAGTCCCCACCATCACGTGCTGGCAACATAGAACGAGGGTTGCGCTCGTTGCGGGACTTAACCCAACATCTCACGACACGAGCTGACGACAACCATGCACCACCTGTAAACCAGCCCCAAAGGGGAAACCACATTTCTGCGGCGGTCCGGTCCATGTCAAGCCTTGGTAAGGTTCTTCGCGTTGCATCGAATTAATCCGCATGCTCCGCCGCTTGTGCGGGCCCCCGTCAATTCCTTTGAGTTTTAGCCTTGCGGCCGTACTCCCCAGGCGGGGCACTTAATGCGTTAGCTACGGCGCGGAAAACGTGGAATGTCCCCCACACCTAGTGCCCAACGTTTACGGCATGGACTACCAGGGTATCTAATCCTGTTCGCTCCCCATGCTTTCGCTCCTCAGCGTCAGTTAATGCCCAGAGACCTGCCTTCGCCATCGGTGTTCCTCCTGATATCTGCGCATTTCACCGCTACACCAGGAATTCCAGTCTCCCCTACATCACTCTAGTCTGCCCGTACCCACCGCAGATCCGGAGTTGAGCCCCGGACTTTCACGGCAGACGCGACAAACCGCCTACGAGCTCTTTACGCCCAATAATTCCGGATAACGCTTGCGCCCTACGTATTACCGCGGCTGCTGGCACGTAGTTAGCCGGCGCTTCTTCTGCAGGTACCGTCACTTTCGCTTCTTCCCTACTGAAAGAGGTTTACAACCCGAAGGCCGTCATCCCTCACGCGGCGTCGCTGCATCAGGCTTGCGCCCATTGTGCAATATTCCCCACTGCTGCCTCCCGTAGGAGTCTGGGCCGTGTCTCAGTCCCAGTGTGGCCGGTCACCCTCTCAGGCCGGCTACCCGTCGTCGCCTTGGTAAGCCATTACCTCACCAACAAGCTGATAGGCCGCGAGTCCATCCAAAACCACAAAAGCTTTCCACCAACCACCATGCGATGGAAGGTCATATCCGGTATTAGACCCAGTTTCCCAGGCTTATCCCAGAGTCAAGGGCAGGTTACTCACGTGTTACTCACCCGTTCGCCACTAATCACCGGTGCAAGCACCGGATCATCGTTCGACTTGCATGTGTTAAGCACGCCGCCAGCGTTCATCCTGAGCCAGGATCAAACTCTCCGTTGAAGTAAAACAAAAACAGACACAACCAAAACCAGTGGAAATAACACCAGCAAAGGCTGCACAAAATTTGAAACCAGCTGTAAAACCAAACCAATGCCACAGGGGCGGCACGATCCGGCAATTCAACCAATCACATTACATAATCGGTATCAACAAACTTGGCACACTATTGAGTTCTCAAACAACAGACACA
>NZ_AOFD01000112.1 GCF_000332815.1 Arthrobacter nitrophenolicus
AAAGAACGAGCTCCCGAACGGGGCCCGGCTGCCCATCCTGCGCCACCAGGACCAGGACCTCTACTACCGCGAACACGGCGACCGGTACGGCATCGGCTCCTACGCCCACAAACCCATGCCCGTGGACCTCGACGAACTCGGCACCTTCAAGCCGGACGAGATCAGCGAACACAACATGCCCTCCCGGCTGGACTTCACCCTCGAAGACTTCCTGCCCGCCTGGGAAGCGACCAAGCAGCTGCTGCCCGCCCTGCACGAAGCCGAGATCGAGGACGGCTTCAACGGGATCTTCTCCTTCACCCCCGACGGCGGCTCCCTCGTGGGCGAATCCAAAGAACTCGACGGGTTCTACGTCGCCGAAGCCGTCTGGGTCACCCACTCCGCAGGCATCGCCCGCGCCGTCGCCGAACTCCTCACCGAAGGCAAGTCCTCCATCGACCTCGGCGACTGCGACATCCACCGCTTCGAAGACGTCCAACTCACTCCCGAATACGTCAGTGAAACCTCGCAGCAGAACTTCGTCGAAATCTACGACGTCCTGCACCCGCTGCAGCCCAAACTTTCCCCCCGCAACCTGCGCGTGTCCCCGTTCCATGCCCGGCACAAGCAGCTCGGCGGGGTCTTCCTCGAAGGCGGCGGCTGGGAACGCCCGTACTGGTTCGAAGCGAACGCAGACCTCCTCAAGGAGATGCCAGCAGAGTGGCAGCCGCCGGCCCGGGATGCCTGGTCCGGGATGTTCAGCTCCCCGATCGCCGCGGCCGAAGCGTGGAAAACCCGTACCGCCGTCGCCATGTATGACATGACCCCGCTCAAACGCCTCGAAGTTTCCGGGCCCGGAGCCCAGAAACTCCTGCAGGAACTGACCACCGCGGACATGACCAAAAAGCCCGGCGCCGTCACCTACACCCTGCTGCTGGACCACGCCGGCGGGATCCGCAGCGACATCACCGTCGCCCGCCTGAATGAGGACACCTTCCAGCTCGGCGCCAACGGCAACATCGACACCGCCTACTTCGACCGCGCCGCCCGCCACCAAACCAACAACGGCGGCCCGGCCGATTGGGTCCAGGTCCGCGACACCACCGGCGGGACCTGCTGCATCGGCCTCTGGGGCCCCTCGCCCGCGACGTCGTCGCCACGGTCAGCAACGACGACTTCACCAACGACGGCCTCAAATACTTCCGCTCCAAGCAAGTCGTCATCGGCGGCGTGCCCGTCACCGCGATGCGCCTGTCCTACGTCGGCGAACTCGGCTGGGAACTCTACACCAGCGCCGAAAACGGCCAACGCCTCTGGGACACCCTCTTCAAAGCAGGCCAACCCTTTGGGATCATCGCCGCCGGCCGCGCAGCATTCAGCTCCCTCCGCCTCGAAAAGGGCTACCGCTCCTGGGGCACCGACATGACCACCGAACACGACCCCTACGAGGCCGGCCTCGGCTTCGCCGTCAAAATGGCCAAAGACAACTTCGTCGGAAAAGCAGCCCTCGAAGGCCGCACCGAAGAGAACTCCGCACGCCGCCTGCGCTGCCTCACCATCAACGACGGCCGCTCCATCGTCCTCGGCAAAGAACCCGTGTTCTACAAAAACCAGCCCCTCGGCTACATCACCAGCGCCGCCTACGGCTACACCATCCAAAAACCCATCGCCTACGCCTACCTCCCATCCACCGTCAACATCGGCGACGCCGTCGAAATCGAATACTTCGGCCGCCGCATCCCCGCCACCATCACCCAAGACCCCCTCTACGACCCCACCATGACCAGGCTCCGGGGCTAAGCC
>NZ_AOFD01000113.1 GCF_000332815.1 Arthrobacter nitrophenolicus
GGCGGTTTCAAGGGGTCGTTGCAACACCTGCTGGTTAGGTGGTTAGTAGTAAATCACGTAAACGCTCGGCTGGAGTTTTCCAGCCGAGCGTTTTGCGTGGGCGGCCGTTGAGTTCCTGGGCGACGTGTTCGAGGTCCTCGGGTCCGAAGACAGACAGATCGGTGCCTTTGGGGAAGTACTGGCGCAGCAGGCCGTTGGTGTTCTCGTTCGAGCCGCGTTGCCACGGGCTTGCGGGGTCGCAGAAGTAGACCTGCATGTCGGTGGCGAGAGTGAAGGATTTGTGGGCAGCCATTTCCGATCCCTGGTCCCAGGTCAGGGATCCCCGAAGGTGCGCCGGAAGGGTGGCCATGGTTTTGATGAGGCCGTCACGGACGGTTGAGGCAGAGTGGTCCTTTGGCAGGTGGACGAGCATTAGGTAACGGGTGGTGCGCTCGACCAGGGTCGCGATCGCGGACTGGTTGTGGGCGCCAGTGATGAGGTCCCCCTCCCAATGCCCCGGTATGGCGCGGTCCTCGATCTCGGGCGGACGTTCGGAAATCATGATCATGGGGTCGGTGAACCTGGGAGTGCGCTGATCAGCGGTGGCATGGGGTTTTCGCCGGGTCCGGCCGGTCCGCAGAGCTGCTTGCACCTCACGTTTAAGTCCGCCTCTGGCTTGGAGGTAGAGGGCCTGGTAAATCGTCTCTGGGCTCACGCGCATCTCCGGGTTGTCGGGGAACTCTTCGACCAGCGTGTGGCTGATCTGTTCCGGAGACCAGCGTAGGAGCAGCTTGTCCTTCACGTACTTACGCAGGTCCGACTCGCCCGCGAGTTTGGCTGTCTTGGGCCGGGCCCGCCGGGCAGTTGCCTTCCGATGTGCACCGTGGGGAAGGTAGCCCATCCGCGGATCGGTGTTTCGGGCCAACTCGCGGCTGACTGTTGAGGGCGATCTGCCGAGGGCGTGGGCGATCGCCCGCACCGAGGATCCGGCGGCCTGCAGGTCCCGGATAAGTTCCCGTTCCTTGACGTTGAGGTACCGCGGGTGGATAGGTTTCTCCAGCGCGGCCACCGGGACCTGGACCGTTTCTGTTGTGCCGGCGGCAGAGGTCATAGTGATCACACCACGTTTGTAGTCGACCACCCGGCCATCCGGATAAATGCGTCGTCCGCCGGACTTCCGGATTCCCTGGTCCCACTCCTCAGCGGTCCGTAAATGAATACCAACTGCCGCGGCAGCTTTCCGTCGGCTCACGCCGGCGTTGCGCAGCCGGGAGAACTCGTCCCTTCCAGGGTGTGGACCTGTCCCCGGCTTTCCCTGACCCTTCAGCCCGGCTTTCCGCACCCACGCGGCGCACGTATTGGGATTCAGCCGAGTTCCTTTGCAGCCTCCGTGGTGCTCTTAAGACGGTCGAACACGGCGAAGAACTGCTCTTTCTGCCTAGCCGTGTACTTCCGGTGCACCGACTGCTTCCGTACTTTGCCCCGGGGCAAACCAGCCTTGCGGATCCATTGGTGACAGGTCATCACATTGAAACCGAGTTCCCTCGCGGCGGCACTGACATTTTGAACCCGATCGAGGGCCGCAAAGAACTGATCCTTCTGCTCCTGCGAATATCTCCGCCGCCCAGCGGGCTTCTCCCTTAAAGACGACACGGTCGTTGCAACTCCCAAAAATTCTGGGTGTTGCAACGACCGCTAGAACCCGCCC
>NZ_AOFD01000114.1 GCF_000332815.1 Arthrobacter nitrophenolicus
TTAGCGGCACATGAACTGCCTAAACAACGAGCGCTCCAAGGGCTGACCTCCTTGGATGAATCCAGTCACCGCCCACCTAGCGGGAATTGGCCCTTGATCGGCTGTCCGCCGGCGAGCTGCCCTGCCAAATGCTCAGTGTGCTGCTTCTCGGAAATGCTGTAGTTAGTTCCAAGAGTGCCGGCTGCGAGCCTGGCACAAAAATCCTGGTATGAGAGCTGACAATAATAATCGGAGTATCGGGGCTCACTGGTGTTGTGCATGACGAGTTCGTTCCTTCGGGAGGTTCGACTAACAGATACCAACAGCATCGTCTGCGCCCGTTAACCCTTCAGAAATGTGTCAGACTTGCCGATTACTATCAAAATGAGCCAATACGACGACAACATGGGCAGCTAGCGGTCGTTGCAATGATTGGTGGGGGTCCCAGTTGGGGAGTGGCGCTTATTCGGCTGGAGTGGCCTATTCGGCGGCCACATGTAGCCGAGGCGAATCAATGAGGTTGATAGCGGCTCTGCTGGGCATCTCCAGGAAAACTCTCGCGACGGCCTCAAGGTTGAGAGAATGCGGGATCAGACGCAGTGCGACCTATGGTTGCCCGAGGTGCGGATACCAGTCGGCGCATGCAGGTGTATATCGACCAGGCAGCCGGTATTGTCGCTGATTACCAAGGCTGCCTGCGGACGGAAGTGACCGGCATGTGTGGAATAGGGCCCTTTTGGCAAGGGCAAAAGCTGATAATGACAATTTGGGCTTACGCCTTGACCGTAGGCGCACTCATTACGTCGATTACCCACTTAGCAACGGGTAGGAGCGAGTGGCCGTTCTATGCGCTGTGCGTACTCGCCGGAACGTTCATGACCGATTGGATAAGAAAAGCGCCGATCAAGGAAGCTAGGCGATGAGAGTCCTCGGGCTGAGTCTCCTTGCCGTCAGCGCCGCCGGTCTCTTTGTGAGCGTCATATTTTCCTCACCGACAAGCAAAAACCGGCGTTCTGTTTCGCCAGAAGACGATCGTAGTTCCCGTGGCTTTCGGATCAGAGGCGGTGGGCAAGCTGATCCTCTATCTCTCGCAACGGCCTTGAATCAAGGGACACGCATCGCTGGCCGTTCTTGGAGGTACCACTTTGAAACCTTGACCGGCACAGAGTTTTAGGTGCCAGTACTCATCACGCAACCACCGATACCCAATTTCCTTATTGACTCCGGCTGGGCGGGCTAAAGGTTTGAGACCCCTTCCCTCCCTGATGAGAGCGAGAAACCTGATGCCGTAGGCGAATCGGACTGTTGTGAAATCGAAGGAAGTCCCTGTTTGGGTGTTGCTTCGACCAACAGAATCCGGGGTAACTCAAACGTGACGGTCCGAGGCAGGTCAGCACTCGGCGCTGACTGCACCTTCGCCGCGTCCGGGTTGAGCCCCAAGAGCTACTCTTCGGGGTGCCACAGTAAGGCGTCCAGGCTTAAACGCGGATTCAGTTACTTTCGACTAGAGCCTGTTGCGACGATCGTTGGAAACCGCCGAGCGCTTGGGCTCTGGGTTGCTGTGTCGTGTTGTTAGGGGACCGT
>NZ_AOFD01000115.1 GCF_000332815.1 Arthrobacter nitrophenolicus
GCCCTGTGTGTCAGGCTGTTGTGTGACAGTTTGTTGTCCGTCGTGGCCTGACGCGTGGAGTGGGGAAAGGTCCGTCATGGATTTTGTTCTCCCTTCCCGCCGATCGAAGCGGAGCCACTTCACTCTCGCGCAGAAGCACGAGATTCTTGATGAGTACGACAAGTGCCTCGAGCGTGGTTCCAAGATCGCGTTCTGCAGGGCTGTGGGCATCGCCGAAGGCACGATGCGCCTTTGGGTCCAGCAGCGCGAATCGGGCGAGCTGAGATCCAGCATCAGACAAGGAAACGAGGACCATCGATTGCGGGAGAGCGATAAGAGGCTGCTCAAACAGGTCTTGAAGGAGAACGAGATCCTCAAGGCCAAGCTGGCCAGGTCCGAGGCTGCGGTGGACATTCTGGGAAAAGCTTCCGCGCTCTTGGATGCCATGGCCAAGAGCGCGGCGGCGACAGACCCCGAACTGAAGGAACCGGAGCCGCAGCGGCCGGAGTGGTTGACCCCAAAGTCTGGAAAGACATCGCCCTGACCTTCGTCGGGAAGATGGTTACGGCCGGCTGGTCAGCGGTGAAAGCCTGCGCATTGGTAGGTATTCACCGCACCGCCTGGTACCGGCATCTGAGCCCGCCCACCGCGGCAGGGATCACCGTGCCCCACGCCCAGCGGGCCTACCCGAACCGGATCACCCAGGCCGAAGCCGGGGAGTTCATGGCGATACTGAACTCCGAGGAGTACGGGAATCTGTCCGTCACCCAGGCCTATTACCGGATGCTGGACGCGGGTCTCTGCTCGTTCTCGATCGCCGCCGCCCACCGTATCGTGGCCAGCCAGGGACAGAACGGAGACCGCCGCGCGCAACGCAGCAGCTCCGGCCCTAAAAGGATCAAACCCGTCCTGGAAGCCACAGCCCCTAACCAGCTCTGGAGCTGGGACATCACGATGCTCCACGGGCCCGGCAAACACACCTACCGGCTCTACACCATCCTCGATGTCTTCTCCCGCAAGGTCGTCGGGCATCGCGTCGAAGCCACCGAAACCGCGGCCTTTGCCTCGGCCCTGATCCGCGAGGCCGTGGCCAGGAACAAACAGTGCCCAGCGGTGCTGCATGCCGATAACGGCGCACCAATGCGGGCCGGCACAACGCTGGACCTCGCCCGGGCTCTGGGCATCACACTGTCCTACTCGCGCCCGAGGGTTTCTGATGACAATCCGTACTCAGAGTCACTGTTCAAGACCGTGAAATATGACCTGGATTTCCCGCGACGGTTCCAAGACCTGCATCATGCCAGGGAATACATGGGCGAGTTTTTCGCAGGCTATAACAGCCATCATCGGCATAGTGGCCTGAACTACTACACGCCCGATACCGTCCATCACGAACTTGTCGAGCAG
Source organism: Arthrobacter nitrophenolicus (assembly GCF_000332815.1). Lineage (GTDB taxonomy): Bacteria > Actinomycetota > Actinomycetes > Actinomycetales > Micrococcaceae > Arthrobacter > Arthrobacter nitrophenolicus. Next base: position 1,387 of record NZ_AOFD01000115.1, read on the forward strand.
GCGCGCAGGCAACGACAACAAACTCTCGATGCCTGCTACGCCCGCAACCCACACCGATACCGTCGTAAGCCCACCGCACCGGGAATCCCTCCCGTCGCAGGGATCAACCACAAAAAACCCACCCAGCTGTCACAAACAGCTTGATGTATACCGT
>NZ_AOFD01000116.1 GCF_000332815.1 Arthrobacter nitrophenolicus
CCCTGTGTGTCAGGCTGTTGTGCGACAGGTTTGCTGCCGACGCTGCCTGACACACAGGGCGAGGAAAGGTCCGTCATGGATTTTGTTATCCCTCCTCGTGCCTCGAACCGGAAGCACTTCACTCTCGCGCAGAAGCACGAGATTCTTGATGAGTACGACAAGTGCCTTGAGCGTGGGTCCAAGATCGCGTTCAGCCGTGCGGTGGGCATCACCGATGGCACTATCCGGCTTTGGGTCCGGCAGCGTGAATCGGGCGAGCTGAGATCCAGATTCAAGACAGGGAGTGAGGACCAGCGTTTGAGGCAAGGCGATAAGAGGCTACTTAAACAGGTCTTGAAGGAGAACGAGATCCTCAAGGCCAAGCTGGCCAGGTCCGAGGCTGCGGTGGACATCCTGGGAAAAGCTTCCGCGCTCTTGGACGCCATGGCCAAGAGCGCGGCGGCGACGGACCCCGTGCTGAAGGAAGCGGAGCCGCAGCGGCCGGAGTGGTTGATCCCAAAGTCTGGAAAGACATCGCCCTGACCTTCGTCGGGAAGCTGGTGACGGCCGGCTGGTCAGCGGTGAAGGCCTGCGCATTGGTGGGCCTTCACCGCACTGCCTGGTATCGGCATCTGAGCCCGTCCGCCGCGGCAGGGATCACGGTGCCCCATGCCCAACGGGCCTACCCGAACCGGATCACCCAGACCGAAGCCGAGGAGTTCATGGCGACACTGAACTCCGAAGAATACGGGAATCTCTCCGTTACCCAGGCCTATTACCGGATGCTGGACGCGGGTCTCTGCTCGTTCTCGATCGCCGCCGCCCACCGTATCGTGGCCAGCTACGGGCAGAACGGTGACCGCCGCGCGCAACGCAGCAGCACCGGCCCTAAAAGGATCAAGCCCGTCCTGGAAGCCACGGCTCCCAACCAGCTCTGGAGCTGGGACATCACGATGCTCCACGGGCCCGGCAAACACACCTACCGGCTCTACACCATCCTCGATGTCTTCTCCCGCAAGGTCGTCGGGCATCGCGTCGAAACCACCGAAACCGCGGCCTTCGCCTCGGCCCTGATCCGCGAGGCCGTGGCCAGGAACAAACAGTGCCCAGCGGTGCTGCATGCCGATAACGGCGCACCAATGCGGGCCGGCACAACGCTGGACCTCGCCCGGGCCCTGGGCATCACACTGTCCTACTCGCGCCCGAGGGTTTCTGATGACAATCCGTACTCAGAGTCACTGTTCAAGACCGTGAAATATGACCTGGATTTCCCGCGACGGTTCCAAGACCTGCAGCACGCCCGGGAATACATGGGCGAGTTTTTCGCAGGCTATAACAGCCATCATCGTCACAGTGGCCTGAACTACTACACGCCCGATACCGTCCATCACGGACTGATCGAGCAGGCGCGCAGGCAACGACAACAAACTCTCGATGCCTGCTACGCCCGCAACCCACACCGATACCGTCGTAAGCCCACCGCACCGGGAATCCCTCCCGTCGCAGGAATCAACCACAAAAAACCCACCCAGCTGTCACAAACAGCTTGATATGTACCGG
>NZ_AOFD01000117.1 GCF_000332815.1 Arthrobacter nitrophenolicus
GCTGGTGGGCAAGATTTCGGCCATGCCGGTAGGCAAAGCCAAGTACTCGCTGATCTGCAACGAGGACGGCGGCATCATCGACGACCTCATCACATACCGGCGGCCCGCTGCCGCGGACGGGACCGACGTCTTCCTGGTGGTCCCCAACGCCGGCAACGCCACCGTGGTTGCCGAGGCGCTGGCCGACCGGGCGGCATCCTTCGACGTCCAGGTGCGGGACGCATCAGCGGAAACCTCGCTGATCGCAGTGCAAGGGCCCAAAGCCGAGGAACTGCTGCTCCGCCTGGTCCCCGCCGCCAGCCACAACGAGGTCACGGACCTGAAGTACTACGCCGCAGTGGAGGTCCCGCTCCTGGTGGGCGGTGCAGGGCAGGAACTCCTGGTGGCCCGCACCGGCTACACCGGGGAGGACGGGTTCGAGATTTTCGTGCCCAACGATGCCGCACCCGCCTTGTGGCAGGCCCTCATCGCCATCGCCGATGAAGGGGAGCTCACCCCGGCCGGCCTGGCATCCCGCGACTCACTGCGCCTTGAAGCCGGCATGCCCCTCTACGGCAACGAACTCTCCCTGCAGGGCGACCCGTTCGCCGCCGGCCTGGGACCCGTCGTCGCGCTGTCCAAGGAGGGTGACTTCGTGGGCAAGGCCGCGCTGGCCGCCAAGAAGGAAGCCGGTGCCGGAACGACCTCCGGCCGCCGCCTCGTCGGACTAAAGGGACTCGGCCGCCGTGCCGGCCGTGCCCACTACCCGGTCCTTAAGGACGGCGTTCCCGTCGGCGAGGTCACCTCCGGGCAGCCCTCACCCACCCTCGGCTACCCGGTGGCCATGGCGTACGTCGACGTCGAACACACCGCCCCCGGTACGGCACTGCACATCGACCTCCGCGGTAAGGCAGAGCCGTTCGAAGTAGTCGAACTCCCGTTCTACCGCCGAGCCAAGTAGCACCGAAAGCCGGTGGTTGAGCTTGTCGAAACCCCTCGGCTGGCTCCGGGGCGGCCAGACCGGCACTGCCATGCGCTCCGTGGTTGCCTTTGGCCCGGTGGGACCGGCATCCTCCGCGTCGGCGGTCACCTTCGGGACCGGCGGACCGGACATTTTCACGCCTGCTGCTCGTTCCTCGCTTTGACGCAGGCTTTCGAAAAGTCCGGCTCCGCCGGCCCTGGTGCGCACGTCGCCTGGTGACGTGCCCGCTCCATCCCGACCACTTGTTTAGTTAGGAACCACGCACATGGCTGTTGGCGTTTTTGATCTCTTTTCGATCGGGATCGGTCCGTCGTCGTCCCATACTGTGGGGCCGATGCGGGCTGCTGCGGTGTTCGCGGAGGAGTTGAAGGCTTCGGGCGGGCTGGGGTCCGTGGCGGGGTTGCGGGTTGATTTGTACGGGTCGTTGGCGGCGACCGGGCACGGGCACGGGACGATGACCGCGATCCTGCTGGGGTTGGAGGGCTACCATCCGGAACTGATCCTGCCCGGTGAGGTGGAGGAACGGCTGGCCTCGATCGCGGAAACCGGGGTGTTGAACCTC
>NZ_AOFD01000118.1 GCF_000332815.1 Arthrobacter nitrophenolicus
AGCTGCTGTCCACCGATTTCGTCCTCACCCCCGATCCGCGGGCCCGTGACGGTGCCCCCGCCGAACGCTTTGAAGTACGACGCCGGGTGGCCGGGTCTGATGCCGCTCCTGCGGACGGGCCCGTGCTGGGGACAGTCGGCATCATCGCTTCGGTGACGGAGCCCTTCTGCTCGGACTGCCGCAGGACCCGCATCACGGCCGAAGGCAAGATCATGAGCTGCCTGTTCTCACGCGAGGAATTCGACCTCCTGGGCCTCCTGCGGTCCGGCGCAGCGACGACGACCTCGCACGCCGCTGGCAGGACGCCATGTGGCTCAAGCCAAAGGCCCACGGCATGGACCACGTGGGACTGGACGCTCCGGACTTCGTCCAGCCGGACCGCAGCATGAGCGCCATCGGGGGCTGACACTTTCATGAAAGTACGCTACTTCGCTGCCGCACGTGCAGCCGCAGGCCTCGAGGAAGAGAAGTTCGACCTTCCAGAGGGCACCACGGTGGCCGGGCTCCTGGACGCCGTGCTGGGCGTGGAACGACCCGAGCCTCCTGCCGGCACTCCTCCCCTCCCCCGCGTCCTCTCGCGGAGCAGCTTCCTGCTCAATGAGGTGGCGGTGCGCGACCAGTCAACCATTGTGGGACCCGATGATGTGGTTGACGTGCTCCCTCCGTTCGCTGGCGGGTAAAGCCCTCACCGCGCCGTATTACCGTAGCTGCCGGTTTGCGCAACGGCACGATTTTCTGTGGCGGCGCGATTCTCCTGGCGACTCGAGGCATAAGCCCCATGGAGTGCCGGCGGCCAGAATGTCAGTGCCTCCGGCGGTGATTCCTGTATGGGAAACGGCGGAGGCACCGGAGTTGACGGGACAGCGCTGTTTCCTGCCGTCGCGGCTGCCGGCACTGGGCAGGCAGAGGCTTCCGGAACTTCTTCTACAGCAGGAAATGTCAGACCCTCCCACGATGATTTAGGCATGGGAAACAGCACGGTCATAGCAGCACCGATGGAGGGTGTTTTTGCCACCATGGCTGCCCTGAATGCGCTGTTCCTTGAAGAGGAAGCACTCGCGGCTGCTTCGGCGGGAGCCGATGGCGGCGCCGGCGTTGATCTTCTGGACCGGCTCTACCGGGTCCGGTTGGAGCGGCTGGGCTTGGAATCCAAGCTTGAGGCACAGACCACCGCACTCAAGGCCAGGGACGCTACCCAGTGCCTTGACCTGCAGCAGGCCATGACCCCACCCGACGCCTCCACCCAGGACCGCACGTATGCGGAAATATCAACAGTGGAAGAAATCGCCGGGGTCCTCACCATCAGCTCCGGAGCAGCAGGGGCGTTCATCACCCAGGCCCGGCAAGTCTGTTCCCTCCCATCCGTGTACGAGGCCCTGTCCACCGGGTCGTTGTCCTGGCAGGGCGCCAGGATCATCGCCGACGAAACCGAGGCCCTGGACCATCCCGCCGCCGTGGCCCTCGCGGACCACTTCCTGGACCCGGACGCGCCGAACCCT
>NZ_AOFD01000119.1 GCF_000332815.1 Arthrobacter nitrophenolicus
GGGGGTGTCAGATTGTTTGTGTAGGAGAGCTGTAGTCGCTGGATGATTGGAGAATCATTGTGGCTATGACGAAACCCCGTGAAGAGCTCGCGGAGGATCTGGCCCGTCGTGCCGCCGAGGCCGGCAGCATGGACGCGTTGAAGGCTTCTGGTGCGTTCGATGAGCTGATGGCGCAGATCGATTCAGGCCAGCTGGAGCTCGATGGCAAGGATGGCTTCATCCAACAGCTGATCAAGGTTTCTCTGGAACGCGGATTGCAGGCCGAGCTCTCCGGGCATCTGGGCTATGACAAGGGCGATCCGGTCGGCCGCTTCCTGCCCAACTCCCGTAACGGGTCATACCCGAAGACGCTTGGGACTTCCGCCGGGGATGTGGATCTGGCCGTCCCGAGGGACCGCGACGGGTCGTTCACCCCGCGACTGGTCCCGAAAGGCGCCCGCCGCACCGGAGGCCTGGATGACATGATCATCAGCCTTTACGCCGGCGGAATGACGGTGCGGGATATTGCCCATCACCTGGAATCGACGCTTGGGACCGAGCTTTCACACGAGACGATCTCCAAGATCACCGACGCGGTTCTGGATGAGGTCATGGAATGGCAGAAGCGGCCTCTGGAGCCGCTGTATCCGATCCTGTATCTGGACGCGATCGTCATCAAGGTCCGGGACGGCCACCAGGTGCAGAACCGTGCCGCGCACATCGCCGTGGGCGTGGACATGGAGGGCATCAAGCACGTCCTGGGCATCTGGGTCGAGGCGACCGAGGGTGCGAAGTTCTGGGCGGGGGTCTGCGCCGAACTGGCCAACCGCGGAGTGAAGGACGTGCTGATTGTCTGCTGTGACGGTCTCACCGGTTTCCCCGAGGCCATAGCCGTAACGTGGCCGGCCGCGACCGTCCAGACCTGCGTCGTGCACCTGATCCGGGCCTCGAGCGCTTCATCGGCTATCAGGACCGCAGGAAGGTCGCGTCCGCGCTGCGGCCGGTTTACACCGCACCGACGGCCGAGGCCGCGCAGGACGCCCTGGACGCGTTCGAGGCCTCGGACCTTGGCAGGAAATATCCTGCGACTGTCCGGACCTGGCGCAACGGCTGGGAGAAATTCATCCCTTTTCTGGCCTTTCCGCCGCCGGTGCGGCGCATCATCTACACCACGAACGCGATCGAGTCGCTGAACTACCAGCTGCGCAAGATCATCAAGAACCGAGGGCATTTTCCCAACGATCAGGCGGCCGTGAAGCTGCTCTGGCTGGCCATTTGCAACATCGAAGACAAACGCGCCAGCGACCGCGCCAAGCTCGAAGGCAAGGCCCGGGAGAACCGTTCCAAGACGGTCAACAAACTCATCGAAGGAACCGCCACGCAAGGATGGAGCGAGGCCCTTGGCGTCCTCGTCCTGAACTACCCCGACAGACTCGGACCCTACCTCAACCGATAAGACTCAACCTCACTTACACAAACAACTTGACAGGCTCCT
>NZ_AOFD01000120.1 GCF_000332815.1 Arthrobacter nitrophenolicus
TTGGTGGTTGCCTTGTGGGTTACTCATCAGTGATTTGTCGTGGGCTGGGGTTTTCCGTTGACGCAGCGGGAGCTCCTGTGGTGCTAGGAGTTTGTGTTCTCCTGCAACCATTGGTCCAGAGTTTTCTCGCCGATGCGGGCTTCTCCGACCGGGACAATGGTTGTTTCCTCGATGGGGATACCGAAGTACCGGCGTCAGGGTCAACGGCCACGGTGCGGGGATCGCCCTGCGCGCTGAGGACCCGGCTGGCGAACTCGTGCATGGGTGCTCGTTCGGGGCCGGCAATTTCAAGCTCCCCGTTCAGGGCAGGAGACACCGCTGCATCGGCGACCAATCGCGCGACGTCGGCGGCGGCCATCGGCTGCATCAAGTGGGGGGTGAGGAAGACTTTGCCGTCACGGGTCCCAACGTCAGCGATCATCGGGATGAACTCGAAGAACTGGGTTGCCCGGACCAAGGTGTAAGGCACCCCGCCGTCCCGGACTGCGTTCTCCTGGACCGTCTTACCTGCGAAGTACCCGACTGGACCAATCCGGTCGGTCCCCACAACGGAAAGGACCACGTGGTGCTGCACTCCGGCTCGCTTCTCGGCAGCAAGGAGATTTGCCGTGGATTTCGTGAAGAACGGAACCACAACGTTTTCGTCGAAATCCGTGGTGTTCGTCAAGTCGATAACAACATCGGTGCCGGCCATTGCTTCGTCCAAACCCTCGCCGGTCACCGAGTCCACACCGCTGGAGGGGGAAGCAGCAATTGCCTGGTGTCCCTGCCCGGTCAGAATATCCACAACCTGCCTGCCGATCAGGCCTGTGCCGCCTGCAACCAGAATTTTCATATCTCGTCCTCACCTACTACTCGGATAACTTTTATCCGAGATGAAGGTTACGGACATCATGTGTCCGAGTCAACTACTATGGACGATATGAAGTTATCTGGAGGTGTCGAATGGGCTATCCACTGCTGCGTGGTCCTCAGCCGGATGGACGGGGCAGTACCCGCTGGGAAGCTCGCAGGACTCCACGATGTCTCAAGCAGCTATCTGGCCAAGCAGATGCAGGCCCTTTCACGCGGCGGACTTGTCCGATCGCTGCAGGGGCACGCCGGAGGCTACGTGCTGACCCGGCCCGCCGACCAGATCAGCATCCTCGATGTCGTACAGGCGGTCGAAGGCAAACAACCACTGTTCGTCTGCACTGAGATCCGCCAGCGCGGCCCCCTCGGCACCCCTCCAGAAAAATGCCTCACGCACTGCCCCATCGCGATAGCGATGATGACAGCAGAAACGGCCTGGCGGGACTCCCTCAACAAAATCACCATCGGGGACCTCGCCCACCAGGTAAGCAGCACGTCAGGACCGGAAACCTTCCAAACGATCCAGCACTGGTTCGCCGGCGC
>NZ_AOFD01000121.1 GCF_000332815.1 Arthrobacter nitrophenolicus
ATCGGGACCGGCCTGTTCCTGGGCGCCGGCGGCCGGCTCAACGCGGCCGGCCCGTCCCTGGTCATCGCCTACGCCGTGTGCGGGTTCTTCGCGTTCCTGATCCTGCGCGCCCTGGGCGAACTGGTCCTGCACCGGCCCTCCTCGGGCTCCTTCGTCTCCTACGCCCGCGAATTCTTCGGCGAAAAAGCAGCCTTCGTCTCCGGCTGGTTCTACTGGATCAACTGGGCCACCACCACCATCGTGGACATCACCGCCGCAGCCTCTACATGAACTTCTTCGGCAACTACATCCCCTGGATGGCAGCCGTCCCGCAATGGGCCTGGGCCCTGACCGCCCTCATCGTCGTCCTCGCCCTGAACCTCGTCTCGGTCAAAGGTCTTCGGCGAAATGGAATTCTGGTTCGCCCTGATCAAAGTCGCGCCCTGGTCATCTTCCTCATCGTCGGCACCTACTTCGTCATCTTCGGCACCCCCGTCGACGGCCAACAGTCGGCATCAGCCTCATCACCGACAACGGCGGCATCTTCCCCAACGGCCTGCTCCCCATGATCATCCTCATGCAAGGCGTCCTGTTCGCCTACGCCTCCATCGAACTCGTCGGCACCGCCGCCGGCGAAACCGAAAACCCCGAAAAAATCATGCCCAAGGCCATCAACTCCGTCGTCTTCCGCATCGCCGTGTTCTACGTCGGCTCCGTCATCCTCCTGGCCCTGCTCCTGCCCTACACCTCCTACGAAAAAGGCGTCAGCCCCTTCGTCACCTTCTTCGGCTCCATCGGCATCCAAGGCGTAGACGTCATCATGAACCTCGTCGTCCTCACCGCCGCCCTGTCCTCCCTCAACGCCGGCCTCTACTCCACCGGCCGGATCCTGCGCTCCATGTCCGTCAACGGATCCGCCCCCCAATTCGCCTCCCGCATGAACAAAGCAGGCGTCCCCTACGGCGGCATCGCCATCACCGCCGCCATCTCCCTCCTCGGCGTCCCCCTGAACTACCTCGTCCCCGCCCAAGCCTTCGAAATCGTCCTCAACGTCGCCTCCGTCGGCATCATCATGACCTGGGCCACCATCGTCCTGTGCCAAATCCAACTCAAACGCTGGGCAGACAAAGGCTGGCTGCAACGCCCCACCTTCCGCATGATCGGCGCCCCCTACACCGGCTACCTCTCCCTGCTCTTCCTCGCAGGCGTCCTGGCCATGGTCTTCATCGAATCCCCCCTCACCATGCTCGTCACCGCCATCGCATCCATCCTCATGGTCATCGGCTGGTACGCCTGCCGCACCCGCATCCACGAAATCGCCGCAACCCGCGACGGCCACACCGGA
>NZ_AOFD01000122.1 GCF_000332815.1 Arthrobacter nitrophenolicus
ACCCAACAGCCGGCCGCGCCAGCGGACGCCCAATCTTTTAGTGCGAGCCCTGCGAGCATGCCTTTCACTCTCAGGCCCCGGACAACCCAACGACGCCGCCGCTCAGGCTTGCCGCCGGCGGCCGCCAGCCGTGCACCTGGTCACTGCGGGATTGGCGGTCCGCCGCCGGCGACCACCACCAAAAGCCGGCCACGACGGCGGACCGCCCGCGGTGACCGGCCCCAAAAGGACCGGCCACCTGGGGATTTAGCTGGCGAGCAGTTCGGTCAGTTCCGCCGCGTCGGTGACCAGTGCCGCGGCGCCGTCTTTCAGGAGCCGGTGGCATCCTGCGGAGTTGGCGCTGTGGACGCTGCCGGGGACGGCGGCGACGTGCCGGGCGATGGTTTCGGCGTGGAAGGCGGTGTTCAGGGCACCGGAGCGCCAGCGTGCTTCCACGACGCAGGTGACCCCGGCGAGGGCGGCGATGATGCGGTTCCGCTGCAAGAAGCGGTGCCGGGTGGGCGCCGATCCTGGGGGCAGTTCGGAGAGGGTTAGGCCGTTGGCGCGGATGGCGGCCGCGAGGTCGGCATTTCCGGACGGGTACTCGCGGTCCAGTCCTCCGGCGAGGACGGCGATGGTTGCCGGGCCGTTGCCGGTGCTTCCGGCCAGTGCGGCGCGGTGGGCGTGGGCGTCGATGCCGTAGGCGAGTCCGGCTATGACGCAGATCCCTTGCTGGGCCAGGCTGTAGGAAATATCGCCGGTCACGGCCGCGCCGTAGCTCGTGCAGTCCCGTGAGCCCGCGAGGGCCGCGCAGCGGGAGGGGTCGGGGATGCCGTTGCCAATGTTGCCCCGGTACCAAAGGCCCAGGGGTGCGTCGGGGAGGTCCTCCAGGCCGGTGGGCCAGTGCTCATCACCGGGGATCAGGAAGCCACCGCCCAGGCGTTCGATGGTGGTCAGGTCCTTCTCCGGGGCCAGGTCCGGCACGCGGGGTACCCAGCGCTTCAGCGCGGCCGCCAGTTCCTCGTCCGTCACGTCGGGGAGGGTGTGGGCGGGTTGCGCGCCGGTGGCGAGCCGCAGCGCAGCGTAGGCGCCGAGCCTGCCCACAAGGGTCCGCCCAACGGTGTCGTTGGGTTCGAACAGGCGGGTCAGGGCTGCGCGTGCAATGCGGTCGTTCATGGTGTTGCTCCTTTTTGCCGAGAAGTTGGGTGGGTGGGGCGGCTTAGGTGACCGGCCAGCTCCCCTCCCCCTCGTTGTTTTTGGCTGCTGGCGAAGCTTGCGGAGCTGTGCCCGAACCGGCCGTCTACCCAGCGGGCAAGAG
>NZ_AOFD01000123.1 GCF_000332815.1 Arthrobacter nitrophenolicus
GGCAAAGTCAAGTGGTGGGAGCAACGTGGGGTGGTTAGGCCGCGTGCAGCAGCTGGTTTAGCCGGTTGGCTGGGGTGTCGAGGTTCAGGGTTGGCCGGGGGCGGCGGTTGAGCTTGGCTGCGATGCGGTCAAGGTCGTCGGGGGTGTGGGCGGAGAGGTCGGAGCCTTTCTCGAACCAGAACCGCAGGAGCCGGTTGGTGTTCTCGTTTGTGCCTCGCTGCCAGGGCGAGTGGGGGTCGCAGAAGTAGAGCGTGGTCTCGAGGGCGGTCTGGATCTTGGCGTAGTCGGCGAGCTCGGTGCCGCGGTCCCAGGTGATCGAGCGGCGCAGGTGCTCCGGGAGCTTTCCCATCTCCTGGATCATCGCCGCGGCGACCGTCTCGGCGGTGTGGTCCCCGGGCAGGTGGAGCAGGATCGTGAACCGGGTGGAGCGTTCGACCAGGGTGCCGATCGCGGTCCCGTTGCATCCGATGATCAGGTCTCCTTCCCAGTGTCCCGGGACGGCCCGGTCCTGGGCTTCGGCGGGGCGTTCGCTGATCTTGAAAGCCTCCTTGTAGGGGCTGTTCTTGAGCCGGTCGCTGGTGTGGGGAACGCGTTGTTTGCGTTTGAGGCTGAGATTTTCGGCCAGGTCTGCCCGCAGTTTCCCGCGGGTCTGGACGTACAGGGCCTGGTAAATCGTCTCGTGGCTCACCTGCATAGTCTGGTCATCGGCAAAGTAAAACGCCAGCATCGAAGAGATCAGCTTCGGGCTCCACCCGTCATCCATCCACACTCCGATCAGCCGGCACAGATCCTCGTCTTCGATGAGCTTGAAGGGCTTGGGCCGGCGCCGCGCCTGATGGGCTCTGGTATGCGCGACTTGAGCGTTGTACCTGCCCTCGGCATCACAGTTGCGGTTGACCTCACGCCAGATTACGGACTTGTCCCGCCCGATCACCTCACCGATCTTCGCGTAGCTCATCCCGGCCTGCCGGCCCATCTGGATCATCCCCCGCTCCGCCTCGGTTAGTGCCCGCCCGCAGGGAAGCTCCGCGGACGGGCCAGGATCTGCCAGGCCACCATGGGCCGAAATGCTCAGCGTCATCTGACCAGACTCGGCCCACCACTTCTTCGCCGTGCCGCGCGAGGCCCCGACACGCCGGGCAGCAGCACTGACCGACAAACCGGCACACACCAGATCGAGAAAATCATCACGGACATGGACAGGAAACAACTTCGGCATCAAACGCTCCATCAATCAAAGCGTTGCAACCACCATATGAATCCGCC
>NZ_AOFD01000124.1 GCF_000332815.1 Arthrobacter nitrophenolicus
CCCTTGCCCGATGGGTAGACGGGCCGGTTCGGGCACAGCTCCGCAAGCTTCGCCAGCAGCCAAAAACAACGAGGGGGAGAGGGGAGCTGGCCGGTCACCTAAGCCGCCCCACCCACCCAACTTCTCGGCAAGAAGGAGCAACACCACATGAGCGCAGTATCCAAAAAGACCGTGACCCTCGCGGACACCGAGGAAACCATCGACGGCGTGACCGTGCTGGGTGATTACCACATGAACGGCGGCTACGACTGGATGGAACTCATCGAAGAACACGGCTGGGCCGTGCTCTCCAGCTGGGGCTGTGACGGCTGGGACCTGGGCCAGTGGCCCTACGTCATGGTCGCCGTTACCCGCACCGCTGACAGCATCGGCAACCTGTTCGGCATCGCCACCTACTGCGAGGGCGACGTGACCTGCACCTACTACAGGACGAAAGCCCGCCTGTGGGATGCCATCACGGAGCAGGCGTTCACCCACTGGAAGAACGGGCAGGCCCAAGGCCCGGCAGACCTGCCCGAGGCCGCCGCCGAACTGCCCAGCCGGTACCGGATGCCCTACATCGTGCGCGACGCCGCCTAACCAGCACTGACAACCGCTGTACTGCCCGGCCAGAGGCCGGGCAGTACAGCAACCCCAAACGACTTCAAAGGAATCAGCACATGAGCAACGACACCACCGCCCCCAAAGGCATCACCACCCTGATCTACCGCGACGCCCTGGGCACCGACTTCTCAAACCGGGGCATCTCCGCCCACGTCATGGAAGTCACCGTCATCGGCGAAGGCATCGACCCGGTTTTCGAGGCCACCGAGAAACGCCCGGCGGTCCGGCTGGTCAAGAAAAAATCATTCCACGACGAAACCGTTGTGCACGCAGAACCCGTCACCCCCGCCGGTGAACCCAAGCCGTGGTACATGTTCGGCGGCACATTCATCTACAGCAGCGACAGCCGGTTCCGCCGCGCAGCCGGACAACACGGGGCGATCGCCCTCCACGACCGCCGCGAATAGCGCCGAGGGTGGCCGGTCTTTCGGGGCCGGTCACCGCGGGCGGTCCGCCGTCGTGGCCGGCTCATGTTGGTGGTCGCCGGCGGCGGACCGCCAATCCCCGCAGCAACCAGGTGCACGGCTGGCGGCCGCCGGCGGCAAGCCCTGGGCGGCGGCGTCGTTAGGTTGTCCCTGGGCCTGAGAGTGAAAGGCATGCTCGCAGGGCTCGCACTAAAAGATTGGGCGTCCGCTGGCGCGGCCGGCTGTTGGGG
>NZ_AOFD01000125.1 GCF_000332815.1 Arthrobacter nitrophenolicus
GCGGCGTAGACCTTGCGGTAGTCGTGGCCGCCGCGTTTGAGGTTCCAGATCTGGTCGTCGGTGAGGTCCGCGACGAGGTCCTTGGTGCGGGGGTCCTTGCCGAAGAAGTGTTCGCGGACGAACCCGCCGGACTCGGCCTTGTAGGTCTGGTAGTCCCCGTCGGGGGTTTCGTTCATGATCTTCACCAGGGACCCGTCGGTGTCGCGGGTGAGCAGATCGTCCCATTCCCGGCCCCAGACGACCTTGATCACGTTCCAGCCCGCGCCGCGGAAGAACGCTTCGAGTTCCTGCATGATCTTGCCGTTGCCGCGCACCGGACCGTCCAGGCGCTGGAGGTTGCAGTTAATGACGAAGTTCAGGTTGTCCAGGTTCTCGTTCGCGGCGAGCTGGAGCAGGCCGCGGGATTCGGGCTCGTCCATTTCGCCGTCGCCCAGGAACGCCCAGACCTGCTGGTCGGAGGTGTCTTTCAGGCCCCGGTTGTGCAGGTACCGGTTGGACTGGGCCTGATAGATCGCGTTCATCGGCCCGATGCCCATGGACACGGTGGGGAATTCCCAGAACTGGGGCATCAACCTTGGGTGCGGGTAGGAGGACAGGGCGTGGCCCTCGCGGGACTTTTCCTGCCGGAACCCGTCCAGGTCCTCCTCGGAGAGCCGGCCTTCCATGAACGCGCGGGCGTACATGCCCGGGGACGCGTGGCCCTGGAAGAAGACCTGGTCCCCGCCGCCGGGGTGGTCCTTGCCGCGGAAGAAGTGGTTGAACCCGACCTCGTACAGGGTCGCCGCGCCGGCGTAGGTGGAAATGTGCCCGCCCACGGCGATGTCCGGCCGCTGCGCCCGGTGCACCATGACCGCTGCGTTCCAGCGCATGTACGCCCGGTACCGGCGCTCGTATTCCTCGTTGCCCGGGAACGGTGCTTCCTGGTCCACCGGGATGGTGTTCACGTAATCGGTGGTGGTCACCATCGGCACCCCGACGCTCTGCGCGCCCGCGCGCTGCAGCAGGCTCCGCATGATGTATTGGGCACGCTCGGTACCCTGTTCCCTGATCAGCGCGTCCAGGGACTCAACCCACTCGGCAGTCTCTTCCGGATCATGATCAGGCAGCTGGTTAGTCAACCCGCTGAGGATATGGGAGGTATCTTCTCCTGCAGCCACGGG
>NZ_AOFD01000126.1 GCF_000332815.1 Arthrobacter nitrophenolicus
TGTGAGTAGCCAGATTCCTGAGATGCCGCCGAGTGAGGCGCATCAGAAGGCCGATAACGCCTCCCTTGGGGAGCTCCTGGGTGATGTGACCCGGGACCTGTCCACCCTGATGCGCCAGGAAGTGGAACTGGCGAAGGCCGAACTCAAACAATCCGCCAGCCGCGCCGGGAAAGGCTCCGGCATGCTCGCCGGCGCCGGCGTGGCCGGACACTTCGTCCTGGTCTTCCTGTCCCTGGCCCTCATGTTCGCCCTCGGCGCCTGATGCCGCTTGGCTGGGCCGCCGTGATCGTCGCCGTCCTCTGGGCCATCATCGCCGCGGTCCTGGCCAGCATCGGCCGCAAGGAACTCAAACAGATCAAAGGCCTGCCCCAGACCGGCGAAACACTCTCCGAAATCCCCCCAACCCTAAAACCAGGTGAGGTCAACCGATGAGCGAGAACCCCGACGCAATCCGCCAAGACATCGAAGCCACCCGCGCCCGGCTGGGCACCAACGTGGACGCCGTCGCGGACAAAGTCACCCCGTCCAACATCGTCCACCGCCAAACCGACAAAGTCCGGGACGCCGTGACCGGGGTCAAGGAGAAAATCATGGGAACAGCAGACCACGCCACCACCCGCGTCCAGAACACCATGCACACCGGAACCGGACACACCAGCGACGCCCTGCACCACACCGGCGACACCCTCCACGACGCCAAGGACAACGTCGCCGCCCGGCTCTCCGACGCCGGCACGCCGTGTCCCACGCACCGGACCAGGTCAAAGCCAAAACCCAGGGCAACCCCCTCGCCGCAGGCCTGATCGCCTTCGGCGCCGGGATGCTCGTCTCCTCCCTGATCCCGCCAAGCCAGAAAGAACGCGAAGCCGCGGACCAGCTCAAAACCGCAGCCCAGCCCCTGGCCAACCAGGTCACCGAGGCCGCCAAAGACATGGCCCAGGACCTCAAGGAACCCGCCCGCGAAGCGATGGAAAACGTCAAAGCCACCGCCACCGACGCAGCCCAAAACGTCAAAACAGAAGGCCAACACGCCGCCACCGACGTCAAGGACCGCGCCACCGACGCCAAAACCAACGTCCAAAACACCT
>NZ_AOFD01000127.1 GCF_000332815.1 Arthrobacter nitrophenolicus
GCCAACCTTGGCCCTGACACTGACCGCTTCGAAATTGAAACCGCTCCAGCCCAACTCCTCATAGCACTCAATGGCTGCGTCGATGACCTTCCTGCGGATCGAGCCATCGCGGGGCCTGCCCATCCGCGCCTTCTGCTCAACCTTCTCGCTTCTTGTTTTGGTCATAGACCAGACTGCTCCTCAATCCCATCGACCCGTACGCTCGACGCTCGAAATAGACCGCGCTGAATTCGCAGGGCGCACCTGCGCACTCCCACCTAACTCCCTTACCCCTACACTTTAAGCCGTCCCGGCCACCCCCGCCCTCTAAACCCCGTCGTGACGCCCGTGCAAACAAGGAAATCCACCAAGCCAGCAGGGCCTCTCCCGTCAGCGCCCGCCACAACCGCCCCACCTGCCGCCACCCGCGCAAGTAAAACGCGGTGGTCATGAGCGAAACCACCCAACGTGACCGAACCAGAAAAAGGATTGACTTACGTACGGCGAGTGTGTGTAATTGAGATCTCACAGGCCGTAGGGCAAGGACGCAAAGATGCAGTCCCTGCAGACCGTCGACTCACGAAGACCGTCCAGCCCGATGGCCCGCCGCCCACGGCCCGGTCCCGTCCGGTCCATGACCTCGACGACCCCCCACATTGAACAACCTTTCTGATGCGCCGCGAGGCGCAGCGCCGGGCGCATCGACGCGGCCAGCGCAGATCTTCACCACACCTTCGAGCAATGGAGCACCAATGACCTTCCCTGAAGTCCGTAACTGGAACCTCGTCGTAGCCAAACCCAACGAAGCCGGCGAGCCGGACTTCTTCATCGGCGACAAGCCCGAAGCCGTCGTCGACCAGCCCGGCATTGTCGAAGGCGCCTGGTACTGGCGCGTAGACAACGGCCACTCCGCAC
>NZ_AOFD01000128.1 GCF_000332815.1 Arthrobacter nitrophenolicus
ACCAACCTTGGCCCTGACACTGACCGCCTCGAAATTGAAACCGCTCCAGCCCAACTCCTCATAGCACTCAATGGCTGCGTCGATGACCTTCCTGCGGATCGAGCCGTCACGGGGCCTGCCCATCCGCGCCTTCTGCTCAACCTTCTCGCTTCTTGTTTTGGTCATAGACCAGACTGCTCCTCAATCCCACCAGCCCGTACGCTCGACGTTCAATTCCAGGCCAAACTCCATGTGCGGAGGCCTGCCTGGATACAACACCCTGAGGTCCCCGGACTCAGATGCGCATTCCCACTGAACTCCCTTACCCATACACTTTAGGCCGTTTCCACGCCCCCGCCCGACAGCGCCGCCGTGATCGCCGGGCAAATAGGGGCATGAACCGCAAAGCGCTGTGGTCATGAGCGAAACCGCCCAACGTGACCGAACCAGAAAAAGGATTGACTTACGTACGGTGAGTGTGTGTAATTGAGATCTCACAGGCCATGGGGCTAGGACGCAAAGATGCAGTCCCTGCAGACCGTCGACTCACGAAGACCGTCCAGCCCGATGGCCCGGAGCCCGCGGCCCGGTCCCGTCCGGTCCGTGACCTCGACGAACCACCACATTGAAGCACCTGTCTGATGCGCCGTGAGGCGCAGCGCCGGGCGCATCGACGCGGCCAGCGCAGATCTTCACCACACCTTCGAGCAATGGAGCACCAATGACCTTCCCTGAAGTCCGTAACTGGAACCTCGTCGTAGCCAAACCCAACGAAGCCGGCGAGCCGGACTTCTTCATCGGCGACAAGCCTGAAGCCGTCGTCGACCAGCCCGGCATTGTCGAAGGCGCCTGGTACTGGCGCGTAGACGACGGCCACTCCGCAG
>NZ_AOFD01000129.1 GCF_000332815.1 Arthrobacter nitrophenolicus
CAGGGCCTGACCGAGGCCACCAAGTCGGCGCTGCTGGCGGCGAACTATGTGGCGTCCCGGCTGAACGAGTACTTCCCCGTGCTCTACACCGGCGAGGGCGGGCTCGTGGCGCACGAGTGCATCCTGGACCTGCGCGAGCTCACCGCGAAGACCGGGGTCACCGCGGAGGATGTGGCCAAGCGGCTGATCGATTTCGGCTTCCACGCCCCCACCCTGTCCTTCCCCGTGGCCGGGACGCTGATGGTGGAACCCACCGAGTCCGAGGACCTGGCCGAGATCGACCGGTTCATCGAGGCGATGATCACCATCCGCAAGGAAATCGACCAGGTGGCCGCCGGTGACTTCGCCGTGGCCGATTCCCCGCTGCGCCGGGCACCGCACACGGCAGCCGCCGTCGTGTCCTCCGACTGGGACCGTGCCTACCCGCGTGAGCAGGCCGCGTTCCCGGTCCACCACCTCCGGCAGGACAAAGTACTTCCCGCCCGTCGGCCGGATCGACGGCGCCGCAGGCGACCGCAACCTCATCTGCTCCTGCCCGCCGCTCTCCGAGTTCGAAAACTGATTTCGGTGGTTGAGCCTGTCGAAACCCGGGTTTCGACAAGCTCAACCTCCGGCCCGAAAGGATCCCCATGACCGAGAACTACACCGCTCTCTACGAGCAGCACAAGAAGCCGGCGCGTCCTTCACCGACTTCGGCGGCTGGCAGATGCCCCTCAAATACAACTCCGAACTGGCCGAACACCACGCCGTCCGCAAGAGCGCGGGGCTGTTCGACCTCTCCCACATGGGCGAAGTCTGGGTCACCGGCCCCCAAGCCGCAGCCTTCCTGGACTACGC
>NZ_AOFD01000130.1 GCF_000332815.1 Arthrobacter nitrophenolicus
AGGCTGGAGCATCATGAGCAAGACCACGAACAAGTTTTCCCCTGAAGTGCGCGAGCGGGCCGTGCGGCTGGTTCTGGACAACGAGGCGCAGCATCCGTCGCGCTGGCAAGCTGTGATGTCGATCGCGGTGAAGATCGGCTGCACGCCGCAGACGCTTAACGACTGGGTGAAGAAGGCCGAGGTTGACAGCGGTCGGCGCGCCGGCATTCCGACCGAGATGTCTGAGCGGATGAAGGCGCTGGAACGCGAGAACCGGGAGCTGCGCCAGGCGAACGATATCCTCCGGAAGGCGTCAGCGTATTTTGCGATGATCGAAGGCAGTGCGGCACTGCTTCAGCACTGCCTGAGATGCTCGACCGCCGGTCGAAGTGATGGTCAGGTTCATCGACGACCATCGAGGTGAACACGGGGTCGAGCCGATCTGCGGCGTGCTGCCGATCGCTCCGTCCACCTACTATTGTCATCTGGCGAAGCGGGCCGATCCGTCCCGGCTGTCGGATCGGGCACGTCAGGACGAAGCGCTGCGCCCCGAGATCCTTCGCGTGTTCGAGGAGAACTGGCGGGTCTATGGCGTCCGGAAGGTCTGGCGACAGCTTGGTCGGGAAGGCTTCGATGTCGCGCGATGCACGGTGGCACGGCTGATGAAGAGCATGGGTATTCAAGGCATTGTCCGCGGCAAACCGCACCGCACGACGATCCCCGACAAGAAGGCGCCGTGCCCGCTGGACAAGGTGAACCGCCAGTTCCGCGTGTCTGCACCGAACATGCTCTGGGTCAGCGATTTCACCTATGTCGCCACCTGGAAAGGGTTCGTCTATGTC
>NZ_AOFD01000131.1 GCF_000332815.1 Arthrobacter nitrophenolicus
CCACCCACCACCCGCACCCGGGGCAACCGCACCCCACCGCCCGGGCACACAGTCTTTTTTTGAGAATTTGCAGGAGAACCCTTTTATGGAATCGTCGCCACGTATTGTCATCATCGGAGCCGGGATCGTGGGCACCAACCTCGCCGATGAACTCGTCACCCGGGGCTGGAACAACATCACGGTCCTGGACCAGGGCCCGCTGACCATGCCGGGCGGGTCCACCTCGCACGCCCCCGGCCTGGTGTTCCAGACCAACCCGTCCAAGTCCATGGCCCTGTTCGCCAAATACACGGTCGAGAAACTCCTCTCCCTGACCGAAGACGGCGTCTCCTGCTTCAACCAGGTCGGCGGCCTCGAGGTAGCGACCACCGAAACCCGCCTCGCTGATTTGAAGCGGAAGCTCGGCTACGCACAATCGTGGGGCATCGAGGGCAGGATCCTCTCCCGCGACGAGTGCAAGGAGCTCTACCCGCTCCTGAACGAAGAAGACATCCTCGGCGGCCTGCACGTGCCCAGTGACGGGCTCGCCAGTGCGGCGCGGGCGGTGCAGCTGCTGATCAAACGCACCGAAGCCGCCGGCGTGAAGTACATCGGCAACACCGCAGTGACCGGCATCGAACAGGAAAACCGCCGCGTCACCGGCGTCCGGACCCCCGACGGCGTGATCGACGCGGACATCGTGGTCTCCTGCGCCGGGTTCTGGGGCGCCAAGGTCGGCGAACTGATCGGCATGAAAGTACCCCTGCTGCCACTGGCACACCAGTACGTCAAAACCACCCCCGTCCCCGCCCAGCAGGG
>NZ_AOFD01000132.1 GCF_000332815.1 Arthrobacter nitrophenolicus
CCCCCACCCGCACCCGGGGCACCGCACCGCCCCGCACCGCCAGTCTTTGTAGAGAATTTGCAGGAGAACCCTTTTATGGAATCGTCGCCACGTATTGTCATTATCGGAGCCGGGATCGTGGGCACCAACCTCGCCGATGAACTCGTCACCCGGGGCTGGAACAACATCACGGTCCTGGACCAGGGCCCGCTGAACATGCCGGGCGGGTCCACCTCGCACGCCCCCGGCCTGGTGTTCCAGACCAACCCGTCCAAGTCCATGGCCCTCTTCGCCAAATACACGGTCGAGAAACTCCTCTCCCTCACCGAAGACGGCGTCTCCTGCTTCAACCAGGTCGGCGGCCTCGAGGTCGCGACCACCGAAACCCGGCTCGCGGATTTGAAGCGCAAGCTCGGCTACGCCCAATCGTGGGGCATCGAGGGCAGGATCCTCTCCCGCGAAGAATGCAAGGAGCTCTACCCGCTCCTGAACGACGACGACATCCTCGGCGGCCTGCACGTGCCCACCGACGGGCTCGCGTCCGCCGCGCGTGCGGTGCAGCTGCTGATCAAACGCACCGAAGCCGCCGGCGTGAAGTACATCGGCAACACCGCAGTGACCGGCATCGAACAGGAAAACCGCCGCGTCACCGGCGTCCGGACCCCCGACGGCGTCATCGAAGCGGACATCGTGGTCTCCTGCGCCGGGTTCTGGGGCGCCAAGGTCGGCGAACTGATCGGCATGAAAGTACCCCTGCTGCCACTGGCACACCAGTACGTCAAAACCACCCCCGTCCCCGCCCAGCACGGC
>NZ_AOFD01000133.1 GCF_000332815.1 Arthrobacter nitrophenolicus
CCTTGGCGGTGTAGACGGAGAAGGCGCCGCTGTCCGGGTTGGCCGCGGCCATCTCGCCGAGCGCCCACATCACCAGGATGATCAGCGTGCCGGCCACGAGGTAGGAGATCAGCACCGCCGGGCCGGCGGCCTGGATGCCCGCGCCGGAGCCGATGAACAGGCCCGCGCCGATCGCGCTGCCCAAGCCCATCATGGTCAGCTGCCGGGGCTTGAGGGCCGCGCCGAGGGCGCGGTCAGACGTCTTTGTCTGGTGTTCCATGGGGATTCCTCTTATGTGTAGGTGGAACGGGGTTGGGGATTTTGGAGCAGGTATTTCAGGCCGCGTTGGCTGCGAGGAGCCGGAGCACGCGGTTGTTGGACGCGGAGTCGGCAACGGTGATCCGCACGCCGTCGCCCTGGTACGCCCGGACCAGGATGCCGGCGGCGTCGAACGCGTCCACCAGCCTCGCCCGGAGGTCCTCGTCGGCGCGGATCCAGAGGAAGTTGCCCTGGCTCGGCTGCAGCTTCCAGCCCTGGGCTGCCAGCTCCGCGGCCATCCGGGCGCGCTCCTGTCGGACGGCGGCCACGCGCGCTGCCATCTCCTCCTCCGCGTCCAGCGACGCGACGGCCGCCTTCTGGGCCAGTGCGCTCACGGCGAAGGGCAGGGCGGTGCGGCGCAGGCCCTCCGCGATGGCCGGCGTCGCGATTGCATACCCCACGCGCAGACCGGCGAGCCCGTAGGCCTTGGAAAAGGTGCGCAGGCAGACGTTCGGGTAGCGGCGGTAGAGCGCCAGGG
>NZ_AOFD01000134.1 GCF_000332815.1 Arthrobacter nitrophenolicus
CCGGTGATCCGCCGCAACATCCTGGAATCCCCGGCCTGGTACACCGCCTACACCCCGTACCAGCCCGAGATTTCGCAGGGCCGGCTTGAGGCGCTCCTGAATTTCCAGACCATGGTCCAGGACCTTGTTGGACTGCCCATCGCCAACGCGTCCCTGCTGGATGAAGCCACCGCCGTGGCCGAGGCCGTCCTCATGATGCGCCGGGCCAATAAGAACAAGGATGCCCGGGACGGCAAGACTGTCCTGGATGCCGACTGCCTGCCCCAGACCATCGCCATTGTGAAGGGCCGCGCGGAAGCCCTGGGCTTCGAGGTGGAAATCGCCGACCTGTCTGCAGGCCTGCCGGACGGTGCCATCAACGGTGTGGTCCTGCAGCAGCCTGGTGCCTCGGGCCGGGTGTTCGACCACTCGGCAGTGATCGCGCAGGCCAAGGAGCGCGGCGCACTTGTCACGGTTGCCGCCGACCTGCTGGCGCTGACCCTGATCACCCCTCCCGGCGAGCAGGGTGCGGATATCGCCGTCGGCTCCGCCCAGCGCTTCGGCGTCCCGCTGTTCTATGGCGGCCCGCACGCCGCGTACATGGCAGTCCAGAAGGGCCTGGAGCGTTCGATGCCCGGCCGCCTGGTGGGGGTCTCCAAGGACGACGCCGGTGTCCCCGCCTACCGTCTGGCCCTGCAGACCCGCGAACAGCACATCCGCCGCGAGAAGGCCACGTCCAACATCTGCACCGCCCAGGCGCTGCTGGCCATCGTCG
>NZ_AOFD01000135.1 GCF_000332815.1 Arthrobacter nitrophenolicus
TTCGGCTGGCGCACCAGCGTCGGCGACGGCTGGAACGTCATGACCGCCATCAGCTGACAGCCCGGCCAGGGCCGGCGGGACGCCCCACCCCGGCGGTAACGCCCCAGTAACGCCCCCGGCGGTGTAATACCGTCGGGGGTCTGGCTCGGTCAAAAGGGCGTGGGCAATGGCAGATTCTCCCCCGAACGCGACCGGCCGGATCTTCATCAGCTACCGGCGGGAAGAGACCGCGTACCCGGCCGGCTGGCTGTACGACCGGCTGGCCGACCGCTACGGCGGCGGGCAGGTCTTCAAGGACGTCGATTCCATCCAGCTGGGCGACGACTTCGTCGAGGCAATTACCCGGGCCGTCGGTTCCTGCGACGTGGTGCTGGTGCTGATCGGCGACGAGTGGCTCACCACCGCCGATGAGCACGGCCGGCGCCGGCTCGACGACCCTGACGACTTTGTGCGCCTCGAGGTCCAGGCCGCCCTGACCCGCAACGTCCGGGTGATCCCGATCCTGGTGGACAAGGCGCGGATGCCGCGGGCCGATGAGCTGCCGGAGAGCCTGGCGCGGCTCACGCGCCGGCAGGCGCTGGAATTCAGCCCGGCCCGCTTCGAGTTCGACACCAGCCGGCTGTTCAAGGTCCTGGACACCACCCTTGCGGAGGTGCGAAGAAACCAGGACGACGGCGGGACGGCGGCCGGCGCGGGAAGCGCCGCGGCCGCTTTACGGGACCGGGAGACGCCCGTGCCGGTTCCGGCCG
>NZ_AOFD01000136.1 GCF_000332815.1 Arthrobacter nitrophenolicus
CGCCGCCGCGCCCCGGACTGGTACGAACGGCTCAAGAAGGAAAGCGCAAACCCCGGCGGCGACAGCCAGGACCGGGATGCTGCGTGGGACGCGGGCCCGTTCGATCCCAGGTACTGGCAGGAGTGGGTGAACCTGGTGGCGCTGGCGGTGAACGAGGAGAACGCGACCGGCGGCAGGGTGGTCACGGCGCCGACGAACGGGGCGGCCGGGATTATCCCGGCGGTGCTGTTCTACGCGCTGCATTTCGCGCCGGGCATGGACAAAGCCACCCGGCAGGACCGGGACGGTGTGGTGGTCAGGTTCCTGCTGGCCGCGGGCGCGGTGGGGGTGCTGTACAAGGAACAGGCCTCGATTTCCGGGGCGGAGGTCGGCTGCCAGGGCGAGGTCGGTCGGCGTCGTCGATGGCCGCGGCGGGCCTGGCCGAGGTGATGGGCGGGTCCCCGGCGCAGGTGGAAAACGCCGCGGAGATCGCGATGGAACACAACCTGGGCCTGACCTGTGACCCGATCGGCGGGCTGGTCCAGGTGCCCTGCATCGAACGGAACGCGATCGCTGCCGCGAAAGCGATCAACGCCGCGAAAATGGCGCTCTGGGGCGACGGCACCCACCGCGTCTCCCTCGACGAAGTCATCATCACCATGCGCGAAACCGGCAAGGACATGAGCGACAAATACAAAGAAACCGCCATGGGCGGCCTCGCCGTCAACGTCGTCGAATGCTG
>NZ_AOFD01000137.1 GCF_000332815.1 Arthrobacter nitrophenolicus
AGCGCCATCGACGCCGTCATCCACTTCGCCGGCCTCAAAGCCGTCGGCGAATCAGTCCAGGAACCGCTGAAGTACTACTACAACAACCTGGTCGGCACCCTGAACCTGATCCGCGTCATGGACCGGCACGACGTCCGCTCCATCGTCTTCAGCTCCTCCGCCACCGTCTACGGCGAACACAACCCCATCCCCTACGTCGAAAAAATGGAAATCGGCGCCAACAACCCCTACGGCCGCACCAAAGAACAAATCGAAGACATCCTCTCCGACCTCGGCGCCGCAGACCCCCGCTGGCACATAGCACTGCTGCGCTACTTCAACCCCGTCGGCGCCCACCCCTCCGGCCGGATCGGCGAAGACCCCCAGGGCATCCCCAACAACCTCGTCCCGTTCATCGCCCAGGTCGCCGTCGGCCGACGCGAAAAACTTCTGGTCTTCGGCGGCGACTACGACACCCCCGACGGCACCTGCCTGCGCGACTACATCCACGTCGTCGACCTCGCCCAAGGCCACGTCGCAGCCCTGGACCACGTCACAGCCCGCGCCGGCGTCTTCCGCTGGAACCTCGGCTCCGGCAAAGGC
>NZ_AOFD01000138.1 GCF_000332815.1 Arthrobacter nitrophenolicus
TGGTGAGGGTCAGCGCAACGTGTGCCTGATCCCTGCTTCCGCGCACGGCACCAACGCCGCGTCGGCGGTGCTGGCCGGGATGAAGGTCGTCGTGGTGGCCACGGCGGCCGACGGCACGATCGACCATGCTGACCTGTACGCGAAGATCGAGGCGCATAAGGATGCCCTGTCGGCGATCATGATCACCTACCCGTCCACGCACGGGGTGTACGACGGGGATGTCCGTGAGGTCTGCGATGCCGTGCACGCCGCGGGCGGGCAGGTGTACATCGACGGCGCGAACCTGAACGCCTGGTGGGCCTGGCGCAGCCGGGCAAGTTCGGCGGGGACGTCTCGCACCTGAACCTGCACAAGACCTTCTGCATCCCGCACGGCGGCGGCGGGCCCGGCGTCGGACCCGTCGCAGCGAAGGCGCACCTGGCGCCGTTTATGCCCGGTGATGCCAATAAGGCCGCTCATGAGGAAGGCCACGGCGTTGCCATCTCGGCGTCACGCTTTGGCTCTGCCGGTGTCCTCCCCATTTCGTGGGCGTATGTGAAGCTGATGGGCGGT
>NZ_AOFD01000139.1 GCF_000332815.1 Arthrobacter nitrophenolicus
GTTCCGCCTGCGCAACCTTTTCGACGGGGTCACCCGCAACGCCTGGCGATCCGGATACTCGGAAGGTGTGAACGGCGCCGGGTTTGACGGAGGCTGATTTCGGTTAGTTATGCGGCCATGGGGTTCAGCGTCCAGAGCAGCGTAGAATTTCGCCTCGGCTTCGGCGGGCGGGATGTTCCCGATGGGCTCCAGCAGGCGGCGGTTGTTGAACCAGTCAACCCATTCGAGTGTTGCGTATTCGACAGCCTCAAAGCTGCGCCACGGACCCCGACGGTGGATGACCTCGGCCTTGAAGAGCCCGTTGATCGTCTCGGCCAGAGCATTGTCATAACTGTCGCCGACGCTGCCGACCGAGGGTTCGATGCCTGCTTCGGCCAAGCGTTCGGTGTAGCGTATGGACAGATACTGGCAGCCGCGGTCGCTGTGGTGAACCAGTCCCATACCCTTCGCCGGGCAGCGTTCATGGACTGCCTGTTTGAGGGCATCGAGAACGAAACCCGCTTTGGCCGAGGTGCTGACGCGCCAGCCCAGGATGCGGCGTGCATAGGCGTCG
>NZ_AOFD01000140.1 GCF_000332815.1 Arthrobacter nitrophenolicus
CGGTGAGGGCCAGCGCAACGTGTGCCTGATCCCTGCTTCCGCGCACGGCACCAACGCCGCCTCGGCGGTGCTGGCCGGGATGAAGGTCGTCGTGGTGGCCACCGCAGCCGACGGCACGATCGACCACGCTGACCTGTACGCGAAGATCGAGGCGCACAAGGACGCCCTGTCGGCGATCATGATCACCTACCGTCCACGCACGGGGTGTACGACGGGGACGTCCGTGAGGTCTGCGATGCCGTGCACGCCGCCGGCGGGCAGGTGTACATCGACGGCGCGAACCTGAACGCCCTGGTGGGCCTGGCGCAGCCGGGCAAGTTCGGCGGGGACGTCTCGCACCTGAACCTGCACAAGACCTTCTGCATCCCGCACGGCGGCGGCGGACCCGGCGTCGGACCCGTCGCAGCGAAGGCACACCTCGCACCCTTTATGCCCGGCAACGCGGCCACCTGGACCGAAGGGAACGATGTCCCCATCTCGGCGTCGAAGTTCGGTTCCGCGGGCGTGCTGCCCATTTCGTGGGCGTATGTGAAGCTGATGGGCGGG
>NZ_AOFD01000141.1 GCF_000332815.1 Arthrobacter nitrophenolicus
TCGTCCTTCTACGCCGTCTACCACGGCCCGGACGGGCTGAAGGCCATCGCCGAGCGGGTCAACCACAACGCCCGGATCCTCGCCACAGCGCTGGCGGCCGTGGGCCGGGAACTCGTCACCGATTCGTTCTTTGACACCCTCACCGTCCGCGTGCCGGGCAAGGCCCGCAAGGTCCTGACCGCCGCAGAGGCCCGGGGCATCAACCTCCGCTTCATCGACGAGGACACCGTGGGTGTCTCCATCGATGAGACGACGACGGCGGCAACGCTGTCCGCCGTTGCCGTCGCCTTCGGCGCCGGTCCCGTCGGGGACGCGCAGGGCTTCGAGCTGCCCGCAGCCGTGCTCCGCACTTCGGACTTCCTGCAGCATCCGGTGTTCAATACGCACCGGTCGGAGACGCAGCTGCTGCGGTATATCCGGAAGCTGTCGGACCGGGACCTGGCGTTGGACCGCACCATGATCCGCTGGGTTCCTGCACGATGAAGCTGAACGCTACGGCCGAGATGGAGG
>NZ_AOFD01000142.1 GCF_000332815.1 Arthrobacter nitrophenolicus
CTTCGATGTACGCCGTTTACCACGGTCCCGAGGGACTGAAAGCGATCGCGCAGACCGCGCACCGCCACGCCCGCACGCTGGCAGCTTCCCTGAAGGCTTCCGGCGCGGAGGTCCTGCACGGTTCCTTCTTCGACACCGTCACGGTCCGCGTCCCCGGCAGGGGAGCGGAGGTTGTCGCTGCCGCGGAGGCCAAGGGCATCAATCTGCGTTTCATCGACGCCGATACCGTGGGTATTTCCGTGGACGAAACCACGACGACGGCGACCGTCGCCGCCGTCGCGTCGGTTTTCGGCGGCGAGGCAGTGGGCTCCACCGGAGCCTTTGCACTCGACTCCGCCGTCGAACGCACCTCCTCCTTCCTGCAGCATCCGGTGTTCAATACGCACCGCTCCGAGACGCAGCTGCTGCGGTATATCCGGAAGCTGTCCGACCGGGACCTGGCGCTTGACCGGACCATGATCCCGCTGGGTTCCTGCACGATGAAGCTGAACGCTACGGCCGAGATGGAAG